>DCLA01000091.1 GCA_002320815.1 Myxococcales bacterium UBA1660
ACCGACCTGAGCTCCGCGCTAGGCTCCCGCCGATGCTTCGCTGGGTCTCTCTCCTCGGCGCGCTCGGTTGCGCCGCCGAGCCGCCGCCGCCGCCCGTCCACGCGCCCGCGCCCTTCGAGGTGGCGACCGGCGCCTGTGGCGAGCTGGGGGACGCGCCGCTGGAGTACCCGGTCGTCCTCCTCGAGGGGAGGCTCACCGCGCAGCTCCCGGCGCCTCCGACCTTCGACCGCGCGGAGACCCGCCGGGTCGAGGGGGTCTTCCCCTCGCCGCGCGCCGAGACCGTGGTGGACGCCGGCCCGTCCCTCCGCCTGGCCGTCCGGGAGCTCTTCGTCACCGTCGGTGAACGGGGTCTGCAGGCGACGGTGGAGAGCCTCGTCGGCGACGATCCGAGGCGCGTGGTGCGCGCCGAGGCGAGCGGTCTGCGCGGGCTGGTGGCCGTCTACCCCCGGGAGCCCGAGCCCGTCGACGACCGCCTGCGGGCCGCGACCTTCTACGGTCAGACGCGCGACGGCCTGGTGCAGGAAGTCCAGGTCCTCGTCGGTGGCGTCGGCGCCCGGGTCGAGGGCTGCGCCCACCTCGCCCGCCGCGTCGCCGAGACGCTCCAGCCCGGCCCGCGCCGCGTGCGCAGCCCCAGCGGTCGCGTCGCGCTCCGGCCGGGCCTCACCCTGGAGATCCCCGAGGGCTGGGTGATCGATCCGGTCACCCTGGACGAGACCAGCGCCGCCGTCCGCTACGACCTCCACGAGCTGGTTCGCCTCGGCTCCCGGGAGGCGCACCTCTCGGTCGTGGTCGAGCCCGGCTCACCGCTCTACCGCCCGCCGGCGACCGCGACGAGCGGTCCCGAGCTCTTCGGCCGCCCGGCGACCTGGGCGCGGACCTCGCGCTTTGGCTACCGGCTGCGGGAAGGGTGGAGCGCGCCGCTGCCCATCGGCGCGGTCGCCGTCTCTTTCGGCGGGGCCCTCGACGAAGACGTCGAGGAGCGCGCGGCCCTGGTCGCCACCCTCTCGCTGGCCGCCGGCCCCGACCCGCTCTTCACCTGCGAAGGCCGCGAGCCCCTCGAACCCCGGCGGCACGGGCTGGACCTCTCGCCGGACCTGGCCGCCGACCTCGAGCGCCTCGCCCAGGCCGAGGTCTTCACCGGGGTCGCCCTGACCTTGGGGGGGCCCGCGCCCGACGTCGCGCCCTTCCGGCGACTGGCCGCCCACCCCCAGGCGCCGGCGCTCTTCGAACACCTGGTCGCCGTGGGCACGCCGGCGGGGCGCCTCCACGGGCTCGCCGGTCTCGCCCGCATGCCCGACCAGGAGCGCTTCCGCGGTCTCTACTGTGGCGTGGCCCGGTCGCCCGCCGCCGAGGTCCGGGCGCGCAACCGTTGTGGTGAGGCCGCCGTCGCGGCGGCGTCTCTGCTAGAGGCGGAGGGCGCGGCCGCGGACCCCGGACATTGGCGCGCCCTGGAGTGGCGGCAGGCCCCCGGACCCTTGGACATTCGCGGCGGCGGCGTGGGCGTCGAGTTGCTCGAGGAGCCCGTCGCTGCCCCGTCGGTGGCCGCTGCGGCCGCGCGCCTCCGCGGAGTCGATGACGCGAGCGACGGCTTCGCGCCCCACGGCGGTGCGCCCCCGGTGACCCTCGTCGACGATCAGCTCTGCACCCCGCGCACCGACGGTCGCGCCATCTGCTGGGACGACGAGGGCTTCCGGGCGGCCCCCGCCAGCGCGCTCCACCCGCGATCGATCGCGGGCGGGCGCAGCCTCTGCCTCACGGACGCCGAGGGGCGCCTCGCTTGCGGCGGCGAGGGCCTCCGCGCCGCCGTCGCGCTGCGGAGCGCCCTCTGTGGCGGCGAAGAGCTCGCCTCGCCGCTCCGGCGCTTCGAAGGCGACGGGTGGACGCTCACCGCCGTCGCCCCCGAAGTCTGCGCGATCCACGGAGGTTTCCTGCGCTGCTTCGACGACGGCGGGGTTTCCCGGGAGGTCCGCGCCCGGGGTCTCGGCCGCGTGGTCGGGGCGGTCCGGGGGCACGGCCAGCTCCGCTGGGCCTGGGACGACGCCGGCACGGTGGTCCGCTGGTCGGTGGGCCCCGGCGGCCGCCCGGGGCCGGCCGAGGCCGTCGCGCGGCTCGGCGGTCTGGTCGAGCTCGGCGCCGGCACCCGGGTCACCTTCGCGCGGCTCGGGGACGGCCGGGTCCTCGCCCTGGGCCCCCAGCCCGGCGAGCCCTGGTGGGACCTCGTGGGGACCCTGGGCACCGAGTGGGTCGAGCTGCCCGAACTCCATGGCGCGGAGGAGCTCGCCATCGGCCAACAACACGGGTGCGCCCGTTTCGCGCGCGGCGTGGTCCGCTGCTGGGGCCGCGTGGAGTCCGAGGCCGCTGCCCTCACCGAGCTCCGGGCGCTGCGCGGAGCGCGCCGGGTCCTGGTGGGCCCCGCCGTCACCTGCGCCCTCGTCGGTGGCGACCGCCTCCGCTGCGTCGGTCCCGGCGCCGCCCGCTACGGGACCCCCGACCCGGGGGCAGGTGGACCTCCGGCTCCGCCGCCGCGCGGACCAGGTGAGCCGATGAGCTCGGTCCGGGTCCTGCGTCGCTGGGGTTGGCTGAGCCCCGACGGAATGACCGTCGAGCTCGCGCCCGCGCCGCGGTCCGCGGGGCTTCCCGGAGGCCCCTACCGGAGCTCCATGTCGACCTCCTCGGGTCGAATCCCCTTCGACGTGGTCCGGGGGGATCCGGTGGACGTCGCTCTGGTCGACGCGGACTCGCTCGCCGAGGGGTCCCACCAGGCCGCCATGCGCTCCATGATGCATCGACACACCGTCGCCGTGATGGTGGAGGCCCGGGCTTCCGGCGCGGCCGTGGTCGCCTGTCGCTCCGACCACCTCGACGAAGCGAGCAGCGCGCGGCACGGGGTAGCCGCCGTCGTCGCGCTTCGAGGCCTCGACGCCGGCTGGTGGGGTTTTCTGGTCCGGCGGCGCCCCGTGCCAGGTCGTGAGCGGCCTCTCCTGGCCGCGCGGGCCTGGGCGGCGGCTCGCGGTTTCCGGGTGGAGGTCCACGCCGAGCTCCTCGGGGAAAAGGAGCCGACGAACGACTTGCTCGATCTCGCGCGTCGGTCACTTCCTTCCGAAGGGTGAGACCCACATATGTGGGAACAATCCCGCGCCACTGTTCCAAAGTGGAACGGCGGCACCGAGAAAGTCCGAAGAATCGCCGCGGAACGTCGGTTGCAAGCGTCCGGGGACATGACCCTCCCGACCCCCGGCCCATCGTGCTCGTGACCGACCCCATACCCGCTCCCCGACCGTATCCCCCGCTGCACGCCCATGGGCGTTCCGTGACCGGCTACCACGCCGTCAACGAGGACTCCTTTCTGGTCGACGAGGTCGCGGGTTGCTTCGCCGTCGCCGACGGCGTGGGGGGCGCTCCGGCGGGCGAGCTCGCCAGCCAAGCGGTCATCGACGGCCTCGACGCCAACTCGGGCCCGGGCACGCTCATCGAACGTGGCCACCGCATGCTGCGCGCCGCGCGTGCAGAAGTCATGGATCGCGCGACGGGTCGCAGTCGCGGCATGGCCAGCACCCTGGCTTGCCTGGTGGTCGAGGGTACGCGCGCGCTCGTGCTGCATGCCGGGGACTCGCGCGTCTATCGCCTGCGCCACGGTACCCTGGCCCTCCTCACCGAAGACCATACGGTCCGCAACGAGCTCCTTCGCGAAGGTGAGAACGCGGACTGGCTCGACGATCGGGCTGGCGGGTCGCTCACCCGTTGCATCGGTTCCTTCCCCGTCCCGCACCATCGGGGCGCCGTCATGGCCGTCGTCGACGCGCGACCCGGAGACCGCTTCCTCGTGTGCACCGATGGTCTCACCAAGGTGGTTCCCCACCAAGTCATCGCGAACACCTTGGCCAACAACCGAGTCGAGGGGGGCGTGCTCGAGCTCTTGGCCGAAGCCTCCCGCCGGGTCGCCCGCGACGACGTCACCGTCGTGGTGGTCGAGGTTCGCTGAGCGAAAAAAGTCCCCACCCGAGGTAGCGCCGGCCGGGGGTCGGCGACTGCCATGATGTGCGGGCGATTTCGCCCGCCATCGAGACCCTCCTCCAAAACCAAACCCCACCGGCGATCGGCCGTCTCCCAACCCCACCCACACCACCCCGGGAGATGGTCGGTCGCCATCTATTTCCGTCGGGGGCGCCGGGAAGGAATCGCGGTACTCGGTCGTTCGGCGAGCCAGAGACGACGAAAACCCCGCACGCCGACGAGGCGAGCGGGGTTTCGCAGAGCCCGGAGAGGGCTCAGATCTTGGTGCCGCGCGAGCGGAGGTCGCGGAGCACGGCTTCGATGCCGCGCTTGTCGACCTCGCGGATGCCCGCGGTGGAGAGGCGGAGCTTCACCCAGCGCTCCTCGGACGGCACCCAAAAGCGGTGCGTCTGGAGGTTGGGAAGCCAGCGCTTCTTCGTCTTGCGATTGGAGTGGGAGACCTTGTGTCCCACCATCGGGCCCTTGCCCGTGACCTGACAAACCTTCGACATGGTGGGCTACCTCTTGCTGTGGCTGGGCATCTTCGCCTCGACGAACTCCACGTGCTTGCGTGCACGGGGGTCGTACTTCATCAGCTTCAGCTTGCCCTGCATGGTGCGCTTGTTCTTGGTCGTGTAGTACGTGTAGCCCGTCCCAGCGGAGGAGATCAGGCGAATCTTGTCGCGCGGCATCGTCTTTACCTCACCAGCTCGACTTGGTCAG
>DCLA01000059.1 GCA_002320815.1 Myxococcales bacterium UBA1660
TCCCCATGGCAAGTCGGGGCGGCGTCGCCACGGGGGGCGGGCGCTGCTAGGCTGAGGCCAGGCCATGAACGAACCGGCGCGGGCACTGGCGACCTATCGCGACCTCCTCCGTCTCCCGGAGGACGTCCGGGGCGAGGTACTCGGCGGCGAAGTCGTCACCGCGCCCGCGCCCCTGCCGCGCCACTCCAAGAGCCAAGGCGCCCTCCGCTCTTTCGTCGGTCGCCCCTACGACGACGACGACGGTCACGGGGGACCCGGAGGCTGGTGGGTCTTCGTCGAGGTCGACGTGGAGCTCACCGCCCATGACGTGGTGCGCCCCGACCTCGCCGGTTGGCGCCGGGAGCGGCTGCTCGATCCGGGCACCCAACGGCCGATTCGCGTCGCCCCGGACTGGGTGTGCGAGGTGCTCTCTCCGAGCACCGCGAGCCGCGACCGGAACCAGAAGCGCACCCTCTATCACCGGCACGGCGTGGGCCACTACTGGCTCGTCGACCCCGAGGCACGGCTGGTCGAAGTCTTCGCGCACGCCGAGGTCGGCTGGACCCTCGTGGGTACCTACGGCGACGAGGACACTGTCGCCCTGCCGCCGTTCCTCGAGGTCGAGGTGCCCATCGGCCGCCTCTTCCTGCCCCGGCCGACCGACGACGACGCCGGCTGAGCTCCGCGTCGCGCGCGGAAATGACGACAATGACGACGATCGTCCCCAAATGACGACGATGACGACGATCGTCCCTGTCAGCGGAGCTGGGAGCGGAGGATGGTCATGGCTTGGCCGCGGTGGGTGCCGCGCTCGTCGTAGAGGCGCGCGATGATGCGCGGGTCGGCGCGGGTAGTGTCGATGTCGAGCATCGCGAAGCTCCCGACGTCGCCGAGACACGCGATCTGCCGATAGTCGGAGTTGGCCCCGTGGCAGCTCGAGTTGCTGAAGTTCGCCAGCCCCGACGCGATGACCTCGGGGATGTCGTAGTCGCCGTCCCGCTTGATCCGCCGCAGCGAGCTCCGGTGGATGTCGCCCGCGAGCACCATCACGCCGTGGATGTTCTGCTCCCGGATGAACGTGAAGAGCTGCCGTCGGGTCGCGTAGTCGGTCCAGGTCTCGCCCCCGCTGCGGCTCATCAGGGAGCCCGACGCCAGGATCTTGAACGTCGCGGTCGACGCGCGGAGCTCCTGTCTCAGCCAACGGAACTGCGCGTCGCCCAGGATGGACCCGCCGGTGTTCGGACGGTCCCGGTGGTAGCGGGTGTCGAGCAGGAAGAAGTCCACGTCGCCGTGGCTCACCTTGGAGAAGATGCCGGGCGTGCCGCCATCGCCGTACCCGGGGTTGGCCCAGTAGTCCCGGAAGGCCCGGAGCGCGCGGTCACGCCCGTCGGCGTGCCGGGTCGAGTTGTTGCCGGTGAAGTCGTGGTCGTCCCAGATCGCCAGGGTCGACGTTCGCGACACCAGGCGCTCCCGGGGCGGCATCCCCAGGGTGTCTCGGTAGTTCCACCAGAGCCCCTGCACGTTGCCGGTGTTCCCGTAGTGGTTGTCGCCGAGGAACACGAAGATTTCGGGATCCCGCTCGCGGATCACGTCGAAGATCGGGTGCACCGGGCGCACGTTGTGGTTGTTCGCGCAGGACCCCAGGGCGACCTGGAAGTGCGCGCTGCGACCCGGTCGCGGCGCGGTGCGAAAGCGCGCTCGGAACGAGGTCACGTGGTTCCCGATGAGGACCTTGGCCACGTAGTCGGTCCGCGGGCTCAGCCCGGTGACGCGGAAGGTCGTGGTGTAGTCGTCGGCCGGACTCGGCCAGCGCGGGCCGACCTCGGTCACCACGCGGCCCGGCGTGGCCGCCTCGGCGATCTGGAGCTTCACCGGTCGGCTGGCGTCGGTGCGCACCAGGATCCGCGCCGTGTCCGCGGTCACCGCGCCGACCAGCGGGCCGTGGGTGATCCGCGCCGGGTAGCAGGTGCCGCACTCGTTGGAGAGCGGCATCCGGTGCCGACGCCGCTCCGCGCCACCGCCGGTGCCGATGGGCGGGAGGTCGGCATTGCACTGCACCGGCTCGCCGTCGAAACGGGTCTCGATACACGCGGGGCGCCACATGTCGGCGCCGTTCACGTGCCGGATCTCCACCCGGTCCACCCGGCTGCGCGGCATGTCCACGCCGGCGTAGTGGTAGACATCGAACTCGCCGCTCCGGAAGTCGTCCACGGCGGCCACGTCCAGCCGGAAGCATCGGCTGTCGTTGAGACACACCTCGAACTGCCCGTTCGACCCGTCGTTGCGCCCGCCCGCCGTCTTCACCGCGAACGAGAGCCGCCCGATGCGATCGGGGAACCTCGGCTCCTCGCTGGGCTCCTCGGTCGGGTCCGACATCTCGGGACCGTCGTCCTCGATGGTCGGCAGGTCCGCCATCGACTCCTCCCACCCCTCGGCCTCCGGGTCCGACGCATGGTCGTCGTCGTCCCCCTCCTCCGTCTCCGAAGGCTCGGCGTCTCCGACCGGCGTCCCATCCGGCACACACTCCCCCTCGTCCTCGTAGGTCCCCGCCGGACACTCCGCCGGGCTCTCCCCCGGGGAACACCCGAGAGCCACGACCACGCACCACACCACGATCCGACACCGACCCATGCCCCCACCCTGCCGCGCCCCGAGCCCGCCCCTCCTTACCGCCCCAGCACGCCCCGACTTGCCATGGGGACGCACTTGCCAACTTGCGCATCGGCCCGCCCCGACTTGCCATGGGGACGCACTTGCCAACTTGC
>DCLA01000030.1:0-27180 GCA_002320815.1 Myxococcales bacterium UBA1660
CTCCCGTCAGCCCGAAGGCTGCGGCGCGAGACCCGCATCTTACACGATGAGATTCCGATTCGGTTTTCAAGTCCCGAGCGCCGTCAGCGCCCAAGGGCTGCGCAATGTGTTCGATCCCCCCCGCCCGCGCAATGTTTTTCTTCTCCCCTCGAGCACTTTTTTCCTCGGGGGGCCCGAAGCGACCCCTGGCGGGGGCAAATCAGAGGCGTCGCACCCCCTCCAGGAGGCACTTTTCGAGCTCGGTGCCGTCGTCGGCGTGGAGAACGGAGATGTCGCCGGTGGTCTCGAGCACCACGGCGAGGACCTGGGACATCCGGATGACGTTGGCCTCCCGGAGCTTCCCGCGGAGGTCGTCCTCGGTGACCCCGGTGGAACGGAGGGCGTCGTGGAGAATTTCGGGGCCGTCCATGAGGAGCACCGGGCTGTTGTCGACCATCTTCTCCACGAGGGAGGTGCGGCGACGCAGCGACGCCAAGATCTGCTGGAAGAGGTAGAGGAAGAAGAGGCCGGCGGCGCCCTGGGCGAGGGACGGCCCCTTGGTCGTGAGGGTGGAGGCCATCACGGAGCCCACGGCGACGGTCGCGGCGAAGTCGAAGCTCGACATCTTGGAGAAGCTGCGGAGGCCGAAGAGGCGGGTGAAGACGATGACGGCCAGGTAGACGCCGAGGGTGCTCAGCGCGATCAGGACGATCTCCTGCCAGGAGGTCCCGAGCCATTCGTAGAGGGTCGACTCGCTCATGGGGAGACTCTTTGGAGCCAGCGCCGGGCGTCAACGGGTCGCGCTGCTAGCATGGCGCCGTGCGATCTCCTCTTGGCGCTCTGGGCTTCTCCGTCGGTCTCGTTTGGGGACTCCTCGCGGGGACACCGACGGCGCGCGCCCACGGTCGCTTCCCCGAGACCCACGGGCTGACCTTTCACCCGGGGGACTCCGAGACCCTCGTGGCGGGGTCCACCTTCGGTCCGGTGATCAGCCGGGATGGCGGCCAGACCTGGCGGTGGGCGTGCGAGACGGCGCTCCTCCTCAACGCACTCGAGGACCCGACCTACGTCCTGATGAGCGACGGGTCGTTGGTCGCCTCCGGGTTCGCCGGGCTCCAGCGGGGTACGCCTTCCCTCTGCAGCTTCGCCGAGCCGGACGAGGACGTGGGCTTCGCCATCACCGACGTGGACCGGAGCCCCGAGGACCCCGCGGTGGCCTTCGCGATCACTTCGGCGGGCGGCGACGTGGTCAACGGGCTCTTCCGAAGCGCGGACGACGGGGCGACGTGGGAAGCCACGAGCGATCCCATCGAGGCCATCCTCTTCGAGTCGATCCTGGTGGGTACCGGGGGCCGCATCTACCTGTCCGGAGTCTATCCGGCGACGAGCGAGCGCCCGGAACCGGAGGCGTTCATCCACCGCTCGAGCGACGGCGGCGCGATCTGGGAGCGCTTCGCCTTCGACGCGGCCCAGGGTTGGACCGACGACGACCGCACGCTCCTGCTCCTGGCCGTCGACCCGGCGGACCCCGACCATCTCTTCGCCAAGACACTCCCCGACTACTCCGCCGACGCGCCCGAGCGCTTGGTCCAGAGCCGCGACGGCGGCGAGACCTGGAGCGACGCCGGCGAACACCGCGAGATCGGCGGGCTGCTCTTCGCGGGCGACGGCGCCCTCTATCTCGGGACCGAGTGGGTGGCGATGCCCAGCGACCCGACCATGGAAGCGGTCCCCTACCCCCACGGTCTCTACCGGAGCGATGACGGGGGCGACACCTTCACGGTCGTGCGCGACGACCTGGACGTGGGGTGCCTGGGCTGGCACGACGGCGCCCTCTGGCTCTGCGCGGACCAATACCGCGACGGGTTCCTGGTCGGGGAGTCCGCCGACGGCGGGGTCACCGTCCAGGAACGCCTGATCCTCGACGAGATGGAGGGACCGGTCGAGTGCGACCCGGGCGACTCCACACCGCAGCTCTGCTCCGTGCGCGACCAGGACGTCCTCTGCGATTTCCAGGTGGAACCGGAGACCGGCGGGATGATGTGCGACGCGGGGACGCTCGCGGCCCCCGACATGGGAGGGTCCGGCGGATCGTCCGGCGGCGGTTGTGGGTGCGCGACCACCGGGCCCGCGGAGGGGGCGTCCTTTCTTTTGCTCATCCTCGCTTTGACGAGGCGCCGCCGATCTCCCTAGAGTCGGGGATTGGGTGAACCCGCCTCGTCCGAGGCGCGGGCCCTCGGAGCATTCGATGTCCCTCGCTTTTCGTCTCGCCGCGTTCGTCGCGGTCTTCGTATTCACCACCGGCGCCCTCGCTCAGACCGACGAGGACCGCGATCGCGCCCGCGCCGCTTTCCAGCGAGGCGTGAGCGCCTACGAGGCCGAGCACTGGGAAGAGGCGCTGCAGG
This sequence comes from Myxococcales bacterium UBA1660, assembly GCA_002320815.1. GTDB lineage: Bacteria > Myxococcota_A > Polyangia > Polyangiales > Houyiibacteriaceae > UBA1660. The sequence continues at coordinate 2,385 of DCLA01000030.1, forward strand.
CCTTTCAAGAGGCCTACCGGATCGCGCCCCACCCCAGCGTCCGGGTGAACATGGCCAACGCCTACCTGAACCTGGGTCGACCGGTGCAGGCCCTCGATCACTTCGAGCGCTTCCTCCTGGAGATGGGCGACGACGGGGATCCCGCGCAGAAGCGGGAGGTTCGCCGCCAGATCACCGAGCTCCGTAGCCAGATCGGTGAGGTCTTCGTCCGGGTGCAGCCCGAAGGCGCGACCGTGACCATCGACGGGCACACCACCCGGCGCGCCCCGATCCTGGACGCCCTCGAGCTCGCGGCCGGGACCCACCACGTCGAGGTGGCGATGGAGGGGTACCGGAGCCAGGAGCAGGAGTTCCAGGTGAGCGGCGGCGAGCGCCACGAGGTCCGGATCGAGCTCGAGCAGGGCGCCGACGCGCCGGTGGTCGCCGACGGGCCGACCGAGCTGGACGCGAGCGACGACGTCTTCGATGCGAGTCCGGAGGAGGAAGCCGACGACGAGAGCGGCGGGATCCCCGGCGCGGTCTGGGTCGCCGGAGGGGCCACCGTGGCCCTGGCCATCGGAGCCGCCGTCGTCGGCGGGCTCGCCCTCGGCGCCAACGGGGACTTCGACGACGCCGTGGCGCGGTCCAACGACCCGACCCTGCCGCCCGCGGAGCGAAACCAGGCGGTGACCGATGGTCTCGACGCCGCCGACCGCGCGGACCGACTGGCGATCACCGCCGACATCCTGGGCATCGCGGCCATCGCCGGCGCGGGCGCCACGGTGCTGGTCTACTTCCTGACCCGGGACGAGCCCGACGAGTCCGTCGCCGTGGCACCGGCGGCCGGGCCCGATGGAGCGGGCCTGGTGGTTCGGGGGGCGTTCTGATGCGCTGGGGGGGATTGGCGGCGCTCGTGGCCCTCGCGGGGTGCAGCGTCATCGTGGACCCGGACGTGGACTCGCTCGGCCGCGAGGACGCCGGGACGCCCACCGCGGACGGTGGCCCCGACATGGCGCTCGAGTGCGTGGGCGGCTGCGACGACGGAGTGGAGTGCACCGTCGACCAGTGCGTGGGCGGCCGGTGTCTCCAGGCGGCCGACGACAGCCTCTGTGGCGACGGCGAGCGCTGCGACTCGGTGATGGGCTGCGTGTCCAACCGGTGCACCAGCGACGCCGACTGCGGGGACGACGGAGTCGACTGCAACGGGGTCAGCGCCTGTGGCCCGGACGGGATGTGCGTGACGTCGCCGGCCCTGCCCTGCGACGACATGGACCCGTGCACCGAGGACTTCTGCGGACCGACGGGTTGCGAGGCGACCCCCGTCGACGCGGACGGCGACGGCGCGCCCGCGATGAGCGTCGACGGTACGAGCTGCGGCGGCGGGACCGACTGTGACGACGGGGACGCCGGCCGGAACCCCGACGCGGCCGAGGTCTGCGACATGGTCGACCAGGACTGCGACGGGTCGGTGGACGAGGGCATCGAGGGCTGTGGCCCGACCGCGACCGGAGACACCTGCGCCGACGTGATCGTGTTGACCTTCGATGCCTCGGGGACCGCGACCTTCACCGGGAACCTCGATGCCAGCGTCGGGGACGACTACGACACGGAGTGCGACGCGGACGGCGGCAGCCGCGAGATGGTCTTCGCCGTCGACATCGACGGGATGGCCGACCTCGAGGTGGACACCATCGGCAGCGGCTTCGACACCGTGCTCGCCGCCGGCACGAGCTGTGGCTCGTTCCAGCTCGGGGGCCGGGGCTGCAACGACGACATCGACCCCGGGACGACGCTCCAGAGTCGCCTGTGGGTCCACCGGGTGGGCACCGTGGCCATCAGGACCCGCGTCTTCTTCCTGGTCAGCGGATACGACGACGGCGCCGGGGGTCCGGTCACGCTCACCGTTCGTCGCCGAAACGCCATCTCGGACACCTGCGATGGCCCCCTGGACATCACCGGCGGCGGATCGGTGATCGGCTTCGCCGGCGGCATCGAGAACCCGACCGGGCAGAACGACGGGAGCTGCCAGACGTTCTCCGAGCGCTTCGACCCGGAGGGCGCGTTCGTCCTCGAGCCGGCCCGGCAGCGGCTCCGGCTCCGGGCCTACACCGACGCCTTCTCGCCGGTGGTCTATGTGCGCCTGCAGTGCGAGGACGCGGACGACCTCATCTGCGACCGCGATGGTCGTGGGATCACCAGCATCGATCAGGACATCCCGCTCGGGTTCCTCCCGATGGACGTGAACGTCTTCGTCGACGGCGCCGGAAACGGCGACGCCTACACCCTCGACTACCGCCCGTGACGACTCTGGGCGGGCGCTTGACGCCCCGCCCGAAACCAGCCATATCGGCGTCCCTTCACCTGCGTACGATGGGGTCCACGTGAGGACACCCACACAGCCGCGGGATAGCGAGAAGAACATGAAGCCCGAAATCCATCCCGAGTATCACCCCGTGATCTTCATCGACGACGAGCACGAGGTCATCAGCCGGTCGACCATGACCTCCGGCGAGACCCGCGACGTCGACGGCGTCGAGCACTACATCGTCCGCGTCGACATCAGCGCGTTCTCCCACCCCTTCTACACCGGTCGCCAGAAGATCATGGACACCGAGGGTCGGGTGGAGCGCTTCAAGAAGCGCTACGCCAAGCGTGGCAAGAAGAAGGCCGCTCCGGCCGCCGACGAGAGCTGAGCCCCCGTCGCTCCGCGAAAGAGGCGATGCCCCCGAGGGGTGTCGCCTCTTTTCGTTTCGGCCCATAGGAGAGGGGGCGCCGGGTTTGACGACACGAGAGTCAGGTTTCGGTGGCCGATCCGAGTGCTAGCCTCCTGCGCTCGGTATGGCTCCCCCGATCGAATCCATCGACCGGCTACGCGCAGATCCGACTCGGGTCCGCGCGGTCTTGGCGACTGGTCTCCTCGATGCCCCGCCCGACGACTCGTTCGATCGGCTGACGGCGCTCGGCGCGCGCTTGATCAAGGCGCCCGCCGCGTTCCTGTCGTTGGTCGACGCCGAGCGCGACTTCTACGTGAGCCACCACGGCTTCGAGGAGCCCCTGGCGTCGGAGCGGATGCTGGCGGGCCGCACCTTCTGCCATCACACGCTCGGGCGGAGCGAACCCTTGGTCATCGAGGACGCCCTCGCCGACCCAGCGTTCGCCACGGTCCCCACCATCGAGACGCTCGGAGTCCGCGCCTACCTCGGGGTGCCTCTGCAGGACGACGCCGGCCAATCGCTGGGGAGCTTCTGCGCCATCGACTTCGAGCCGCGCGTCTGGACCAAGGACGAGATCGCGCTCTTCGAGGAACTCGCGCGTTCCTGTTTGCGCGAGATCCAGCTCCGGAAAGCCCTGGAGCTCGCGCGTCGATCCGCCCACACGGAGGAGCGCCTTCGCTGCCGGACGGTCCGGGAGCTCCGGCATCCCCTCACCGCCATGGAGTGCTTCACCCGCCTCCTCGAAGGCGGTAAGGCCGACGAGGACGCGATCCGGGGTCTCCGCTGCGCGGTGGATCTCCTGGGGGCGTCGCTGGGCCATCTGGCTCGGCACTCGGCGCCTGCGGAGCCGACGTCGCGTCGCCGCCCGGCGGAGCTCGTGCGGGACACCGTGGTGATGATGGGCCCGGAGGCCGCCGAGCGCGGCGTCGCACTGGTCATCGAAGAGGAACCGACGGACGTCGACGACGCGGTGGACACGCGCCTCGTGCTCCGGGTCCTGGCGCACCTGGTCGAGAACGCGGTGTCGGTCTCGCGGCCGGGCTCGACCGTCCGGGTCTACGGGCGCGGCCTCGGTGGGAGCCTGGAGATCTCCGTCGTCGACGAAGCCCGGACCTCCCCCGCCGACGCGGAGTGGAGCGTCTCGTGGGGTGACCCCCGGGCCCGCAGCGTCGGGCTCTCCTCGCTGCGCGAGCTCCTGGAAGCGAACGGCGGCTCCGTGTGGGTGGAGCGCAGCGCGGAGCACGGGACGACCGTGGGGTTCCGCGTCCCGCTCGCGCACTGAGCCCGGCCGTCGGTCCCGGGCCCGGACGCGTTCGAGGCCGCTCCCTCCCGGGAACGGCCTCGAAAGCGGGGCGAGCTCGGCTCAGGCGGAGCGGCCGCGGAAGGCCTCGAGGGCCGCGTCGTCCAGGTGGACGTCCATCTGCGGGAAGGGGATCCCGATGCCGGCCTCGTCGAGGGCCTTCTTGGCGTCCCGAACCAGCCGCTCGTGCACGGCCCAGAAGTCCGGGGTGTTGACCCAGACCCGCAGGACCCAGTCGACGCTCGAGCCGCCGAGCTCCTTGAGGAAGACCTTGGGCTCGGGGTCGGTCAGCCCGCCCTCGACGTTCTTGACGACCTCGTCGAAGATCGCGCGGACGGTGTCGCAGTCCGCCGAGTAGTCGACGCCGACCGCGACGTCGACGCGGCGCTGGGCGTGGGTGTTGTAGTTGGTGATCGCGTCGCCCCAGACCTTGCTGTTGGGCACGATCTTCATCTTCGCGTCGGGGGTCTTGAGCTCGGTGTGGAAGAGCTCGATCTGCACCACGGTGCCGGACTCGCCGGCGATCTCCACGTAGTCACCGACCTTGAAGGGGCGGAACACGAGGAGCATCACGCCCGCCGCGAAGTTGCTGAGGGTGCCCTGGAAGGCGAGACCGATGGCCAGACCAGCGGCACCGATGACCGCGGCGAAGCTGGAGGTCTCGATCCCGAAGACGCCCAGGACGCCGAGGACTACCGCGACCAGGATGAGGTAGCGGATGATGTTCGCGAAGAAGTTCCCCAGGGTCGCGTCGAGGTTGCGGCGCTCGACGACCTTGCGGACCTTGCGGCCGACCCAGCCGGCGATGAGCCAGCCCACGAAGAGCGCGACCAGGGCGCCGATGATCTTCATCGCCCAGGGCACGGCGTAGGCTTCGACGGCGTCGAGGGCGCCCTTGATGTCGAAGCCGCCGGAGCGGCCGCCCTCGTCGGTCTCGGCGGCGACCTCTTGGGCGCGGGCCAGGGTGGCGGTCCCGACGGCGGCGAAGGCCATCAGGTGGGTGGTGAGTCGCGCGATCATTGGGCGGCTTCCTCTTCCTCGGTCTCCTGTTCCCAGGCGAAGACGAGGTTGGCGGTGAGCAGGGAGTCGTACTTGCCCTTGTCGGGCACGGGCACGTTGTCGAAGAGCAGCTTGAACTTCAGCTCGAGCTTGAAGAGGTCGCTGAGCGTGGAGACGATGGCCGCGTCGATGTTCACGCGGATGTCGTCGCCCTGCTGCAGGTTGAAGAGCGCCTCGACGCCGGCGGTGAAGTTCACGAAGTCGTTGAGCTTGTTGTCGTAGCCCAGGTAGACGCGGGCCGCGTGCACGTTCTGCCCCTCGAGGATGCAGTTCGACGGCCGCTGCGCGATGTCTTCCGAGGCGCCCATCTCCGGGTCGCACTCCGCGAGGGCGGCGGTGTCCGGGTCCTGGGTGGGGACGTAGTTGTCGTAGGTGAAGTCGTAGCCGGCCTCCGCCCAGAGCCGATGCTTCTCGGCCTGGATGAAGTTCCGGAGATAACCGGCCTGGGCCTGGATGCGGGCGTCGAGACCCGCGAAGGTGTCCCAGCGATGGGCGACGGCCGCGAAGAGGGCGTCGTTCCGGGTCAGGTAGAAGTCGTAGCGAGCGCGCGCGTTCGAGTTCCGCACCGTGTCGACGTACCCGGTGGTGTCGTCGTTCGGGGTCAGGTCCGCGCGGCCGTAGGCGAAGGTCCAGTCGAGGGAGAACGCGCTCCGGTTGCGAACGATCCGGAACTGGGTGCCGGCGTTCATCGTCCACGAGTTGGTGTTACCCGAGGCGTAGACCATGCCGAGGCTGGCGGACCAGGAGAGCACCTCGTCGGGCTTGTCCTGGTGAGACTCGCGGAAGCTCGAGGCGGCTTCCGGTTGGGCCGCGGCGGTGCTCGCCGCGGCGAGGACGCATACGAGCGCCCAGGCGTGTGATCGCATCATGAGTCGGGGTCCTCCCACTTTCGCGCCATGCCCTAGGGGCGCGGGAGGCCCTCGTCAATGCGACCGCTGAGGTCTCAGCGCACCAGGGCTTCGAAGAGAGCGAAGTTCTCGGCCTCGTCCTCGTCGATGCGACCGTCGGAGACGATCATCGCGCGGGCGGTCTCCAGGAAGATCTCCCGGTGCGCCCGCGGGATCTCCGCCGGGTCCAACTCCTCCGCGGTCGGGGGCACCTCGAGCCACTGCTGGACCTGGGCCTGCTCGGCCTCGTCGAGGTCGAGCTCCTTGATCAGCTTGGTGATGAAGTCGCGCTCCTCGTCCTGGATCTCCAGGTCGGCCCAAGCGAAGGAGCAGATGAACTTCATCAGTCGCAGGCGGTCGTCGCGGTCGAGCGTGTCCATGGAGGCGAGCCTACTCCGCGGCGTCAGCGGCCACAATGGGCCCGGAACGGCGACGGGCGCCTCCGTGAGGAGCCGCCCGTCGTCGTCGTCAGGGCGCCTCGCGGCGCCCGCGTTCAGCGGCGTCGCCGCCGGCGGAGGAAGAGGAGCGCGAGCCCGAGGAGCCCCAGCGAGGAGCCGGGCATGGTGCCCGCCGCGCTGCAGGCGCCGCCCGCGAGACCACCGGTGGTGGGCTCGAGGTAGTCGGGGACCCCGTTGCCGTTGTCGTCGCCGGGCTCGTCCTCGTCGGGGATCCCGTCGCCGTCGGAGTCGGTGTCCCGCCAGTGGGGCAGGCCATCGGCGTCCAGGTCGTCGTTCGGGGTGCTCAGGCCGCGCCCGGCCTCGCGCTCCTCGGCGGTGGGGATCCCGTCGCCGTCGTCGTCCGCGTCCAGGAAGTCCGGGGTCCCGTCGCCGTCGGTGTCACGGGGATCGGTGTACGACCCGGGTCCGAGCTCGTCGGCGGTGGGCACGCCGTCGCCGTCGTCATCGGGGTCCAGGTAGTCGGCGGTGCCGTCGCCGTCGCTGTCGCCCCGCGGGCTCTCGACCGAGGTCGGGATGCCGTCGCCGTCGTCGTCGGAGTCCCGGTAGTTCGGGAGTCCATCGCCGTCGGTGTCCGCGTCGGGACCCTCCTCGAGGGTCGGGATCCCGTCGCCGTCGTCGTCGGGGTCCTGATGGTCAGGGGTCCCGTCGCCGTCGGTGTCCCGGCAGGTGGCGACGCCCGAGGGGCACTCCACCACGTCGGGGATCCCGTCGCCGTCGGAGTCCACCGGGGCCATCTCCGCGTCCAGGTAGTCCGGGGTGCCGTCGCCGTCGCCGTCGGGGCAGCCCGCCGCCGGATCCGGGCACTCCATCGCGGTGCTCGTGCCGTCGTCGTCGTCGTCGTCGTCCCGCCAGTCGGGCGTGCCGTCGGAGTCGGTGTCCTGCACGCTGGCTTCGGTACCGCCGGCGGCGCCGTCGTAGGCGTCGTCGAGGCCATCGCCGTCGGTGTCACCGCTGGGGACCACGTCGGGCTCGCCGTCGGCGTTCGCGTCGTGACCCTCGGTGGCGTCGGGCACGCCGTCACCGTCGGCGTCGAGGTCCCGGAGGTCCGGGGTGCCGTCGCCGTCGGTGTCGGCGCAGGGATCGGTGGTGCACTCCACCGAGTCGCGGATGCCGTCCCCGTCGGAGTCGAGGTCCCGGTGGTCGGGGATCGAGTCGCCGTCGGTGTCGCAGCTCGCCGGGTCCCCGCTCGGGCACTCGTCGAGGGTGGGCACGCCGTCGCCGTCGTCGTCGGCGTCCTGTTCGTCGGTGGTGCCGTCGCCGTCGGTGTCCGGGCAGGAACCGGGGGTCGGGCACTCGACGCCGTCGGGGATCCCGTCGCCGTCGGAGTCCGGCATGGAGCTGTCGGGGTCCAGGTAGTCGGGCCGGCCGTCGCTATCCGAGTCCGGGCAGCCGCTGGCGAAGTCCGGGCACTCCAGGGAGGTCGCCGTGCCGTCGCCGTCGTCATCGCCGTCCTGGTAGTCGGGGCCCTCGGTGCCGTCGGTGTTCTGGATCACCGCCGCGCGACCGCCGTCGTCGGGGTCGAAGGCGTCGTCCAGGCCGTCGTCGTCGGTGTCGTTCCCGCTGGGCACGAAGTCCGCGATGCCGTCGATGTCGGCGTCGTGGCCCTCGGTCAGATCGGGCACGCCGTCGCCGTCGGAGTCCAGGCTCCGGCGGTCGAGCACGCCGTCAGCGTCGGAGTCCGGGCACGCCGCCGGCATCGGGCACTCGACGGCGTCGCGGATGCCGTCGCCGTCGGAGTCGATGTCCACGTAGTCGGCGCGGCCGTCACCGTCGGAGTCCGAGCGCACCGGCAGGGTGGTCGCGAAGGCGTCGTCGAGGCCGTCGCCGTCCGCGTCGCCGAGCAGCATGGTGTCCACCACGCCGTCGCCGTCCGCGTCGTCCGCCTCGATGCGATCGCTGATGCCGTCGCCGTCGGAGTCGGTGTCCAGGAAGTCGAAGGCGCCGTCGCCGTCGGTGTCCGGGAGCGCCGCGGGGGTGGCGTCGTAGGCGTCGTCGACGCCGTTGCCGTCCGCGTCGACCCCGCTGGGCACCACGTCGGCGACGCCGTTGCCGCCGGCGTCGTGGGCCTCGAGGGCGTCGGGCAGGCCGTCGCCGTCGGAGTCGAGATCCAGGTGGTTCGGGATCCCGTCCATGTCGAGGTCCAGGATGGCCGGGATGGCGTCACAGACGTCGTCGCCGTCACCGTCGGCGCAGGAGACGGCGTCGGCGTCGAGGTAGTCGGGCACGCCGTCGCCGTCGCCGTCGCCGGAGAGGTTCATCCCGCCGAGCTCGACGATGTCGAGCACGCCGTCGCCATCGGAGTCGGCGTCGGCGTCGTCGCGCACGCCGTCGCCGTCGGAGTCGAGGGCCACGCAGGTACCCGCCGGGTCGCAGACACCGAAGTCCCCGCAGTCGACATCGGTGGCGCACTCGACGCAGCCATCGGCCGGCGTGCAGACGGGGTTGGTCGCGGTGCAGCCGAGATCGGTCCCGGTGCCCGGTTCGGTGTCCGTGCAGCCGAAGAGGCAGGTGCCATCGGGCTGGCAGACGCCGCCGGAGCAGTCGGTGTCCGCGACGCACTCCACGCAGGTGCCACCGGCCATGGTGGTGTCGCAGATCATCGACTGGCAGCTCGCGTCACCGGCGCAGGTCTCGCCGTCGGCGGCGAGGCAGGTGTTCGAGCAGGCGTCGGTGTCCACGGCGTTGCCGTCGTCGCAGCCCTCGGCGCCGAGCACGTAGCCGTCGCCGCAGGTCTGGAGCCAGTCGGGCACGCCGTTGCCGTCCGCGTCCTCGGCGGCGGTGAAGGGCGGCGCGTCCACCGGGGTGCCGCCGTTGTCGGCGTCGAAGGCGTCGTCGATGCCGTCGCCGTCCATGTCGGTGCCCAGGAGGAGCACGTCGGCGGCGCCGTCGCCGTCGGAGTCGAAGGCCTCGGTGAAGTCCGAGGCGCTGTCGCCGTCGGAGTCGAGGTCCAGGTAGTCCGGGGCGCCGTCGCCGTCGGTGTTCACCGGGGTCACCGCGCCCCCCGCGCAGAGCCCGAGGAGGGTCACCGGCGCGCAGTCGTCTTTGAGACCGTCGCCGTCCACGTCGGGGCCGCCGGCTTCCCGGGCGTCGGTGAGGCCGTCGCCGTCGGAGTCGAGGTCCAGGTGGTTGGGCACTCCGTCCTGGTCGGCGTCCACACCGAGGGGCAGGGTCGCGCAGCGCTCGGGGGTGCCGCCGTCGCCCATGCAGCTCACGCTGTCGGGGTCCTGGTAGTCGGGGACGCCGTCCCCGTCGCTGTCGTCGCTGGGGTCGCCGATGAAGGAAGGGATCTCCTCGGAGTCGCTGATCCCGTCGCCGTCGTCGTCGGCGTCGAGCACGTCGGCCACGCCGTCGCCATCGGTGTCCGGTAGACCGGGGATGGCCACACAGACGCTGATCCCCAAGACCTGGGAGCAGGTGAAACCGGGCTCGACCATGCACGACTGGCTGCAGCCGTCGCCGTTGGTGAGGTTGTCGTCGTCACAGGACTCACCGGAGTCCAGGCTCCCGTTGCCGCAGAGGACCGGGACCGGGTCGACCGGCACCATGATGGGATCGGTGGGCTGGCCGTCGAAGCAGGCCCAGTCCTTGTCGATGCCGGTGAAGTTGGCGGAGGTGCCCGGGTAGATCGCGACCGTTCCGTCGACGCCGAACATCATCAGGGTGGCGCGGGGCACGGCGACGGTGACGAACCAGTCCATCCCGTTGCCGCCCAGGTTGGAGCCGGCCATGGAGGCGCTGGCCCAGGTGTTCATGGTGCCCCCCACGGGCGTGAGCACGACCTCGGCGGTGGTCCCGTTCCCGCCGTCCTGATCGAGGATCTGGAGGCGGTCCATCATGCCCTGACCGTTCAGGAGCACGAAGGCGTCGAAGAGGCCGTCACCGTCGACGTCGATCCCGAAGGACCAGCCGAAGGCCTTGAAGGCGCCCGACCCGGTGGGGTCGTCGGCCACGCGCATGCGCAGGTAGAGGTAGGTGTCGTCGAGGCCGTAGTAGACCGCCGGCGCGGTTCCGTCGCCGACGATGTTCCGGTGGTCGTTGGTCTCGTCGGGTTGCGGATCGGCGCTCGGCGACGAGTTGCAGGTGATCGCGACGAACTGGTCGTCGGCGAGCATCGTGGCCGGCTGCGCGGCGGCCAGGCTGGTCCCGAAGGAGGCCGCCCCGAGAGCGGCGGCGAGCAGGTACTTCGTTCGCTTCATCGGGCGATCGTCTCCTGGTCGGGCCCGCTGTCGCGCTGCTCGACGCCTTCCACCGGCGCGTCGCCGAGGTTGAACTCCACCCGCCGGTTCGCCGCGCGGCCTTCGCTGCTGTCGTTGCTGTCGATGGGGCGGGTCTCGCCGAAGCCGCGGGCGACGAGGCGCTCCTCGGTCACGCCCTCGTTCACGAGGAAGGCCATCACGGCGTCCGCGCGGGACTGCGAGAGGCGCATGTTGTAGTCGTCGTTGCCGCGATCGTCGGTGTGACCCTCGATGCGGATCCGGGTGATCTCGGGGTGGTTCGTGAGCACCGCCGCGATGTTGCGGAGGAGCTGGTACGAGCGGCGCTGGATGCGCGCGCGGTTGGTGGCGAAGTAGACCTTGTCGAGGATCTCGAGGCGGTCCTCGCGGATCACCACCTGCTGCCGCTCGCGGCAACCCTGGTTGCTCTCGGGCCCGGGCTCGTCCGGGCAGTTGTCCAGTCGGTCGACCACTCCGTCGCCGTCGCGGTCGCTGTCGGGGCAGCCGTGGTTGGCGACCGGACCGGCCTCCATCGGACAGTTGTCGGCGGAGTCGAGGACTCCGTCGCCGTCGTTGTCGGGATCGGGACAGCCGTCCTCGTCCTCGAACTCGTCGACGTCCTCGGGCTGGTCATCGCACTCGTCGACGGAGTCGAGGATCCCGTCACCGTCGCTGTCGGGGTCCGGGCAGCCGTCGTTCTCGGGCACGCCGGGCTCGAGGGGGCAGCGATCGTCGACGTCGAGGACGCCGTCCTGATCGTTGTCGAGGTCGGGGCATCCGTCGTCGTCCTGGAACTCGTCGCGGTCCTCGGGATCCCGGGGACAGGCGTCCTCGGAGTCGAGGATTCCGTCGCCGTCGGTGTCCCGCGCGACGGGCTCGGCCGCCGTGGGCTCGTCGAAGGGCGTGCGCCAACCGAGGTTCAGCACCACGCGGAAGTCGGGGCTGCCGATGCCGCGCTGGAAACCGCCGCCGGCCGCGACGCCGGCCACGAGCCCGGCGTGGTGGTGGAACTTCACGCCGACCAAGCCCTCGATGGGCGAGGTCTCGCGGTCGCCGAAATCGGCCGTCGCGGTGGCGCCGTAGATCTGACCGTGCAGATCGACCCGATCCTGCCAGGGCTTCCGGTGGCTCCCGACCACCGGCACGGTGGCGCCGAGGGCCCAGGTGAGCTCGTCCCCGGCGACCAGCCGGTCGTTGTACTCTTGGTTGTCCCGGAGCAGGAAGCCGACGTTCAGGGTCAGCCGGAACCACTCCGGGCGCACCTCGAAGAGGACCTCCGGGTGGAACGAGATGAAGTCGTCGCCCCGATAGGCCCCCCCGCCGGAGGGGAAGGTCAGGGTCGCCTGCGCGCCGAGACCGACGATGTCGTCCCGCTCGCCGAGGATGCGAACCCGGGCGCCCAGGTAAGCGTCACCGAGACCGCTCCCGTCGGCGCCCGGAGCGCCGAAGGTGTCGTCGTCTCCGTCCATCCACAGGTTCACCGGCAGCCCCGCGAAGAGCACCGCGCGGTCGGCGATGCCCAGCGCCAGACCCAGGGTTCCGGTGAGCTGGTGGGCCACCACCCGCGAGACCTCGCTGTCCCGGTCGCCGAGGTCGAGCTCGTAGACCAGCGGGTCGTTCGCATAGTCCAGGTGCAGCTGAACGCCCAGGTTCAGATGCCCCATCGCGTCCGGCCGGCTGACGTGGAAAGCGTCGTCCGGGCTCTCGGAGGCGTGGAAACGGTTGAGGGTATACGACTGCGCGCTGGCCAACGCCGGCATGGCGAACGCGAGCAGGGCAGCGAGAAGGAAACGGTTGATGGCGGGCATCGGCGGTGATTCTCGCCCCAGTCGCTCGCCGAGAGCCAGCATTTCGAGATCGTTTCAGCGGGTGGATCCGCTCGATTCACCGTCCTCACCCGATCCCGGTGCGTCGCCGGCCAGGGAGTCGAAACCCCGCGCGGCGCAGCCGCCGACGTCGGTGTCGTCGAGGAGCAGGACGCCCCAGATCCCCAGGAGAAGCGCGACCCCGAAGCGCAACAGGAGCCGCAGGACGAAGACCTTGTCGCGCTTGCGCAGGCCCGCGATCAGCTCTTCGTCTTCCCGCTCGCTCATCGCTCCGGATATGCCCTCGCGAGAGGATTGCGGCAACTGCGTGATCTCCGGGTGCGCCTGGGCGGGTCGGCGTGTATGGTCTGCCCGCGCACGGCGCGGAGGAAGAATGACGACCAAGGTGACCATGCCCCAGCTCGGCGAGAGCGTCGTCGAGGGTACGGTAGGCAAGTGGCTGGTGAAGGAAGGCGAGGCGGTCGAGAAGGACCAGCCCCTCGTCGAGATCTTGACGGACAAGGCGGACAGCGAGCTGCCCGCGCCGGTGGCCGGAGTCGTCACCAAGCTCCACGCGGATGTCGACGACATCGTCGCGGTGGGCGAGACCCTGTGCGAGATCGACGAGAACGCCACCGCCACCGTCTCCAAGGAGGACGGCGACGCCGGCGGTGAGCCGCAGACGGCGGAGCGGACCCAGAGCGAGAGCAACGGCGATCCCGCCGCGTCGCCCTCGGTGCGCAAGCTCGCCCGCGAGCTCGGCGTGGACCTCGGCTCGGTGAGCGGCACCGGCGAGGCCGGCCGCATCACCCACGACGACGTCCAGAAGGCCGCCGCCGGTGGCTCCAAGGTGCCGAACGCGCCGGAGCCCCAGCGCGAGGGGACCCCGCCCCGGACCGATCCCGGACCGCAGGAGTCCAAGACGGTCGGTTCCGCGCCGAAGCGCCGCGCCCCCACGGGCGGCGCCGGCGTCGAGGTGCCGAGCGGCGCCTTCCGCGTGCCGCCCTACAAGCCGGCCGACGGCGACGAGGTGGTGCCCTTCTCGCGGCGTCGCCGGATCATCGCCGACCACATGGTCTACTCGAAGCACGTGTCGCCCGAGGTGGTGACCCTCGCCGAGTGCGACCTCTACGAGACGGCGAAGCTGCGCGACGCGCACAAGGGCCGCTACAAGAAGGAAGGCCTCAGCCTCACCTACTTGGCCTTCGTCGTCGCCGCGACCGCCCGCGCGCTCCGCGAGTTCCCCGAGCTCAACGCCCGGGTCCTCGAGGACGCCTACGTGAAGCTCGGCCACGTGAACCTCGGCATCGCCGTGGACACGCCCCAGGGCCTGGTGGTGCCGGTCATCCGCAACGCCGACGAGCTGACCATCCGGGGCCTCGCCCGCGCGATCATCGACATCGCCGAGCGCGCCCGGGACGGGAACCTCACCCCCGACGACCTCGCGGGCAAGACGTTCTCCATCTCCAACCCCGGCCTCAAGGGCAACCTGGTCGGCGGCGCGATCATCTCCCAGCCGAACGTGGGCATCCTGCGCATCGGCACGATCAAGAAGCGTCCGGTGGTGATCGAGAAGGACGGCCAGGACCTCATCGCCATCCACCCGGTGATGCACATGGCCCTCACCTACGACCACCGCGTGGTCGACGGTGTGCACGCCAACGGCTTCCTGTACCGCATCAGCGAGATCCTCGAGCAGGGCGACTTCGAGGTCTGACCTCGACCGCATCGACGAACGAGGGGAGCCCCGACGGGCTCCCCTTTTTCGTTCCGTCCCTCCTCGGTCGGCGATTCGTCGGAAGGTTGCGCCCCCGGTCCGCCGTTGATAGCTGCGGACCATGAAGCTGCGTACGATCCTCGCGATCCTGGTTTCGTTCTCGATCCTCGGCGCCTGCGGCGACGACGACGAGCCCGCGGAGACCACCGAGACCCCGGAGACGGCCGAGGCCGAGACCGAGACCCCCGAGCCCGAGGAAGAAGCCCCCGAGCCCGGCGCGGTGCCCGCGGACCTCGAGCAGGGCCTCCTCGTCGCCTACTCGCCCTTCGAACAGGACGATCAGGGCCGCTACACCCGCCCGCTCCCGGCGCGCCTGGAGCTCATCAGCCGCAAGGACGGCGAGTGGCGCGTCGACGTGATCACCGACGAGGACTCCAACGTCTTCCACAAGGCCATGGCCTTCACCCCCGACGGCGGTGAGCCCGGGGTCCTGACCGTGGGCGGCACCGGCGCCTTCGTGAAGCTCTGGCGCAAGGGCGCCGAGGGTTGGACCGCCGAGACGCTGTGGACCGAGGAGTTCGGCGGCGAGCGCAACCGCATGCGCGACGTGGAGATCGGTGACGTCACCGGCGACGGCAAGGACGACCTCGTGGTGGCCACCCACGATCAGGGCGTGGTCGCCGTGGTCCGCCAGGGCGAGAGCGGCTGGGAGGTCGACCGTATCGACCGGCGCCCGAACACCTTCGTCCACGAGATCGAGCTCGGGGACCTGAACGGCGACGGCAAGATGGAGATCTACGCCACGCCCAGCGAGCCCAACCACATGGGCGGCGGCGGCCAGGCCGGCGAGGTGGTCCGCTACGTCCCGCAGGACGGCGGTGAGTCGACCCGCACCGTGGTCGCGCAGCTCGGGAACCGACACGCGAAGGAGATCCTGGTCGCCGACGTCGACGGCGACGGCACCGACGAGCTCTACGTCTCGGTGGAGGGCATCCAGGAGAACGGCGAGGTCTCCGCGAGCGTCGAGATCCGGCGCTACGACGCCGACACCCCCGCCGACCAGGGCGTGGTGGTCGCGACCATCGAGGGCGACTCGCTCACCCGCTTCCTCACCGTCGGTGACGTCGACGGCGACGGCAAGATGGAGATGGCGGTGGCCTCGTTCTCCAAGGGCCTCTGGCTCCTCCGGCCCGGCAGCGACCCCCGCAGCGAGTGGGGCAAGGAGAGCATCGACCGGGACTCCGGCGGCTTCGAGCACGCCTCGGTCTTCGCCGACCTCGACGGCGACGGGAAGAGCGAGCTCTACGTCGCCTCGGACAACGACGGCGAGCTCCGCCGCTACGTCTGGGTGAACGGCCGCGCCCGGCGCGAGACGGTGCACACCCGCGCCGAGGCGCGCTCCATGATGACCTGGAACATCATGCCCGCGCCCCGCGCCCTGCTCCGCGGCGAGTGAGGTCCCGCCGGGCGCCGCGCGGCGCCCGGCGACGCGCTCAGATGAGCTCCGGCATGCAGCGCCCCTCGCGACAGATGAGGGGCGCGCAGCAGTCCGAGCTGTCTCGGCAATCGCCGCAGACCCCGTCGACGCAGGCCTGGACGCTCGGGCAGTCGCCGCACGCGCTGCAGGTGTCGGGGACGTCGCAGTCGTCGCCGGCCTCGAGGATCGCCGTGTCGTAGTGGATGGTGACCGCCCCGGCGGCGCTCAGCCGCCGGACGAAGGCGGCGCCGAAGAGCTCCACGTCGCCCGCCGTGACCAACTCCGAGCGCGGAGCGTAGAGGTTCCCGGCGAAGGTGGTGGAGGCCGAGAGGTTCACGGTACCGGTGCCGCCGACGTAGAGACGCGCCCGGGCCGGCGCGTCCTCGGTGCCGATGGCGAACTCGCCGGCGCCGGTGACGTTCCCGCCGACGAAGACGTCGACCTCGGCGCCGCCCTCGGGGATGACCCGGAAGGCGTCGTTGGCGGTGATGGAGCCCTCGATGAAGAGCGCGACCCGCCCGGTGACCCGGAGGGTGACGGGCGCCGTCGCGGAGACCGCGTTCAGGTAGAAGCGACCGCAGGGGAGCTCGAGGGTGGTCTCGGTGCTCACGTTGGCGAGCGCGTCCGGATCGAGGTCGATCTCCGCGTTGTCGTTGGTCTCGCGGTAGCCGGCGATGAAGCCAGCGACGTCCACCAGCTCGTCGGGTTCGCAGGCGCAGGGGTCGGGCACCGTCACCGGCGCGGTGGCCATCGAACCGACGGTGAGATCGCCCACGACGACCGCACCCGGGTCGGGCACGGTCAGGGCGCCCGCGACGGTGAAGGTGTTCAGGCCGACGCCACCGCCCACCCAGGCGTCGGCGCCGACGGAGACCTCGGAGCCGGCGAGGCGCCCGGCGAGGTGGAGCTCCGAGCCCACCACCAGGTCCTGGCTGACGGTCCAGCCGCTGGGATCCGAAGACCAGAGGGAGCCGCCGACGCTCCACTCGGCGGTGCTGTTGCCGCCGCCGTTGGTCCCCACCGAGCCGCCCTCGCCGCCCGGGGCCATGTAGGGCCCCATCGCGCTGTCGAAGGAGTCGGTGCGGAGCTCGTGGCTGGTCACCAGGCCTTCACAGGTGCAGAGCGCGAAGCGGAAGGCGTTCTCCGCGATGCGCCCCGCGCAGTCGGCCTCGCCGCTCCCCTCCCCGTCGCCGACGATGAGCAGCGGGCCCTCGCCGTCGCAGAAGTCGCCGTGGGTCTCGCCCCCGCCGTCCCCCGCGTCGGCGACGGTCGCGTCGGTGGCGGCATCGGGCGGGACCTCGCCGCCGTCCGCGCCGTCGACGACGCAGACGGCGTCGACGCAGTGCTGGCCCGCGGGGCAGGGGTTGGTCTCGTCGCACTCGACCGCGACCGTGTCCTCGCAGCTGCACGCGGCGAGGAGGCCCAGGGCGAAGAGGACGAGGGGTCGCGAAGGAGACGGGGGATGGGTCATCGGGGAGTCAGAGGTGAACGGGGTTCGGATCGGGTCACCGAGCGGTACGTTTTTTCGCCGGGTCCCGGGTGACGAAATGACGCCGGGCCTGGAGTAGACTGGCGCCGATGGGTGTCGTGGACGGGGTGAGCCCGCGACCGAGGCCTCGACCACGGTTCGAGCTTCGGGCGCCGGGGTCGGTGGCGGACGTGCTCGCGCGGGTGAAGACCGCGCTGGACGGTCAGAGCGCCGTGCGGGGCCTGGTCTTGCCCCACGGGCGGATCGAGCTGTGCGTGCCCGACGGGGAGCGGCGGATCTGGTCGCCGCAGCTCACCGTCGATGTCCGCGAGGAAGGCGGCGAGACCACGTTGCGGGCGCGCTTCGGCCCGGACCCGCACGTCTGGACGCTCTACGTGGCCCTCCATGCGGTGAGCATCTTCGGGGCCTTCGTCTGCGTGACCTTCGGGATCAGCCAGTGGGTCGCCGGCGACGCGCCCTGGGTGCTCGCCCTCCTGCCGCTGGCGGTGGTGCTGCCCGGGCTGGTCTACGGCGCGGCCTACGTGGGGCAGGGGCTGGGCAGCGACCAGATGTTCGCGCTGCGCGCGTTCCTCGAACGGGCGGTCTGAGCGGGCGAAGACCGAGCGAAGAGGGACCGAGAAAAAAAGCGAGCAACTGGCGGCAGGACGCGCCGAACAGCGGGGCCAACTCGAGAGAACGCCACGTTCCAGGAGAACCCCGTGTCCATTCGTCCGACCCTACTCACCCTCGTGCTCACCCTCTCCGCCGGCACGGCCGCCGCCCAGCCCCCGAGCTGGAACGAGAGCGCGCCCGCCGATGGCGCCACCGACCCCCAGGCCGCCCCGGCCCCGGCGAGTCCCCCGACCTGGACCCCGGATCCCGCTCCCGCCGCCGCCGCGCCCGCGGTCCCGAACGTGCTCCCCGAGATCGAGGAGCGCTTCCTGTGGGGTCTCGCCGGCTATGGCGCGCTCGACTGGATCTACGGCACCCAGGAAGAAGCCACCGGGTACTACGACTCCTACGGTGACTACCACGAGCAGGACGCTCCCCCGGGCTACGGCGGCGCGGGCTTGGTGGTCCACCTCGGGGGCCTCCTCGGCCAGGGAACCATCGGCCCCTTCCGCCTCGCCTACACCGCCGGCTACCGCGGCAACGTGGAGTTCATGCACGGCTTCCGCATCTTCGAGGTCGACGAGGACCTGCTGACCCAGCGACACCAGGCCTACTTCGGGTTCGGCATCGACCGCGCGGAGCTCGTCCTCGGAGGCGGCCTGGTCCTGACCAACGTCCTCGGGACGGGCGCGGACATCCTCCGCGGTGGCACCGCCGTCATCGAGGCCCGCTTGGGCACCGCGTCGGGCTTCTACGTCGGCGGCGGGATGAACATCGACGTCTACGCCAACGCGGACCGCGGGAGCGACGGCAAGACGATGGCGATGAACGCCTTCCTCTCCTTCGGCTTCAAGAACCTCCGCTGACGCCGCCGCCTTCGTCGGTCCCGCTTCGTCGGAGGGACCCAAGGTCTCCGGGTCCCGGGGTGTACCTGCCGGGCGCCGACCGATAGGGTGGCGCTTCGGAGGGAACGATGAGGACCAAGACGACTGGAATTATCGCGCTGATCGCCGGCTTGGCGATGGGGGCCCCGGTGGCCCAGGCCTTCTGTGGCTTCTATGTGGCCGGCGCCGACGAGGAGCTGGTCAACGACGCCACCATGGTGGTGATGATGCGCGAGGGAAGCCGCACCGTGCTCTCGATGCAGAACCACTACGAAGGCCCGCCCGAGAACTTCGCCATGGTGATCCCGGTCCCCGTCGTCCTCGAGGAGGAGCACGTGAAGGTGCTGAAGCCCGAGGTCTTCGAGCGCATCGACCACCTCGCGGCGCCCCGGCTGGTCGAGTACTGGGAGGTCGATCCCTGCTACGTCGAGCCGCCGATGGAGGAGCCGGAGATGGCCCTGCCGTCGGCACCGATGCCCCGAACCGCGGCCCGGGAGGAAGCCGCCGATCTCGGCGTGACCATCGAGGCCGAGTTCGCGGTCGGCGAGTACGAGATCGTGATCCTGGGGGCCGAGGACTCGAGCGGCCTGGACACGTGGCTACGCCGCAACGGCTACTCCATCCCCGCGGGCGCCGAGCCGGTGCTGCGCCCCTACGTCGAGCAGGGCATGAAGTTCTTCGTGGCCAAGGTCGACGTGACCAAGGTGCGCTTCAACGAGGGCCGCGCCGAGCTCAGCCCGCTGCGCTTCCACTACGACTCCGATCAGTTCGCGCTGCCGGTGCGACTCGGGCTCCTCAACGCCGAAGGGCAACAGGACCTCGTGGTCCACGTGCTCGCGCCCGGACAGCGCTACGAGCTCGCCAACTACGAGAACGTGACCATCCCCACCAACGTCGACGTGGCCAACGAGGTGCGCGAGCGCTTCGCCGAGTTCTATGCGGCCCTCTTCGACGAGACCCTGGCCCAGAACCGGCGGGCGGTGGTCACCGAGTACGCCTGGCAGGCGACCGGCTGCGATCCCTGCCCCGGTCCGGTCCTCGACCAGAACGACCTGATGACCTTCGGCGCCGACGTGCTGCCCAGCATGGCCGGCCTCGCCCAGCCGAACACGCCCGACTTCTACCGGGCGCAGTCGACCTTGATGAACTTCGTCCTGACTCGGCTCCACACCCGCTACGACCAGGAGACCCTGACCGAAGACCTCGTCTTCCGGGCGGCGCCGCCCATCGTCGGTGGGCGCGAGTTCAACCAGGCCGGCGGCGAGCTCGAGCACGGTTCCCGCCCGGCCGGGCAGAACAACTTCCAGGCGCGCTACGCCATCCGTCACCAGTGGGAGGGACCCATCGAGTGTGCCGACCCCGTCCGGGGTCGCTGGGGGGGTCCCCCGGCGGGTCGTGGCGAAGCCGGCCCGCGCCCGGCCACCGACCTCGCCTTCGCGCCGCGCGGCGAGCTGGCGTTGCCCGAGGCCGTCCGGTCACCCATCCCCGAGCTGGGGATCGACGCCGCGACGCCGCCGGCGCAGGAAGCGGCGACGTCCAGTGGAGGGCCCGCGCCGACGGCGACGACGACCGAGACCTCCGGTTGTGGTAGCTGCCGAGTCGCCGGCGATGGAGCGCCAGTGCTCGGATTGCTCGGACTCTTGCTCTTCGCGCTCCGCCGACGCCATTGACGACCCCTTGTGGGGCTCAATAGGCTGGGGGCCCCACAATTGTTGGGACGGCGGCCCGGAGTGGTGTATCTTTGCACTCTGGCAAAAACAACGCCCTCGATGTGTAGCTTTCACCACCGTCTGGCCCTTCTGGGGGCGCTCCTCGTTCTCGCTCCCTCCACGGTCCACGCGGACGGCACGCCGGAGCGCTGGCTGCTCGCGGGCGACGGCTCGCTGATCGCTCCGGTGTCCGCGCCGCAGCGGGACTGGTACCGCCCGGGCCTCGTCGGAGGCCTGGCGGTGCACCGCTCGCTCCATCCGAAGTTCCTCCTGGGGCTCCGCTATCAGGGCGCCTTCTTCCCCGACGGGCCGCCCCCCCAGCGGGAGGGCCTCGTCGACCCGGGGGTGGGCACGTTCTCGCAACTCCACCTCTCGCTCCGGCTGCGGCCGCTCGGGCGAGACGAGGATCCGAGTCGACTCACCGGGCTCTGGGTGGCGGTCGAAGGCGGCGGCGGCTTCACCGGCTCCGACCTCCGCATGAGCGGCAGCGCCGCCGTGGGCTGGGGGTTCGAGGTGGGCCGCGTGACCCTCGCGCCGGTGCTCCGCTACACCTGGGTCTACCAGCCGTCGGGCAACCTCGACTCGTCGGATGCGCACGTGTTGGCGCTCGGGCTGGAGGTGGGTCTCTTCGACGGCCGACGCCCGCCGCCTCCGGAGGCAGAGGAGCCGGAAGAGCCGCCCCCGTCGGACCGCGACGGCGATGGGTTCCTCGATCCCAACGACGCCTGCCCGGACGAACCGGAAGACGTGGACTCCTTCGAGGACGACGACGGCTGTCCGGAGCCCGACAACGACGGGGACGGGATCCTCGACGGCGACGACCGCTGCCCGTTCCGCCCGGAGGACATGGACGGCTTCCAGGACGAGGACGGCTGCCCGGATCCCGACAACGACCTCGACGGCTTCCCGGACGACCGCGACCGCTGCCCGACCGAAGCCGAGGTGGTCAACGGCGTCGAAGACGACGACGGCTGCCCGGACGAGGGCCTGGTCACCATGGTCGACGACCGGGTGGTGCTCGAGGAGCAGGTCCTCTTCGACTTCCAGCGGGCCCGCGTGAAGAGCCGCGCGGCGCCGGTGATCGCCGCCATCGTGGAGATGGTGCGGCAGCACCCCGATTGGACCTCCATGCGGGTCGAGGGCCACGCCGACGTGCGCGGCCAGCCCGAGTTCAACCAGTCGCTCTCCGAGCGGCGCGCGCGCAACACCATGCGCGCGCTGATCGAAGCCGGGCTCCCGGCCGACCGCATCGACTTCATGGGCTACGGCGAGACCCGCCCCCGGGATCTGCGCACCACCGAGGCTGCGCACCAGCGGAACCGCCGGGTCGAGTTCGTGGTGCTCCAGCGCCGGGAGCTCACCGACGACGAGATCGACGAGCGCGAACGCGCGCTCGAGGAGCGCCTGGAGCGCGAGCGCGACGAGGAATCCCGATGAAGCTCCACCCCATGCTCATCGCCCTGGGCTTCGGTCTCCTGGGCTGCGCGAGTCCCATCGTCGGCGCCGAGTGCGCGCCCGGCTACACCGCGTGTGACGGTCGCTGCGTCGTCGTCGCGGACGACCCGCTCAACTGCGGTCGCTGCGGCTTCGTGTGCCTCGACGGCATGTGCTCCCTCGGCGTGTGCCCGGGGGGTGGATGTCTCGACGGGGTCTGTCCGGACGCCGGCTTCGACGCGGGCCTCGACGGGGCCTTGCCCGACGGCTCCACGGACGGCTCGGTCGACGGCTCGACGCCGGACGGCGGCGACGGCGGCGCCGGAGACGGGGGTCCCGTGGACGGCGGCGACGGGGGCTCCGTCGACCCCGACCTCGGGCCCCTCCCCGGCTGCAGCTGCGACGTCGGCGAGCGCTGCTGCGACGACGTCTGCGTGAACCCGGACACGGCGCCCACCGACTGCGGCGCCTGCGGGGTGACCTGTGCCGCCGGCGAGGTGTGCTCCGCCGGAACCTGCGGCCCGGTCTGCAGCATGGGGCTCACGCTCTGCGGGGGGCTCTGTGTCGACACCCAGGACGACCCCAACAACTGCGGGAGCTGCGGCAACCGCTGCGCCTCGGGCATCTGCATCGACGGGATGTGCTCGGTCGGCTTCCCGGGGCACATCATCTTGGTCGGGCACGACTATGCGTCGAACCGGGTGGGTCAGAACCGGGTCGCCGGCAACGCGGTGTTCACCTCGTTCGATCCCGAGCCCCACGTGGTCACCTTCGAGGGCACCGCGCCGACGGCGCTCGTCCGCGGGGTGGACCGGGCCATCGACCAGGTCGCGACCGAGCGCTCCCGGGCGTGGACCAAGATCGACGCGGCGGCCGATGAGGTCCCGGCCGAGCTCGCCCAGGCCCAGGTCTTCCTGATCTACCCGCAGGGCGCCTCGAGCGACATGGAGCTCTTCGACATCGCCCGGACCTGGACGGTGGCCCTGGATACCTTCACCCGCCGCGGCGGCGTCGTGGTGGTCTTCGACGGGGAGAGCAGTCACTCCGGGACCTGGCAGATGCTCGCCGCCGCCGGCCTCCTCGACGCCGGGGGCCACACGGTGGTCACCGGCGACGAGCTCGCGCTCACCGGCGCCTCGGACACCGTCGCCTTCGGGGTGCCGCTCCGCTACGCGGCCGAGAGCACCTCGGTGCGCTTCGACGAGACCGACGGCGCCGGCGTCGTCGTGAGCCACCCCGACGGACCGGTGGTCCTCCACCGCACGGTCACCCCCTGACCCGACGCCGTTCGTCGCGGGGCAGGCCGTCGAGGCTCACTCGCTAGGCATCGACGGGTCGCAGGAGTCGGGATCCACCGGCGGCATGTGGGGATCCCGCAGGTTCCGCAGCCGCGCCGTGAGCCGGCTCGCGTGGGGCTCGTCGAGCTGGAGCACCGCCGCTTCGATGCTCTCCGCCGCCCGGCGGTTGTGCCGGCCGAGGGGGAATGCCTCCAGGTACTCGAGGAAGGACTCCGCGCGTTCCACCCAGTCGGTGGTGCGCATGGCTCGCCGCGCGCACGCCGCATAGAGCCGTCCGTCCTCAGCCGGGTCCGTCACGTCGCCTCATACGTCGGCGGACGCCCACTCTTCCCCACCTTCAATTCCGGTTGCGGAGCTGGTCGCGGATCGCGGCCTGGTGCTCGATGACGCCGTCGTAGTAGCGGTCTCGGCGGGCGGAGAAGCGGCCGCGGAGCCGGGTGGGTTCCGGTGCCCGGGGCTCGCGGACCTCGAGGTCGAAGCTGCCGGTGAGCTGTTGGTCTTCGAGGGCGTCCACGGTGAGGGTGCCCCCGCGGAGCTCCAGATGGGTCCCGCCGAGGGCACCGGTCCAGGTGTCCTCGGCCGGGTCGGTCGCCACCGGGTGGTCCCCGGTCGAGGGCCGCGCGCCGTGAAAGGTGAGCTGGATCGACGGGCCGCCCTCCGTCTGGAGCTTCAGCAGGGTCATGGTGGTGTCGCGACCGAAGCCCGCTTCGAGCTCGCTCACCGGGAAGGAGAACCCCTCGCCCAGGGTCGGGATCGCCACCTGGGCCCGGCCAGCCGACGGCGCGGGGATGGCACCCACGGCCGGCGGCTCCACGACCACCGGCGCCGCCGGCTCCGGCTCGGGCTCGGTGACGGGCGCCGGCGGCGGCTCCTCGGAGCAGCCGGCGGAGCCGAGGATCGAGGCCAGCACGATCGACCGAAGTGCTCGTCGCATGGACACGCTTCGTATCATCCACCGGGCGCGCCGGCCATGCGATGGTCGGGGCATGGACCCGTGGATCGTGGTGGACCTGGGCTTCGGCGACGCCGGCAAAGGGGGCGTCGTCGACTTCCTGGCGCGCCAGACGGCGGCGCCGCCGCTGGTCGTCCGCTACGGCGGCGGCGGCCAGGCGGGCCACGCGGTGGTGACCGACGACGGTCGCTCCCACGTGTTCTCCCAGGTCGGCGCGGGGACCTTCGTCCCCGGGTCCCGCACGCTCCTGGGCCCCGACTTCGTGCTGCACCCCACCGCGCTCCTGGTGGAGCTCCGCCGGCTCGCCGAGGGCGGAATAACCGACGCCCCCGAGCGCCTGGCCATCGACGGGCGCGCCCTGGTGACCACCCCCTTTCACCAGGCCATGAACCGACTCCGAGAGCTCGCCCGCGGCGCCGGGGCCCACGGGACGGTGGGCGTCGGGGTGGGAGAGACCGTCGCCCACGCGCTGGGCCATCCCGAGGAGGCCCTGCGCGCCGCCGACCTCCAGAAGCCGGGGCTCGCGGACCGGGCGGACGCGATCCGCCGACGGCTGCGGTCGGAGGCTCGTGGGCTGGGGGTGCCCCCGAGCGACTCCGCTGGCCGGGAGCTCGCCGTACTGGAGGACCACGATCTCGGCCAGCGATGGGCCGAGGTCGTGGCGGCGGAGGCGTGGCCGGTGGTCGATGGCGACGCGGCCCTGCGCCGGGCCCTCGGGGGCCCGGTGATCTTCGAGGGATCCCAGGGGGTCCTGCTGGACCGCGACCACGGCTTCTTTCCCCACGTGACCCACGGCCGCTGTGGGCCCGAGCCGGTCCACGAGTGGCTC
>DCLA01000030.1:27484-97274 GCA_002320815.1 Myxococcales bacterium UBA1660
GAGCCGGTCCACGAGTGGCTCGCGCGCCTGGGCACCGCGACCCGGCCGACGACCCTGGGCGTCCTGCGCACCTACCTGACCCGCCACGGCGCCGGCCCGCTGCCCAGCGAGACCGACGCCTTGGCCGGTCTACCCGAGCCCACCAACGACGGCCGCGGATGGCAGGGCACGTTCCGCCGCGGCTGGTTCGACCCGATCCTGCTCCGGTACGCGCTCGACCGCATCGGCGGCGTCGCCGGACTCGCGCTCACCCACCTGGACGCGGCGGCGCGCGCGCCCGAGTGGCGCCAGGTGGTTCGCCATCACGGAGCCGACGCCGACTCGCGCCTCGACGCCGCCACCCTCGCGCGAGTCCACTGTGAGCTGGAGGCCTTTCCGCGCGCGGAGGATCGCTTGGTGGCGGTGACCGAGGAGCTCCTGGAGACGCCGGTTCGCATCGTCTCCCGGGGTCGCCCGGCCGCAGCCAAGGCGTGGCGTCAGGTGTGAACCGACCAGGCCAGGCGGGTGAGCCGCTCGGCCAGCGCGGTCCCCTGATCGGGTTCGAGGTAGTGGCTCCCCTCGAGGTAGGCGAAGACCCGACCGGTCTGGGCCAGGAGCTCGGCGGTCGCCCCCTTGACCATGGCGAGCTCGTCGGGGCCCAGCTCGTCGACGGGGCGGAGCGAACTCCAGACGTCGAGCACGTAGCCCTCGGGATCGAAGGCGTGGAGCCGACCGGGGCGCCCTTGGACCTCGGCGAGGAACGCGAGCACCGCGCGAAGCGCGAGCCCGGCCTGCGCCCGGACGGCGGGGTCGGGGTCGAAGCCGTGGAAGCGGAAGTCGACTCCCCGCGCGGGGAAGGGCCGGGGCCGCGTGGCTCGGCGGGGTTCGAAGCCCGACGAGATGCGCTGGTGGTCGATGTCGCCCAGGAGGTCGGCGAGCTGAGCGCGATCGAGGCGCCCCTCGCGGTGGCACCAACGCGCCCAGCGCTCCAGGAGCTGGAGGACCCGGCGGTCTCCGTAGCCGCCTCCGTCGAACTCCAGGTAGACCTCCTTGCAGGTGCTCAGGAGCCAGGTGTCGTCGTCGAAGGGCGGCCAGGGCCCGGGCATCTGACGCCGGGCCAGGAGCCAGACGCAGGCGGCCTGTTCGCGGCCCCGGGGGACCACGCCGGCGATGAACTCGGCGGCGAGCGCGATGTCTTCCGGGAGCGGGAGGGGGCGGCAGGGGACCATTCGACGCCAGGCGTCGCGGATCCACTGCGGGTCGGTGGTTCGAAGGGCGGAGCTCTGCATGGCGCGGTCTTCGCGCCACGCAGGGCTCGGTTGCCCCGAAAGGCCCCTGCGAGCCGGGAAACTCAGACGCCGGTGGCGGCGGCCGCGACGGCGCTGGCGGGCACCGGCTGCAGGTCGACCGGATCCTCGAGGCCGAGGGCCTCCAGGGGGTCGCCGGTCCAGAGCTTGCCGCGCACCATGTGGCTCCACATGACGAAGTCGGCGGTCAGGGACCAGAGCGGGTACTCGAAGGTCGCCGGCCGGTTGTGCTCGACCAGGAAGTGGCCGACCCACGCGCAGCTGTAGGCGAAGGCGACGCCGGGCAGGAAGGTGAGCGGAGCGCCGGCGGTGCCGAGGCCGATCATCGCGGCGACGTGGCCCAGGGGACGGCCCTCGGCCTCGGCCTCGATGCCGTGCTTCATGATGGCGGCGAAGCCGGCCATCGCGAGCGGGAACTTGAGCGGGTTGGTGACGGCGCTCGCGGCGACGGAGGCCAGGAAGCCCGAGGTCCCCATGAAGTGGAGGCGCCGGGAGCGCGCGTCGCGGTGCTCGGACAGGTAGTAGGGCCAGAACTCTTCGAAAGACTTGATGCGGTCAGCCATGGGTCTCTCCTCTTTGCCTCGGGGGCAGCGGTCAGTCGTCGTCGTTGAAGGCTAGGACGAACTCCCCCTCATCGGGGATGTCCGGGTGACGCCGAGCGCGCGTCTGGGTCTGAGGCGGCTCCGAGAACGGAGGGGGAGTCGAACCGCCGAAGTCGTCCACGAACGCCTCGTCGAGCTCCGGGAAGCCCGAACCGGCGCCGGGGGCGACGGAGAACATGTCGAGGTCGGCGAGCAGCTCGTCGTGCTCGGCCTGGGTCACGACGCTCTCGTCGATGGGCTCTGGCTCGAGCACCTCGTCCACCTCCACCACGAAGGGCGGCGGGACGGTGCGGGGCGAGAGCGGCTCTTCCGAAGCGGGCGCGAGGGCGTCGATGTACCCGCGCAGGACCTCCGGTCCGGTGCGCAGGCGGAGGGTCTTGGCCAGGTTGGAGAGGGCCAGCTCGAGCTTGCGGAGGTCGCCGAAGCGCTTGCCGGGGTCCCGCTGGAGGCAGCGGAGGACAACGGCCTCGAGGGCCGCCGGGTAGTCCTGGTCGGTGCGACCCGAGGGCGCCGGCGGCGGCCCGGCGAGGACGGCGTTGACGTAGGTCATGCCGTCCCCGGGGTGCATGCGGACCCCGGTGGTCAGCTCGTAGAGGAGCACGCCCACGACGTAGAGGTCGGCCCGCCGGTCGCTCTCGTGGATGGCGGCGATGGTCTCCGGGGCGATGTAGCCCACGGTGCCCCGAATCCCGGCGTCGGCGGCCTTGAGCTCCCGGCGCTGGGTCGCGTCGGAGCAGATGCCGAAGTCGATGAGGCGCACCCGGCCGTCGCGGCCGAGGAAGATGTTCTCGGGCCCGAGGTCCCCGTGGATGAGCCCGACGTTGGAGCCCGCCTCGTCGGTGACGTCGTGGACCGCCTGGAGGATCTCGCAGAGCTGCAGGGCGATGGAGAAGACCACCTCCCAGCGCATCTGGCGGCCCATCTCGCGCTCCATGCGCCGAGCGGAGCCCAGGGTGATGCCCCGGAGTCGCTCCATGACGCAGAACCACTGGCCGTCGTCGTGACGCAGGTCGTGGATCGCCGGGAGCCCCGGATGATCCACTCGCGCCATCCAGCGCCCCTCGGCGCAGAACTCCTTCAGGAGGCGACGCTTCTCGGCCAGGTGCGGGTGCATCCGCTTGATGACCACCTCGCGCTGGAAGCCGCCGTCGCCCCACTGTCGGGCGAGGAAGATCTCGGCCATCCCACCGGTGGCGATCTTCTCGAGGAGCTCGTACCGACCCAACCGTTCCACAGGCCGCGAATGATACAGCCACCTCTGGGTCGGCGAAAGTCGCTCACGTTGGATTTCCCACGGGTCCCGACACCGAGCCCCCGTCCCGCGGCCGAGCCTGGTATGGTCCCCGCCCATGAAGGTCTGCCCCACCTGCGGCCTGAAGTACCAGGACGATCAGGACCGCTGTTTCGTCGACAACGCGGCGCTGGAGAAGCAGGCCGACCCCTTCATCGGCCGGACCCTGGCGGGCCGCTACCTGGTGGAGACGCCCATCGGCGAGGGCGGGATGGCCACGGTCTATCGGGCCCGGCACACCCTGGTGGACCGCCCGGTCGCGGTGAAGATCATGGCGCCGAGCCTGGCGCGGAACGAATCGCTGAAGGAGCGCTTCCGCCGCGAGGCCAAGAACGCCGCCCAGCTCGCCCATCCGAACATCATCGAGATCTACGACCACGGCGAGACCGACGAGGGCGCCGTCTTCCTGGTCATGGAGCTCCTCGACGGAGCCCCGCTCTCGGCGATGGTCGCCGAGGGGCCGATGGATCCCGGGAAGGTGGCCAGCCTGGGTCTGCAGATCGCCCAGGGGCTCGCCCGCGCCCACGACTTCGACGTGATCCATCGGGACCTGAAGCCCGAGAACATCTACGTGGCCAACGCCGGGCCCGGCCGGGTCCTGGTGAAGCTCCTCGACTTCGGCATCGCGCGCTCGATGCACGACACCCGGCTGACCAACGCCGGCGAGATCTTCGGCACGCCCCGGTACATGGCGCCCGAGCGGATCACCAGCATCGACGCCGGGCCGGCGGCGGACCTCTACGCCCTGGGCTGCATCCTCTACGAGATGCTCACCGGGAAGGTCCCCTTCGATTCCGAGGAGATCACCGGCTTCTTCATCAAGCACATGCAGGAGCCGCCTCCGCGGCCCTCGGACACCGTGCCCCAGTGTCCGCGGCGGCTCGAGGAGCTGATCCTCGCGCTGATGGCCAAGAAGCCGGAGGAGCGCCCGGTCGATGCCCACCAGGTCATCAAGGAGCTCCAGGCCCTGGCGCCCAAATCGGGCCCGACGGCCGTGGCGCCACCGGCCCACACGCCGAGCCGACCGATCGCCGCGCCGACGCTGCCGCCGACCACCCTGGAGCGCTGGGCGCGCCGGACGGCGATCTTCGAAGAGATGCTGACCAAGGCCTTCCCCAGCGGGGCCGCGCCGCCGGCGGTCCAGAGTCTGCTCGGCGAGATCCGCGACACCCTGCGGCGGGTCCACGAGGTCCGGCACCAGGGTCTCAAGGAGCAGCGGACCCTGGAGGCGCTGGAGCGCGACGCCCGGGACAACCGCGCCCGGCTCGGCTACGCGGTGCAGACCCTGGCCGAAGATCTCTCCCAGGCCCGCGAGGCCGCGCGCGCCGCGCAGGGCGAGGTGCAGCCCTACTTCGACGCCGACGATCAGGGCGAGAAAGCCTACGTCGCCGCCCACCAGAAGCTGCAGCAGATCGGCGGCTTCACCGCGCAGAGCGCCCCGGTCGAAGCCATCGCCAAGGCCTTCCGGGACGTGGCCGACGCCCTGGACCGCTGGTCGCTGTCCCAGGGGGCCGCGGAGAAGGCCCGCAAGTGGGTGGAGACCAAGAAGAAAGAGGTCGAGGACCTCGAGTTCCAGGTGAAAGCCCTGCGCACCAACCTCGAGCGCACGGAGACGGAGCACGAGAAGCGCAAGGCCGAGTCGGAGAAGATCCTGGTGGAGGGCGGCGCCGCGGCGCAGAAGGGCGAAACCGAGCTCATCGAGCTCGCGGGCCGCTTCTGCGATCAGCTCCGCTCCCGCCGTGAGCTCGGGCCGCTCTTCCAGCGGCTGGAGCAGGAGAGCGGCTGAGGCCAATGTCGAACGATCCCACCCGTACGCGCCTCGAGGTCCTCGAGGCGCGCGACCGTCTGAACCAGGCCGCCGACGAGGCCCTGGAGCTCGCCCTCCGGGACCGGCTCTCGCTCGGGCCGACCCTCCGGTCGTTGCTCCCGCTCCTGGCCTCCCACGCGAACGCGCATCAGGTCTGGGTCCGCACCTTCGACGAGGACCTCCAGCTCCGGGACTTCCGCTATGGCGGGGAGCTGCCCTTCGACTGCGACGCGATCCACCAGGCCACCGAGCGCGGGGACCGGCTCCAGCGACACCTCGGCGACGCCACCCTGGTAGCCCAACCCCTCGACGTGGCCGGCGAGCTCTTCGGCGCCGCCGGCGTGATCATCGAAGCCCACGCGAGCCCGGAGCGGGTCGCGGTGGTCGCCGGTCTCCTCGACGTGTGGTGCGAGGAGCTGGACAACTACCTCGCCTCCATCGCCCGGGCGCGCCACAAGGAGCGGATCGGGCGGGCCCTCGGCGAAGCCCTGGAAGAGCCGGTGCTCGAGGAAGGCGTGAACCGCGCGCTGGAGGTCCTGGGCGCCGAGGTGCCCTACGACGACCTCTTCTTGGTCTTCCGCCATCAGGACGACGCGCGCGGGTCGAGCCTGCACTACCGCGTGGTCCAGGACGGGAAGCTCCTGCACGACTCGCGCTCGCCGGACATGGAGATCGACGACTTCGTACGCCTCCATGGGCCGAAGCTGATCTCGGGTGAGTCTCGCGAGCTCCTCGACCGCTTCGGCATCGCCGGGGGTCGCGAAGAGGTGCTCCTCGCCGGGGTGCGCGACCATCGACTGCTCGGTCGGCTGGTGGTCACCAGCAAGCACGGCGACTTCAACACCTACGACCGGGATCTGCTCGAGCGTTTCTCGAGCACCCTCCGCCGCCGGGTGGTGGACTTCAATCGGCAGTGGAAGCGGCTCACCCAGTTCTTCGCGCCCCCGGTCGCGCGACGGCTGCTGCAGCACGAGGACCACGTGGAGCGCTTCCTCTCGCCGCGGCTCCAGGACGTGGCCATCCTCTTCTGCGACATCTCCGGCTTCACGCGGATCAGCGAGCAGGTGATCAGCGAGCCCCAGCGGATCGGCGCCTTGGTCGACGAATGGAGTCGCCAGGCGGTCGACGCGCTCTGGGCCACCGGCGGCGTCTTCGACAAGATGGTCGGCGACTGCATCATCGGCCTCTGGGGCCCGCCCTTCTTCGAGGAGGACCCGGCCACCCTCTGCCGCCGCGCGCTCGAGGCGGCCTGGACCATCCGCGACCTGACCCGCGCCATGGCGGACCACCCGGACTTCCCCGAGCTGCGGGGCCTGGACCCGGCCATCACCGTGTCGACGGGCGTCAGCTTCGCGCCGCTCTACGTGGGGCTCTTCGGACCCAACGAGGACTACACCGGGTTCAGCTCGGGGATGAACAACACCGCCCGGCTCCAGGGCATCGCGCCGGGCGACGTGATCCTGTGCATGGAGTCCCTGGTGGACCATGTGGATCCGAAGCTCTTCGGCGAGCCCGGCGAGGCCGTCGTGAAGAACGTCGCCGAGCCCCTGCGCTTTCGCCCGCTGATTCAGGCGCCTGGCTGAGTTCCCCGGAGTCACCGGCGTGGGAGACCGCGTCTTCGGGTCGCCTAGAAGGGATGACGAGTCAGCTCGCCACGGGTGGTGGCGACATGAGTCGCCAGCAACGTAGCGTTCCGGTTTCACTGGACCCCCAACGGGCCGATTTTAGAGACTTTTTCAGGCTCACCGCACTTGGCGCAGACCTTGCTCTCTGGTGGGGTCCCCCCCGCCCCCCGGAGTCCGCCCATGATGCTCTCGTCTCGCGCCAGTCACGCCCGCCCCACCCCCAGCCAGGAAGTCTCCCTCCGCGAGACCGTCGCCGTCTTCCAGCGCGAGGTCGAGGCCCATGGGGTCGGTCCGTGCACCGTTCGCATCACCCGGCGCCGGGGTTGGCCCGATCCGCAGCCGGTCACCGAGGTCGTCGTTCAGGCCGGTGAGGTTGCGCTGATGACCCGGCATCGGGACGCACAACAAGCGGTTTTTCGCGCGTTTCAGGCGGTCTTGGACCGGATCGAGTGATCCCATTTGCCCGGGGCAAAGGGCCCACCCCCCGATCTGGTGACGCGGGACAATTTGCCTGAGGAAGACTTGCGCGGTCCATGATCGATCCCTCAGGCTGTAGGTCCGGGGGGCGCTTCTCGCTTGCGCGCCACGGGGGGAGCCATGGGCGAGAAGAGCAAATACCAGGGGGTCTGGGACATCCTCGTAGTCGACCACAACCTCGTCGACCGAGAGGTGGTCCGTCGCTCGCTCGCGCTCTCGAAGATGGAGACCCGCTTCCGCGAGGCGTCCGACCTGGACCAAGCGCGTCGCGCGCTGCACGCCGATCCGGCGTCGTGCGTGTTGGTGGACCTGTCGTTGCCCGACGGCGAAGGCCTGGAGCTCATCTCCGAGTTCCCGACCCTGCCCTTCATCGTCTACTCCGGCCGAGACGACGAGCCGACGACGCGCCGCGCCCGGGACGCGGGCGCCTACGACTATCTGATCAAGGGCGGGCTGGCGCAGGACTCGATCGAGCGCGCCATCCGCTACGCGATGGAGCGCAAGGCGCATCAGTCGGTGCTCCACCGGCTGGCCAACGAAGACCGGCTGGCGAGCCTGGGTCGCCTGGCGGCCAGCGCCGCCCACGAGATCAGCACGCCCATCGCCTACGTCTCCGCGAACCTCTCGGTGCTCAGCGACTCGAACCGGCAAGTGGAGACGCTGCTCCGCGAGCTCGGGGAGCTGAAGGACCCGCGAGTCGACGCGCTGATCGCCAGCCACCCGGTGACCCGGCGGCTCGGGGAGACTCATCGGCTCATCGACGACAGCAATGACGGCCTCGCGCACATCACGTCCCTGGTCGGCCAGATGCGCTCCTTCGCGCGTCAGCCCGACGCCAAGGAGCCTCCGACGACCATCGACCTGAACGCCGTGGTCAACGGCGCCTGTCGCCTCACCGGTCACGCCGTCTCCGTCCGGGCGCGGGTGGAGCGCACCCTGGCCCCGCGGCTCCCGCGGGTGGTGGGGCGCTCGGGCGAGCTGACCCAGGTGGTGGCCAACCTGCTCATGAACGCCGCCCAGGCGGTCGAACTCACGGTGCCCCGGAAGCGAATCTGGGTGCAGACCCGGGTCCGGGAGGGCGCGGTGGAGCTCGTGGTGGACGACGAGGGGCCGGGCTTCTCCGAGAAGGCGAAGCTCCGCGCGTTCGACCCCTTCTTCACCACCAAGCCCTCCGGCGAAGGCACCGGCCTGGGCCTGGCGATCGCTGGCGACATCGTCGAGGGTCACGGCGGGTCCATCCACGTCGAGGACCGGCCCGGCGGCGGAGCCCGGATTCAGGTGGTGCTCCCCGCGGCCGCCCAGCGGGTGAGCGGCGTGATGCGCAAGCTCCCGACGCCCGAGGAGGACGGGCACCTGAAGCTCCTGCTCATCGAAGACGACGAGCTCCTCCGGGAGGCCCTCTCGCGGGTGCTGCGACCCCACGAGGTCCTGGCCACCACCGCCGAGGAAGCCCTGGAGGCCATCGATCGCGGGCGGGAGTTCGACGCGATCTTCTGCGACCTCATGATGCCCCACGTCGACGGCCAGGCGGTCTATCGGTACCTCGAAGAGCACCACCCGCACCTCCTCGGGCGGATGGTCCTGATGTCCGGCGGCGCCGTGGACGACCGCATGCGCTCCTTCGTTCGCACCATCGACAACCCCATGGTCCGCAAGCCGGCGAACCGCGCCACGCTCCTCGAGGCCGCGCGTCGCGCCTCGCGACGCCCCCAGCGGCTCGCTTGACCACCGGCGCGGCGCCGGTCATCGTCCCCGCGATTCGAGTCGGCAGTTCGCTGCCGGTAGTGCGACGCGGGGAGACATCCGCCGAGCCAAGAGGGAAGCCGGTGCGAATCCGGCGCGGACCCGCCACGGTGAGTGGGCCCATGCTCTCGTCACGAAGCCACTGGGCCCCGGCCTGGGAAGGCGACGAGAGACACGGCCCCGAGCCCGGAGACCTGCTCGAGTCCTCGCTCCTCAACCGCCTCGGGGATGGTGGTCGGAAACGTGGACCCGTGCGGGTCCGTGTGCTCCGGGACCTCTCCGTCGCTCCGCGACCCCGCCGTGCGCACCGCCCTACCGCTCGTCCTCTGCCTCTGTTGGGCCACCTCCGTGGCCGGGGCCCAGATGCGCGCGGAGGACGCCACCGAGGAGCCGACCTTCGGAGCGGAGGCGGAGATCGAGGAGCCCACCGCGGCCACCAACGACCTGGACTCCACCGCCGCCGGCACGGCCATCCCGGTGCGGGAGGAGGCCCCGCTCACCACCCTCGCCGACACCGTGGCCGAGGCGCCCGGGACCCACGTGAGCCGTCTGGGAGCCTTCGGTGCACCCGCCGCGGTCGCGCTCCGTGGGTCCGACCTGGGGCACACCACGGTCCTCCTCGGCGACCTGGAGCTCAGCGGGCCCGAGGCCTCGCGCTTCGACCTCGGGCTCTGGAACCCCCTGCTCCTCGACCGCGTGGAGGTCTACCGCGGGGGAGCGCCGGTGTGGCTCGATGCCGGCGCCATCGGCGGCGTGCTCCGGCTGGTCCCTCGCCAGGCCCAGGGCAACAGCATCGGCGCGCGAGTCGGCGCGGGCAGCTTCGGCACCGGGCGGCTCCAGCTCGCGTCCTCGATGGCCACGGACCGGGTCCGCGCGCTGATCAGCGCCGGCGGCGAGGGGGCCCGGAACGACTACCCCTTTCGCTACGACAACGGCACCCGCTTCGACCCCAGCGACGACGAGGACCGGCGCCGCGCCAACGCCGACCTGCTCGGCGCCAACGCCTTGGCCAACGTGCAGATCGACGTGGGCGCCCGCGGTCGCCTGCAGGTGCTCCTCCTGGGAACCTCCCGCCTCGGCGGCGACCCCGGCCCCGGACAGAACGTGGCCGAGGGCGTCCGCCGCAACGACGTGCGGACGATGGGATCGGTCGGGTACCTCCATCGCTTCGAGGGGGGCCACCGGCTCCAGCTCGCGACCCGACTGGCGCATCGGCGTCATCGCTTCAGCGACCCCGACGGCCGCCTCGGGCCGAGCGCGGAGCTCACCGACGATCGCTTCCTGACCTCGTGGACCCGCCTGGGCGGCACGCTGCGAGCGGCCGAGTACCTCGACCTGAGCGCGGTGGGGACCATCGGCTTCGAGCGCTACGCGCCCGACGACGCCGTGGGCCGGACCCCGGGCGCGTCGACCCGGCAGCGACTCAGCGGCGCCGTGGAGGCCGACCTGCACGGCGAGCGGGGCGGGTGGCGCTTCGCGCTCCGGCCGTCGGTCCGGGTCGAGCACGCGCGCACCCACATCGAGAGCCTCGATCCCCACCTCCGCGAACAGACCGACGAGCGCACCCTCACCCGGCCGACCGCGCGGGTCGGCGCCCTGGTCGCGCCGGTGCCGTGGCTGGCCTTCGTGGGTTCGGTGGCCCGGGGCGTTCGCTTCCCCACCACGCTGGAGCTCTTCGGGGATCGCGGCGCGCTCCTCGCGAATCCCGACCTGACCCCGGAGACCGGCCGCCACGCCGACGGCGGCGTGGTCGCGCGGCTGCTCCAGGGCCCGCTCCGAGGCCTCCTCGAGGCGCGCTACTTCGATCTGAAGACCGAGGACCTCATCCGCTACCGCACGGTGAGTCAGCAGACCGCCCGTGCCGAGAACATCGACGGCGCGCGGGTCCGCGGCGTCGAGCTCGGCGCTCGCGGCGCCGCCACGCGGCACCTGGACGTGGTCGGCTCGCTCACGTACCTGCGGGCCCGCGACGACCGCGACCTCGACCTGCCCTGGCGGCCGCGGTGGCGCGGTGGCCTCCGGCTCACGGGCCACACCCGCCGGGTGGGTCCCTTCGTCGACCTGAGCCTGTGGGTCGCCTGGACCCACCGCGGCGCCTACTTCCACGACCCCGCCAACCTCGTCGCGATCGAGGGCCGGCACTGGGTCGAGGTGGGCGCCGGAGCCGAGCTCGGCGCCGGCTTCTCCTGCGCGCTCAGCGTGCGCGACCTCTTCGACCAGCGGGGCCAGGACTTCCTGGGCTACCCGCTGCCGGGCCGCCGGGTGGCGGCCCTCTTGCAGTACCGAAAGGACTTCGACCGATGACCCGTGCTCTCTCGTGTCTCCTCTTGCTCGCCATCGCCTGTGGCGACGATGCGGGCGACACCACGCCCGCTCCCGATGGAGGTCCGGGCCCGGACCTCGCCATGACCGACGACGCCGCCGTCGAGATGGACGCGGACACCACCGAGCCCGACGGCGGCCCGGTGGGCTCGTGCACCGGCACCCCGGGGGTCGTGGATGCCATCGACGGCACCGGCTTCCTGGTGCTCTCCAGCGACTACTCCAGCACCGCCATCGGCGTGGTGGACGTCGAGGCCGCCGCGGTCACCAACGCGCGCTGGGTCGACTCGTCGACCGCGTCCGCCGGGCTCGTCGCCGCCCTCAGCGGCGACGTGGTCTTCCCCTCGACGATGCCCTTCGGCGGCGTCGCCCTGGTCGATCGCGGCAACGACGCCATCACCCGTTTCTGCACCGACGGCGGGCTCGTCGGCCAGGTCCGGGTGGGCACCGACGCGAACTACGCCAACCCCCAGGACGCCTACTTCTCGCTCCTCGGGCCGGACGCCTGGGTCTCCCGCTACGAGCCCCACCTCGACGCCGCCGACGAGCTCGACCGCGGCTCCGATCTCCTCGCCTTCGACGCCGACGCGATGGTGCGCGGGGACTCGCGGGTGGACCTCTCGGTCTTCGGCGGCACCGTCTCCGGCCTCGACGCCCAGGGCGACCCCGCCGACGTCGTCGTGGCCGCGCGCCCCGGCAGCGTGGTCGAGGTTCGCGACGGGTTCCTCCTGGTCGGCCTGGGCCGCATCCCCGCCGACCTCTTCGGCGAGGTGCGCGGTCACCTGCCCGGCGCGGTCGCGCTGGTCGACGTGGCGGCTGGCACCGCCGAGCTCCACACCCTGGACGCCATGGCCAACTGCGGCACCGTCATCGCCATCCCCGGCGTGACCGGCGAAGCCATCGTGGCCTGTGGCGGCTACTCGGACGCCTACTTCGGCGACACCGCGACCGAGCGCGCCAGCTCCGGCCTGGTGCGCGTGACCGTCGACGACGGCGGCGTCATCGCCACCGACCTCGTCTGGGGCACCACCGGCGAAGGGGTCTCCGCGGTGAACGGCATCGTGGCCCTCGACCGCGACCGCGTCGTCGGCGTGGTCTGGGGCGAGTGGGGCGTCTCCGGCGACCAACTCGTGCTCACCGACTTCGACGCCGGGACCCAGACCCTCATCGGCGAGGCCACCGAGACCTACGCCATCGGCAGCGGCGCCTTCCACGGTGGCCACCTGCTGATCCCCGACGCCTCCACCGACGAGGCCGCGGTCTGGCGCTTCACGGTCACCGCCGACGAGGTGACCCGCGACGGCGAGCTGGAGGTCGACGCGATCCTCCCGCCGCGCGCCGTGACCGCCTACGGCGTCCGCTGACTCGCCAGCGTTGACGACCGGGCCGGGCTCCCCATGAACGTCGTGATGGCGTCCGATGGGAAGCTCGGCCCGGTACGCGTCTGGGCCCTGTCCGCTGGCGGAATGGTCGGTGGCGGCATCTACATCGCCCTCGGGGTGGTCATCGCGGTGGCCGGCCAGTGGGCCTGGGCGAGCTTCCTGCTCGCCGGCGTCGTCGCGGTGATCAGCGCCTTCAGCTATGGGCGGCTCTCGTCCCACTTCGGCAAGTCCGGCGGGGCCTTCGAGTTCCTCGAGGAGATGGACCGCCGGAGCCTCGCCGGCAGCCTGAGCTGGCTGCTGATGATCGGCTACACGCTGACCATCAGCGTCTACGTCTACGCGTTCGGGCACTACGTGGCCTATGCCTTCGGGGGCGGGGAGATGCTGATCCGGGGCCTCGGCGCCGGCGCGGGGATCCTGCTCATCGGGCTGAACCTGGCCGGGCTGGGCAAGATGACCTCCGTCGAGGTGGTCATCGTCTCGGTGAACCTCCTGGTGCTCCTGGTCCTGGCGATCTGGGGCATGAGCGAATGGAGCACGCCGGCCCTGACCGCGGGGATCGAGCCGCGGCCGCCGAGCGGCGCGCTGGTGGGCGCCGCGGCCATCTTCGTGAGCTATGAGGGCTTCCAGCTCCTCACCTACGAGTACGACGAGATCCGCGACGCGAAGCGGGTGTTCACGCCCATCCTGGCCTCGTCGGCGATCTTCGTGGTGCTGGTCTACATCGCGGTCACCCTCGGCGGGACCATGCTCGCCGGCGCCCTGACGGTGGTCGATCGGAAGCAGATCGCCCTGAGCATCGCCGCCGAAGAGGCGGCGGGCACGGCGGGACTGGTGGTGATGACCATCGCCGCCGGCTTCGCCACCGCGGCGGCCATCAACTCCACCCTCTTCTCCACCGCCAAGCTGGCGGCGCGGGTCGCGCGTGACGGAGAGCTCGCCGCCTGGTTCGACCACGAGAACGGCCAAGGCGTGCCCGACCGGCCGGTGGTCCTCATCGGGATCCTGGCCACGGCGATGGCCCTCATCGGTTCGCTGAGCTCGCTGGTGGAGGCGGCGAGCCTGGTCTTCCTGGCCACCTTCGTGGTGGTCAACGTGGTCTGCGCCCGCGAGATGCGCCGGCAGCGAGCCATCCCCATCGTCGGCGCGGTCCTGGGCGGGATCATCGGCGTGGTGCTCCTCGCGCGGCTGGCGGTCACCGCGCCGATCCCGCTGGCGATCCTCCTGGTGCTGGCGGCCTTGGTCTTCCTCGGGCGACCGCTGGTCCTGAAGCGGGTCCGGACCGAGGGCTCGAAAGACCGCGAGGACGGCGACGGCGACGCGAGCGACGCGGACACCGACGAGGAGAAGGGCTCGTGAGGGTCGCGCTGCTCCTCCTGCTCCTCGCCGGCTGTGCCACGTCCGAGCCCGAACACTCCGGGCTCCGGCTGGTCGCCCTGGCGCAGGGCCCCGGCGCGCTCCACGTGCAGGTCTGTCCCGAAGACGCCGACTCCTGCGACGACCTCACCGTGACCCGCGGCACGGTGAGCGACGCGCTGGAGCTCGTTCCGGGAATCCACGAGATCCGCGTGAGCGCCACCGAAGACGGCCCCGTCCTCTCGCGCTTCGAGTACGGCTTCGGTCCCGGCGCAGAGTACGCGCTGGCCCTCTACGGCGTGGCCGACGAGCCCACCCACGTGAGCTGGACCGCCGAGGCGAAGGATCTCCTGGGCGGCATCGACGAGCC
Organism: Myxococcales bacterium UBA1660; assembly: GCA_002320815.1. GTDB lineage: Bacteria > Myxococcota_A > Polyangia > Polyangiales > Houyiibacteriaceae > UBA1660. The sequence goes on from DCLA01000030.1 coordinate 41,746, forward strand.
CTTCGTGGCCGGCTTCCAGCTCGCCCACCGCATGGTGCCGCTCCGGCCCCCCGACGCCGACGAGGCGGGCGAGGTCCGCCTGGTCCATGGGGCCCCCGGGGCCCAGCCAGTCCGCGGCACCCTCGCGCTCGACTCCGAGACCATCGAGCTCCCCGCGGTGCCCTACGGAGCCATGGGCGAGGCGGTGCGGGTGGAGCGCGCGTCGGGGCGGCTGACCCTGAGCTTCGAGGGCAGCCCGCTGGATCTGGCCCATGTCGACCTCGAGCCACGGCCCGGGACGCTGACCGTCGTCTACGTGGGGGCCATCGAGGACGGCTCCCTCGAGGTGTTCACCGACCGCGTGGGCGTCAGTCCTCGCTGAGGCGGAAGCCGAGCGCGCCGCCTTCGACGAGCTCGACCCCGTAGACCTCGCGGATCGGGTCCGCGGCCACCACCTCTCGGGGCGACCCCGTCGCGGCCACCGCGCCCTCGCGGAGCAGGATCAGGCGGTCGGCCACGCGGCGCGCTTCGTCCAGGCCGTGCACCACCACGACCACCGCGCGCCCCTCGTCGGCGAGCTCCCGGAGGAGCGCGAAGGTCTCCAGCGCCCGCCGCACATCGAGGGCCGCCGTGGGCTCGTCGAGGAGGAGCGCGCGGGCACCGGTGGCCAGCGCGCGGGCGATGAGGGCTCGCTGCTGCTCGCCCACCGAGAGCGTGGGGAACGCGCGCTCCTGGAGCCCCTCGAGGCCCAGCCGCGCGAGGGCGGCGGTGGTCACCGCGTCGTCGGCGTGGCCGCCGGCGGCGTAGCGGCCCTGGCCCACGACCTCCCGCACGGCGAGGCCCGCCTGCAGGTGGGAGCGCTGGGGCACGTAGGCCAGCAGGCCGGCGCGCTCCCGGGCCGAGAGTCGCGCGCTGGGCCGCCCGTCGACGCGCAGCTCGCCGGTAGCGGGCACCAACCCGAGCAGAGCCCGGAGCAGGGTGCTCTTGCCCGCGCCGTTGGGTCCCAGGATGCCCAGGACCTCGCCGGGGCGGACCTCGAGGTCGACCGCGCGCAGCACCTCGCGGGCTCCGCGACGTACGGTGAGGCCGCGGGCATGGATCAACGGGTCACTCACCGACGGCCTCGCGGCGCCCCCGGAAGAGCAGGAAGAGGAAGAGGGGCGCGCCGACCAGCCCGGTGACCACGCCCAGGGGGACCTCGCCGCGGGAGGGCAGCGCGCGCGCGGCCACGTCGCAGAGCACCACGAAGGCCCCGCCGGCGAGCGCGGCGGCGGGGAGGAGCCGGCGATGGAGCTCGCCCACGAAGGGGCGCAGCGCGTGCGGCGCGACCAGGCCCACGAAGGCGATGGACCCGCTCATGGAGACCGACGCCGCCACCAGGAGGCTCACCCAGACCACCACCCAGCGCCGGACCCGGTGGACGTCCACGCCCAGGCTCCGCGCCTCGGCTTCGCCGCTGAGCAGGAGGTCCAGCGGCCGGGCCCAGAGGAGCGCGGCGACGAAGCCGCCGAGCACCAGGGGCGCGGCGAAGAGCACCTGCCGGGTCCCCACGCCGCCGAGGGATCCCAGGGCGAAGGCGACCACCGCGCGCCCGAGCTCCCACCGCTCCTGGGCCACGCTGGTGACCAGCCCGCCCAGACTGAGGAAGAGCGAGCCGAGCACGAAGCCCACCAGGAGGAGGGTGAGTCGGTCCGACGCGCGACGGACGAAGACCAGGAGCACCGCCAGGGAGAGCAGCGCGCCGGCGAGGCACCCGAAGGGGACCAGGAGCTCGGGGTGCGAGACCCCGAAGCCGGCGAGCTGCGCCAGGAGGAGCGCGAGCTGGCCGCCCAGGCTGGCCCCCGCCGTGGTGCCCAGGATCGAGGGGCTGGCCAGCGGGTTCCGGAAGAGCCCCTGGACCATCACGCCGCTGACCGCGAGGGCCGCGCCGGCGAGGAAGCCGGCGACCAACCGGGCGCCGCGGAGCGAGAGGATGTGCGCGGCGACTTCGCCTTCGGCCTCCACCGAGCCCACCCGGAGCGCGGCGAAGGACGCGAGCGCGAGGACGCCCGCCAGGACCAGCATCGTGAGAACGAGCCGGCGCCGGCCGGGCGCGCGACTCACGCCTCGCTCGCGGCGCTCTCTGCGCGCTGGACCTCGGGCGCGCGGGCCTTGCGGAAGGCGGCGAAGGCCAACGCCAACGCGGTGAGGCCCATGATCGCCATCAGGATGACCATGGGCCAACGCATGCCCTCGCGCTGCGCCAGGTGCGCCTCGAGGCCGGCGCGGTCACCGACGTGCAGCTCGACGACCTCGTCGCCGCTCACCCGCGCGATCACCGGGTCCCCGGCGCGGAGACCGCGGACCACCAGCAGATAGGGCGGCCCCTGCCGCTCGAGGATCTCGGGGTGGTCCTGCACGAAGGGGATCCCGTCGAGGGCGTCCACCTGGAGGGTCTCCTCCTGGACCATGCCCTTCCAGTCGCGGGCGTGGGGCAAGGTCAGGGACTCGTCGCCGCTCGCCGTGTGGACGACCACCTCCGGCTCGCCGACGGGGGAAGACCAGTGATGGTCGATGGCCCGGGAGGCGTTGGGGTCGGTGACGATGATGTCGCCCCACTGGATGGGCGCGCCGGCGGGGACGCGCACCGAGCGGCCCTCGGCCAGGGTGCCCTCCACCACGCCCGCGCCGGTGGGGATGGTGGCGCCGGTCCCGGTGAAGGCCACCGACACGGCGACGTAGAGGAACGCGCAGCCGGTGACGAGGGCCCCCAGCGCGAGCACGAAGGGCAGCGGTCGGATCGTGGTGGGCATGGTCAGAAGAGATGACCCTGATCGTCCTCGTCGTCGACGAGGCGCCGCAGCCGCTTGGGAGTCCGGAGCTTGAGGTGCTCGTAGGCCCGGCGGGTCACCGTGCGGCCGCGCGGGGTGCGCGCGATGAACCCCTGCTGCAACAGGAAGGGCTCGTACACGTCTTCCAGGGTGTCCCGGGGCTCGCTGAGCGCGGCCGCCAGGGTCTCCACGCCGGTGGGTCCGCCGTCGTAGTGCTCGATGAGGATGCGCAGGTAGCGGCGGTCCATCTCGTCGAGCCCCGCCTCGTCCACGTCGAGCCGCTCCAGGGCCTCCTGGGCCGTCGCCAGATCGAGCTTGCCGTTGCCGCGGACCTGGGCGAAGTCCCGGGCCCGGCGCAGCAGCCGGTTGGCGATCCGCGGCGTGCCCCGGGCGCGCCGGGCCACCTCGATGGCCGCCTCGGGCGCGGTCTCCAGGTCGAGCAGGCGCGCGCTCCGGGTGACCACCTGGGCCAACTCTTCCGGCGCGTAGTAGTCGAGGCGCGCCATGTAGCCGAAGCGGGTGCGCATCGGGTTGGTGAGCAGCCCGGTGCGGGTGGTCGCCGCGACCAGCGTGAAGGGCTGCAGCGGCAGGGTGAAGCTCTGGGCATAGGGCCCGTCGCCCTGGACGATCTCGATCTGGAAGTCCTCGACGGCGGTGTAGAGGTACTCCTCGATGGCCGGCGAGAGCCGGTGGATCTCGTCGATGAAGATGATGTCGTTGGGTTCGACCTTGGTCAGCAAGGTGCCCAGCTGCCCCTTGTGCTCCAGCGCCGGCGCCGAATGGGAGTGCAGCTCCACCCCGCGCTCCTCGGCGAGGATGTGCGCCAGGGTGGTCTTGCCGAGACCGGGCGGGCCACAGAAGAGCACGTGGTCCACCGGGTCCCCGCGCTTGGCCGCGGCCTCGACCATGACCCGCAGGTTGTCCTTGAGCTTCTCCTGGCCGACGAAGTCCTCGAAGCTCTTCGGCCGCAGCGAGATCTCGTAGTGCGCCTCCTCGTCCGTCGGCTCCGGCGAGAGCGTCGTGTCGTAGCGCGTGGTCTCGTTGGTCATCGGTGTTCGGCTCTCGGTCAGCCCATGGAGCGGAGGGCCTCGCGGAGGAGCTCCTCGGTGGTCTTGTCCTCGGTCTTCAGGGCGCCGACCGCCTGCTCGGCCTCGGGCCGCTTGTAGCCCATCGCGGTCAGGAGCCCCACCACCTGACCGGCGACGCCGCCCATGGTGGACGCCGAACGCCGCGGAGCCGCGGTGGCCACGCCGAGCTCCATCGAGCCGCGCAGGACGATCTTGCCCTTGAGGTCCAGGAGGATGCGCTCGATGGTCTTCTTGCCGACGCCGGGGATGCCCTTCAGGGCGCCGCGATCGTCGGTCTCCACCGCGCGGTGGAGCGCCGGCGCGTCCAGCGATCCCAGGATCGCCAAGGCGCTCTTGGGTCCGACGTTGGACACCCCGAGGAGCGAGCGGAAGGCCGCCTTGTCGTCGGCGCTCTCGAACCCGTAGAGCAGCAGCGCGTCCTCGCGCGCATGGGTGTGCACGTGGACGCTGATCGGCCCCTCGCTCGCGCCGAGGCGCCCCAGGGTCCCCATGGGGAGGAGGACCTCGTAGCCCACGCCGTTGACCTCGAGGAGCACGGTCCCGTCGAGGCCCTGATCCACCACCGTGCCCGTCAGCCTACCGATCACGCGCCGACACTACTCGTCATCCGAACAGTGTCAAAGGGGTCGACCCTCGTTGCAACGGGCTTCGTTTCTTGCGATACCTCGGGCCTTGGCTTGGGGCGCCGTGAGCGTCCCCGAATGCGGAGACCGGAACATGCCGGACGCTGTCGACCTCGATACTTGTGCGCGAGAACCCATCCACATCCCTGGGGCGGTGCAGTCCTTCGCCGCGATGGTGGTGGCGGACCGCGCATCACGACGGATCGTCCAGCACTCGGCGAACCTCGCCGACTGGCTGGCGGACGAGTCCCCCCTCGGCCGATCCCTGGGCGAGGCGTTCCCCGAGCCGGCGCGCGCCGCGCTGGAGCGCGCGCTCGACGCGGGCGGCCTGGTGGACCAACCGCGCCTGGTCTTCAGCGGCGAGCTGAAACCCGGCGTCACCGCGGACGTGACGGTGCACGAGCACCAGGGTCGCCTGCTGGTAGAGCTCGAGGCGAGCCACGGCGTCATCGGCCTCCCGACGATCAACGACGCGCTCCGGGTCCTCGGCGACGCGAACGACATCGAGGGCTTCGGCGAGCGCCTGGCCCAGTGGGTCCGGACGGTCACCGGCCACGACCGCGTCATGGTCTATCGCTTCGCCGACGACGGAAGCGGGTGGGTCTTCGCCGAATCGAAGCGCGACGACCTGGAGCCCTTCTTCGGTCTGCACTACCCGGCCTCGGACATCCCGGCCCAGGCCCGCCGGCTCTTCGTGCTCAACCGGACCCGGCTCCTGGCGGACCGCGCCGCGCCGCCGGTGCCGATGCGCGGCGAGGTCGCCGAGCCGACCGACATGAGTCACACCTTCAGCCGGGCGGTGTCGCCGATCCACCTGGAGTACCTGGCCAACATGGGGGTCCGGGCCACCCTCTCGCTGGCGTTGGTCCGCCCGGGCGAGGACCGGCTCTGGGGCCTCGTGGCCTGCCACCACTACGCGCCGCTGATGGTGGGCGCGAGCGGCCGCGCCGCCTGCGAGACCCTGACCCTGGGCGCCTCGTTCGTGCTCGACGGGCTCCTCCGCCGGGAGCGCATGGCCGCGGACGAAGAAGCCGCCGAGCACCTCTCCGAGGTGTCGCGGACCCTGGCCTCCCACGACGACTTCTTCGATGGAGTGGCGGCCTCGCAGGCCGAGCTCGCCCAGCTCTTCGACGGCAGCACCTTCGGGGTCTGCTCACCGACGGCCCCGGACGCCCTGCTCCCCGCGGGCATCGCCCCCACCACCCGCGACGCGCTCCTGGCGGCGCTCGCGCCGCGGATGGGCGAGGTCTTCGCGTCCGACCACCTCGCCGAAGACCTGGCCCCCATCGAGGGAGTCCCCCATGCGGGTCTCTTGGCAGTCCCCTGCACGTACCCCAAGAACACCTGGCTCATGTGGTTCCGATCGGCACAGCACCGTGAAGTGCACTGGAGCGGCGACCCCACCAAGACGGTGACCGTCGGACCCCTCGGAGACCGGCTGACGCCGCGCAAGTCCTTCGAGCTCTGGGTCGAAGAGGTCGAGGACCGCGCGCTCCCCTGGCACCCCGCGGACCAGCGCACGGCCGAACGGCTGCGGGTCGCGCTGGCCGACGTGGTCTACCGCGAGCGCGAGCGGCTGGCGGCCATCGGCGCGGATCTGGAGACCCGCACCAAGGATCTCGAGAGCTTCAGCACCATGGCCTCCCACGATCTCCGGGAGCCACTGCGGGCCATCAGCAACTACGCGCTCTTCCTCCGCGAAGACAACGAGGGCCTCGACGAAGCGAGCGTGCGACACCTCGACCGCATCGAGAAGCTCATCGCGCGCATGTACACCCTCATCGACGGCATGTTGGTCCTCAGCCGCCTCGGCCGGGCCCGCCTGCGGCCCGTCGAGCTCGATCTGAACCAGGTCGTCGCGCAGACCCTGAGCGACCTCGCCGAGCGCATCGCCGCGACCAAGGCCACCATCGAGGTCGACGAGCTCCCGAGCATCGTCGGCTGGGACACCGGCCTGGTCACCGTCTTCACCAACCTCGTCTCCAACGCCCTCAAGTACAGCGAGGGCGCGCCCCACGTCTCGATCGGCGCGACCACCGCGGGCCAGGTGCCCAGCCGCCCCGCCGCCGTCGACCCCGATGACCGGGTGATCTTCGTCCGCGACCGCGGCATCGGCATCGGCCCCGAGAGCATCGGCTCGGTCTTCCGCATGTTCCACCGCCTGCACCCCAACGATCGCTATGGCGAGGGGAGCGGCGCCGGACTCCCCATCGTGCGTCGCGCGGTCGAGCGGATGGGCGGCGAGGTCTGGCTCGAGTCGGCGCCCGGCGAGGGGTCGACCTTCTACTTCAGCCTTCCGGAGTTCCCCACCCCGTGACCCGCACCGCGAACCCCACCGTCTTGGTCGTCGAGGACTCCGACGACGACTTCTACGCCTTCGAGCGCGCCTGTTCGCGCTCGCCGGTCCCCATCGCGCTCGTCCGCGCCCGCGACGGCTTCGAGGCCCGCAAGTACCTCGGCTCCGCCGACCACGCCTCGAGCCAGTGGCCAGTCCTGGTCTTCCTGGACCTCAACATGCCCGGCATCGACGGCCGCGCGCTGCTCCAGGAGATCAAGGCCGAGGGCTCCGACTCCAAGCGCCTCCGGGTCGTCGTCTACACCACCTCGGACAGCCCGACCGACGTGGAGTTCTGTTACTCCAACTACGCCAACGCCTTCCACACCAAGCCCCGCGACTTCCGCGAGATGCGCGCGGACCTCAACGAGATCCTCGCCTACTGGCTCACCAAGGCCGACGAGCCCCCCGGGGATCTCCCGTGACCGCGAAGCCCCGAGTCCTGGTGGTCGACGACAGCTTCGACGACCGTCAGGTCGTCGTGCGCTACCTGCGCCGGGCCCCGCTGACCGAGTACGAGATCCACGAGGCCTCGTCCGGCGCCGAGGCGCTGCGCATCGCCGCCGAGGTCCGCCCCGACGTCTTCGTGGTCGACAACCACATGGGCGAGATGTCCGGCGTGAACCTCCTGTCCGAGCTCCGCGACGCGGGGCACCGAGATGCGGCCGTGGTCGTGCTCACCGGATCCGGCGGCGACGCGCGGGCGTTCCTCGCCCAGGGCATCGACGACTTCGTCCAGAAGGACGAGCTCACCCAGAGCTACCTGCTCCGGGTGGTCTCCAACGCGCTCATCAAAGCGTCGCTCCGCGCCCAGCTCGCCGAACGCCACGCCTTCGAGGAGCGGCTGATCGACATGGTCGCTCACGATCTGCGGTCGCCGCTGAACTCCATCGTGTTCGCGACCCAGATGCTCGACGCCGACCGACTCTCCGACGACGGCAAGAAGTGCCTGACCACCGTTCAGCGGAGCGCGAACCGGATGAGCCGGATCATCGAGCAGCTCCTGGACCTGGCGCGGGTGCGGCACGCCCAGGGGTACCCACTGCAGGCCGAGGACCTCGACCTCTGCGAGCTGGTCTCCACCGTCGTCGAGGACGTGCGCATCTCCCACACGAAGCGGGAGATCGAGGTCGTGTGCCAGGGAGACGGGAGCGGGCAGTACGACGCCACGGCGCTGACCCAGGTGATCACCAACCTGGTCGGCAACGCCATCCGCTACGGGGACCCCTCGCAGCCGATCACCGTGCGCGCCGACGCCGGCGACGACACGGTCGCCCTGCGGGTGTCCAACGCCGGCCCGCCGATCCCTCCGGAGTCGCTGACGCGCCTCTTCCGGCCCTTTGAGCGCGCCGGTCGCGAGAAGAACGACCGCAAGGGCCTGGGCCTCGGGCTCTATATCGTGATGGCCATCGTCCAGGCCCACGGCGGCGAGGTCCACGCCGAGTCCGACACCGCCGCCACCACCTTCACCGTGACCCTCCCCCGCCGGCGCCCGATGAACCCGGAAGCCGGGTCGGTGGCCTGAGCGCTCAGAGGTAGAGGCGGAAGAGGTTGGCCAGGCTGTTGCGCAGCCTGGGCCAGCCGCCCTGGCTCTCGCGGACGTAGCGGATGGCGTCGGCCTTGCGCTTGGCCACCAGCTCCTCGAGCGCGCTGGCCAGGGCCTCGTCGTAGACCTCGACGTTCATCTCGAAGTTCAGCCGCAGGCTGCGCGCGTCCCAGTTGATGCTGCCCACGAAGGACCAGCAGCCATCGATGATGAGCAGCTTCGAGTGGTCGAAGGGCGGCTGGGTGAGCCAGACGTCCACCTCGTCCAGGTGCGCGTTGTAGAGGAAGTGGTCCATCGCCCAACCGACGATGCGCAGGTTGCTCCGGGACGGCAGCACCAGGTCCACCTGGATCCCGCGCTTCGCCGCCACCGCCAGCGCCGCCAGGAGCGGATCGTCGGGCAGGAAGTAGGGCGTCACCACGGTGATCCGCTCGCGGGCCGAGGCCAGCGCGGAGAGCATCGTCCAGCGCCCCTTGTCGAAGTCCTCGTCGGGCCCATCGGCCACGACTCGCGCGATCACGTCGCCCGCGGCCTCGGCGGCGGGAAAGAACTTCGCCTGCTCGAGGTGCTCGCCGGAGACGAAGCTCCAGTCCTCCGCGAAGACCTGGCCGAGCTGAGCCACCACCGGCCCGGTGAAGCGGAAGTGGGTGTCGTGGGTGGGGTCCTCGGGCTCGTCCGCGAGCACGTGGTCCGGGCGCACGTTCAGGCCCCCGGTGAACCCGATGGCGCCGTCGACCACCAGGAGCTTCCGGTGATTGCGCAGGTTCAGGTAGGGCATCTTCCACGGCGGGAACGCCGGGAGGAATCGCTCCGCCTGGACCCCGTGCCGGCGGAGCACCCGGTCGATGGGCGGGAAGCCGTAGCGGACCCCAGCGGCGTCCACCAGCACCCGCACCTCGACCCCGCGCTTCACCGCCGCGGAGAGCGCGTCGACGAAGGCCTGGCCCGGCCCGTCGAGCTCGAAGATGTAGGACTGCATGAGGACGGCCTTCTCGGCCCCCTCGATGGCGGCGAGCATGGCGGGGTAGGCCTCGTCGCCGTCGACGAGCATGATCGCGCCGTTGCCGTCGACCAGCGGCCGCTGGGTCACCGTGCCCACCGCCTGGGCGATGGTGGCGAGCTGGGGGGCCGCCGGGAACCGCGAGGTGACGACCTCGGGCGGCACGGCGTCGTGGGTGGCCTCGCGCTTCAGGCGCCGCACCGCGCGGATCGCCCGTCCGCGGCGACGGATCCGGTTGATCCCGAAGATCACGTAGAGCGTCGCGCCGACCAGGGGCGCGAGCCACGCGAGACCGATCCACCCGAAGGCGCCCCGGGGCTCGTCCCGGGTCCAGAGGACGTGGGCGGTGACCGCCATGGCCATGGCCAGGGCGGAGAGTGCGGTGATGGTGGCCCAATCGAGCGCCATGGTCAGTTCGTTGGAACGGACTGACGCGGCGGGCGTTGCACGCGACCGACGACTCGGCCGGGCAAGACCTCGAAAGGCACCGGGGGATCGAGGACATAGACGTAGCCCGAGCGCGGCACCTCGAGGGTCAGGGAGGTCTCGCCGACCCGCACCGTGCGCTCGTAGCGCAGCGCCCGGGCCCCCGCGCGGCGGTGGTTCCGGTGCTTCAGGATGAACGAGAGGAGCGCCACCGCGCGATGGTTCTGGAGCCGATGGCAGCCGTGCGACGCGCGGCGCCAGACGCTGGTGTAGTCGACGGACCCGTGGGTGCGGATCCCCTCGTCCTCGCCGAGCTGCCCGTTGGGTAGAAGCGGGCGGTGGATCGCCGAGGCCAGGCCGAAGGCGGACGCGTAGCCCGGGCCCAGGAGGGTCCGCTTCAGCTCGGTGGTGATCTCACCGGTCTCTTCGACGTGACGCTCGAGGAGCAGGTCGGCGTCCGGCGTGCTGGCCGGCGGGAGCCAGACCGGGGCGGCGTGGATCTGCTGCCAGACCCCGGGACCCGCCGGGGACTCCTTGTACTTCCACACGTCCCGACCGCGCTCGCGCTCGAGACGCCAGCCGCCGACGGTCGTGGGCCACTTCACCAGCGGCACCCACTCCTCGCCGAGCAGCGCGAAGAGCGTCAGGGTCGGACGCCGCTCCACGCGGACCGCGCGGGCCTCCTCGGGTGGGTCGTAGTTCTGGTCGCCCCGGTCGATCTCCACCCGGAGCTCCAGGACCCCGACCTCGTGCGGCGCGGGCGTCGGCGCCTGGACCGCGACCCGGTGGGGCGCGAGGTCGTCGAGCGGGAGGCTCTCCAGCCACGCCAGGGTCGACTCCGGGGTCTGCAGCCCGAACGCGCGCACCAGGCCCTCGCGGATCGGTCCCAGCCGGTCCGGCGCGGCGGTGCCGTCGGCCAGGATCCCCCAGTCGAGGCGGGCGCGCTCGGTGAGCGCCCGGAGCACGTCGCGGCGGGCCAGCTCGCTCGGCGAGAGCCGCAGCGCCGCCAGGGTCTCGCCGCTCATGCGGCCCCGCGCGTAGATCCGGTGCCGCCGCTCGAAGCTCGCCAGCGCGGCCCGGGTGCGGGGATCGAAGTCGTGGCCCTCGATGCGCCCGCGGATGATGCCCTCGCAGGCGAGACGCTCGCGGACCGCGGCCAACCCTTGGCGCCAGACCGTCAGCGGGAGCGCGCGACCGAGCCAGGCGCGCTCGTAGGGGGTCAGGTGGACCTGCCGCAGGTCGGCGACCCCGAAGGCGTCTTCGCGAACCAGGAGCTGCTGCACGAACTGCTCCGCCCGGGGCACGGCGGCGCCCTCCCAGGCCGAGACGTCGTCTTCGTCCACGTCGCTGCCGCCGAAGGCGGCGATGGCCTCCAGGTCCGCCCGGCAGGGCTGACCGAGCCGGTCCCGGAGCCGGTCCCGGAGCACACCGAGGGTGGGCGGGATGCCGTAGCTCTCCAGATAGCGGTCGAGGCGCGCCCGGCGGGCGAGGTCCTCGTCCTCGACGTCGTCGAAGCGCCCCTGGGCCAGCGCGACGAAGGTGGGAACGAACGATTCGTGGGGCGCGAAGATGGGCGGGACCCACCCCTCGCCCAGATCGAGAACGGCGAGGTCGTTCTCGGGGACCTGGTCGATGTCCAGGGCCGAGACCGCCTCGCCGTCTCTCCAAACGGTGACCTCATCCGCACGCGCCGGCGTCGCGACCAGGAGGACGAGCCCCAGGGTCGGAGCCAATGCGCGCGAGAAAGAGATCACGGCCGGCTCACTCGGGGAGCGGGCCCTCCTCGACGCCGTCGTCCATGCCGTCGTCCATGGTGTCGTCCATGCCGTCATCCATGGTGGTGTCGTCGACCATGGTGTCGTCCGTGGTGGTGTCCATCATCGGGTCTTCGTCACCCTCGGTGGTCTCGACCTCGGCCTCTTCCACCTCGGCGTCGCCGCCGCAGGCGCCCAGGCTGAGAGCGAACATGGCGGCGAGAAAACGGTCCTTGCGAAGCATCATTTCGAATATCTCCCTTTCGTGTGAGCCAGGCTCACGACACCCGTCGCGCATGGGCGCGGCGGGCTACTGCTCGGTCATCGAAGGGGCGCGCTGACGCTCCCTCGATCTGGTGGGTCTCGTGACCCTTTCCGGCGACGAGTACCACGTCTGACGGCCTCGCGCCGCCGATCGTTGCGGCGATGGCCTCGTCCCGATCGGGGGTCTCCGTCCAGGTCGGCCCATCGACCCGGCCGGCGCGCACATCGGCGGCGATGGCCGCGGGATCCTCTTTGCGGGGGTTGTCGGTGGTCAGGACGACATGATCGGCACCTTCGCAGCACACACGTGCCATTTCGGGCCGCTTTCCGCGATCTCGGTCTCCGCCGCAGCCGAAGACGACCCAGACCGAGCCCTCGCCCGCCAAGGCCCGCGCGGTCCTCAGGGACACGCGCAGCGCGTCGGGCGTATGGGCGAAATCCACCGCCACGATGGGGTCCTGGCCCACGATCTCGAAGCGACCGGGCACCCCCTCGAACGCCGCGAGCCCCGCGAGGATCGCCTCGGCGCCGAACCCGGCCGCCCGAGCCAACGCCGCCGCAGCGAGCGCGTCTTCGGCGAAGGCCGCGCCGTGCATGCGGAGCAGCACGGTGCCCGTGAGCCATCCCTCGAGGCGGATCCGGGTCCCGGTCGCGTCGACCTCTTCCACCGTTCCCCGGAGCTCCGCCTCTTCGTCACCGAGCGTGAAGCGGACGGGCCGCACGCCTTCCGGCAGGACATTGGCCAGGAGCTCGGTCGCTTCACTGGCCGCCGGGAGCACCGCCGTCGCCCCGGGCTTCAGCGCGAGGAAGAGCTGGGCCTTGGCGGCGAGGTAGGCCTCGAGGCTGCCGTGGCGATCCAGGTGATCCCGCGAGAAGCTGGTCAGCGCGGCGTGGTCGGGCGGCCACCGACGGGCGAAGCCGCCGGCGAGCGAACGGGAGGTGACCTCCAGACAGAGGAGGTCGGCGCCGTCGTCCGCCGCGCCGTCCACGAAGGCCCGGAAGGCCTCCATCGTCGGCGCGATCTCGCCGCGCTCCTCGTCGCCCACGCGGACGCCCACGGTGGTCACCACCGCCGGCACCCGGCCCGCCGACCGCGCGATGGCGCCGAGCATCCGGGTGGTGGTGGTCTTGCCGTTGGTCCCGGTGACCGCGAGCGTGGGCAGCCGGCTCATCCGGCCTTGCCGCCGCCGGCCTTCGCCGCCGCCGCCGCCGCCGCCTTCGCCGCCGCGGCTCGGGCGGCGATCCCGCGCGGCGCCCCCTTCTTCGCGCGCACCCCGGACTGAGGCGCGGCCACGCCCTGACAGTGGGTGATCGCGATGGCCAGGGCGTCGGTGGCGTCGAGGCCCGGGAGCTCGTCGAGACCCAGGATCACCGCGACCATCCGGGCGACCTGCACCTTGTCGGCGCCGCCGCGACCGGCGACGGTGCGCTTCACCAGGGCCGGCGGATACTCGTGCACCGCGAGCTCGGCTCCCGCGGCCGCCAACATCGCGGCGCCGCGCGCGTGGCCCAGCTTCATCGCCGCGTTGGCGTGCTTGGCCATGAAGATGTCCTCGAGCGCGAACTGGTCCGGCGACCACTCGCCGATGACGGTCACCAGCGAGTCGTGGATGATCTTGAGCCGCGCCGGCAAGGGCCGCTTGCCGGTGCGGATCACCCCGCTCGCCAAGGGAACGATGCGCCGACGGCGCCGTTCCACGACGCCCCAGCCGGTCCGCTGGGTGCCGGGGTCGACGCCGAGGACGCGCACCGCTCAGTCCTCGCTCTCGAGCTCGGCCAGGGCGGCCTCGCTCAGCTCGAAGTCGGCGAAGACGGTCTGGATGTCGTCGTGCTCTTCGAGGGCCTCGAAGAGGTTCACCAGCTTCCGCGCGTCGTCGCCCTCCACCTCTTTCGGGGTGTTGGGGATGTACTCGAGGCGCGCCTCGGTGACCTTCAGGCCGTCGCCCTCGAGGGCCGTGGACACCGCGTCGAGGTCCTCGCGGGCGGTGGTCACCACCCACTCCTCCTCTTCGCCCCGCAGGTCCTCGGCGCCCGCACCGGCGGCCTTCTCGAAGAGCTCGAGCTCCTCGCCGGCTTCGAGGGGGAGCTTGATGATCCCCTTCTGCTCGAAGGCCCATGCGGCGGATCCGGTGGCGCCGAGCTGGCCGGAGCCCTTCTCGAAGAGCTTGCGCACCTCGGCCGCGGTCCGGTTCCGGTTGTCGGTCATGACCTCCATGATGAAGAGGGTGCCGCCGGGTCCGACGCCTTCGTAGATCAGGTCCTCGTAGTGGACCCCCTCCAGCTCACCGGTGCCCTTCTTGATGGCGCGGGTCTGGGTGTCGTTGGGCATGTTGGCCGCGCGCGCCGCGTCGAGGGCGCGCCGGAGCCGCGGGTTCCCATCCGGATCGCCACCGCCCAGCCGAGCCGCGATGGTGATCTCCTTGATGACCTTGGTGAAGATGCGCCCACGCTTCTTGTCCTGGGCGCCCTTGCGATGCTTGATCGTCGACCATTTGTTGTGGCCGCTCATGGCGTCGTGCCTTTCTCCATCCCGGGCCTCGTCTCCTGTCGAGGCCGGGTGAAAACCTATTCAGGTCCCTAGCACCGGGTCAAGGAAAGGCGAGCCGCACGGAGGCGGCAGCGCTCGCCGGATGGGGCTATGGTGACGGAACCCGTGGGCCAGCTCCAAGACGTCCGGCTGAAGAACAAACGCGGCGCGTGGGCCGCCTTCGCCCTCCTGGTCCTGGGCGGTATCGGCGCCGGCACCTGGTCCCTGACCCGGATGCCCCCCGCGCCCAACGGGGTGCTGGTGCACGTGGAGGGGTGCAGCGACGAGTGCCGCGAGGCCCTCCAGGAGCTGACCGCGCGACTCCTGGGCGAGCACGGCTTCGAGGCCATCCCCGACGTGGAGCGCCGCTTCCCCACCGACCTGGCCGAGGTCCTGGCCACCGCGCGGAAAGAGGGCGCCGCGCATGCACTCTTCTTGCAGCTCGAGTCCTCCGCCGAGCGCGAAGGGGCCGGCGATCCCGACCACGTCCTCGCGCTGGTCGAGGTCATCCTGGACGTGGCCACCGCCGAAGGGGACACCGAGCGGGTCTCGCGCCAGGTCTCGGTCGAGGGCGAGGACCTGGCCCACGCCATGAAGCTCGCCGGGGACGAGGTCCTCGAGGGATCCGTCGACGCCCTGGCGGCGTTCCTGGTGGAGAGCGAGACCGTCGAGCGCTTCCTCGCCAGCGACCCCGTCCCCCGCGAGGTCGAGGTGCGCGAGCGGCTCGAGCGGGTCCGCGGGGGCGTCGACGCCCTGCGGGCCTCGCAGCGAGACTTCGCCGACAAGTGCGCGGCGGCCCGCACCCGGACCGAGGCCAGCGACGGGCTCGAGCTCGAGTGTTCCCTGCGCACCGGCGGGGAGCTGCCCCTCTGCCCCAACGAGACCCTGGTGGACATGGTCGACACCGGCGTGGTGGTCCACGCCGGTACGCGCCTCCCGCGCTTCCGACTCGGTCGCCGGGCCGGGGTCGAGGTGGGCCCGGAGACCTTCGACCGGCTCCTCCACTGGGACCCGGACGCGCGGGCCTACTACATGGCCCATGCCCCCCGGATGCGGCCCAACGCGGCCGCCCTCGGCGCCCACGGCTCGGTGCACGTGGAGCTGGTCCACGAGCCCTCCGGTGGCGAGACCGGGTCCGCCCTGGTCCTGGCCGACGGCGCGCCCGGCCGCGGGCCCCGGGTGATCCTCCGCGAACCGGCGCCGGTGCGCATCGGCCTGCCGCGCCTCGCTCCGAACGGCGCCAGCCTGGTCTTCACCCGCCAGGCCCACGAGAGCGCGGCGCCCGAGCTGATGTGGATGCCCACCACCGTCGGCGCGAGCCCGCGCGAGGTGACGCCCTTCGGCGTCTTCGGGCGCTTCGTCGATCGCCCGGACGCGGCTCCGCTGCTGGTGGTCACGGTGCCCGGGGTCGAGGGCGCCACCGAAGCGCCCGAGAGCGACACCCCGCCGAGCGAAGAGGAGCAGCTCTTCGACGACCTGCTCTCGCTGGACGCCGAGGAGCGCGCCAACCTGGACCTTCCCCGCCTGGCGCACCTGGCGGTCCTGGAGGTCGGCGCCGCCGAGCCCACCCTGGTCCAGCGGATCGGCGGCACCGACGAGCCGGTCTTCGGCCTCCTCGGCGCCACCGCGGACGCCTTGGTGGTCGCCAGCGCCAATCGCGAGGACGGCTGTACGTTCGGCGTGATCCCTTGGGCCACCTGGGAGCCGACCTGGATCCCGGTGGGGCCCTGCGTCAGCTCCGGCTCGGTGGCACCGGGTCCGCGCGGCGACGCGGTCTACGGGACCATGCGCATCGCCGACGCCGGCGACGAATCCCCGGGCGACGCCGAGGTCGTGCGGGTCGATCTGAGCGACGGACGGATCACCCAGCTCACCCACGACGGCGTGGAGGACACGGCAGTCCTCGCGCGGGCCCAGGAGGACGGTCGAGTGCGGCTCGCGGTCCAACGGCGGCCGCGGCCGGACTACGCGCGCTTCGCCCCCCAGCTCGTGTGCGACGCCTGGGCGCCGACGGAGCCAGGGGAACCCTTCACTCCACGTCCACCACCCGCCACTCCCCCGCCTCCCGGACCAGACGGATCACCCGACCCCCCGTGAGGCGGACCCGGGCCTCGTTGCCCTGGATCTCCACCTCGAGGTCGAGGGAGTCGGCGGTCTCCTCCAGGAAGCGGCGGCGCTCGTCCTCGAGGGCGGCACGGGCTTCCCGGCCGAGGACCCGGTCGAGGCCCCGGAGGCTTCGGCGGCGCACGGCGTGGCGGAGGGCCAGGACCGCGTCCAACGGAGTCTGCAGCGCGGGGGCGTCCAGGACCCCGCCGAGCAGCGCCCAGCGACCGTGCTCGAGGGTCAGGATGGCCTTCTCGCCATCGCGCAGCGGGACCTCCGCTCGGCTGACGACCTCGTCGGCCTTCACCCGATCCTCGACCTCCTGGGCGCGCTCGGCGAGCTCGTCGCGGTTCGACTCGAGGGTGGCGGCGAACTCCTCGAAGGGCACCGCCTCCTGGGTCGCGGGGTCCAAGAGGGCGTAGAGGCGGCGCGCGTCTCCGGCCCGGAGGGCCTCCGTATAGGCTTCGAGGGTCGCCTCGGGCCCGGCCACCGGTGCGGGGGCACCAGCACAGCCGACGAGGAGCGCGATCATGGCGCCGTGGGTGCGCACGGCCTCTCTATACACCGCGGAGCGCGCGACGTCGCTCGTGAACTCGGGTTCACGCGCCGTGAAAAGGCGGCGCGTCGTGACGCACTCCCGCGAGCCCGGTCTTCGGTCGAGCCCGGCGACCTCGCGGACTTTTCCAGGGGATCACGGATGATTTCGACGAGAAGTGGCCCGCGACGGAGCTGGCACGGATCATGGATGTAATCCCCGTCGAGCGTCCACGTCGGACCCGCGAGACCACCACCATGCGCACCTCTCACTCCTTCCTCTTCGCCCTGGCCCTGGGCGCCCTCTTCGCCACCGGCTGCAAGAACGAGTCGTACTACTGCGACGAAGACGGCTGCTACTACTGCGATGGCCTCGGCTGCCGCGACGTGGACCCGCCCGAACGACCCAGCTGCCGCGGGGACTTCGACTGCTCGACGGGAGAGATCTGCACGACCGATGGCTGCGTGGCCAGCGGCTGCGAGGGTGACTCGGACTGTCCCGACGGCACCGTCTGCCGCGAGGACGGGCTCTGCCTCGGGCCGACGGAGCCGGTGCCCACCCCGACCCCGGGCACCTGCACCCGGAACTCGGAGTGCGTCGACGACCTGGTGTGCATCGATGGCGTCTGCACCGAGGAGCCCGACCCCTGCGGCAACGGGAGCTGCACCTGTGACGAGACCGGCGTCTGCGACTCGGGCTTCTTCTGCATCGAGGGGGAGTGCCGGGCCGAAGAGGACGTCTGCCGCTTCAACAGCGAGTGCGGCGACGGCCGCACCTGCCTCGACGGTCAGTGCGTGACCGGCTGCGGCGCGACCAGCGATTGTCCGGCGGGCGCGACCTGCGAGGCCGGATTCTGCGTCGAGGAGCCCCCGATGACCGGCGAGTGCACCGCGAACGCCGACTGCGGCACCGGGCGCGTGTGCATCGACTCGGCCTGCTTCGACGAGTGCTCGACCGACAGCCAGTGCGGTGCGGGGCGCTACTGCGACGCCGGTCGCTGCCGCCTGGACACCCTGCCGGACCGCTGCACCAGCGATACGCAGTGCCGCTTCGCCTGCATCGACGGCGTCTGCCGCACCCCCTGCGACAACGAGGACGAGTGCGCGCGCGTCGACGTCCAGTTCACCTTCTGCCTCGAGGGCTACTGCGCCACCACCAACGAGGCGACCAGCGATTGCGCCACCTCTGCAGATTGTTCGGCAGGGAGGGAATGCATCGACGGCATCTGCCGTTGACCCACTGAAGGCGGCGCGGGGCACCACCACCCACCACATCCTCGCGCCGCCGGTCTTCATCACGACCGTTTCTCCACCCACTCGAACGGCCCGGCAGACCCCTGCCGGGCCGTTCATTATTCTCCGCGGCGTTCCCGCCGGGGTCTCGCCCGGGGACCGGGCTCAGCCGACCTCGAGGGCGTCCCAGTCGACGCGCTCGGGCTCCGCGCTGACCACGAAGATGCGCTCCTTGTTGGTCACGTGGGAGACCCGACCGACCTTGCGGCCGCGGGGGTCGTGGATGCCGATCTTGGCGCCGACGTAGCGCTTGTAGTCGTGCTCGAAGACCCGGACCTCGCCCCGGGTGGCCAGGATCGACTCCATCGTCGCGCGGTCGAGGTAGCCCTCGTCGCTGAAGCTCACCACCAGGGTCGGGGCGCGGACGGCGGCCACCAGGCGGCGCATCGCGTCGGCGATGCGCGGCTTGGAGTTGAAGACGCTCTTCCGTTCCCGGCAGTCGATGCGCTTGCGGGCGACCCCGTAGGTCTCGGGCTGGTCCCAGCGGATCAGGGTCTCCCACACGTGGTAGTTCCCCAGGTACTTGTGCTGGTTGTAGGGGGGATCGAGGTAGGCCACGTCGGCCTCCACCCCGGCCGCCTCGAACGCGTCACGCTGGAGCGCCCGCCCCTTGCCGGCTGCGGGCTGGTCGAGCAGGTCCGGGAGACGGAGCTCGAGGTCGTTGTGGGCCCGGCGCGCCCACTGCTTCAGGTAGGCCATCTGGACCCCGGTGGTGGAGTCGACCCGGTCGGCGGCCTCCATGAGCGAGGTCAGCGCGATGGCCTCCAGCTCCGGGTCCAGGGTGCGAGCCGCCAGGGCGTTCCGGATGGCCTCGATGCGGCCGCCGTTGGCCGGGTGGAAGTAGCGGCTCTCTTCGCAGTAGGTCCGGGTGAACCAACCCGGCGCCGGGGGGACCTGGGCCAGCTCGGCCAGGAGGGCCTCCGCCTCCGGGGCCCGGGCCCGGTCGGCCTCGACGTAGCAGCGAGCCAGGGTGGCGGCGTAGGCGTTGTGGTCGTTGGCGATCACCTGGTAGCCAGCGCCCTTCAACGCGTGGCCGACCCGGGAGGTCCCGCTGAAGAGGTCCAGCACCACCCGGGCGTCCCGGACCGCGCCCACCACGGCGGTGATGGCCGGCAGCAGGAGGCGCTTCGAGCCCAGGTACTTGATCACCGACGCGGCCCCATCGCGAGCGAGGCTAGCAGGGCCCGCCCCATCCGCGATCCGGGCCCTCTTCCGCCACCGGGGAGCGGGCCTCATCTGCGGCGCGCCGCTTGTGGAGAACGCGCCACACTGCTACGCGCTGGACGATGCGGCTGGTCTTCGTGATGGATCCCGTGTCGACCGTCTTGGTCGACGAAGACACCTCCTTCGCGCTGATGCTGGAAGCTCAGAAGCGCGGCCACCGGGTGGACCACTGCCTGGTGCAGGACGTCTCCCTGCTGGATGGACGCCCCGTGGCGCAGGTCCGGCAGGCGACGATGAAGCGGGACCCGGCGGCGCCGGTGACCCTGGGCGAATGGGAGACCGTCGACCTCGCCGAGGTGGACGTGGTCTTCATCCGCAAGGACCCGCCCTTCGACGAGCCCTACCACTGGCTCACGCTCATCCTGGAGCACCTCCGGGGCACCACGCTGGTGATGAACGACCCGCGCGGGCTCCGGGACGCCAACGAGAAGCTCTATGCGTGCCATTTCCCGGAGCTCATGCCGCGGACGCGGGTGGACTCGGATCGGCACCGGATCCGCGCGTTCGTTCGCGAGATCGGCGGCAAGGGCGTCATCAAGCCGGTCGAGGGGCACGGCGGCGAGGGCATCTTCCTGCTCTCGGACGACGACCCCAACTTCAACGCCCACGTCGAGACGGTGACCAAGGGCGGCCGCCGGGTCGCGATGATCCAGTCCTACATCCCCGAGGTCCGGCAGGGCGACAAGCGCATCCTGCTCATCGGCGGCGAGGTCGTGGGGGCGATCCTCCGGGTCCCGCGCCAGGACGACCTACGCTCCAACATCCACGTGGGCGGCACCGTCGAGCACACCGAGCTCTCCGAAGCCGACCAGCGCATCGTGGACGGCGTCCACGAGCGACTCGCCGCGGACGGCCTCCATTTCGTCGGCCTCGACGTGATCGGCGGCAAGCTCACCGAAGTCAACGTCACCAGTCCCACCGGGATCCAGCAGATGACCCGCCTGTCCGGCAAGGACTGCGAAGGCCAGGTCCTCGCCTGGATCGAGAAGAAGATCGAAGACCAGTGAAGCGGCTCCTCACCCTCGCCTGCCTCGCCGCCCTGGGCGGCTGCGCTCCCAAGACCCTGCAGCTCCCGCCGACGTTGCCGGACACCCTCTCCGAGCCGCGCGGCGCGCGGGAGGTCACCACGCTCCTGGACCTCGACCACGTCAACGACGTGGCCCAGGGCGGTGGGTACGTGTTCGTGGCCACCGACCATGGCCTGCTGGTCTTCGACGGTGAGGGCGGCATGGCGCGCCTGATGGAGACCGAGCGCTTCGGCGCGGTCACCGCCACCGAGAGCGGGGACGCCTTGGCCGCCGCCGGCTCGCGGCTGATCGCGCTCCGGGGTTCCACGCCGACGGAGAACGCGCCGCCCGAGCTCCCGGCCGGCACCACGCGGGATCTCCTCCTCGCGCCGAGCGGAGCCCTCTGGGCCTGCGGCGACCAGGGGCTGCTCTCCCTCCGCGACGGTGCCTGGATGCGCATGGGCGAGCCGGTGAACTGCGTGACCCTCCACGCCGCGCCCCAGAACGCCCTGTGGGCTTCGCTGGACCGTGGCGCGCTCTTCGTGGACGCCGACGACGTGGTCCGGGAACACCGTGAGGGCCATGGGCTCCCCGCCGGCTTCGTGAGCTCGGTGGTGCCCGTGGGCGCCGCGGGCGAGGCCTTCGCGCTGGTTCAGTCGCCGAGCGACGCCTACCTCGCCCACTTCGACGGCACCCGCTGGTTCGCCTACACCGTCGACGGTTTCGAGCGGCGCGTGGTGGGCCTCGGGCCCAGCCGCGACGGCGTGATCCTCTTCGCGGAGGACCACGCCTTCCGCGTGCACACCCCCGAGGGCATCGGCGGCGTGCGGCTGACGCCCCTGCAGCGCGGAGAGCGGGACGAGGTGCTCGGCTATCGGGCCACGGCGAGCGAGCCGACGCCGGTGGAGCAGCGGGAGCTGCCCGACCAGGGTGCCCGGCGGCTGGCGCCGGTGCCGCCGAGCCACCCGACCCTCGAGGCCCCCGCGTTGGCCGTGGAGCCGACCGAGCCCATCGCCGGTCGCGCCTACCTGGTGCGCACCTTGGGGGACCGGACCTACCTGGCGCTCCGCGGTCGCGGCGTGGTGGAGCTCGGCGCGGGCGAGCCGCGGACCCTGAGCAGCCGGAACCTCGTGGCCGACCGGGATCTCCAGGTCGCCAGCGACGAGCGCGGCATCCCCTGGCTGGTCACCGACGACGGCACCGTGGGCGTCTGGCAGGACGGCGCGCTGCAGACCGTGGCCGGCCCCGAGGGCGCGCGACCCTGGTCCGTCGCGCCGGGGCCCCGGGGCGTGTACCTGGCGTCGACGGTTCCCAGCCGGCCCAACGTGGTCCAGATCCACCGGCGCATGCCGGGAGATCAGTGGGTCCTGGTGGTCGAGCGGACCCTCTTCGCGGCGCCGCCGGCAGCGGAGACCGAAGCCGACGACGCGGCCGCGGCGCCCGCGCCGGCCGAGGATCCCGAGACGGCCGCCATCGCCGCCCCGGCGCCGCCGACCGGCCCCCAGCTCGTGGGCGTGCCCATGCTCGGGGTGACCGAAGACGAGGCGCTCTGGGTCGCCCTGCGCGTGGCGGCGGACACCGAGTCGGGCAGCCGCCTCCGCGGCGTGGCCGTGCTCTCGGCGACTGACGAAGCGATCACCTACCACCACGAGGTCGTCGATCCGGCCGTGGACGGCGCCGAGGCGCTGCGCCTGCCCGACGACTTCGAGGCCATGGACGTGAACCAGGACGGAATGGCCTGGTTCGCCACCCTGGTCGGCGCGATCCGGCTGGGGAACCACCAGTCGGTCTTCTTCGGCGAGGACCGCGGCGTGCGCGGCGAGGTCGTCAGCGACGTGCTGGTCGGCAGCCGGGGCCGGGTTTGGGTCGCCGCCGCCGAGGGGCCGGGGTACCGGCAGCAGCAGAGCTTCGAGTTCCGGATGCCCGGCTTCGTCAAGGAAGCCCGCCCGCTCCGGCTGGCCATGGACCCCCAGGGTCGGGTCTGGGCGGTCGGCCCCAACGGCCTCCTGGTGGAGTCCGAGGATCAGTGGACCGCCTTCGGCGAGGCCGAGGGGTTGCCGACGACTCAGCTCGTGGACGTCGAGGTCGACGCCGGAGGCGCGGTCTGGATCCTCGCGGCGGATCGCGTGCTGCGCCTGGATCGCCCCCAGGCGGCGCCGGCTCAGCGGTAGGGGCTCAGCGGCGCCAGGGGGACCTGGCGCAGGCGGTGGAGCTCGCGGCCGCGGTAGCGAAGGATGTGCTTCACCGCGCGGCGGTAGAACTCGCGCGGATTGGGCCGCAGGTGCGCCTCGACGTGGCGGTCGGGGATCTCGGTGAGCACCGCATAGAGCGCGAGGGCGTAGGCGACCTCGTGCTCCGAGAGGGCACCGACGGGCGCGAGGGTCGGCCCGAGCCAGCTCTGGGGGCCCGCCACTCGCGCGGCCGCGTTGGCGGCGAAGATACCGAAGCCCAGGAAGACCGCGGTGGCGTCCGCGAGAGGGTCGACCTCGTTCTCTTCGAGGTCCCCGATGCCGTGAGCCAGGACGACCTGGTGCGCGACCCCATGGGCGAGCTGGGCGACCAGCCGGGTGGGCGTCCCCAGGAGGCAGGGGTCGTAGGGCACTCCGAGGTCGTCGTCGTCGGCCCACCCGTCTTCGGGCACCAGCTCGAGAGGCCACCCCTGGACCCCGGCGTGCTCCTTCACGAAGAGGAAGTAGTCGTCGGCGAGGTCATGCCCCTCGAGGCCGGGGTCGACCGGGAAATTCTCGGCGACCGGGACCACCAAGCGGCGGCGGCGGCGGAAGTCTTCGGTGCCTCCCTCGAGCCTGAGAAGTCGTTCCCACGCCCAGAGCAGCCAGCGAATGAAGCCTTCCTCCGGAAGCACCGGAGGAAAGCGTACACCCGCCGCGCGCGATCAGCACTCGTCGCGGGACGAGATCATCGTCCCGCAGCGGGCGACGTCGTCCTCGACCTCTTCGTTCACGCAGCCGACGCCGGGACACCAGGAGCAGTAGCCCGAGCCCGTGCAGCTGTTGCAGTCGTTGAAATCACAGGGCTCACAGGCGCTCCGGGAGTCGCGCCAGCCCTCGCAGCTGTCGCGGGCGGTGCCCTCGAGCATGCACTCGTTGGTGCCCGGGCACCACGCGCAGCCGGCCGCCGAGGTGCAGGAGCCGCAGTCGGTGCGCTCACCACCGGTGCACGGGTCCGAGGCTTCACAGGCCTCGTTCTCATAGGTCAGACCCGAGCAATCCGAGGTCTCCGAGCAGGTCCAGGCGCCGTCGCTGCAGCGGTACCAGCTGCAGCTGTCCATCCCGCAGCCCTCCTTGTCCACCTGGACACAGTCGCCGTGGGAGACGTTGGTCCCGAGGGTGTAGGAGACGCAGCCCTGACCGGTGGCCGAGCAGGCCGCGTTGGCGTACTGGTCGCGGCCGCACTCGGCCTGGGAGGCGCAGTTCCACACGCCTTCGTCGCAGCGGTACCAGCCGCAGCCCTCGGCGCAGGCCGCAGGCTCGCCCTCGCGGTCCTTCCCATCGACCTGGACGCAGGTGCCGCTCTCCACGTCCCGGCCGAGGATGGAGCTGCGGCAGGTGGCCGCGTCGTCCGGCCCCGGGGCTCGACAGGAGGAGTGACCGATGGTCTCGCCGCCGCAGGAGCCCTCGGTGGTGCACTGCCAGCGACCCTCGTCGCAGACATACCAACCGCAGCCGTCGGCGCAGCTCGCGGGCTCGCCGGGCCGGGTGGCGCTGTCGACCTGGACGCAGGTGCCGCTGTCGACCTCGCGGCCGAGGGTGTAGCTGCGACAGGAGCCCGCGGGCGGGGTCTCGTTGGCGCAGCTCGCGTTCTCGTGGGTGGTGGTGCAGCCGGAGACCGAGCAGCTCCAGCCGCCCGAGGTGCACTGGTAGACGCCACATCGCGCGACGCCGCAGCCGGCGTAGTCGACCTGGACGCACTCGCCGCTGTCCACCACGCGACCCAGGGTCGAGGAGTGGCAGCCGGGCTCCGGCGCCGGGCCCATGTCGGTCATGGGGGTGGGCGCGCCATCACAAGCGCCGCCGCCGCCCATCCGCTGATAGGCATCGACCAGCGACGTGTACGGCGAGACGGGGATGAACCCGAGGCCAGCGATGGCCTTCCGGATCTCGAAGTGCAGGTGGTACGTGGTGTACCCGTTGCCGTTCTTGTCCAGGTTGGAGACGTAGGAGAGCACGTCGCCGCAGTTCACCCGCTGGCCCGCCCGGACCTGCTGCCGCGAGGTGTGCAGGTAGGTGAACTTCGTGCCGTCGTCGCCGATGAGGTTGATCGAGTAGCCGATGTCGTTGATGCGGCCGGGCACCGTGGCCACGGTCGCGTGGCGGTCGTTGGCGCAGGTCGCCGGCCGGATGTCCTGGCCCTGGTGACCCTGGCGGGTCGGGCAGAGGGGGCAGGTCCAGGTGCGGGCCTCGCAGAAGTTGTCGTACCAGGGGTACGAGTAATTCCGCGAGTCGCACTGGCCGCCGCCGGGACCCATGTAGCCGCCGACGCCGTAGATCTGCGAGTTCAGGTAGGCCGGCTGCTGCTGCAGCGGGAAGCGCATGCCCCGGGCGAAGATCTGACTGCCGGTGTAGCCACGGCTCCGCTCGAGCTGGCCCACGGGCTCGTAGCGAAATTGCGCGCTGGCGCTCGCGGTGACCAGACCACCGAGGAGCGCGAGGAAGACGATCCGGTTCATCGGCGCTGCTCCAGTCGGTCGGCCAGCGCGACGCCCCAGGCGTCGTCCTCGGCGCACCGTTCGTCGGCGTCGTCCTGGCAGTAGTAGCTGAGTTCGAAGGCGACCCCGCTCTCGACCCAGGTCACGTAGTGGATGTCCTCGGACTCGCTGCGGAAGCCGTGGTTGCCCCGCACCTGCACGTTGGGCTCGGGCATCTCCATGCCCTCGGGGGGCTCGGAGAGCACATGGGTCCCCAGGATCTGCATGTTCAGCCCTCCCGCGGCGTAGCGCACCGAGAACCAGTTGGGCTCGGCCACGAAGAGCGCGTCGGCCATGTACTCCTCGGGGAAGACGAGCACGAGGGGCACCGCGGTGTCGCCGACCTCGTCCGAGGGGATGGGCGCCGACGAGGGGCTCTCGTGGGAGACCTGGCAGGCACCCAGGGCGAGGGCACCGATCAGCGGTAGGAGTCGGGTCATCGTGTTCACGTTCGTTCGTAGCGCCGGCACGGGTCGCGCCGGTGGCAGCGTGGTCACAAGCATCGGGCCCCGGTCGCGTCGGCGAGCTCGGTGGTCATGCAGTGCAGCTCCCCGTCGACGCCGCAGCAGGCGAAGCCATCGGGGCAGGGGATCTCGGCGCCGCAGGTGTCGCTGCAGATCGAGCCGCGCGCGCCGTCGGCGAAGTACCCGGTGCAGAAGGGAGCATCGAAGCCGCAGTCGCGATTGCAGATGCAATCGTCACCGAGCTCGCCGGCGCCGTTGCCGACGCAGGACGTCGAGGGGTCCTGGCAGGAGGGCGCCACCAGGATCTCGTGGCGGCACTCGCGCGCGCCACAGGTCTCGTCGAAGGCGCAGCTCTCGCCACAGAGACCGCCGATGCACGAGAGATCGCCGCACTCGGCGTCGCAGGAGCAGCCGGACCCCTCGGGCCGATCGTCGGGCTCGCAGACCACGCAGCTCGGCGGCGTCCCGGTGCACTCGAGGCCGGCGGGGCAGCCGGTGAGCTGGCAGTCGCCGTCGCAGGTGCCCTCGACGCAGGTGGCCCCGAGGCCCGCGCAGTCCGCGTCGCAGGCGCAGTCCTCGCCGGGGAGCGCGGCTCCGGGCACCGCCGCGCACGCCACGCAGGTCGCCTCGACGCAGCCCGCGCCGGTACCGCAGTCTCCGGCGTCGATGCAGGGGCCCACGCACACCCCCTCCCCCGAGCCCAGGATCAGGCAGTCCGGGGTGGCGCGGGGACAGTCCGAGTCCACCGCGCAGGTGTCGGTCGTGTCGGAGACGCAGTTGAAGTCGACGCAGATCTGGTCGGCGCCGCAGTGGTCGTCCTCACCGCAGACATGGCAGGCCGCCATCCGGCAGTAGGGCGCGTCGGCGGGGCATTCCGAGTCCGCCGCGCAGCCCGTGTCGGGGAAGCGAGACACCGGGCCGCCATCGTCGCCGCAGGCGACCAGGAGCAATGCCCCCAGCAGCAGAGAGCCGCGCGCGGAATGTCCCAACACGGCGCTAGCCTAGCGAGTTGAGCAAACTTTGTCCTGTACCGTTCGTGCGCGGTCGCGGATTTCCTCACGGCGTCGTTCTCCGCGCGGGGCCCCGTCCGTGGGCGGCGACGGATGTCCTCGTCCCGAAGTGCCGATTCGGACGCTCCGTCACTAGACGCTGGAAGAACACGATGGAACTGGAAGGCCGGCACCTCCTACCGTCGCTGCATGAGACGTCTCTTCTGCGCCGGGCTCCTCCTGCTCATCCACTGCGGCGACGACACCGTGATGATGGACCCCGACGCGAGCCTCGCGTGCGCGGTCACCTGCGACGACGGCCTCTACTGCAACGGTGAGGAGCGGTGCGACCCCACGTCACCAGCCGCCGACGACGATGGCTGCGTCTTCGGAGCGGCCCCGTGCGAACTCTGCGACGAGGCCGCCGATTCGTGCGACGGGCGCTGTCCGGACGCCGACGCCGACGGCTTCGAGGACATCGCCTGCGGCGGCGACGATTGCGACGACTCGGACCCGGACCGCTACCCGGGCAACGCCGAAGTCTGCGGCGGCCGCGACGACCACGACGAGGACTGCGATCCCACGACCTTCGGTGCCGACGGCGACCGAGACGGGGACGGTGAGGTCTCGGCCCTGTGCTGCAACGACGGCGCGTGCGGGTCGGATTGCGACGACAACGACGTCACGGTGCTGACCGGACAGATCGAGATCTGCGACAGCCGGGACAACGACTGCGACGGGTCGGTCGACGAGGAGGAGAACGATGTCCCCTGGTATCCCGACATGGACACCGACCTCTTCGGGGACCCGACGGCCAGCCCGGTGATCTCCTGCACGCCGATCCCGGACCACTCGATCCGGCCCTTCGACTGCGACGCCACCCCGGCCCCTCGCGAACCCCGCCGCGCCGGAGACCTGCAACGGGCTGGACGACGACTGCGACGAAGCCGTCGACGAGGGGTTGCCCGAGTGCACCCCCTGCGAGCCCAATCCCTGCCTCAACGGCGCGACCTGCGCCGTTCGGGACAGCACCGCCTTCAGCTGCGCGTGCACGACCGGGTTCGTCGGAGACCTCTGCGGGGACACCTGTGAGGTGAGCCCGGCGTACCCGGCGAGGCCGGAAGGCGGGGCGAACGAGGAGAACCTGGTCCGCAGCGCCGCCCTCTTCGCCAGCACCCGACGCGACGACGGCATGGTCGCCCTCTGCGACGGCGCCTGCAGCTCGGCCTTCGCGGCCGACGGCCAGCGGTGCGGCGACACCTCCAAGGCCCCGGTGTTCTTCTCGGCGCTCGAGGCGGCGGGGCAGCGCTGGCGTGCCGACTGGGCGAACCGCGGCGCGCGCCGGATCGATCGCATCGAGATCTACGCCGTTCGCGGCACCGAGGCCGCGAGTCTCGACGGGGCGCAGATCCTGGTCGATGACTTCGAGGTCGCCACCTACCCCGCCGGAGAGGCCGGAGCGGCCTTCGTCTTCGAGCCCCCCCTCTACGGGTCCAGCGTCGAGGTGCGGAAGACCGGGGGATCGCTTCTGCTCGGGCTCGCCGAGGTCGAGGTGTGGAGCGAGCGCGAGGCGCCCGCGATGGACGTGGCCTTCCAGGGCGCGGTGCGCTCCAGCTCCGTCTTCTCGCCGAACGAGGTCGACCGTAGTGCCGGCGCCGGGGTCTCCGCCGACGCCGGCGCGACCCGCACCGTCGACGGCCGCGCGGACACCGAGATGGCCACCAAGGCCTTCCTGCGCGGAGGCTCCTTGGCTCTCGAAGGCCAGGCCTGGCCCTACGACACCGGCAACCAGGACGAAGCGCCGCTCATCGGCCGGGACAGCGCTTGGTGGTTGCTACGCCTCGGGCGCGGCCAGCGGATCCGGTCGCTCCAGATTCACCGGGGCTCCGTGCCGACGGCGTTGGACGGAGCGCAGGTCTTCTTCGCGGTGGACGGCGTCCTCGAGGCGACGCCGCGCTTCGTCCTCCCCGCCGGCGGGGAGGCCATCGAGGTCCTGCGGCCCGCCACTCCGGTCGCGGACGTGACCGCGGTCAAGATCGCCTCGGCCGTGGACGCGACCGCGGCGCCCGGGGACCCGAGCCAGGCGCTCCGGATCCGAGAGGTCCGGGTCTTCGCCGACGTGCCCGCCCGGGGCGCCGGCCCCCTGCGCGACCTGAGCACCCGGGCCCGACCGACCAGCAGCATCGACGGGCTCCGGGTCCGGGCGGTCGGCGAGACGATCGACGGCTCCGTGGCGACGGGCGATGGCGCCGAGGGGATCCCCGCCTGGCTGCGCTTCGCGTTCGACGAAGCCCACGACGTCCGCGGCCTGGAGGTCCACCAGCGCACCGACTACCCGGGGACCTTCTTCTATTCGCCGCCTGGCTCGGGCTGCCCGAGCCGGCCGCTCTGCGGCGACTCCTACGGGGGCTGCTCGTTCCGCGGCTTTGGCAGCGTGATCGCGCAGGTCGACGAGCTCGGTGGCGCCGTGGGTGCCCCGGTCGGGACCCTGGACTGGGAACACCACCAGAGCTTCGCCTTCGAGCGCCGGGGCGCGGCCTTCGAGATCCGCAAGAGCGGCTCCCAGTCGGTCTACACGGCGGCGTGCTCGGTGGGGTACCAGACCGAATCGTTCGTCCACGTTCGCGAAGCGCGTCTCCTGGGGTACTGGGGCAGCGGCGTGGCCCCGCTCATGGACTACGCGCGCGCGGGCAACGGCGCGGTCGCGACCCACTCGCCCGGCCTGACGGGCAACGACGCGAGCTTCGCCATCGACGCGTGGCGCGGCTGGCCGCAAGCCACCACCGGCAGCGGCGACCAGGAGCTACGCGTGGACCTCGCCCGCCCGGTCCGCGCCGAGCGCATCGCCATCTACGGCGTCGACTCGATGGCGACCTTCGAAGCCACCCTGGAGGTCCGGGTCGACGGCGGCGAGTGGGTGACCGTGACGACCCTGCCCCAGCGCACGAACCACGTCATCGACCTGCCGGCCCGACGGCTGGTCGACGCCGTCCGCCTCCGGAAGACGACCGGGGTGCTCTCCGTCTACGAGCTCGAGGTCCTCGCGCCCGCGAACTACTGAGGAGACCGGTCGACGGAAATAAAAACGGCGAGCGGGCCTCCCTCCCCGGAGGCTTACGCTCGCCGCGATCCCTCCCCAGGGATCTGGAAGGGCCCGTTGCCGGGCCCTCCCGTAACGTCAGTGGGTGATCTCGAGGCTCCAGGCGTTCAGGGTGCCCTGGTCCCGAGCGGCGCCGTCGACCAGACCGAGGGTCCAGGTGCCGGCCATGTCCTCGCCGTTGAACTCGTCGAGGGTGAAGGTGCGGACGAGCATGGTGTCGCCCACGTACTCCTCGTGGAGGAGCTCGACGGTGGTGTCGCCCTTGGTCAGCGTGACCGTGAGGTCGGCGATGAAGGGGTGGCTGAGGTTCACGGTGGCGCGGACCGCGGTGATGGTCGCGCTCTCGCCGACCTCGATGGTGCTGGTCACGCCGTTGGAGTCGGCGTCGGGGATGACGACCAGGGTGTCGTTCTCGAAGGAGGACATCCCGGGCATCGAGCCACAGTCGCCGCCGGCGCAGCGGGTGATGGTGAGACCCCAGCTGTTGAGCGTGCCGGTGTCCTGGCTGGCGGAGTCGGTGACCGTCAGGGTCCAGGTGCCGGCCGCGTCCTGACCGTCGAACTCGGAGACGTCGAAGGTGCGGACGAGGTCGTCCTCGCCGCCGCCGTCACGCTCGACGAGGGTCACGGTGGTGTCGCCCTTGGTCAGCGCGACGGTGAGGTCGCCC
Source organism: Myxococcales bacterium UBA1660 (assembly GCA_002320815.1). GTDB lineage: Bacteria > Myxococcota_A > Polyangia > Polyangiales > Houyiibacteriaceae > UBA1660. The sequence continues at coordinate 72,184 of DCLA01000030.1, forward strand.
CGGTAGGTGTGGGTGACGTTCACGTCCACGGAGACGCCGCTGATCTCGCCGCCCTCGGCGACCTCGATGGTGCTGCTGACGCCGGCCTCGTCGTTGTCGGGGATCTCGACGACGGTGGTGTTGGAGTAGCCGCCGGCGGGGTCGATGCAGGCGCGGTCGGCCGAGCAGGCCATGTCGGCGCAGTCGGTGAGGCCGTTCATGTCGTTGTCGACGCCGTCACCGCAGACCTCGGAGAGCATGACGTCGGGGAGCGCGCTGGCGTACGCGGAGAGGTACTCCTCGACGTACTCGTAGGCGATCCAGCCGTAGCCCGCGCCGTGCGGGTTGCTGGTGGCCCAGCTGGTGCCCCAGCTGTTCTTGAAGAGGAAGAAGCCCTTCTGCATGATCGGCTCGCCGGCCGCGTCCACCGCGAGGTTGCCCTCACCGTCCACGGCCTGCACCTCGAGCTCGTCGTCCCAGCCGACGAGGAGGAAGGAGTGACCCGCCCGGTGCTCGTTGCTCGAGGTGACGTCGGCGTCGTTCGGCGCGAGCACGTAGCCGTGCTGGCGGTAGCCGCTGTAGCGGGGGATGCGGGAGCCGCCGTGGCCCCACGCCTGGTAGAAGAAGTCACCGCCGGCCTGGACCGCGGTCTTCGTGTTGAACATGTGCGCCTTGATCGACTCGGCGCTGTTGTTGATCCAGCGACCGCGGGGGATCGTCCAGCGCTGGGCCATCAGGGCCTCGGCGGGCGGCTCACCGTTGGTGTAGCAGTGGGTCGGCTGCGAGTCGCCGGTGCAGGCGGCGTCGTCCGAGGTGCCCCAGGGACTGGACTCGTAGGCCCAGTCGCTCTCGAGGACGGTGCCGTACTGGTTGAGGGCCTGGATGTTCGAGCGGGCGCTCGAGCCGCCGGTGTTCGGGAAGGAGCCGAGCTCCGACTTCGCCGACCACTGGAGGAACTGCTCGCTGAAGTCCGGCGACGCGATGGTGCCCTCGGAGATGTAGAGGTGCTCCATCAGCGCGATGCTGCCGAAGATCGAGCAGACGCCGCGGCTGCCCTGGCTCTTGACCGACGACTGGGTGTCGACGAGGTCGAAGGCCGCGGGGAGCGTCTGGTCGAACTTGGCCTCCGTCGGGAGGGTGGGGTCCGGCTCGACGATGGAGTCGGCGGAGTCCAGTCCGAAGAGGTCGTCCTCGACGGCGGTCGGCGGCTCGTCGGTGTCGGCAGCGCAGGCGCCCAGGCCCAAAGCGAGGAGAAGCGGAAGGTGGCGGATGGTTCGCATCGTGGTGTGATTCCTAGAGCGAATGTCGTGCCATGTAGGACACGACGAATTTCACAATAATTTCGCGAGTGGCCGCTGGGGTCTATCGTTCCCCATGGCGGGTCGACCCGGCCAGTGGAGGCGCCACCTCGGAATTTTCCGGATCACGCCTTCCCCCCACCGTGAACGAGCGTCGCGGCATACCCTCCCGAGTATGCGGGATCAATGGGTGCTGGACCGGAAAACGGCATTTCTGAACCACGGCTCCTTCGGCGCCACCCCCCGTCGGGTGTTGGATCGCCAGAGCGCGCTGCGGCAGCAGCTGGAGACCGAGCCGGTGCGCTTCTTCCTGCGCGAAGGCCCCGCGCTCTGGCGGGCGGCCCTCGACCGGGTGGCGGACTTCCTGGGCGCGCCCACGGACGAGCTGGCCTTCGTGCGCAACGCCAGCGAGGGCGCCAACGCCGTCCTGCGCTCGCTGCCCCTCGAGGCCGGCGACGAGATCCTGGTGAGCGACCATGGGTATCCAGCGGTGACCCGGGCCGCGGAGTACGTCGCGGACCGCGCCGGTGCCTCGGTGCGCACCGTGACCCTCCCCTTCCCGCCGGAAGCCCCCGAGGCGGTCACCGCGAGCTTTCTGGCCGCGGTGACGCCGCGGACCCGGCTGGTGATCGTTGACCACGTGACCAGCCCCACGGGGATGGTGCTCCCGGTGGCGTCGCTGGTCGCCACCCTGCGCGAGCGTGGCGTGGACACCCTGGTCGACGGTGCCCACGCGCCGGGGATGCTCGACCTGGATCTCGGCGCCGTCGGCGCGGCGTACTACGTGGGCAACTTCCACAAGTGGGTCTGCGCGCCCAAGGGCGCAGGGTTCCTCCACGTTCGCGCCGACCGGCAGGATGGGATCGCGCCGCCGGTGGTCTCCCACGGCTGGCGGCGAGACCTCTCCCCCGGTGAACGCTTCCGGGCGGCCTTCGATTGGACGGGCACCGCCGACCCGACCGCCGCCCTCTGCGTGCCGACCGCCCTGGACACCGTGGCCGAGCTCGGGGGCGGCTGGACCGCCATCCGCGAACGGAACCGGGAGTTGACCCTCGAGGGCCGGCGCCTGATCGCCGAGGCGCTGGGGGTCGAGCCGCGGATCCCGGAGTCGATGATCGGCACGCTGGCCTCGCTTCCTCTGCCCCCGGGGTCCGGCCCAGGACCCGCCCACGGCCTGGACCTCGACCCCCTGCAGGCCCGCCTCCAGGACGTCCACGACGTGGTGGTCCCGGTGTTCCCCTGGCCCCGGTGGCCCGAGCGCCGCATCCGGACCAGCGCGCACCTGCACACCGAGCGGCGCGATTTCGAGCGCCTCGCCGCCGCGCTCCGCGCCGAGCTCGCTTAGCCGGCCGCTTCGAACTCTCCCTACGGACTGGTTCTACGACGACCGGCTAGGCGCCGCGGGAGCGGAGGATCTCCAGGATCGCGGCCTGGGTCGCGCCGCTCTCGGCGGCCGCGGCGCGTCGGAGGAGATTGTCGACCTCGGGCTGCTCCGCCCGGCCGAGGTGACCTTGGACCAGCCGGCGCTCGTCGGGGTCTCCCTGCCGGAGCACGTCGATGAGCATCTCGGCGGCGGCGACCGAGTGGATCTTCCCGATGGAACCCAGGGCCGCGCGGCGGACCTCGGCGTTGGGGCTCTGCCGGTAGATCCGCTGGAGCGGATCGAAGGCGTGCCCGAAGTGCAGCGCGGAGACGGCCTCGAGGGCTTCCCGGCGGACGTTCCCCTCCTCGTCCTCGAGCCCTTGCATCACCAGCACGAAGGAGCGCTTGAAGAAGAGCGAGCGGACGGCCTTGAGGCAGGCGGCGCGCACCCGCGCGTCGTCGTGCTGGTAGAGGGTCTCCAGGGGGCTGAGGGCGGCGTAGATCTCCACGCGGCCGAGGTGCCCGGCCAGCCCCACCAGGGTGTCCGGGGTCAGGTGGGTCTCGCCGCTGCCGAGCTGGTGGAGTCGACAGAGCAGCGCCCGGCGGCGCGTGAAGTCGGGCCACTTCGCGTCCTGCAGGACCTCGCCCATGGTCTCCGCCGCGTCGCCGCCCTGCTCCCACTCGACGACGTCGAGGCGCCAGATCTCGGGGTAGGCGGTCTCCATGCGCAGGTAGCTCGGAAACGCCAGGCTCTTGCCGGGCTCGTCGGGCACCTGGGCCAGCCGGGACTGGAGCCGGGCGTAGCGGGCTCGACGCTTGTCGGAGAGGTCGAGCTGGGCCAGCTCGGCGTAGACGTCGCGGACCGACGAGTAGGCGCCGAGGTCGTTGAAGAGGTCGATGGCCGCCGCGTAGGCGTTCTCGGCCATCTCCGGCATGGAGCCCTCGGCGAGCATCTTCTTGGCCGCCTGCACCTGGGTCTGCGCCGCGCGCTCCCGGTAGTGCCGCTCGTAGGGCATGTTGTGCCGCCGGGTGAACTGGGCCGCCTCCCGGAAGAGGGTCGCGGCCGCGTGGAGCTCGCCGCGCTCGAGGGCCAGCTCCTGGAAGTCCTCGAAGTACTGGAGCACGTAGTACTTGAGGTTGTCCTCCTTCAGGATCCGGATGCAGTTGAGGTAGCCCTCGGCGAGGTTCTCGAAGGCGCCGTCGCGACCCAGGGTGAGCAACACCTGGTAGCAGTCGAAGGCTCGCTCCCGGAGGCCCCGGGTCTCGAAGCCGTCGGCCGCCGCCTCGAGCAGGTGCATGCTCTGCACCACGGCCTTGCGAGCGGCGTCCTTGTCGCCCAGGCGTTCGCAGGCGCGCCCCAGGTTGAAGCGCACCAACCCCTGCGTGTAGGGCTCGGCCTGGAGCCGCGGGTCGTCGGCGAGGCGCTCCCAGAGGACCCGCGCGCCGCGGTGGTCGCCGGCGTCCTCGAGCTGGATGGCGGCGTGCCCGTACCAGCCGGCCTCGTCGTAGGCCTTGGCGGCCTCGGTCGGCCGGCCCAGGTGGATGTGACAGCGGGCCCGATCGGTCGGGCTCTCGCTCATGCGCAGCGCCGCGTCCGCCTGCCCCAGGTAGAGCAGAATCGTCGCTGCGGCGCGCGGGCGCTGGAGCTCGGCGTAGGCGCGGCCCATCAACCGGAGCCGCGCGACCAGCTCTTCGTCGACCACGTGACTGCGGTCGACCAGGGACCACAGCTCCGGCAGCGCCTGGTCGGGCCGGTTCTGCTCCATGAAGGCGTTCGCTCGTCGCCACGCTTCGCGCTTGTCGGTCGCCATCGGTCTCGGGGTCCCCGCCGGGGTCGGCGGAGCATACCCCACCGCACCCGCCCATGCGTGCAGCGGTTGCCGCCATCCGGTCACCGGCTCTACCTTGATCGTCGATGAGCCGCTCCTTCGACATCGACCCGAAGACGACAGAAGGCTCTCCCCGCCCCGAGCCGGACATCCGGCGCGTGCTCTTGGTGGTCCGCGCGGCCTGCTGTCTGCCCTTGGCCTTCCTGGTGGCCGGCGACGTCCGGACCGCCGACGCCGCGCTCTCGCTGGCGCTGGTCTGCGGCGGCTTCGCCGCGGCCTCGCTGGCCTACGCGACCTTCCGGGAGACGGTCCTGGTCCGCCGGACGGTGGCGCGGCTGCGGGACCCGAAGCGGCGCGCCGTCACGGTGGAGCAGCTCCGGCAGCGGGTGAGCCTCGCGGCCGCCAGCGGCGACATCGGTCGCCTGGAAGACACGCTGCGCGAGGTCCTCGAGCCCCTGCTGGTCGTGGGCCTCTGGGACGAGGTGGCGGAGTTCGCCGAGCATGCATCGCCCCACCATCGGGCGCTCTTCGCGCGATGGCTCGCCGGGGTCCACGCTCTCGCCGAGCTCCACCGCGGCGACACCGAGCGCGCGCGTTCACTCTTGGAAGGCGCCGAGGTCACGGGAGAGTGGCTCGGCGCCATCGACGCGCTCCGGCTCGCCCTGACCGGCGACGGCGAGGCCGCCCTGGAGCGGCTGGGGGACGAGCCCCGCAAGCTCTCGTTCGCCATCAAACATCAGCGCCAGCTCGCCCGGGCCCACGCGCTGGCCGGGGTGGGCCGCCGCGACGAGGCTCGCGAGGTCCTCCGCGCGATGGAGCGGCAGGGCCTCGTGGAGGCGGCGCTGGCCCCAGAGGGGCCGGCCACTCCGCTGGCGGCGCAGCTCGTGGGCCCGAACGGCGGCCCCTTCCGGGCGCCGGGCTGAACGGGCCCGGCGACTACTCGGCCGGCTCGGTCTCGCCGTTGGGGTCCTCGACCACGGTCCGCTGGATCATGCCCAGCCGGAGCCGCTCGCGCGCCAGGCCGCGGCCCTGGAGGCCCATGCGGCGGATCCGATCGATCACCGCGGTCTGACTGGGGTTGAGCTTCACCCCCGGTAGCTCGGGGACCGTTCCGGTGGGGTCCACCTCCGGCGCGATGGCCTCGCCGGGCTCGGCGGTGGCCACCGCGGGCTCGTCGGCGCCGGGACGCCAGCGGAGCGGCGCCGACTCGTTGCCGGCGGCGTCGACGGCGACCACGAAGAGCGCCTCGCGCTCGCCTTCGTCGAGGGGCCGGCCCAGCTCGTGACGGAGCCCGTTCACCGTGGCGACGTCGACCTCGCCGCGGCGCACGACATAGCTCTCCACGCCGCCCTCGTCCTCGGCCCGGTCCCACTCGAGGACCGCCGCCGCACGCTCCACCTCGGGCGCCGCGGGCTCGCCCTCGGCGGGCGGCGCGGGCGGGGGCTCTCCCTCGACGCGGAGGGCCGCGCCGGGGATCCAGTGGGGCCCGGTCTCGTCGGCGGTGGTGGCCGTGGCGTGGAGGGGCTCCGAGTGGTTGCCCGCCTGGTCCACCGCCTCGACCGTCAGCTCGTAGGTGGTGGCGTCGTCGAGCCCTTCGACGAGGTATTCGCGGATGGCGCCGTCCACGGTCGCGACGCGCTCCCCGTCGACGAGCACCTCGTGCTCCTCGAGGGCGTCGTCGACGGCCGCCGGCCAGGCGAGCCGGATCGAGGTCCCCTCGGCGGTCGCCTGCAGGAGGCCGTCGCCGTCCCAGACGGGCGGAGTCTTGTCTTCGCAGCCGAGACCCAGGAGGGCGGCCACGGTGATCCAGAGCAGATGACGCACGGGGCCCAGCTTTCCCCAGGACGGCGTGAACGCAAGCCGCCGTCCCCCTTCTTGGGGACTACTCGCGCGCGCGACCCAATGTCTCGAGGGCCTCGGCGTGGACGTGGCCGTTGCTGGCCACCAGGCGCCCCACCCGGGGGTCGGGCGCGCCGCCGTCGTAGTCGCTCAGCCGGCCGCCCGCTTCTTCGACCAGGACCGCGCCGCCGCACATGTCCCAGGGGTTGAGCTTCTGCTCCCAGTAGAGGTCGTAGGTGCCTTCGGCGACCAGACAGAGGTCGAGCGCCGCGGACCCGCAGCGACGGATCCCCCGGCTGCGCTTCAGGAAGGCGCGGTGCTCCCGGAGGTTGTCTTCGTCGGACGTCCGCCGGTCATAGGGGAAGCCGGTGGCGCAGAGCGAGTCGTTCAGGGTCGCGGTGTCGCTCACCCGGCAGGGCTCGCCGTTGCGAGTCGCTCCGAGACCCCGCGCGGCCGCCCAGGTCACGCCGAGGGCGGGCGCGACCACCACGCCGATCTCGCCGTGGCTGCCGGTGGGCGCCTCTCGCCAGAGGGCCATCGACACGCAGAAGAAGGGATGCCCGTGGGCGAAGTTGGTCGTGCCGTCGATGGGATCCACGTACCAGGTCAGCGGCGCGCTCCCTTCCACCACGTCGCCCTCTTCGCCGACGATGCGGTGGTCGGGGTAGCTCGCGCTCAGCTCGCGGCGGATGAAGGCTTCCACCGATCGGTCGTACTGGGTGACCAGGTCGATGGCGCCCTTCTTCTCGATGGCGCTGCCGCTCCGCCACCCCTCGAGGGCCAGGGCGGCCGCCTGGGTGGCGATGGCTTCGGTCCGCTCGAGCAGGGCGCGGCGCTCCGACTCGGAGAAGCTCACGAGGCGCCCCCGAAGAGCCGCTCGGTGAGCCGGAGGACGAGGGTGGCGGGGACGTCGCCGAAGGTGCCGTTGGACATGAGGACGACCGTATCGCCCGGCGCGAGTCGCGCCAGCGCTTCCTGAACCACCCCCCCGGCGTCGGCGGGCGCCACGGCGTCCGTGCCGGCTTCCCGGAGGGCCTCGGCGATCGCCGCGACGTCCAGCCGTTCGCTCTCGGGGATCGCGCTCCGGCCGACCGGCGCGACGACGACCGCGTCGGCCGCCGCGAAGGCCGCGGGATACTCGGCTTGGTGGGTGCGCCGCGAGGCGGTGGCGCTGCGCGGCTCGAAGACCGCCACGAGCCGGCCGTCGGGGTGGCGCTCGCGGAGCGCGGCGAGGGTCTCGCGCACCGCGCTGGGGTGGTGGGCGAAGTCGTCGTAGACCCGGATGTCGCCGGCGGGATCGTGGACCACCGCCATGCGCTCCTGGCGGCGTCGCACGCCCGGGAACGCGGGGACGGCTCGGAGCGACGACGCCAGGTCCGCGCCCGCCGCCTCGGTGGCCAGGGCCAGGGCCGCCAGCACGTTCCGCGCGTTGTGGGCGCCGGGCAGCGGGAGCTGGATGCGGCCACAGAACGACCCGCCGCCGTACACGTCCATCGCCAGCGGCGCGCCCTCGTCGCCGGCGCGACCCCGGGAGAGTGCCCCCGACCAGATGGCGGACACGTCGCCGCAGTCGTCGCCCTCGAGCGCGTAGTAGCTCACCCGACACCGGGCCTGGCGCGCCAGGGCGCGGACGCGCGGGTCGCCCGCGTACGCGACCAGGAGACCTTCGGCGGGGATCCGCTCGATCAACCCCTCGAAGGCCGCCAGGTAGCTCGCCTCGTCGGGGTAGATGTCCACGTGGTCGTGCTCGACGGCGGTGAGGATCGCGGCGCGCGGGTGGTAGTGCCAGAACTTCGGCGTCTTCTCGAAGAAGGCGCTGTCGTACTCGTCGCCCTCGATGACGAAGGGGCCGGTGCCCACCCGGAAGCTCTCGCCCTGGACCGGCACCCCGCCGATGAGCCAGCCGGGGTCGAGGCCCGTGGACTGGAGCACGTGGGCGAGGAGGCTGGTGGTCGTGGTCTTCCCGTGGGTCCCCGCGACCACCAGGGCCGGTCGCTCCGCCAGGAAGAGCTCCCCGAGGAGCTGGGGCATGGAGGTCACCGGCAGGCCGGCGCCCAGGGCCGCCTGGGCCTCGGGGTTGTCCGCGCGGCAGACGTTGCCGACGACCACTCGATCCGGCGCGGGCTGCAGGTTCGCCGCGTCCCAACCGGGGCGCGTCTCGACTCCCCAGCGCTCGAGGGCGGGACCCATCGGGGGGTGGAACGCGGTGTCGCTGCCGGTGACCCGATGGCCCGCTTTCACCAGAAGCCCCGCCAGGGCCCCCATGCCGGTCCCGGCGACGCCGATGAGATGGAAATGCTCGCCCAAGGCGGTTGATCCTACACGCTCGACTCTACGCTGGCGACGGCGAGGCCGCGGCCGGGTGTGCCGCTTGTGGCCGATCCCTTTCGAGGCGAGATCGAGGTTGTGCACAGTTCGTACACAGCTGTTGACATCTTCCCTGGTGACCGCATCCTTCGGGAGTGGCGAAGGACGACCAGCGAGGCCTGAAAGAACGAGTTCAGGAAGCCGTGAGCGGTTTCCTCGAGAGCCTGGAGGAGCTCTTCGCTCCCCAACCGGAGCTCATCCCCGTTCGGGTGAAGCGTCCGGTTCGACCGCCGCCCCGCCGCCGTCGGCGCTGAGACCGCACGGCGTGCGAAGCGCCGCTCTGACCGCACCCCGCCATTCTCCTAGAGTGGCGGGGTGATTCGTTTCTGCCCCCTCATCGCGTTCGCCATCCTGGTCACCGGCTGCGGCGACGACGACCGAACCGAGGGCCCCGACGCCGCCGTGGATGGAGCGGTCGACGCCGCGCCGCCCGTCGACGCGAGCGAGCCCGACGCCACCGAGCCGGACGCTGGCCCGCCCGGCGTGAGCTGCGACGCGCTCGTGCTGGACACCAGCTTCCCGCTGGCCCCGGGTGCCGATCCCATCAGCATCCACCCCAGCGCGGTCTTCGCAGGGGACGGCATCTGGGCCACGGTCACGGTGCTCGAGCCCGGGACGAGCGTCTTCGACGTCCTCCTGGTGCACGTCGGCTGCGACGGGACCACCGCGGAGCCGGTGCTCGTCAGCACCACCCCACCGGGCAGCAGCGACCTCGACGCCGCGGTCACGGTGACGGCCAGGGGGGTCGTGGTGGTGTGGCAAGCGGACGTCGAGGGGACCATCCAGCTCTGGTCCCGACTGCACGACGCGGAGACCGGCGAGCCCCTCGGGGACGCCCAGCCCATCGTGACCACTCGCGAAGGCGAGCCGGACACCGGGACCGTGTGGTCGCCGCTCTTCGCCGGAGGCGAGGGAGCACCGACGGTCGTCGGGGAGCGCGGCGTGGAGGCGGCCAGCGCCTTCCAGGCCTTCGTGCAGGTCCTGGGCGACGACGGGCTCTCCGCCGGCGCCACCCTGGAGCCCTTCTTCGCGGAAGGCATCGGTCAGGACGGCGTGGTCGGAGTCCGCACCGACGCCGGGCTCACCTTGGCCTGGACGCGCGCGCCCGCCGAGGGCGAGACCTCGGTGGTGGTGATGCCCCCCGGGGGCGAGCCGACGCAGGTCCCGACCACGGGCATGGCGACCGCGGGCCCGACGCTGGCGGCCTTCGGCGCCGACGTGTGGCTCGCGGCGAGCACCGGGGGCGGCTCCCGGGCCATCGCCCTCCATCGCGTCGGCGACGAGACCACCGAGGAGCTCCGGCAGCCCGGGGCCAACGACGTGGCCCCCGCGCTGTCGTCCGGAGCGGAGCGGATGGGCCTCGCGTGGATGCGGGTGGTCTCCGGATTCCGCAACGACCTCTTCGTGCGCGCGTTGACCGTCGGGGGCGAGTCGGTGAGCGCGGGCGAGGTCCAGGAGATCCCCACCACGGGCGACGCCTACGCCTACCCCATCGAGCTGGTCCACGTCCGCGACGACGTGCACCTCCTCGTGTGGATCGAGGGCACCTCGAGCACCGACCTGCGCGCGATGGGCCGCTTCGTTCGGCTCTGAGTCGACTGGCGGCGGCGGCCGCGAGCTCAGAGCAGGAAGAGGGTGACGGTGGTGGCCAGGAGCGCGAGGAAGATCCCCACGGTCCACACCGCCCGTACCCGCGGGTCACGCATCGCGTGTTCCCCGGAGGGTCGATGGAGGGTGAGTCGCGGCGGAGGCATGGTGAACGTAGTTTGCATTCGCCGTGCCGCGAATGGCGACGGAGAGAGCGAGGGCGTCCGTCGCGAATCGCCCCATCGATCGCCGTTGAGACACGCGTCGATTCGTGCGAGCGTGAGGGCGCCGCGCGTGACGCCGGGGTGACGCGCGCAGTCAGGGGTTTGGATGAAGGTCAAGGGAACCGCTTTTATCGCGCGCAAGTCGATGCTCGTGCCGGAGATCGGTGAGGCGCGCTGGGACGCGCTGGTGGCCGAGGTCTCCGAGAAGGAGCCGGCCTTTCGGCGTCCGATCCTCGCGAGCACCGTGCTGCCCATCGAGGGCTTCCTGCGGCTGCAGGACGAGATCGTCCGCCAGATCTATGGCGGCGACGAGAAGTCCTACTTCGACTTCGGCGAGAAGAGCGCGCAGTGGTCGCTCACCCAGGGGCCCTACAAGCACCTGGTGAAGTCCAAGAGCTACGAACAGTTCGCTCGGCTCGCCCGGGGCATCTACGCCAACTACTTCACCGAGGGCGAGGCGACCTCGGAGGTCATCGACGACCTGGTGCGGCTGCGCATCCACGGGGTGCCCAAGCAGCACCACCACGCCTATTTCGAGTACGCGATCTGCGGCTACTTCAAGCGCGGCCTGGAGCTCGTCTCCGGCAAGCCGGTGGTCATGAAGGCCATCCGCGGGTTCACCCGCGGCGACTCCGACGTCTTCTACGAGTTCCGCCCGGCGTGACTCGTCCGTAATGGCTCGGCGCGCGCCCTCGACTCCGTGGGCGCCCGTGGCCAAGACGATCTTCCTCTGGACGGCCAAGGTCGTCCTCTTCCTGGTGCTCACCCCCTTGCTCCTCTGGGGGAGCGCGAAGATCCACGTGCCGACGGCCATGGGGCGGGCGGCCGCCGTGGACGCGGTGAACGTGCTGGCCACCGAGAAGCTCATGGGGCGCCTGCACGTCGACTCCGTCGACGTGCTGCGTGAGGACCACGTGCAGGTCAGCGGGTTCGCGGCCTACGACCTCGACGACGTCGAGGTGCTCCACGCCGACACGGCGAAGGTGGACTTCGATCTGAGCGCGATCTTCTTCGAGAACACCATCCGCCTGCGGAACCTCCAGGGCTACGGGCTGAAGGTGGTCCTCCGCGACGGCCAGAACAGCAAGGTGTCGATCTCGGACGTCTTCGACTCGGCGAAGTCGGGGGGCCAGGACACGTCGAGCGGGAACAGCCGGGACATCGACCTGGGCTGGATGTGGGCCGAGGACGCGACCCTGAGCGTGCTGATGGCCAGCCGCCCGTTGCGCTTCCACATCGGCCAGGCCAGCGTGAAGGTCGAACGCCACGGGGACAATCCGGTGGAGATCGACATCCGCCGCGCCAACGGCTCCATGACCGAACCCCAGTTCCTGGGGATCGGCGTGCGCTTCGTGGGTGCCGGCGGCCGCATCCGGCCCAAGACGGCCGAGGTGGTGAACCTGAACACGGGCGTCTGCATCGGCGACGAGCCCATGCAGGCCCGAGTGATCTACACGCCCGGTCCGCCCAAGCAGGCGCGCATCGTGCTCGACTACGAGAGCGGCCTCGGCTTCCTGATGAGCATCGGCTTCCGCATCGGCGACATCATCAGCGGCCCGCTGGAGGTCGACGAGCGGGAGATCCCCGGGGACCCCCCGAGCAACTGCGAGGGCCAGGACCTGGACGAACGCGCGGACGACGACTCGGACGAGGACTCCGAGTCGGAGGGCTCGGAGGAGGGCTCGGCGTCGGGCTCGGAAGACGGCGAGGAGTCGGCCGATGAGCAGGACGCGGACCAGGACGTCGACGAAGACACGGACGAGGACAACGACGAGAACGTCGACGAACGCCTCGATGACGCCGACGACCAGCTCGACGAAGCGCTCGAGGCCGCCGGCGGACTGTGACGATTTGCCCTCCGGTGCGGGGGGTGCGTCGAACCTCGCCCCAGTGTCGGTGCTGGACGCCGATGTGGGAGTCGGCACGCCCCCTGCAGTGTAGGGGGGCATGACTGACGACATCTTCGACCGCATCCGAGAGGACCACGAGAAGCACCGCACGCTCATCGAGCTGGTGGAGAAGACCCACGGCGACTCCCGAGGCCGCCGCGAGCTCTTCGGCCGATTGGCCGACGACGTCCGCGCCCACGCCCACGCGGAGGAGCGCGTCTTCTACGCCGAGTTGCTCGAAGCGGGCCAGACCCGCGACAAGGCGGGCCACTCGGTCAAGGAGCACCACGAGGCCGAGGAGATCATCGAGGAGCTCCTGCAGAAGGACTACTCGAGCAGCGGCTGGCTCAACCGCTTCGCCACCCTCGCCGAGGAACTCCGGCACCACATGGACGAGGAGGAGCAGGAGGTCTTCGCCCTCGCCGGCAAGGTCCTCTCCGCCAAGCGGAAGAAGGAGATGGCCCAGGAGTTCGATCGACTCAAGGCCGAGGAGAAGCAGCGCCTCGGCAAGAAGGCCAAGGCCGCCTGACCTTTCCCGGTCTCGCACCCGAACCCGGTCGACCCGTCGGCCGGGTTCGACGCGTCCGGGACGGAAGCCCGATCCCCGCCCTCCTTTTCGAGGTCGGCTTTTAGAGCCCTGCGCGCGACGCCCACGTCGCGCGAATCGACGACGCCAAGTGCAGCGACTCGGCCAAGGCCGCCGCGCCCGCCGCGCCGACCGGGTGATGCTCGTCCTCGAGGTCCAGGGCCTCCAGCCCCGCGAGGATCTCCGACGCCGCGAGGGCCTCGGCGCCGGCGTCCTCGATCCGGCACTTGCGCAACGAGAGCGTCCGCAGCCCGCGGAGGGCCTCGTTCTCGGCGAGGGCCGCCGCGCCCGCCGCGTGGACCGGGTTGGAGTCCAAGACCAGGTGCTCCACGCGCTCCAGGAAGGGCGCGCCCTTCCAGGCCGTGAGCACCTTGGCGTCGATGCGTCCGCCCATCAGGTCCAGGACCCGCGGAGGCGGCAGCCGCCAGATGTCGGGCAGGGTCTTGGCGAGCTTCGGCGACATCCGGTGGTTGCGGAGGATCAAGGCCTCCAGCGCCGGGTACGCCTCGGAGGCGAAGAGCGGCGCGAGGGAGGCGTCCTTGAGCGACGCATCCGCGAGGTTCAGGCGGCGCAGGGTCGGGGACCCCGCCGCGGCCACGGCCTTGCCGCCAGCGTCGGTGGTCTCGGTCAGCTCGAGGCGGAGGGACTCCAGCTGCTCGAAGGCGGGCGAGGTCACGATGGCCTTGGTCCCCGCGTTCCCGATGCCGTTGAACGAGAGGTCCAGGTGCCGCAGCGCGGGCAAGACGCCCTTCTTCAGGAGCGCGCGGACGCCGGCGACGGTGAGCCCGTTCCAGGCGAACTGCAGGCGCTCGATGGCGCTCAGGTCCACCTTCTTGGCCAGCACCTTGGCCTCGGCGTCGTCGACCCCCCAACGGGTCAGGTCGAGGGTGACCACCCGCTCGAAGCCTTGCAGGGTTCCGAGCTCCTCCAGCGCGAAACTCCGCGGCTCCGGGTGGAAGGTGACCGGACCGGTGCTCTCCGCGAGCTCGGCCGGCGTGACACAGAGGACCCCATCCATGGACCGGACGCTATCACGGTCCGCCGTCGTCCACTCCGCCGGGCGTTCAATCCGCCGCGCGCACGCTCACCGGCACCCCATTGAGGGCGGCGTTGCCGGTGAGGACGTCGAAGACCGCCGGATCGGTGAGGTCGTTGACGCTCTGCCCCGGCGTCTCGCTGGCCACCCCGAGCCGCACGCCATCGCGACCGTGGCCGAAGCCGTGGGGCAAGCTGACGACGCCCTCCATGATCTCGTCGGTGATCTCGAGGGGGACCTCGACGGCCCCGATCCGCGAGCGCACCTCGACGCGCTCCGCGCCCGCTACCGAGAGCCGCTCGGCGTCCGCCGGATTCATCAAGAGGGTGCAGCGGTCCTTGCCCTTCATCAGGTGCGGCACGTTGTGCATCCAGCTGTTGTTGCTGCGGAGCTGGCGGCGCCCGATGAGCACCAGCTCCCGCGCGCGGTCTTCGCTCTCGAAGAGGCGGTCGAGGTCCGCGACCAGCGGCGCCGGCGCTAGCTGGACCCGGCCCTCCGGGAGCCGGTCCGGCAGCGTGGGCAGGAGCGGTCCCAGATCGACGCCGTGGGGCGCGTCACGCAGCACGTCCAAGGTGAGCTCACCCTTGGGCCCCAGCGCGCGGGGCTTGATCCCGGCGAAGCCAGCGCCCCAGGGACCGGCGCGCAGCGCCAGGTCCAGGACCCGCTCGACCCCCGCCTTCTCCAGCGCGCGCGCCTCCAGGGCCCGTCGCGAGAGGGGTCCGCGCCGGAGGGTCTCCAGTCGACGCAGGAGCCCGAGGACGATCTCTCCGTCGTGCTTCCCGTCGGGCGGCGGCTCGAAGAGGGGCGGTGAGAACTTGGCCGTGTTCCGCACCGCGAGCGCGTGGAAGATCACGTCGTAGTGCGGTCGCTCCAGGGGCGAGACCGGGGGCAGGATGAGATGCGCGTGCCGGGTGGTCTCGTTGAGATAGAAGTCGATGCTCACCATCAGGTCGAGCTGGCCGAAGGCCCGGTCGAGCTGGCGGCCATCGGGCGTCGAGAGCACCGGGTTGCCGGCCATGGTCACCATGGCACGGAGGCGCCCCGGGCCCTCGGTGAGGATCTCTTCCGCCAGGGCTACCACCGGGAGCTCGCCACCGAACTCGGGCAGACCGCGCACCCGGCTCTTCCAGCGCCCGAAGCTGCCGCGGCTCACGCCGAGTCCGCCCTGGGAGCGGATGGGATCCACCGCGGGCGTCGGGAACATCACGCCGCCCGGTCGGTCGAGGTGCCCGGTGACCACGTTGAGCACGTTGACCAGCCAGGCGGCGAGCCCGCCGAACTCCTGCACGCAGGTGCCGATGCGCCCGTAGAGCACCGCCCGCTCCTCGGTGGCCAGGAGCCGGGCCAGCGTCGCGATGGTCTCCGCGGGCACGCCGGTGATCGCCGCTGCGCGCCGAGGGTTCACTTCCCGGACCAGGGCGGCGATGGCGTCCACCCCGTCGACGAAGGGCGCCAGGCGCCCGACATCGGCGAGGTCCTCGGCGAAGACCACGTGGAGCATCGCGAGCAGGAGCCAGGCGTCCGTGCCCGGCCGGAGGAAGACGTGCTCGCTGGCCACCTTGGCGGTCTCGGTCCGCCGCGGATCGATGACCGTCACCGAGCCGCGCTCCCGGATCTCCCGGATCCGTCGCCGCATGTCGGGCGCGGTCATGATGCTGCCGTTGGAGGCCATCGGGTTGGCGCCCAGCACGATCAGGTGGTCGGTGCGGTCCAGGTCCGGGATGGGCAAGAGGAGCTGGTGCCCGAACATGAAGTAGCTCGCGAACATCTGGGGGAGCTGGTCCACCGAGGTCGCGCTGAAGCGGTTCCGGCTGCGGAGCCCCTTGGCGAACATGGGCCCGAAGAGCATCGCCGGGAGGTTGTGCGCATTGGGGTTGCCCACGTAGAGGCCCACGGCGTCGTTGCCGTTCCGCCGCTGGATCCCGTGGATGCGCTCGGCGGCCTCGTCGAGGGCCGTGGCCCAGTCGATCTCCTCCCAATCGCGACCCCGGCGCCGGAGGGGCCGCCGGATGCGATCGGGATCGGTGTGCAGGTCCTCCAGCGCCGGCCCCTTGGGGCAGATGTGACCGCGGCTGAAGGGGTCGTCCTCGTCGCCCCGGATGGAGAGCACGTGGTCTCCGTCGACGGCGATGGCCACCCCGCACATCGCTTCACAGAGGTGACAGGTGCGGAAGTGGGTGCGCGCGGCCATGGCGGCACTCTACCAACCGTTCGCGCCCCCGGGGAGGACCGGGCGGGAGGACCGGGCGGGAGCACCGCGGGCGCGGCGCCTCAGCGCAGGGAGGCGAGGAAGCTCGCGAGGTCCTCGGGGCCATCGAGGGCGAGGGTGGCGCCCTCGGGGCCCTCGGGTCGCTCGTCGCTGGCGATGAAGACGCCCACGCCGCGCTCGGCGGCGTAGCGGATCGCCGGGAGGTCGGTGAGGTCGTCGCCGGCGAAGAAGACGCTGGCGGCGCCGATGCGCTCCTGGAGCTCGGCGAGCGCTCGTCCCTTGTCGCCGCTCTCCAGCTCCGCTTCCAGCACCGCGCGGCCGCGCCGGGCGATCAGACCCAGCGCCTCCGCGCGTTCTTCGGCCGCGGCGAGGCGCGCCTCGCCTTCGCCGGCGTCCAGCTTGCGCACGTGGAGACCCACGGAGCGGGCCTTGCGCTCCACCTGGCCGGGGCCGTCGGCGGCCCAGGCGGCGAAGGCCTCGAGCTTCTCGCGGTCGGCGGGGTCCAGCGGACGCTCCGCGCCTTCGTCCCCGGGCGCGACGATCCAGCCGCCGTGCTCGACCGCGCGCCAGGCGCCGGGCACCTGGGCCATGCGCTCCAGGGCGGGCAGGTCGCGCCCGGTGATGAGCGCGACCCGGTAGTCGGCGTGGCGCGCGAGCTCGCGCAAGACCGTCTGGGTCGCGTCGGGGACCCGGGCGCGGTCGGGGTCGTCGACGATGGGCGCCAGGGTTCCGTCGACGTCGAGCCCCAGGAGCAGCGGGCGCGGCAAGGCCGCGACGCGCTCCTTCAGGGTGTCCAAGGCCGTCACTCAGCCGTGCTCCAGTGCGGTCAGGTAGTCGTCGGCCCAGCGATGGACGTCGAGGGCCTGGACCTCGGTCCGGAGCGCCTGCATACGCCGCTGCTGCTCGTCGCGGGGCATGGCCAAGGCGTCGCGGATCGCCTGGGCGATCCCGTCGATGTCGTAGGGGTTCACCTGCAGAGCCTCGGGCAGGTGCCCGGCGGCGCCGGCGAACTCGCTGAGGATCAGCACGCCGTCCTCGTCCTGCCGGCTGATCACGTACTCGTGGGCCACCAGGTTCATGCCGTCCCGGAGCGGCGTGACCACCGCCACGTCGGCCGCGCGGTAGTGCGCGAAGAGCGAGCGCTGATCGAAGTTCCGATAGAAGTACTGCATGGGCACCCGGCCGGTGGTGCCGTGGCGCCCGTTGATCTCGCCGACGAGCTGGTCGATGTGCTCCTTCAGCTCGGCGTAGGCGGCGACATCGGTACGGCTGGGCACCATGATCTGCAGGAAGACGACCTCGTCGCGCAGCGAGGGATCGGCGTCGAGGAGACGGCCGAAGGCGCGGATCCGCTCGGGGATGCCCTTGGTGTAGTCCAACCGGTCGACGCCCAGGAGCACCCGGCGCCCCCCGAGCTGCTCGCGGATGGTGTGCATCTTCTCCAGGACATCCGGCGCGCCGCTGAGCTCGGTGAGCTTGTCGACGCTGATGCCGATCGGCGCGGGCAGGACCCGCACGGTGCGCCGCTCGAGCCGGACGGTGCCGCGCACTCGATCGACGGAGTAGCCCGTGTAGCGGTCCACCGAGTCGAGGAAGTGGTCCACGTACTCTCGGGTGTGGAAGCCGATCACGTCGGCACCGAGCAGGCCCTCCAGGAGCTGCTCGCGCCACGGGAGGATCCCGAAGAGACTCCAGGGCGGCCAGGGCACGTGGCAGAACCAGCCGATGCGCGAGCGGGGGCGCTCCTTCCGCAGCATCCCGGGGACGAGCATCAGGTGGTAGTCCTGGATCCACACGAGATCGTCGTCGCCGCTGACCTCGGCGGTGACCTCGGCGAAGCGCTCGTTGGCGGTCACGTAGGTCTGCCAGGGCGCGTCGGCGACGTGCATCGTGGCCGGAAACCCGTGCAGGAGCGGCCAGAGGATCGCGTTGGAGACCCCCATGTAGAAGCCCTCCTGGAGCTCCTGGTCGATGCGCACGTCGGCCAGGTCGTAGGCGACGTCGGGCTCGCCCTCGACGGTGCTGAAGTCCTTGGCGTGCTTGGCGCTGACCCAGGATCCCCCGCGCTCCGAGAGCATGGGGTGCAGGGCGGCCACCAGACCACCGGCGCTACGGACCCAGCGTTCACCTTCGCGGCGGTAGGGGCCTCGGTTGGAGACGACGACGATCTTTCGGGCGCTGGCCATCGCGCCGTACCATAGAGCGAACATGCACGAGCGAAACCTCGGCGATACGGAACTTCGCGTTTCAGAGATCACGTTGGGCACCTGGGGCCTCGCCGGCGCGTACGGTCCGGTGACCCCCGAGCTCGCGCGCGAGACGCTGGAAGCCGCCTTCGAGGCCGGCGTGACCGCCGTGGACGTGGCGCCCCTCTGGGGGGACACCGAAGCCCTCGCCGGCGACGTGATCGGCGACCGGGAGATCCGGGTGATCACCCGCGGCGGCGCCCTCCTCGAAGACGGCGTGGTTCACCATCGCTTCGACGCCGACTCCCTCCGGGCCGACGTGGACCGCTCCCGGGAGCGGCTCGGCCGCGACGTGCTCGACGTCTGGCTCCTGCACGATCCCCCCGAAGAGGCGCTGGGCGGATCCGACGATCCGCTGGCCACCGCGGCGAAGCTGGTCGCCGACGGCGCCGTCCGCCACTGGGGCGTCTCCACCACGCAGCAAGAGGTCGCCGAGCGCGCGCTGGCCGCGGGCGCCAAGGCCATCTGCATCCCGCACCACCTCTTCGCCAGCGACCTCTTCGCCGACCTCCAGGAGTCCCTCGAGGACGCGGGGGCCGGGGTGTTGGCTCGCTCACCGCTCTGCCATGGGCTCCTGACCGGCCGCTGGACCGAGTACCGCCGCTTCGCCGAGGACGACCACCGGCGCCAGCGCTGGAGCCCCCAGGCCTTGGCGATCCGCGTGCGGCAGGTGGCTCAGATCCGCTTCCTGGTGAAGGAGCAGGTGCGCAGCCTGACCGCCGCCGCGCTCCGCTTCGCGTTGGACTCCTCGGTCGTCACCACGGCGATCGTCGGGGCGCGCCGCCCGGCGCAGGTGCGCGACCTCGGCAGCCTGGTGGGCGACCCGCCGTACATGGATCACGCCGACGCGATGCGGCTCCAGCAGGTCCTCGCCGCCGCCGGGGTCTGAGCCGGAGCACGCCGCCCCCGTGCCAAAAGGCGCGCTTTCCGGTAAGAGGGGCGCCACCATGGCAGAGCTGCACACCCTCTCGGCGACCACGCTCAAGAAGATGCTCGACGACGGCGAGGTCTCGTCCGTCGAGATCGTCCAGGCACTCCACGCGCGGGCCGACGAGGTCGAGCCCCGGGTGGGCGCCTTCAGCCATCAGCTCCGCCGGGAGTCCCTGGCCGCCGCCGAAGCCTCCGACGCCGAGCGCGCGAAGGGCGACGCCACCGGCATGCTCCACGGTCTGCCGATGACGGTGAAGGAGAACATCGACACCGAGGGCCTGGCGTCGACCCTGGGCATGCGCTCCCGCGAGAACCTCCCGGCCCCGCAGGACGCGGTGACCGTCCGCGTGGCCAAGGCCGAGGGCGCCCTGGTGCTGGGCAAGACCAACGTGCCCCAGTCGCTCCTGGCGCCGATGGAGACCACCAACGCCATCTTCGGCACCACCCACAACCCCTGGCGCCACGGCCACGGTCCGGGGGGCTCCAGCGGTGGCGAGGGCGCGGCGATCGCGTCGGGCACCAGCCTCTTCGGCATCGGCACCGACATCGGGGGCTCCATCCGCACGCCAGCCGCCTTCTGCGGGATCGTGGGCATCAAGCCGACCCGCAACCGCTGGTCGAACGTCGGGTCCAACGGGGTGCTCGCGGGTCAGGAGCTGGTGCAGTCCCAGGTGGGTCCGATGGCCCGGACCACCGACGACCTGATCCTTCTGATGGAGGCCCTGCGGAGCCCGGCCCAGGCCGCGCTGGATCCCGCCGTGCCGCCGCTGCCCCTGGGGGACGTCCGGGACATCGACGCCACCAAGCTCACCGTGGGCTTCTTCGAGGACGACGGCTGGCTCACGCCCGCGGCCTCGGTGCGACGCGGTGTGCGCGAGGCCGTGCGCCTGCTGGAAGACGCCGGCGCGCGGGTGGTGCGCTTCGAGCCCCAGCACGTCGAGGAGATCCTCTTCCTCTACTTCCGCGGGCTCACCGCGGACGGCACCGAGACCCTCTTCGAGGCCCTCGACGGCGAGAGCTTCATCCAGCCCCTGCGCACCCTGGCCCGCATGGCGCGGATGCCCAAGCAGGCGCGCACCGGCCTCGCCAAGGCGCTGCGGCTCATGGGCGAGAACCGCGTGCCCCAGCTCCTCGAGGCCATGGGCGAGAAGCGCGTGAAGGACTTCTGGTCGATGGCCGCTCGCCGCACCGCGCTCCGGCGCGAGGAGCTCGGCGAGTGGGACCGCAAGGGCATCGACGTCCTGCTCTGCCCCTCCTACGCGACCCCGGCGGCGCCCCAGGGGATGAGCCACGACTTCACCATCGGCTTCGTGGACCTGGCGCGTTTCAACCTGCTGGACATGCCCGCCGGCGTGGTGCCCATCACCCGGGTGCGGCCCGACGAGATCCACCGCTCGGGGATCCGGGACCGGGTCGACAAGCGCGCCGCGCAGATCGAGGCCGAGAGCACCGGGCTCCCGGTGGGGGTCCAGGTGGTCGGCCGACCGTGGCGCGAGGACCAGGTGCTGGCGACCATGCGCTTCCTGGAGGAGCGGGCCCGGGAGGGCGAGGCCTTCCCGGTCACGCCCCTCGACCCGCGCTGAGGCGGGGCCCGGCGTCCGCGGGCGAGACCGCGGGGACGCCGAAGGAGCTCAGACGGCCAGGCCGCTGGCCTTGCCGACTTCGTGGGCCACGGGGAGCACCGCCTCGAAGGCCGCCGCGTTGCAGGCGAGGATGCCGCCGCTGGTCTTCACGTCCTGGCCCGCGTAGTGGAAGGGCTTGCCGTCCAGGCGGGTGAAGCGGCCGCCGGCCGCGCGGAGGATCGCCTCCGGACCGCAGGCGTCCCAGGCGCTGGCCTTGTCGGAGACGTGCACGTAGAGGTCGGCGATCTGCTCGGCGATGAGGCCGACCTTGAGGCCCACCGAGCCGCTCTTGGTCTCGTTCTGGATGCCCAGCTCCTGGACCACGCGGTCGATGGAGCTGGAGCGGTGGGAGCGGGAGACCACCAGGCGTAGATCGGCCGGAGCGGCGGTCCCGGTGACCTCCAGGGGCTTCTCCTCGCCGCCTTCGGTCAGCGTGGCCCCCTCGCCGACGATGCCGGCGTAGAGCTTGTCCTTGGCGGGCTGGAAGACCACGCCGAGCTTGCTCTCGCCGTCGATGGTCAGGCCGAGCATCACCGCGAACTCACCGTTCTTGGCGATGAACTCCTTGGTGCCGTCGAGCGGATCGACGTACCAGCAGCGACCCTCGCCGGTCGCGTCGGACCGGTCGGCGGTCTCCTCGGCGACGATGCCGTCCCCCGGGAAGGCCGCGCGGAGCTCCTTCACGATGAAGGCGTTGGCCTTGGTGTCGGCCTCGGTGACCGGGTTGGCCTTGCCCTTGTACGCGACGTCGAAGTCGGTGCCGTAGATGTCCATGAGGATCGCGCCGGCCTCGCGGGCGATGCGACGGGCGATGACGAGGTCGTCTCGGAGAGCCATGGTCGCCCCATTAGCACACCCGCGGGCCCGCGCGACGCGACGGTCGTGGGGCGGGCCCGCGATCCCGTCGTGGATCGCCACACCGCGCCCCGAAATCGTCGGGCCCCGCGTCGGCACGGAGTTCGCACTGTACCGAGCCCATGCACAACCCCGCCAAGATGAACGACACCCCCAAGTGGCTCGAGAAGCTCGCTCGTGTGGGGTTCGCGACGAAAGGAACGCTCTACGCCATCATCGGCGTGCTCGCGCTGATGACCGCCATCGGCGAGGGAGGTCAGACGGGCGGTAGCTCGGACGCGATCCAGAAGATCGCCCAGCAGCCCTTCGGTAAAGCGCTCCTCGTCCTGACCGCCATCGGCCTGTTCGCCTACGCGCTCTGGCGCTTCGTCCAGTCCGCGATGGACCCGGAGAACGAAGGCACCGACGGCAAAGGCGTGGCCAAGCGCATCGGCTATGGCGTGAGCGGCCTGATGCACGCCTTCCTCGGCGTGAACGTCGTCCAGATGCTCATGGGCAGCGGCGGCAGCGGCGGCGGCTCCAAGCAGACCTACGTGGCCAAGATCATGGCCATCGACACCGTCGGCCCGATCCTCATCGGCCTCCTCGGCGCCATCGTCGTCGGCGTCGGCATCTACCAGATCACCAAGGCCTGGAAGGTGAAGTTCGCCGAGAAGCTCAAGACCGGCGAGATGAGCCGGAAGGTCCAGGAGGTCGCCATCAAGGCCGGCCGCGCCGGGCTCACCGCTCGCGGCATCGTCTTCGGGATCATCGGTGGCTTCCTCGTGAAGGCCGCCATCACGCACAACCCCGGCCAGACCAAGGGCGTGGGTGAGGCCCTCGCCGAGATCGGCAGCCAGAGCTACGGCGCCATCCTCCTCGGCCTCGTGGCCGCCGGCCTCGTGGCCTACGCCGTCCACCAGTTCGTCTTCGCGCGCTACCGGAAGATCCCGGCCTGACGCGGAGACCGCTCCTCGGAGCGCGAACACCGACCGACAGAAGAGACCCGCACGACGGCTCCGCGCTCCCCGCGCGGGGCCGTCAGGTTTTCCGACAGCTCGACGCAGTTCCGTCGAGTCCCGCGGGGCGGCCCTTCCCTCGGTGGACTACTCGGGGCGCGCTCGGGCGGCGCTCGGCGGGCGCGGGGAGGCGCACCAGCGTGGCTCCCGCCGTCATGGGTCGCGGAGGCATACCCGCATGGCTCCCGCCGACGTCAGCGGTCGCGGAGGCGCACCAGCGTGGCCCCGCGGCCGCCGAAGCGGTCGGGCGCGGTGGCGAAGGCCTCGACCAGCGGCGCGGCGCCGCCCTCGGTCAACGCGGCGACCACCGCGTCCGCGAGGACCGGCAAGCCCCCTTCGCTGTGGCGGCCGCGCCCATGGACCAGGCAGAGCGTCCGGCGGCCTTCCCCGTGGGCCTTGCGCACGAAGCGGTTCACCTCGCGGCCGACCACCCGCGCCTCGAAGCCATGGAGATCGAGGGAGCGCTCCGGCGGGAGCTCGCCGTCTCCGAGCATCCGCGCCGTGCGCTTGGCGGCGCCGGACCGGACCCCGCGGACCACCCCGTCGTCGGCGATGCGCACGTCGAACTCCAGGGCGCCGGCGACCAATCGGTCGAGCTGGGCCCGGGCCGCGAGCTCGGCGACGTCGGCCGCGTCCCGGGCGGCCTTGCGGCGAGCCTGCTGCTCGGTGGGTCGCTGTTTCGCGCCCGCCTGCTTGGCCTTGTGGCGGCGGCGGCGCTCGGCGCGGGACTCGGCGGAGTCGAGACCCCCGAAGGCGTCGGCGAAGGCGACGCGGTCCTCGTAGGTGTACCCCTCGAGACCGCGCGCGGTCTGCATGCCCTCCCGACTCGCCGGGTCCACCGCGATGCCCTCCGGGGCCTGCGAGGCCCGTTTGGGATGGACTTCCTTGCGCTGCGCGATCGCTGGCTTCTTCTTCGGCACCCGAACCCCCTGGAGGGCAGCGAAAGGGGAGGCGAGCTTGTCGGGCGCCACCTTGGTCTTCACCCGGGGCTGCTCTTCGTCTTCGCTCGCCGCGGGCCCTGCCCGCCGTCGCTTTCGCCGCACCATGGGCCGATCATAGGGGCCGGAGGTGGGGATCGTCGAGTTGCCGGCATCGCGAACCGGGGCCGAGGGTTCGACGGGGACGCGCGGATCGGGCGGCTTAAACGACAAACCCCGCCGAAGCGGGGCCGTCTTTGGGTGCGGAAGAGAGGACTCGAACCTCCACGGGTCTCCCCACACGAACCTGAATCGTGCGCGTCTGCCAGTTCCGCCACTTCCGCGTGCGGACCGGCGAGATAGGACGCCCAGGGCGGGGTGTCAAGGAAGATCGATCGTGGGGTCGATCATTCCGTCGGCCGGGTGGCCTGGACCACGTACTGGTGGGGGAGCGTCTCTTCCAGGGTGTGGATCTCGAAGCCCGCGGCCCCGAGCTCCTCGGCGACCTGGAGGGTGGTCAGCCGCATCTCCGCGGGCGGGCCCTGGGGCGAGTCCATGGTGAAGTCGACCACGTACACGCTGCCGCCCGGGCGGAGCGCCGTGAAGAGCTTGGCGGCGTAGGCCTCGCGCTCGCCGATGTGGTGCCAGGTGTCGACGATGAGGATCACATCGACGCTGTTCGGCTCGAGGCCGGGCGCGTCGGTCGGCACGGCGCGCGCGGTAGCGTTGGCGAGCCCCTCCCGCTCGATGCGCGCCTCCATGTGGGCGACCATGTTCGGCTCGACGTCCAGGGCGAGGACCGCGCCCTCCGGTCCCACGGCGGCCGAGAGGCGGCTCAGGAAGTACCCGGTGCCCGCGCCGAGATCGGCGACCGTCTGGCCGGGCTGGAGCCCCAGGAGCCCGACGACCTCGTCGGGCTTCTGCCAGCTGTCCCGCTCGGGGTCGTCGAAGATCTCGGCGAAGCGCTCCACATCGGAGAAGTCATGGTGAGCGCCCTGCCCGTGGTGCCCATGGTCGTGGCGCCCGTGGCGATGCCCATGCTCACCGCCCTGGTGCTCGGCGCCGTGATGCTCCCCGGGCCCACCGCAACGCTGGGCCTCGGGACCGTCGCTGCAGCGCTCGGTCGCCTCGGCGCCCGCAGTTCCGTCATCGGAGCCCGACGGCGTCTCGGCGCCGCCACCGCAGGCCAGGAGGAACGGAAGGATCGTCGCCATACGTCGCATCCCTCGTCCATAGCACCAGGGACGATCGTCGTCATTGTCGTCATTTCGCCCAGCACGCTCAACGCACCGGGGACGATCGTCCCGGGTCAGCGGAA
>DCLA01000021.1:0-10149 GCA_002320815.1 Myxococcales bacterium UBA1660
CGCCAAGTGGCGCGACGGCGACCGTGACGTCGTCTTCCCCTTCGGCACCTGGTGGATGCGCGTCCACCACCGAGCCCGCTGCGCAACGAGTCGCTGACTCACCGATGGGAGGGTTTCCTCGCGAGCTCCTTTCCACCTCCCGAGCGGCACCGGCGCCAGGGAAGGGTCCGCAGCTCTACGCGATCATGGTAGGCCAGGGCGCATGATCGTCGTGACCAACCGAATCCCCGTCGCATCCGGATGGGAGCAGAAGTTCGAGGACCGCTTTCGCAAGCGGGCCCATCTGGTCGACCAGTCGCCTGGCTTCGTCCGCAATGAAGTTCATCGCCCGCGGCCGATGAAGCTCGACCACGCGACCGGCGAGTGGTCGGACGACCCCGACCGCGAGGCCTTCTACGAAGTGAAGACGTGGTGGCGCTCCTTCGACGATTTCGTCGCTTGGACCAAGAGTCCGTCGTTTCGCGAAGCCCACTCGGACCGCCCGCCCGCCGAGATGTTCGCCGGAAAGAACGTGCTAGAGATCCACGAGGTCTTCCTCAGCACCGAGACCAACGACTGAACGCCCGCCCGCGACCGCGACCGGGGTTGGGTCAGCGAGGCCCGCGCAGCGTACGGTCGCGACCGGGGTTGGATCAGCGAGGCCCGCGCACGCTCCGACCACGACCGGGGTCGAGTTGCGCACACGACGAGTGCCGACCGGGGTTGACTCCGCGACCCACACGGCCAGTGCCGACCGGGGTCGACTCCGAGACCCACACGGCCAGTGCCGACCGGGGTTGACCTCGGAGACCGGGGTTGACCCTCAGAGGCCGGAGGATTTGAGGGACTTGCCGACGTCTTCGCTCATCGGCAGATGGAGGCCGCACTCCCGGCTCTTGCCGAGGATGCGGCCGTCCCGCGGGTCCATGTCCGCGGTGGTCGGTAGCGTCGAGTGAACGTCGCCGATCGACCGATAGCCCTCTTCCAGGAGCGGGTGCACCGGTAGGTCATGACGTTCCAGGTAGGAGGCCACGTCTTCGCTGCTCCAGTGGAGGATCGGGTGCACCTTGATCCTTCCGTTCTGGACATCGACTCGCCGGAGCCCAGCCCGATGGGCCGTCTGGTCTGCGCGAAGGCCCGCCAGCCAAGCCTCGGCACCCAGTTCGTGTAGGGCGCGCTGCATCGGCTCGACCTTGTTGATCCGGAGGTACTCTTTCACTCCCTCCTCGCCTTGCTCCCAGAGGTTTCCGAAGAGGGCCTCTTGCCGAGCGGCGGTCATCGCCGGCGTGGTCACGTGGAGGTTCAGGTCGAGGCGTCGCTGGAGATCGTCGGCGAATCGGTAGGTCTCGGGGAAGAGGTAGCCGGTGTCGATCAGGATGACCGGGGTTCGAGGAGCGATGCGATGCACCAGGTGGAGCATCACCGCGGAGTGCGCTCCGAAGCTCGAGGACATCACCAGGCGCTTGCCGAAGCGACCCGCAGCCCACTCGACCACGTCGGTGGCCTCCGCTCCATCGAGCATCGCGTTGGCGCGCTCGAGCTCGTCGGCTTCCAAGGGGGTGGCAGCGGGAGTCTCCATGGTCCGCATAAGTTGACGTCCCATGTAGGCTTTGGCAACGGGGCCGCCCAAGTTCTATGGAAATGCCGGCAACTCAGACGGTTTTGGCTGTTTGTAAACCGCATTAGATTGGTCAAGAACGAGCGGGGGTGGCCGGATGATGCATGCCGATGGGACCGCAAGCGCCCCGATCGCCCGGTCCATCGGTCCGAAGAAGGCGACCGGGGTTGACCGCAAAGAAGCCCCCTGAGGGCGGTGAATCGGCGACCGGGGTTGAAAGACCCAAGGTTTCCGCGGAGGGGGTACTCTCTCGGGCCATGGGGAACCCCCTCGTCCAAGCGCCCATCGAATCGGTCCTGGTGTTCCGTCGCGGAGCGCGGGTCACCCGGCGTCTGTCCCTCGACGACACCACCGAGCGGCTCCGCATCGGGCCCCTCCCGATGGCGCTCGCCGACGGCACGGTGCGGGTCCGCGCGACCGGCGCTCGCGTTCGGGCGGCGACGGTCTCGGTCGCGGTTCCGGAGCCGGCCGAGACCGAGGGGCGCCCGGCCCGCAACGAGGCGCTCGAACGCGCGCGCATCGAGGAGGGGGCCATCGAGGCGCGCCTCGAGGTGGTGCGGGCCTCGCTCCAGGCGCTGGACGCTCTCGAGCTCGTCGGGCGGGGGCGAGTGGAGCAGCGCGAGCCGGGGGCGATCCCGACGGGTGCCCGACGCGCGGCGGCGACGCTCCGCCGCGAGCTCCACGGCGACGCGCACGCGCGGCTGCGCACTCTGGAGGAAGAACTCCGCGTCGCTCGCGAGGAGCGGCAGGCGTTCGAACAAGAAGACCGCATCGCCACCGCGGCCAAGCAGGTGCGACCCCACGAGCTCCGCAAGGCCCTCGACGTGGTGCTGGACGAGGTCGGTTCCGAGGCGGAGCTCCGCATCGAGTACGACGTCGCGGACGCGCGTTGGTATCCGGTCTACACGCTCCGCTTCGACGACGCCTATGAGCAGGCGCGGATGGAGGTCCGCGCGCTGCTGGCCCAGCGGACCGGCGAGGACTGGGCCGACGCCCGACTGACGTGCTCGACGGCTCTCCCCGACCGGCAGGCGACGCTCCCCGAGCTCCGCTCCATCCGGCTCGGCCGGGCCCAGCCGGCGCCGCCGCGGGCCTTCCGCGAGCTCCCGGACGACATCGCGACGCTCTTCGCCGACTTCGAGCGCGGCTACCCCACGAAGCCCGAGCCGCCCGTGACTCGGTCCGCGCCGCTCCGGGCCTCGTTGCGCGTGGCCAAGGGGGAAGCGCAGCCGCCGCCCCGCCCCGCTCCTCCGCCCCCGCGCTCTGCGGGGTCGCCGCCGCCCCAGGCCGCGCCGTTCCAGGCCGCGCCGCCGGCCCCCAAAGCTCCGGCTCCCTCGGCGGCACCGCGCGGCCGGAAGATGAAGCGCGCGGTGCAGGAGACCGGACGCTTCGCTTCCGTCGCCGACGAGGGGTTCGGCGCGGCACCGGGGTTGGCCGACATGGACGTCCTGGTGGGCGGCGGCGGAGGCCCCTTCGGCGGAGCCCCGAAGCCCGATGCCATCGAGCCGGAGCCGATGGGGCTGGCGGTGGCCGATGGCCTGCTGGACTACGCGGGGCTCACGATGGCGGACCCGACGGACCCGGCCCGCGGGAAGCTGCGGCGTGCGACGGATGCGGAGCGGTTGGGCGTGCCTGCCTCCGTTCCGCTCCCGGGCGGCGCTCGGTCCTGGACTCCGCGGACGCCGCCGCGGACGGTGACGCCGGCCCCCATCGCGGGGTTCGATCACGCCTACGTGGCCCCCGGAGCGACGCATGTCCCTTCGGACGGCGCGTTCCACACGGTCGCCCTCCAGGTCCACGAGGGAGCCGCGCGACGGCACTACGTGGTGGTCCCGCGGGAGTCCCGGGACGTCTTCCGGACGGTCGCCCTGGAGCCCTTGGGCGCACCGCTGCTCCCCGGTCCCCTCGACGTCTACGTGGGCGACCGCTTCCTCACGAGCCGGTCCCTCGACGCGACCCCTGCGGGCGATGCGCTCGAGCTCGGTCTCGGCGTCGAGGCGGCCCTGGAGGTCGCGCGCAACGCGAGCTTCTCGGAGCGCACCACGGGTCTGATGCGCGGCGGCCTCGCCCTCGAGCACGAGGTCTCGGTGGATCTCGAGAACCATCTGCGCCAGGCGGCGGAGGTCGAGGTCCGCGAGCGGCTGCCCGTGGCGCGGGAAGGGGCCGACGACGTCGAGGTGAAGGTCGAGGAGGTCAGCCCGCGGTGGGAGCCTTGGACGCCGGAGCCCCAACCCGGGTCCCCCGAGCTCCGCGGTGGCCATCGTTGGATCGTGAAGCTGGCCCCGGCGGGTCAGGCGGGGGCGCGAGCTCGACTCGAGCTGCGCTACGCGGTGCACATCTCCGGCAAGCAACAGCTCGTCGGTGGGAACCGGAGGGAGTCGTGAAGGTCTCGCTGCCCGTCGTTCGGGTCACCGTCCTGGAGGACCGCGCCAGCGTCCGCCGCGCAGGTCCCCTCGAGCTTCCCCTGGGTCACCGGCGGGTGCGCATCGAGGGGCTCGCGCCGGTCCTGGTCGACAAGACGCTCTCCGTGGTCGGCGAGGGGGTCCAGGTCGGCGACGTGACGATTCGTCGCCAGCAGATCCATCGCACCGCCGAGGTCGACTCCGCCGAGATCGAGGGCCTTCGGGCCGAGGAGCGCGAGCTACGCCGGACCCTCGCGGAGCTCGACGCCCGCGCCGAGGGCTACGAGGGTGAGGTCGCGACGTTGGCGCGAGCCCTGGAGCTGCAGGTGGCCGAGGTCGGCGAGGACGCCGCCTGGGGTCGCACGAGCGAGGACTGGCGGGCCGATTTCGTCGGGCTCCGCGAGGCCATGGAGGAGGCGCGTGCCGAGGTCGCTCGGATCCGCGGCGAACGGAAGCTGCGGGACCAAGAGCTACGCGATCTACGCCAGCGTCTGCAGGCGATGACGGACGTCGGGGTGGACCGGCGCTGCAGCCTGGAGGTCGACGTCACCGTGGAGCGCGAAGGGGCGACGCTGCAGGTCGACTACATCGTGCCCTCGGCGGCCTGGCGGCCGACGCATCGCGCGCATCTGCTGCCCGATGGGCGGGTGCGCTTCGAGACCGAGGCCTGCGTCTGGCAGCGCACGGGTGAGGACTGGGCCGACGTCGAGCTGCGGGTGTCCACCGAGCGGACCTCCGCCGGCGCCGAGCCGCCGACGCTGCACACCGACGAGCTGCGGGTGCAGCCCAAGGACGCGGTGGTGCGAGTCGAAGCCCGCGAGCGAGAGGTGGAGACCCTGGGCACGGGGGAAGCGCCGCGGATGGCCGAGGCCGCCGAGCTGCCGGGCGTCGACGACGGTGGTAGCGCCATCCTCCGCGAGGTGACCGGCCCGGTGCGTATCCCCAGCGACGGCCGGCCCCACCGCGCGCTGCTGGGCTCCTTCCAGACCGAGGCCGAGGTCGCCTTCGTGTGCATGCCGGAGCTCGAGGCCGCGGTGGTCCTCCGCACGCGGCTGCGCAACGAGTCCACCGAGGCCATCCTGGCCGGCCCGGTGGAGCTCTTCCGCGACGCGGGGCCCGCCGGGCGCTCGCGGGTGCTCTACGTGGCGCCCGGGGAACGCTTCGATCTCGGTTGGGGTCCGGAGCCGTCGCTGCGTGTGCACCGGGAGGCCCGGGAGGAACCGACGGAGAGCGGGATGCTCTCACGCTGGGTGGAGACGCCGCACCGGGTCACGGTGCGGGTGGGCCACCTCGGCCTCGCGGACCGGAGCTACGACGTGGAGCTCGTCGAGCGGGTGCCCGTGTCCGAGCTGGAGGCGGTGCGCGTCGAGGTCGATGGCGACGTGACCTCGGAGGGCGCGCGACCCGACGCCGACGGCTTCGTCCGGTGGCAGCACCGGATGCGACCCCGGGACCGGTGGCAGGTGGAGCTCCGCTGGACCCTGGCGAAGAAGAAGGACGTCGTCGGCGTCTGAGCGACACCCCGAGCGCGAGCCACGACGCCGCGAACGGTGCCGCCCGACGGTCAGTCCATGAGGCTGCGCCAGGTGGCGTAGTCGCGGCGCTGCTCGGACCACGAGCGGTGGATCATCGCCCGCGGTCCCGGGTGGTAGAGCGGGAGGAGCCAGCGGCCCATCCAACGGTGTACACCACCCGCGTGGGTCGCGAGGTCGAGGCCATGGGGCGCGAGCTCGGCCACGGCGCGAAGCGCGGTGGTCCCCAGAGTGACCACGAGCGCCGGGTCCAGCGTGACCACCAAGCCCGAGAGGTAGGTCGAGCAGCGCTGGATCTCGGCGACCCGCACCTTACGCCCGCGGCTCCCGCGGCGCGGCGTGCAGAGGACCGCGTTGGTGACGTAGAGCTGATCCCGGCGCAGGTCGGCGTCGGCGAGGAGCCGGGTGAACGAGTCGCCGGTGTGGTCCCCGCTGAGCGGCACGGGATCGACGCCGCCCTTGGTGGGGCCGGGCGCGGTGGCGACCACCAGGCACCGCGCGTCGACGGAGCCCGCGGGGTCACCGACGGCGTCGGGTCGCCCCGCCATGTCGGGGCACGCCGTGCACTCCCGCGCGCGGTCGCGCAGCAGCTCCAGGCGCTTGCTGCGCTGGGCGGGGTCGAGGGGCATCGCCGCGGAGGATAGGAGATCGGCGCCCCCACGAATAGCGACCCCGGGCGAGGAAGCGGGGGCCGAATCCGCACCGTTGGGACGCGCCGAACGAACCCGGGCCCGGCGGCGCGGTCGGCGCCCGGCGGTTGTCAGCGCCCCCGGTCGCCCTAGAGCCGAACCATGCGAGTCGCCGCCGTCCGAGAGAAGAGTGCCCCTTTCCACATCGAAGAGCGGGAGACGCCCGAGCCCGAACCGGGCCAGGTGCGGGTCGCCGTCGAAGCCTGCGGCGTCTGCCACAGCGACGCCTTCACCAAGGAGGGCGGGTTCCCGGGCCTGGAGTTTCCCCGGGTCCCCGGCCACGAGGTGGCCGGCCGCATCGACGCGGTGGGCGACGACGTCGCGCGGTGGAAGGTCGGCGACCGCGTCGGCGTGGGCTGGCATGGCGGCCACTGCTTCGTCTGCGGGCGCTGCCGCCGGGGTGACTTCATCAACTGCGAGAACGGTCGCGTGACCGGCATCCACCACGACGGCGGCTACGCGACCCACATGATCGCGCCGGCGGAGAGCGTCGCGCGCATCCCCGAGTCGATGGACGCCGTCCTGGCCGGTCCGCTCCTCTGCGCGGGCGTGACGACGTTCAACGCGCTCCGCAACGCCGGGCTGCGCGCGGGCGCCACCGTGGCCGTTCAAGGCATCGGTGGGCTCGGACACCTGGGGCTCCAGTTCGCGCGCCAGATGGGCTTCCACACCGTCGCCCTCTCCCGGGGCACCGACAAGAAGGAGCTCGCCGAGGAGCTGGGCGCCCACGACTACGTGGACACCGAGGCCGAGGACGTCGCCGACGCGCTGCAGAAGCTCGGCGGGGCGGATCTGGTCCTGGCGACCGCGCCGCATCCGAAGGCGATCCAGAAGACCTTCGGCGGTCTCGCGGCGCGGGGGAAGCTCCTCCTGGTCGCGGCCACCGGCGAGACCCTGGAGCTCCCCGGCTTCCCCTTCCTGACTGGCAAGTCCGTGGCCGGCTGGCCCAGCGGGTCGTCGATCGACTCCGAGGACACCATGACCTTCGCGACCCGCCATGGGGTCGCGCCGCGGACGGAGACCTTCGCCCTCGATCAGGCCGACGAGGCCTACGCCAAGATGATGGAGGGCGAGGTCCGCTTCCGGGCCGTCCTCACGATGGGCTGACCCCGCGGGGGTCGTGGCCAGGGCGCGGGGCCTGCGGTAGAAAGGTGGGATGGCCCTTCGCTTTCGTCTGCCTTCGCTCCTCGCGCTCGTCGTCGCCCTCGCCGCCTGCGGCGAGGACGGTCCCCGCGCCGAGGCACGCTTCGACACCCTCAACGTCGGCCTCGCTGGCGCGTTCGTGCCCAACGAGGAGGCGCGGCGCGCGGTCATCCCCGCCCAGCTCGCCGCGTTGGAGTCCGACGTGGTGTGCCTCCAGGAGGTCTGGACCCAGGCCGACAAGGACGCCATCACCGCCGCGGTGGCCGGCACCTTCCCCTACGTGGCCTCGTTCACCCACGACCTGAACACGCCGGTCGACGACCCGACGGACCAGTCGGGCGCCACGCCGCCCCCTCACACGGCCGCGCCCTGCGCCTCGGAGGAGAACATGGCGTCCCTCGAGGAGGCCCTGGCGTGCGTGGCCGAGAACTGCTCGACCATCCCGGGCAGCGAGGACGGCATGACCACGAGCACCGAGTGCGCCCAGGAGGCGTGCCTCGACGCGGTGGTCGACCTGCTGGTCGGCGACGCCGAGGCCCAGCGCTGCTACGGCTGCCTGGCTTCGAGCCTGCCCACCGAGACCCTCGGCGACATGCGCGACCTGTGCACCACCGAGGTCAACGCCGGTCTCGCGTTCCGCGGACAGAGCGGCGTCATGATCCTCTCCAAGCACCCGCTCTCGAACGTCGACGACTTCGTGATGCCCGGGTCGTGGAACCAGCGGGTGGTCGCCGCGGCCACCGTGACGCTCCCCGGCGACGTGGACGTGGACGTCTACTGCAACCACCTCACGCCGATCTTCAGCAACGTGGCCTTCCCCTACACCGGTGACTACGGCGCCGGCGAGATCGGCGCGGCGGGTTGGGCCGCCGAGCAGGAGCTCCAGGCGGGCAAGCTGGTGGAGTACGTCCGCACCCGCAGCGGCGATGGACCGGCGGTGCTCCTGGGCGACTTCAACGCGGGTCGCGCCGTCGAGGGCACCGAGCTGCGCGACGAGGGCGTGGAGACGATGACCGTCCTCGAGGGCGCGTTCACCTTCGCGCCGCCGAGCCCGCTCGCGTGCACCTTCTGTCCCGACAACGGCAACAACGTCGAGGACACCGAGCGGGTCCTGATCGATCACATCTGGCTCTCCGGGGATGTCGAGGCGCGCAACGTGGAGCGCACCTTCGACGAGGACATCGTCCCGGTCGAAGGCGGCGCGATGGTGCCCCTCTCGGACCACTACGGGCTGAAGGCGACGGTCGAGCTCTACTGAGCGACGCCGCCCCGGGGGGGCGGCCTCTCCGCCGCTCCGATCAGGTGGAAGCGGCGCCTTCGGGGCGCTCTTCCATCTCGATCTCGTTGCCGGCCCCGGCCGCGCGCTTCACCGGCTCGCGCATCTGGACGAGCTCCTCGGCCGCCGTCGGGTGGATCCCGATGGTGGTGTCGAGGTCGCTCTTGGTGACGCCCGCCCGCACCGCGACCGCGAAGCCCTGGACGATCTCACCGGCGTCGGGCCCGACCACGTGCACCCCGAGGACCCGGTCGGTCTCCTCGTCGACGACCATCTTCATCAGCGAGCGGATATTCCGCTGAGCGAGGGTGTTGCGCATCGGGCGGAACTGGGAGCAGAAGCAGTGCACCCGGTGGCCGCGCTCCCAGGCGTGCTCCTCGCTGATCCCCACCGAGGCCATCTCCGGGCTGGTGAAGATGGCGGTGGGTACGTTCATGTAGTCGACATCGATGCGCTTGCCGCCGAACTGGGTGCTCACGAAGGCCATGGCCTCGGCGATGGCGACCGGGGTCAGGGGCATCCGCTCGATGACGTCGCCGAGGGCGAAGACACTGGGGACGTTGGTTCGGAACTCGTCGTCGACCAGGACGGCGCCCGACGGCGCGAGGTCCACGCCGATGGTGTCGAGGCCGAGGCCCGCGGTGTTCGGCTTGCGGCCGGTGGCGGCGAGCTGGACGTCGCCCTCGAGGACGGTTCCGTCGTCGAGGGTGGCCGCGATGCCCGTGGGGGTCTTCGCGAGCTTCTCGATGGTGTGCTCCATGTGGACGTGCATCCCCTGGAGCCGGAGCTGACTGAGGAGGAAGTCGGTGCACTCGTGGTCGAAGGCGCTGAGCACGTGCGCGCCGCGATGGACCACGTGGACCTCGGCCCCCATCGAGCGGAAGATGGAGCCCATCTCCAGGCCGATGTAACCGCCCCCGGCGATGACCACGCGCTCGGGCATGGCGTCGAGGTGGAAGACCTCGTCGGAGGTGATCGCCAGCTCCTTGCCGGGGATGTCGACCACGTGGGGCGTGCCCCCGGTGGTCACCAGGAACTTCTCGGCGGTGATCCGGCGTCCGTCGACCTCGATGGCGTTCGGGTCCACGAAGCGGGCGCGGCCGCGGACCAGGTCTACGCCGGACCCATCGAGGAGATCGCCGTACACGTCGTTGAGTCGACCGATCTCGCGGTCCTTGGCGGCGATCAGCGCGGCCCAGTCGAAGGTGGGCTCACCGGGCACGGTCCACCCGAAGCCGCGCATGTCCTCGAGGTCGTAGCGAAAACGCCCGGCGTACACGAGGAGCTTCTTGGGCACGCAACCGCGGTTGACGCAGGTGCCGCCGAGGTCGCTGTCCTCGGCCAGGCCCACCCGGGCCCCCAACTTGGCGGCGACCCGAGCGGCGCGCACGCCACCCGAGCCCGCACCGATCACGAAGAGGTCGTAGTCGAACTCGGCCATCGCTAGTGATTCGCCCGAGCCCCCGTTCCGTTACGCGAAACCCGAGGCTCCGCCGACGCGAAGCGGGAG
>DCLA01000021.1:10452-10581 GCA_002320815.1 Myxococcales bacterium UBA1660
CCGCCGACGCGAAGCGGGAGGGTCGCCCCCGGGTGCGGTCGACGCTGCCCGCCGCGCGGAGAGCGGCCGCCCGCGAGGGCGGCCCGTTTGGGAGGGAGCGAGTCGTCGGCTCCGCCGACGCGAAGCGGG
>DCLA01000021.1:10924-53651 GCA_002320815.1 Myxococcales bacterium UBA1660
CTTATGAAGACCCTCCTAAACAAAAAAATCCGGGGCCAGGTCCTGCGACGGGTCGACCGCGTACTCGCTGAGGTCCTTCTTGCCGACCTTCTCCATCATCACGTTCTCGTCGATGAAGAAGTTGCCGGTGCACTCGCGGCTCGGCTGGGTGAGGATCCAGTGGGCGGCGTCGCCCATGATCTCCGGGGTGCGGCTCTTCTTCATGAGCGCGTCGCCGCCGAGGAGGTTGTTCACCGCGGCGGTGGCGATGGTCGTCTTGGGCCACAGGGCGTTGGCGGCGATGCCGCGCTTGCGGAACTCGCCGGCCCAGCCGAGCACGCACATGCTCATGCCGAACTTCGCCATGGTGTAGGCCACGTGGGGCGCGAACCACTTCTCCTCCATGTTCAGCGGCGGGGATAGGTTCAGGATGTGCGGGTTCTCGGCCTTCTCCAGGTAGGGCAGGCACATCTTGCCGCAGACGAAGGTGCCGCGCGTGTTGACCGAGTGCATCAGGTCGTAGCGCTTCATCGTCACGTTCTTGGTGTCCGTGAGGTTGATGGCGCTCGCGTTGTTCACGCAGATGTCGATGCCGCCGAAGCGCTCGACGGCCTTCTCGACGGCGGCCTTCACCACGTCCTCGTCGCGGATGTCGACGACGCAGGGCAGGGCCTGGCCGCCGGCGGCCTCCACCTCTTCGGCGGCGGTGTAGATGGTGCCTTCCAGCTTCGGGTGGGGCTCGGCCGTCTTGGCGGCGATGACGATGTTCGCGCCGTCCTTCGCCGCGCGGAGCGCGATGGCCTTGCCGATACCCCGGCTGGCGCCGGTGATGAAGAGGGTCTTGCCCTTCAGAGTTCCCATGCGTTCGGTTCTAGACCGAGCGACCCGGGCGGCACAAGTCCGCCGGGTGGGAGCGCCGGTGCCCTACGAGGGCGCTGAAGAACGAGCCCGAAGGGCGAGTTCGAAGCGACCTGCCCCATGCCACCCGCCGAAGGCGGGTTGCCCCGCCAGAAGGCGGATGCCTCGCCGAAGGCGATTGCCCCGCCGTCAGGCGGATGCCCGATCGCGTCGATTGCAGAGAGATTCCAAGTCGAGCCCGGTCATGAGTCTCACATCTTCCAATGCTGCCAGCGCCTCGTTCGCCAACGTCCGAGGTCGCACGGAGCGGATGGGTCGCCGGCACGCACTCCGCCGGGCTCAGAAGACACGACATCGAAGACTGGTTCGAGGAGCGACCGCGCATGGCGCCATCCGATCACACCTCCGGCTGAGGTCGATCCGCAATCGGCAGGGAGGCTCGACGAAGAAGCGCTCAGGCCCTTCGACCACGAGAAGCTCGACGTCTACCACCGCTCGACCGAACGGCGATCGACCAAGCCATCGACCTCTACGAAGCCATCGTCGCCATGTTGGTCCGCCTCATCAAAACCATTCACTCCTAGAACAACAGAGGCATCCGCCTGCGGCGGGGCAATCGCCTTCGGCGAGGCGACCGCCTGCGGCGGGGCAACCGCCTGCGGCGGGGCAAGGGAGCAGGTCGATGAAACGCGGCCTTCGGCCGCCATTTCATCAGCTGCTAGGAGCGGCCCCAGGCGCCGAGGTCGAGGACCGCTTCGTCCTCGTCGGAGGCGAGGTGTCCCGCGGTGCAGAGGGCCAGCGCGTCGGCCAGGGAGACCCGCACGTAGCACTCGCGGCGCCCGTCGCAGCAGAGCAGCACGAAGCGCTCCCGGACGTCCTCGCGATCGAGGAGGATGTTCACCGCGCGGACCAGCGCTTGGACCGCGACGGTCGGCGATGCGTCGAGCTCGCTGAGATCGATCTGGCCCGTGTCGAGGTCGTCGTCGTCGGCCTCGAGGACCGCGGAGAACGTGTCGCTGCGGGTGCGGAGCACCAGGGGCCCGTCGTCGGTGCCGATGCGCTCGAGGCTGAGCGCGCCGACCTCCGGAGAGCACTCCACGAGGCGCCGCACGATCTCGCGGGCCGAGTCGCCGCTCTCGGCGTCGTGGAGCAGCAAGCGGTCCTTGGTGCGCCGCGCCACCCCACCGTCGCTGGGCGCCTCGACGTAATAGAGCCGCATGAGCTCCGTCCGCCGCACGTCTTCGTCGTGGGTCGGGGGCAGGCGCTCGAGGAGGGCGTTCAGAAGACCGTCGTTGAGGTCACCGAGCAGGCCCACGTCGCGGAGCGCGGAGATGAAGGCGGCGCCGGTCTCCACTGGAGTCGGCGGTGGACCACCGACGCTGGGCGGCGGGCCGGAGACTGTCTCTTGGGGGGGATCGAGCTCCATGGTGTCGAGCGCGGTTCCGATTGTCCCCGATCCAAACGCTCCCGTCGAGGGGACGATTCGTGAAATCCATCGAGGCCGGGAGATCGGCCCCAATCGAGGGTCGGCCGCCCGCTCGCGGCGAGGGCCCATTGCCCCCGACAGGTCCCGGGCGGTAGAGAAGGGCCCATGCCCGCTCCCCAGCGCAAGCTCCACCTGACCAACAGCGGCGGCCGCGACGCCACCGTGCTCTTCGGCTCGCTGAAGCCGAACGACTCCCACCGAATGGGCCTCCCGGGAGCCCAGGTGGAGTTCCGCCGCTACCTGGCCACGACCGAGAGCGGCCTGCACGAGAACCTCGCCGCGGCCCATGGGGAGGACTACTCCGAGGCGCTGGTGAAGGGGGACCCGGAGGTCGACATCGAGCAGGTCGGCAAGCGCATCGGGTCCACCGCGCAGGTCTTCCTGGCCGCCGATGGGTCGGTGCTGCACGCGGCGCCGAAGTGGGTGGAGATCATCCTCGGACCCGACGGCGAGGAGCGCGAGCGGCGGGACCCCGAGGACCGCGAGGGCAACGTCAACGACGAGCTCCCGGTGCGCTGGACCGGTCGCAAGATCCCCAAGCGGGACGCCGTGCGCCGGTTCGTCTTCACCCGCTCCATCCAGCTCGCCCACCTGGACGGCCTCACCTACGACTACCTCTACGGCATCGCCCAGGAGCTGGCCGAGGCGGACGCGCTGATGATGATGGGCGCCGGGCCCAAGGGGCGGGATCCGCTGGTCTTCCAGACCAACGGGACTCCGTGGCGTGGGTTCCTCGAGGGTCGCGTCGACGGGGCGCGCTACATGCTGATCCTGCACCTCTCGAACATGGAGCTGAAGCGGCCCGCGGAGCCCGAACCCGAGGACGACGCGAAGGCGGAAGCCGCCGAGGAGGCGAAGTCGTGAGCGCCCTCTACGACGTCAGTCAGGCCAGCGCGGTCGGCGCCGGGCTCTTCTCGCCCGCCGGCAGCGTGCGCGACTACGACCTCTCCAAGCTGGTCGCCGGGTACAAACGCACCATCGCCAGCCGCTACCGGGCCATCCGGCCCGACGAGGTGGACGTGCTCCCGCGGGGGTCGCTCCTGGTGAGCCCGAAGATCGACGGCGAGATGTGGTTCCTGGTCCTGGACGCGAGCCAGGACGAAGGGCAGCGGGTCGCCGCGGTCGCGCCCAACGGCAAGGTGATCACCGGGGACGTCCCTTTCCTGAACGAGGCGCGGGAGGTGGTGCTCCCGCGGGTGAGCGGTCAGCTCGTGCTGGCCGGCGAGCTCTTCGCGATCCGCCGGGACGCGCGACCCCGCCACGGAGACCTGGCCCGGGCGCTGAGCGGCGGAGCGGACGCTGAGGTGCAGCGGGTCGGCTTCCACGCCTTCGACCTGCTGACCGGTGGGGACACCAAGGACCCCGGGCCCATGCCCGAGTACGAGACGCGGCTCGAGGCGATGCGCCGGCTCTTCGAAGGCGGCAAGCGGGTGCAGGCCATCAAGACCGTCCCGGTGGAGGGCGCGGACCGGGTCCGGGAGCTCTACGGCGAATGGGTCGAGGGCGGGAAGGGCGAGGGCCTCGTCATCCGCTCCAAGGAGATCGGGCGGACCTTCAAGCTCAAGCCGGTCTTCACCCTCGACGCGGCGGTCATCGGGTTCACCGAGCGAACCGACGAAGTCGACGCCGTGCGCTCGCTGCTCCTCGCGGTGATGAAGGAGGACGGCCAGTTCCAGATCGTCGGGAGCTGCGGAAACATGGGCTCCCTCGAGCTACGCCAGGAGCTCTACGGCAAGCTCGCGCCGGAGACCATCGAGTCGTCGTACTCCTATGCGTCGAGCTCGGGCGCGCTCTACCGCTTCGTGAAGCCGACGCTCGTGGTCGAGGTGAAGGTCACCGACGTCCAGAACGAGGACTCCGCCGGGCGGCCCATCAAGCGCATGGTGCTCGAGCTGGCCGGAGACCGCTGGGTCCCGGTCGCGCCGATGGTGGGGGTCAGCATCCTGCACCCGGTGCTCGACCGGGTCCGCGAGGACAAGCGGGTGGAGAGCACCGACGTCCGCGCGAGCCAGCTCCTCGAGCGGGTCTTCATCGACGATGTCGACGAGAAGGCCGAGAAGGTCGAGCGGCCGGTGAGCGAGGTGGTCCGCCGCGAGGTCTGGGTGAAGTCCATGAAGGGCTCCCAGATGGTCCGGAAGCTCTTGGTCTGGAAGACCAACAAGCACGAGACGGATCCCGACTATCCGGCGTACGTGGTGCACTGGACCGACTACAGCCCGAACCGCAAGGACCCCATCAAGCGCGACGTGCGGCTCGCGCCCGACGAGGCCGCGGCGACGACCATCGCCGAGGAGATGGTCGCCGATGGCGTGAAGCGCGGCTGGGAGCCCGCCTGAGCTCGCTCAGCCGGGCGCGCGCGCGGTGACCAGGAGCTCGTAGAGCTCCTTCTTCGAGTTCCGTTTCCTCAGGATGGTGCTCCGCGCGTCTCGGAAGCCGTGGCGTCGCATGAGCGCCTCGAAGAGGGTCTCGGCGGGGACCAGCTCGCCGTAGAAACTCGCGTTGCCGATCACGTAGGCCAGGCTTCCGCCGGGGGCGACCAAGGGGCGCAGAGCCTCGAGGTGGCGGTCGATGTCCTCGAAGTAGCGATCGACGTAGGCCGCGAGGAGCTCGCCGTTCTTGGGGCTCGCCGCGCGGATCCGCTCCAGCACCGGCCGTAGACCACGGGGGCGCCGGCGCTGCCGGGCCCACCCCTTCAGCCGGCTGGTGGCGACGCCCCAGGTCCCGCCGATGGCCTGCCAGTCGAGCTCCCCCGCGTCCCGGGCGACCTCGAGGTGCCCGGTCCAGTACATGTACGGCCGCAGCTCGCGGACATAGGACATGCGGTTGGGGTAGGGCGGCGAGGTGATCACCGCGTCGAAGCGCGCGTCCCCGAGGGGAAGCTCCCGGGCGTCGCCGTGGACGATGCGCGCTTCGCCGGTCGGGGCGACGGCGGCGCCGGCGAGCACGTGCTCGACGTCGGCCGCGAAGCGCTCCCGGGCCTGCGCGTCGGTGTGGGCCCGAGCCTCACCGAAGCTCATGGACGGATGGTCGAACGCCGCGCCGCTCAGCGCGATCATGGTCCGACAGAACGCGACCTCGAGGAGGTCCGCGGCGGCGCCCCGGGCGGGGAGCCCCGCGCGGAGGCGACAGAGCCAGTCGCGCACCGGCGGGGCCCACCAGCGGTCGATGTTGTGGATGGGCGGAGGCTCGACCGGGTCGGCGTCGGCCAGCCCCGCGAGCGCCTCGTTCGCCGCGTCCCGGGTGCGCTCGATCGTCCGCGGCGAGAACCGCCGGGTCTTCAGGCGCGCGAGCCACACCAGGAAGGGGTTGAGCTCGACGCCGGTGGCCTGATGCCCTCGCTCGGCCGCCGCGAGCGCGGTGGTCCCGGTGCCGGAGAAGGGATCCAAGACCCGGGTCCCGACGGGTAGGTCGGTCAGTTGGTCCTCCACCACCCGTACGGAGTAGGCGGGGGTCAACCGGAGCCATCCGTGACGCCCGCGATCCCGGTTGTGAATGAAGGTCAGATCGGCTCGACGACCAACTTTTGTCACCATCGAGGGGCTTTCTGGCCCCTGGCATGGGCCCACTGGAATCCACTGAGAGTGCAATATGGGTCACATAATTGCACCGCTGTGTGCCGATAATGCGCCCTATGCGTATCGGCCGACCCTATGCGGGGATGGGTCATTCGGTCCCGCTTGGTAGTGATCTCGCGCACTTGGTGACCGGACAATCATGTCCCATTCGATGTGTCTCACCCATATGAGGGCTGTTGGGTCGAGCCTTCGATCGTTGTACTTTTGCCGCATGGGGGAACAACAACACACCGACTTCGAGGCACTCGGGGTCGACATCGCGGACCTGAGGGGAGTCCTGGACCACATCATCGATGGGGTCCAGCTCATCGGGCCCGATCTTCGGTACCGCTACGCCAACGCGGTCGCCGATGCCTACGCCAGGCAAGAGGTGGTCGGCCGGCACGTGCTGGAGTGCTTCCCCCAGGTGGAAGGCACCGAGGCCTGGGACCGGCTGCTCCACGCCTTCGCCACCGGCGAGGCGAGCGA
The DNA here is from genome assembly GCA_002320815.1 of Myxococcales bacterium UBA1660. Taxonomy (GTDB): domain Bacteria; phylum Myxococcota_A; class Polyangia; order Polyangiales; family Houyiibacteriaceae; genus UBA1660. The sequence goes on from DCLA01000021.1 coordinate 17,291, forward strand.
GATCGCGTACCAGCACACCTACCCGGACGAGAGCGTCGCGTGGTTCGAGTTGCGCATCACGCGGGTGGGGGCCTGCGCGATGGTGCACCTCATCGACGTGACCAAGGAGAAGCGACTCGGGCGGAGTCTCCTCGAGGCGCAGCGCCTCGGGGCCGCGGGGCAGCTCGCCGGAGGGATGGTCCACGACTTCAACAACCTCCTGACCACCATCTCCACGCTGACCGAGTTGGCGATGACGGACGGGTCGATGGGAGCCGAAGCGCGGACCGACCTCGAGCGCGTGATGAGTACGGTGCGGACGGCGGCCGGCGTGACGCAGAAGATGCTGGACTACGCCGCCGACCGTCCGAGCGAAGCCAGCGTGGCCGCGCCGTTGAGCGGCCACCTGCAGCGCTTTCTGCCCACCCTCGAGGTGCTCCTCGGGCGGCGGATCGAGCTCCTCGCGGAGGTCGAGCCGGACCTGGGGCCGACGGTGCTGGACCTGGGAGCGACCGAGCAGCTCCTGATGAACCTCGTGATCAACGCGCGCGATGCGACCCGGGGGACCGGGCAGATCCGCATCGAGGCCCGTGCGACGGAGAGCCCGCGGGGCCTCCGCCCGGGCGACTACGCCGAGATCACGGTGACCGACGGCGGCCGAGGCATGGCCGCTGGAGTGCTGGAGCGGGTCTTCGAGCCGTTCTTCACGACCAAGGGCGCGCAAGGCACGGGCATCGGCCTGAGTACCTGCCTGCGCGTCGTCGAGGACGCCGGGGGAACGATCCGGGTGACCTCCGTCGAAGGGGAAGGGACGTCGGTGACGGTCCTCTTGCCTCTCCGGGGGTCCGGGTTGCGACGCGTCCGGCCGCCAGTGGTCCTGGCGGCCCGCGCCAGCTAGGGGGGTCCTGCCGACCGGCGTCGACGGCGGGGGGTCGTCGACGTCGGTCGGGGTCACGGGACGGAACGGGGCTCGTAGTCTCGTCCCGGGACGGACCGGAGCGAGTAGCCTTGCTCGGGGACCGGCGACCCTCTACGCCTCCCCGTGTTTCGACGTCTTTCCATCGCCTGTCTCCTGGTCGTCGGCTGTGGCTCCGAGGAGGCCGAGGCGCCTCGCGAGCGCCCGCCCGCCCAGGTGGAGGTCGCCGAGGCCCGCACCGGTGATCTGACCATTCGTCGCCGCTATCTCGGCACCGTGCGCGCGGCCGCGCGCGCCGAGCTCGCCGCCGGCGCCGACGGCGCGGTGACGGAGGTCGCCGTCCGCGAGGGCGACCACGTGACCCGCGGCCAGACGTTGGTGCGCGTGGACGCGCGCTTGGCCCGGGCGGAGCTCCAGGCCGCCCGGGCGGCGACCGAGGCGGCCTCGGCCGACCGGGAGCAGGCGGTCCGCGACGCCGAGCGCTACACCATGGCCGGGACCCGCATCGCCAGCGAGCTGGAGATCGAACGGGCCGGCAGCACGGCCCAGTCCCTGGAGGCCGTCCGGGACGCGCGCGCGGCGGACGTCAGCCGAGCCCGGGCGACCCTCTCCCGGCATTCGGTGACCGCGCCCTTCGACGGGGTGGTGGCCGCTCGGCTGGTCGACCAGGGCGATTGGGTCTCGCCGGGCACCCCGGCCATCGAGCTGGTGGCCGATACGACCCTGGAGGTCTTCGTTCGGGTCGAGCCGGAGCTCCTGGTCGACGTGGACGTGGGCGCGACGGCGACCTTGGCGCGCGGGGACCGCACCGTGAGCGCCCGGGTCGAGGGCGTCGTCCGGGCCCTCGATCCGGAGACCCGCACCGCTCAGCTCCGCCTCCTGCCCACCGAGGACCCGCCCCAGTGGCTCCTCGCCGGCGCCGCGGTGGACGTGATCTTCGAGATCCACCACGGCGGCGAAGGCGTCCTGGTCCCCCGCGACGCGCTGGTGGAAGGCGTCGCCCAGACCCGCGTGGTCCTGATCGCCGACGGCGCGGCCCAGCCGGTCGATGTCGAGGTGCTCGAGCGCGGCCTCACCGAGGCCCGCGTCCGCGCGGAGGGCGAGTCGTCGCTGAGCGCGGGCACCGCCCTGGTCACCCGCGGCAACGAGCGCCTCCGGCCCGGGCAGCCGGTCCAGGTGGTCGAGGCCGAGGCCAACGCGGACCAGGCGGGCGACGGCGCATGAGCGACTTCGAGCAAGGGAAGACCCGAGGGGGCGGCGGCCTGCTTCGGGTGGCCGTCGAGCGTCCGGTCACCGTCACCGTGACGGCGATCCTGGTGGTGCTCTTCGGCGCGCTCAGCGTCTTCGACCTCCCCATCCAGCTCACGCCGGACATCTCCATCCCCCGGGTCACGGTGAATACCACCTGGCCCGGCGCGTCGCCCACCGAGATCGAGAGCGAGATCCTCGAGCCCCAGGAAGACGCCCTCGACGACGTCCCCGGGCTGGTCCGGATGCTCAGCGAGGCGCGCACGGGGCAGGGATCCCTGACCCTCGAGCTCGCCGTCGGGAGCGACATCGACGACGCCCTCATCCGCGTCGGAAACCGGCTCACCCAGGTGGGCGGGTACCCCGAGGCGGCCAACGACCCGGTGATCGCCACCGCCGACAACAGCGGTCCGCCCCTGGCGGTCATCGGCATCCGATCGCTCGAAGGGGATCCGGTGGACTCCTACCGGACCTGGGTCGAGAACGACATCCTCCCCGAGCTCCAGCGGATCTCGGGCATCGGTGACGTCCGCCTGCTCGGCGGCCGGGACACGGTATTCCTCATCGAGGTCGACCCCCGGGACCTCGCGTCGCGGGGGTTCACGCTGGGACAGGTCGCCGGGCGCATCCAGACCGAGCTCCGCGACATCTCCGCCGGCGACATCGAGCTCGGGCGTCGTCGCCTCCTGGTTCGAACGATGGCCATCGCGCCGGACCCCGACGAGCTGGGGGCGCTGGTGCTGGGAGCGGGACCGGACGGGACGCCCATCCGACTGAGCGACGTGGGCCGGGTCTCGTTGGGGCTCCGCGACGCCACCGGCGTGGCCATGAGCGACGACCGGCCCTCGCTGGTCCTGCTGATGGACCGCGAGGCCGGGTCCAACGTGCTCGAGGTCACCGAGAACATCCGCGCGGCCATCGACGACCTGAACGAGGAGCGCTTCGCGCCCGAGGGCCTCGAGATCGAGGTGCTCAGCGACCAGGTGGACTACATCGAGGGCGCGCTGGAGCTGGTCCGCCAGAACCTCCTGGTCGGCGCAGGCTTGGCCATCCTGGTGCTCTTCCTCTTCCTGCGGAGCGCGGGCGCGAGCTTCCTGGTCAGCCTCTCGATCCCCATCTGCGTCTTCGGGACCGCGCTGGGCATGGTGCTGCTCGGGCGCTCGGTGAACGTGGTCTCCCTCGCCGGCATCACCTTCGCGATCGGCATGGTGCTCGACAACTCCATCGTCTCGCTGGAGAGCATCGACACCTGGCGCGACAAGGTCAGCGATCCCAAGGAAGCCGCGTTCCACGGTATCGGCGAGGTCTGGGGCGCGCTGGTGGCCTCGACGGCGACGACCGCGGCGGTCTTCGTGCCCGTGATCACCTGGCAGGGCGAGGTGGGTCAGCTCCTCCGGGACGTGGCCGTCGCCATCAGCTTCGCGGTCGTCTTCAGCCTGGTGGTCTCGGTCTGGGTCATCCCCGGTCTGGCGGGCAAGATTCTCAAGGCCAAGAAGCCGGCGCCCAAGACCATCGACCAGGATCCCGACGGCAAGAAGCCCTTCTTCGTCCGCGTCCGGGATCGGGTCGCCGGGGGCATCGGGTGGCTGGTGCGTTCGCCGCTGCGCAGCCTGGTGGCGGTGATCGGCGCGGTGGTGCTCTGCGCTGGTATGGCGCTGGTGCTCCTGCCGCCGCTGGAGTACCTGCCGAGCGGCAACCGGAACCTGGTCTTCGGCATCCTCACGCCGCCGCCGGGCACCTCGGTCCAGGAGCTCGACGCCGTGGCCCGCCGGGTCCAGGGCGAGGTCGCCGCCAACCTGGAGAGCCGCCGCGAAGAGGGCCGCGAGTACGACGTGCCCGCGTTCGAGCGGAGCTTCTTCGTCGGCAGCCCCGACCGGGTCTTCGCCGGCGCGGTCTCCGCCGATCCGGAGCGGGTCGACGAGATGATGGCCGAGGTGCGCCGCATCCAGGGCCGGATCCCCGGCTTCCTCTCCTTCGCCACCAAGGCCTCGCTCTTCGGGCGAGCGGCCGGCGGGCGCTCGATCGAGGTGAACCTCTCGGGGTCCGACCTGGCCCAGCTCACGGTGGTCGGTGGGCGTATGTTCGGGCGGCTCTCCGAGGTCATCCCCGGCGCGCAGGTGCGCCCGGTGCCGTCGCTCGATCCGGGGGCCCCGGAGCTGCGCGCCTACCCGCGTCGCGACGAGGCGGCGCCGCTGGGGATCACCACCGACGACGTGGGGCTGACCCTCGACGCGCTCGTCGACGGAACCATCGTCGGCGAGCTCGGCCCCGCCGGGGAACCGCAGCTCGACGTGGTGGTCCGCGCCGTGCGCGAGGACGGCGAGCGGCTCGACGCCCCCGACGCGATCCTCTCGGCGCCGGTGGCAGCGGACAATGGCGAGGTGGTGCCCTTCACCGTGCTGGCCGACCTCCGGGAGGAGCTGGGGCCCACGGTGATCCGGCGCATCGAGCGGCGTCGGGCCATCACCCTCACGGTGTCGCCGCCCGACGACTTTCCGCTGGAGACGGCGCTGGTCGAGGTCGAGGACCTGATCGCGAGCATGCGCGCCGAGGGCTCCCTGCCCGCCGAGGTCATGGTCGACTACTCGGGCACCGCGGGGGATCTGGAGATCGCCAAGGACCAGTTCTTCTGGGTCCTGGTGCTCGCCCTATTGATCTCCTACCTGCTGATGAGTGCGCTCTTCGAGGACTTCCTGGCGCCCATCGTGGTCTTGGTGACGCTGCCGCTGGCGGCGGCCGGCGGCGTCGGGGGGCTGCGCTTGGTCGATGCGTTCCTGGCGCCGCAGCCGCTGGATCTGATGACGGCGCTCGGCTTCCTGATCCTCATCGGCGTGGTGGTGAACAACGCCATCCTCGTCGTCGATGGCGCGCTCGCGCGCCTGGGGGAGGGCGCCGACCTCGAGGAGTCCATCCGGGACTCGGTCGCGGGCCGGGTCCGGCCGATCCTGATGACCACCGCGACCTCGCTGGCGGGTCTCCTGCCGATGGTCCTCTTCCCCGGGTCGGGCTCCGAGCTCTACCGCGGGGTCGGCGCCGTGGTGCTCGGCGGCCTGACCCTGGCGACCGCGCTGACGCTCTTCGTGGTGCCGAGCCTCTTCGCGCTCATCTGGCGCCTGCGCTTGCCGCCGGAGCGTCGTTGACGGCTCGATGAGCAGCGGGCTTCATGACGGCGCCATGGCGCCCATCGATCCCGTCGCTCTCCGTCCGTCCTACTCCGCGTTCCTCGCGCCGGAGCGGATCCTGCTCACCGGCCACAGTCACCAGGCGTGGCCCGACGCGGCCAAGGCCGGCGTCGAGCTCGCGTTCGCGCACGCCGCGCTCCACGTCGACGACAAGTGGGAGGAGGCGAGCCGGGCGGCCGACGCCGTCCGCGCCGAGGTGGCGCGGTGGATCGGGGGCGACCCCGGCGACGTGGCCCTGGGGCAGAACTCCCACGAGCTGGTGTTCCGCTTCCTCTCCGCCCTCGACTGGTCCCGCGGCCGCCACGTGGTCACCACCGACGGCGAGTTCCACAGCCTCTCGCGTCAGCTCCGCCGCCTGAACGAGCTGGGCGTGGAGGTCACCCGGGTCCCCGCGGCGCCCCTGGAGACGCTGGGAGCGCGGCTGGCCGCGGCCGTGCGCGAAGACACCGTCGCCCTGATGGTCAGCACGGTGCTCTTCGAGACCGCCAGCGTCGTTCCGGGGCTGGCCGAGGCCTGCGAGGCGGCGCATCGGGTCGGCGCCGAGGTGCTCCTCGACGCCTACCACCATCTGAACATCGTCCCCTGGGAGCCCGTCGACCCGCGCGCCTTCGTGGCCGGCGGCGGCTACAAATACGCGCAGTGGGGCGAGGGGTGCTGTTTCCTCCGGGTCCCGGCCGGGTGCGCCCTGCGGCCGGTGCACACCGGCTGGTTCGCCGACTTCGCCGGTCTCGGCGGCGACCAGACCGGACCCATCGCCTATGGGCCCACCGGCGGGGACCGCTTCGCCGGGAGCACCTACGACCCGACCAGCCACTACCGCGCGCGCGCGGTCATCGAGTTCTTCGCCGCGCACGACCTGAGCGTCGAGCGACTGCGAGCGCTCTCGCTGCATCAGACCGGAACGCTGATGGAGCTCCTGGCGGACCAGACGATCCTGACCCCCGCCGATCCGGCGCGGCGCGGTGGCTTCGTGACCGTCCAGCGCCTCGCCGCGGGGGAGCTCGTCGGGCGCCTCCGGGAGCGCGGCGTGTGGGTCGACGCGCGCCGTGACCGACTCCGCTTCGGGCCCGCCCCCTACGTCACCGACGACGAGTTGGAGCGGGCCGTCTCCATCTTCCACGAGGTGACCCGATGATCCCCGATCCCTTCGAGGGCGCGCAGCCCGTGCTGGGCGACCGCTCCCTCTTCCCCGACGTGGCCGATGTCTACCTCGGCTGGGCGGCCATCGCGCCGCCGTCGCTCCTGGTGCGCCAGCAGGTCGAGGCCTTCATGGCCTCCTACGCCCGCGGTGGGCTCCAGGGCTTCGGGCAGTGGTTGCCGCAGCGGGCCCGCTTCAAGGAGCGCGCGGCCGCGCTCATCGGTGCGGAGCCCATCGACCTCGCGCTCTGTCAGAGCACCACCCAGGGGATCATCGCCCTGGCGCGCTCCATCGACTGGCGCGCGGGCGATCGGGTGGTGGTCTTCGACGGGGAGTTCCCGGCCAACGTGACCCCCTGGCAGCGGGTGGCGGCGGACTTCGACCTCGAGCTGGTGTCGGTCCCGCTGGCGCCCTTCGCGCGCTCCCACGAGGAGGGGCTCACGACGCTGGAAGCGGCGCTGGCGCCCGGGGTGCGGATGGTCGCGGTGAGCGCGGTGCAGTTCCAGAGCGGCCTGCGGATGCCGGTGCCCGCCATCGCGGAGCGGGTCCATCGGGCCGGCGGCGAGCTCTTCGTGGACGCCATCCAGGCGCTCGGCGTGGGGCCGGTCGACGTGGCGCGGGGGACGGAACGGGCCATCGACTACCTGGCCACCGGCGGACACAAGTGGCTCGGCGGTCTGGAGGGCAGCGGCTTCGTCTACATCGCTCCCGAACGGGTGGAGGCGCTGCGGCCGTCGATGGCCGGCTGGCTCTCCCACGAGGGCGCGCTGGACTTCCTCCTCGAAGGCTCGGGGCACCTCCGCTACGACCGGTCGGTGCGGCGCCAGGCGGACTTCCTGGAGCCCGGCGCGCAGTCGCAGATCGGCTTCGCCGCGCTCGAGGCCGGGCTGGTGCCGCCCACGGTGCTCGGGCCCGAGGCCATCCACGCTCACGTGCAGGTTCTCCACGACGCCTACGAGCCGCTCTTCGTGGAGCGGGGCTACCGCAGCCTGCGGGCGACGGAGCCGGCGGCGCGGAGCGCGATCTTGAGCTTCGAGCCGCCGCCCGACCACGACGTGGTGACGCTGCAGAAGACGCTCCGCGAGGCGGGGATCGTCGCGGCCATCCCCGACGGGATGCTCCGGCTGGCCCCGCATTGGTGCAACTCGCTCGACGAGGTCCCGCGGATCGAACGCGCGCTCCGCTGATGCCGGGCGGAGCCGGCGACCGCTCGGGGTCAGCCCAGGCGGGCGAGGACCGGGTGCAGCTCGTCGATGACCGAGCCGCGCTCGAGGGCGGCGCAAGCGGTCTTCTCGAAGCCGGCGGTGCGCGGCTTGGTGACCAGCATGACCTCGGCGCCGAGGACGGCGGGGAGCAGCAGGTCGAGCTCGAAGATGTCGCCGCAGACCAGGGTCTCGCTGGGCTGGGTGCCGGTCTCGGCCCAGATCCCGCTGAGCACGTCGAAGTAGTGGCCGCGGCGGACGAAGATGGGCCGCTCGAGGTCGGCGACCTCCAGGGTCTCCGGGACCTGCTCGAAGCGCGCGTCGGGGCTCGAGGGCGGAGTCACGATGAACTTCCGCGCGTTGCCCAGGACCCGGAGCCGCTCCCGACCCTTCGGGGCGAGGACGTCGATCTTGCGCTGCACGTCGTCGGTGGCCGAGTTGGTCACCACCCACACCGGGACGTCGCTGGCCAGGAGACCCTCGACGACGTCCTTCGCCTCCGGCCGGAACACGGTGTCCGCCTTGGGGTAGTTCTCGAAGTAGAGCTTCTGGAGGATGTTCGTCCGCTCCGCGAGGTCCGAGTAGAGCCCGCGGTGGTCGAAGATCCGGTTCATGATCACGGTCGCCCGCAGGTACGGGTCCGCGTCGCCCGGGGCCACGATGCGCCCGTCGTGGAGCCAGCCGTGGAGGCCGGGGTTCTGGGCGATGACCGCTTCGGCTTCCTTCCAATCATCCTCGAAGCCGTCGCCCAGGAGGGCGCGCACGTCGTGGGCATAGGCTTCGTAGAAGGGACCGGCCTCCGCCTCGACGTCCGTGAAGGTGCCGTCGAAGTCGAGGATGACCAATCGGGGACGATGGGAATCTTCCGACATGGTGGACGGATGCGTCTAGCCGATGTGACGGTCTGGTGCCATGCGATCTCTCCGCGCGGAGAGACCCCCCCTCGTGCGGGGTGAGCGGGACCGAGGCGTGGCCTCAGGCTTGGACGGTGGTCAGCGAGGTGGGCACCCGCGGGCTGGTCCCGGACCCCACCGCGTCCTGGACGCGGGCGAAGCCGACCTGCCGGGCCCGCCGCGCCAGCCCGCGGGCGAGGGCCCGCGGGAGGAAGGGGCCTTCGTAGATGTAGGCGCTGTAGATCTGGATCAAGGTGGCCCCGGCGCGGATGCGGACCCAGGCGTCCTCGGCGTCCTCGATGCCGCCCACCGCGATGAGCACCCGGTCCGGCCCGCTGCGCGCTCGGAGGCGCTCCAGGACCTGGAGGCTGCGGGCCTTGAGGGGGGCGCCGCTGAGACCGCCGGCGCCGAGCGCGCGCACCGCCGCGCCGTCGGTGCGCAGGCCGCGGCGGCTGATGGTGGTGTTGGTGGCGATGATCCCGTCGAGGTCCAGGGCGCCGGCGAGCTGGGCCACCGCGTCGATGTCGTCGTCGGCGAGGTCGGGCGCGATCTTCACCAGGAGCGGGACGGCCCGGTCGGGGACCACTCGCTCGCAGGTGCGGCGCACCGCGCGGAGGATGGGCTCCAGGGACTCCACCGCCTGCAGGTCCCGGAGCCCGGGCGTGTTGGGCGAGGAGACGTTCACCACCAGGTAGTCCGCGTGCCGCGCCAGCCGCTCGGCGCTGAGCGCGTAGTCGGCCGCGGCCTCGGCGGCGGGGGTCACCTTGCTCTTGCCGATGTTCACTCCGACGATGGTCCGTCGCGGCGCCGCCAATCGCGCTTCGGCGTCGGCCGACCCGCCGTTGTTGAAGCCCATGCGGTTCAAGAGCGCGCGGTCGCGCGGCAGGCGGAAGAGCCGCGGCTGCGGGTTGCCGGTCTGGGCGTGGGCGGTGAGGGTGCCCACCTCGACGAAGCCGAAGCCCGCGGCGCCGAGGGCCTCGAAGCCGATGGCGTCCTTGTCGAAGCCCGCGGCCAGGCCCACCGGGCTCGGCAGCTCGAGGTCGAACACCCGCGTGGTCAGCATCGGGTCGGGCCGCGGGGCCAGCGCGAGGCGCAGGAGCGCCTCGCCGCCCGGCACCGCGGCCGTGCCCCGCAGCGCCCCGAAGGCGAGGTGATGAGCCTTCTCGGGGTCCATCCGGTAGAGCAAGGGGCGGAGCAGGTGCTGATAGAGCATCGCCCCGCAGGGTGCAGCGTCGCGCGGCCGCGATCCACCTGATACCCTGGATTCCGTGGTCCGTGCCTTCGTCCTCGCCCTCGCCGCGGTCGCCCTCCTGGGCGCCATCGCCGGCTCGGCGGACGCCGCGCCCACCCGCGCGCGACCGGGCCAGACGCCCGCGGTGGGTGCGACGCCGCCGGAGATCGCCGGGCTCCCGGTCAACGGGGGCGACCCGCTGAACCTCGAGCGGCTCCAGGGCCGCGTGGTGGTGCTCGACTTCTGGGCCACCTGGTGCGCGCCCTGCCGGGCGGTGATGCCCTTCCTCGACCGGCTCCATCGGCAGCACCATGGCGCGGGGCTCAGCGTGCTCGGTCTGACCAGCGAGTCCGCCGGCGTCGTTCGGCAACACCTGGCGCGGCAGCGGGTGGGCTACACCATCGGCGCCGGTGCCCAGCAGACCATGCTGCGCTACGCGATCCGCGGGCTGCCCACGCTCATCGTGATCGGGCGCGGCGGCAAGGTGCGCCACGTCGCCGCCGGGGCCGACGCGAACGAGCTGCGCCACGTGGAGGATCTGGTTCGGCGGCTGCTGGCCGAGACGCCCTGAGGGGCGGCTGAGAAGCAGCCCTCGGTCGCTACTTCACAGGTCTGCCGGGCGGCGCGACGAGGCCCAGGGCGAGGCGCTCGAGGCGGCGGCCGAAGCGGTCGGGGGCGGGGTCGCCGTTCAGGCGACGCATCGCCTCCACGTAGGCGGGCACGAAGCGGAGGCGGCGCGGAAGCAACGGGTGGGTGGTGCGGAGCGTGGCGACGGCGCCGCGGAAGAGCGCGCGTTCGCGGCGGCCGAAGCGGAGCTTATAGGCCTCGCGGAGCGGTGCGGGCAGGAGGCCGGCGGTGAGGACGCGGTAGGTCGCGACGAGCGGTACCGAGGCGGGCTTCGGCGCGGTCAGGAGGAAGCGACCGAGCTCCCGGGCGCGGGTCCCCACCGTGAGGGTCTCGCTCGCCAGGGCGCCCCGGAACCACGCCTGGAAGTCGGACCAGGAGTCGGGGAGGGCGCTCCGGGGGATCCCGAAGAGCCGCGCGAAGCGCTTCGACTCGCGCCAGTAGGCGTCCTTGTCGTCGGCGGAGAGCGGCGCGACCACCAGGTCGTAGACCTGGACCGCGGTGTCGACCAATGTCGCGTGGACCCAGAGGAGCGCGCCCACGTCGTGGGCCGAGTAGGCATCGCCGGGCCGGAACGCACCGACCCGCTCGTCGATTCGCCCGCGGACGCCTTCGTGGATCCGCCGCACGCGCTCGCTGGCCCCCCGGGCGTGACCGAGGTCGCCGAAGACGATGGCGTGGACCGCGCGGAAGGTGCGGTCGAAGCGGCCGATGGGGTCGGTGCGGGTCGCCGAGTGTTCGTCGACGCCGTGGGCCACGAAGGGATGCGCGAGCTGGAGCAGCGCCGCGCGCCCGCCACCGAGGAAGAGCGCGGCCTCGCGACCGACGCGCCAGGAGATGGAGTCGGGGCCGTGGATGCCGTGGGCTACTGGGCCCGCGTCGCGGAACACCTCGGCCGTCTCGCGGTCGAAGCCTTCGCGGTCGATGTCCCCGCCCCCGAGAGGAGTCCCCATGCACTCATGGTCGACCGGTCGCCCCGGATCGTCAACGCACCCCCACGAGCGATATGCTCCCCGACGTATGAGGGTGTCACGCTGCGCGATCCGACTGGCCCTGGCCGCCGCTTTCGGCTGCGGGGGGCCGGCCCCGGTCCCCCCACCGGCCCGGCCCACGATCCAGGCTGAGCCGCCGCCCCCCGAGTGGCGCGCCGAGGCCGCGCTCTCGGAGCCCTTCGTCGGACCCGATCGCGCGCCGGCGGGCGCGGAGCTGGTGTTCCAATCGATCGCCCGCAACAACGTCGTCGCCGCGGCGTTCACCGCCGACTCGCAGGGCCTGGTGCTGGTGGGGGGCGACGGGGAGGCGTCGCTGGTGGAGATCCCCACGGGGACCATTCGCGCGTCGCGCCGGGTGTTCATCCGTCGCGCCATCCGCGCGCTGGAGCTCTCCCAGCGGGGCGTGGCCTACGTACTCAACGGGACCAGCTTCGCCACCCACGGCGGCGTCCGGACCTGGGACCTGGAAGGGGGCGCGTTGCGCGAGCTCTCCCTCGGCGAGGTCGAGTTCGTCGACGCGCAGGCCGCGACCCTGGACCCGCGCACCGAGCGGATGGTGCTGGTGCACGAAGACCAGGGGGAAGCGGCGCTCTGGCTGCGCGAGCCGGGCGGCGAGGGCTTCTCGCTCCGGCTCGACGCCGCCGCCTTCCCCGAGGTCACGCCGTCGGGGCGGGTGCTGCTGCGCTTCGGCGATGGGCGCATCCAGCTCCGGGCGTTCACGCCGGACGAAGAGCCGCTCCTCGACCTCGCCCCGCCCGCGAGCGCGGAGGGCGAGAGCGCCATGGTGCTCGCCAAGCCGGACCGGCAGGGCCGCGTGCTCTACACCACCGCGCCGGGGGAGCCCCTGGTGTGGCGCGACCCGCGCTCCGGCGCGGTCCTCGAGCGAGCGCCCCTGGCCGGCAGCGCGCCGCGACAGCTCCTGGTGAGCGGTGACGGCGAGCGGGTCGCGGTCCTCGACCGGGAGGGCAGCCTGGAGCTGCGCGCCGCGGACGATGGCCGCCGGCTCGGGGTCACCCCACTGCCCGAAGGGTGGGAGCAGGCCTTCGATCGTTCGGGCTCGCTGCACCTCGACGGGCCCGGAGACCGCTTCTTCTACCTGGGCCAGCAGGCGCTGGTGATGGTCCCGCTCCAGACCGGCGACGGCGACCCCGGCGAGCCCATCGAGATACCCAGCGCCGACTACGTCTCGGGCATCGTGGTGTCCCCCGATGGTCGCTGGCTCGCGCTCTACGGCCGCTCCCTGCGCCTCTTCGACCTGGAGGCGGACACGACCGAGCCGGTGTTCGCGGCCGAGCCCGGCGGCGCCGAGCACAGCGTCTGGGGCCTGACGTGGATGCCCGACGACGCCGGGCTGGTGACCTACGGTCGCGGCGGGGTGGAGACCTGGGGCCGCGGCGGCGTCGAGCCTTCGCCGTGTCGAGGGGCCGGGCGGGTGCTCTTCGGTGCGCGACCGACGATTTTGGTCGGCGCGCAGCGCTGCGAGCTGGCGACCGGCGAGGTGGAGGAGGCGCCGCCCGCGCTGGCTTGGAGCGGCGACGGCGCCCGGGCGCTCACCTACGAGAACGAGCGCATCTCCGTGCTCGGGGCGGATGGCGCGGTGCTCGGCCGAGTGCGCAAGCCGCGGGACCTCCCGGTCTGCCGGTACGGCGCCTGCGTGCCGCGGCACGCCCTCGACGAGGCGGGTGAGGTCCTCGCCGTGGCCTCGGAAGAAGAGGTCTCGGTCTTCCAGCGGCGCGGGCGCCGCCTCGGCCATGCGCGGGCGAGCGGGATCGTGGGTCTCCGGCTCTCCCCCGACGGCGCCTGGGTGGCCGTCTTCGATCGCGGGCAGGACGGAATCCACGTGGGGCTCCGGCGGACGCGGGGCCTGCAGGAGAGCGTCCGGCTGCGGGTCACCGGCGCGGAGCAGCACGCCTTCGCGCCGGACTCGACCCGCGCGGCGGTGGCCCACGGCGCGGAGGTGGCGCTGGTGGACCTCGCCAGCGGCCGGACCCTGGCGACCCACGAGGTCCCGGCGCCGGTGCGCTCCTTGCGCTACGTGGATGGCGCGTTGGTGATCGACGCCGGGTCGACGATGCAGGTCCTGGACGCCGAGGGGGCGGCGCGCGCGGTGCGCTCCGAGCTGGGCCAGCCGTGGACCGTCTCGCCCGATGGCGAGACGCTGGTCCACTGCGAGCGCGGGGCGCTCGTGGCCGAAGACCTGCTCACTCGCCGCAACCGCGCCCTCGGCGAGTGCACCAGCTCCGACGAGCTCGAGGTCTCCCCCGGCGGTCGCTTCGTGGCCGTGAGGCGGGGGGCGTTCGTGGAGGTCCATCGGCTGGCCGACGGAGCGTCGCTGAGGCTGCACGCACCCCGCATCGACGCGAACCTCTCCCGGCAGACCCACGCCTACGCGCAGACCGACGACGGCGCCTACGAGCTGGCGCCCGGGACCGAGGCGGGGCGCTTCCTCTACCGCCGGGCGGGCGATCTGCGCCGAGCGCCGCTGGTCCCGCTGGCCGAGGTGCCCGCGCAGGCCGGTCTGGTGGCCGACTTCTTCGCCGCGCCCGAGAGCGCGCAGAGCGCGCCGCCGGCGCCCGAGCCATGACCCCGGTCTTCGTCACGCTCCTGGTCTTCGCCTGCTTCGCGCTGGGCTACCGATTCTACGCGCGCTTCGTCGGGGAGCGCATCTTCGGAGATCGGGACGACGTCGCCACGCCGGCCCACACCCATCGCGACGAGGTGGACTACGTGCCCACCGATCCCCACGTGCTCTTCGGGCACCACTTCACCTCCATCGCGGGCGCGGCGCCGATCATCGGTCCCTGCGTCGCGGCCTATTGGGGCTGGCTGCCGGCGATCCTCTGGGTGGTCTTCGGGACCCTCTTCATGGGGGCGGTCCACGACTTCGGCGCGCTGGTGATCAGCGCGCGCGAGGGCGGCCGCTCCATCGGTGACATCGCCGCCAAGGTCATGGGGAAGCGCGCGCGCATCCTCTTCCTCTGCTTCGTGGCCGCGGTGGTCTGGCTGGTGCTCGCGGTCTTCGCCATGGCCATCGCCGGGCTCTTCGTGAGCACTCCGTCGAGCGTGCTCCCCATCCAGAGCGAGATCGTGCTCGCGGTCATCGTGGGCTGGTTGGTCTACCGCAAGGGCGTCTCTCCGCTCTGGCCCAGCGTGGTGGCCCTGGTGGTGCTCTACGCGCTGGTCTGGGTGGGCACCCGGGTCCCCATCGACCTCGGCGCGCTGGGCGTCGCCGACCCGCGCACCGCCTGGCTGATCTTCCTCTTCGCCTACTCGGCCGTGGCCAGTTTGCTGCCGGTGTGGCTCCTCCTGCAGCCCCGGGACTTCATCAACAGCCATCAGCTCGTGGTGGGCCTGGTGCTCCTCTTCGTGGGCCTCTTCGTGGCCCACCCCGAGTTCGACGCGCCCGCCGTGCGGGTGGGTGCCGACGCGCCTTCGGTCTTCCCCCTGCTCTTCGTCACCATCGCCTGCGGCGCCATCAGCGGCTTCCACGGGTTGGTCTCCAGCGGGACCACCTCCAAGCAGCTCGACCGCCTCGCCCACGCCCGGACCATCGGGTACGGCGCGATGCTCGGGGAGGGCGTGCTGGCCCTGGCGGCGACCCTGGCGGCGGTGGCGGGCATCGCGCTGGTGGGCGCCTGCGAGCTCCCCTCCCACGGCGCGGTCGCCGACCTCGGGTGGGCCACCTACTACGACACCTGGTCCCACGCGGGCGCGAACAAGGCGGCGGCCTTCGTGCTCGGTGGGGGCGCGTTCCTGGAGGCCCTCGGGCTCCCGACGGACCTCGCGCGGACCGTCATGGCGGTGCTGGTCATCAGTTTCGCGGCCACGACCCTGGACACCGCCACCCGCATCCAGCGCTTCATCGTCGCCGAGCTCGGCGAGGCCATCGCGTTGCCCGTGCTGAAGCGACCCACCGTGGCCACCGCCATCGCCATCCTGCCCGCGCTGGCCCTCTGCTTCGGCGAGACCACCGACGCCGCCGGCCAGACGACCCAGGTGGGCTGGGTCCTCTGGCCCATCTTCGGCGCCAGCAACCAGATGCTCGCGGCGCTCACCCTGATGGTGCTCGCCCTCTACTTCGGGGCGAAGAAGAAGCCGGTGCTGCCGCTGGTGATCCCGATGCTCCTGGTCACCGCGGTGGCCCTGATGGCGCTCCTGGCCAAGCTGGAGCAGTTCCTGGCCATGGGCGACGACATGCTGGTCGCGGTGACGGTGGTCCTCCTGGCGATGGTGGTCTGGATGCTCACCGAGGGCGCGATGGCGCTGCGGCGCCGCCCCGGCGCCGAAGCGGACGAAGGATGAGCCCCGGTCAGACGGGGCGGCCGATGACGTAGAGGAAGAGGAAGACCAGCACGCCGGTCACGGACACGTAGAGCCAGATGGGGGCCAGCCAGCGGGTCACCTTGCGGTGGGTGCCGAAGCGCTTGCGCCAGGCGAAATAGAACGCGGCCAGGGCCAGCGGCACCACCGGGATGCTCAACACCACGTGGCTCGCCAGCATGGCCAGGTAGAAGCCGCGGGCGGGCCCCTCGTAGTGGCTGTCGCCGTGGAGGTAGTGGTAGGCGATGTACCCCACCAGGAAGAGCGCCGAGCAGGCGAAGGTGCCGATCATCAGCCACTGGTGCCGGACCCGCTGGCCGGCACGGATCGCCCGCCAGCCGAGGACCAAGAGCAGGGCCGCGCCCGCGTTGAGGCCGGCGTTCACCGCGGGCATGAACGCCAGCGCCTCGGGATCGGTGCCGGTGGTCTCGCGGAGCAGCAGGAGCCACACCAGGAAGGTCAGGGCGCCCACGGAGATGACCGTGGCCAACACGAAGAAGAGGCGGTCGTTGGAGCGCTCGGCGGCGAGGGTCGACATCGGGCGAAGCCTGGGCTCGGGCGGCGGCCCGGGCAAGCGGCGGGCGGCCCTGGTATCGTCGCCCGCCCATGCGCTCGACTCTCGCGTTGCTCGCGCTCCTCGGGGTCCTGGCGACCCCGGCGGGGGCCCAGGACGAGGCCGCCGTCCCGACCGCCGCCGAGCCCGGAGGCGAGCGCGCCGCCGGGGATCGGGACGTCTACGCCGGGGTCTTCCTCCACGACGTGGCCGACGTGGAGATCGAGGACGGGGTCTTCCACGTGGACTTCGAGCTCTGGGCCAAGTGGCGCGGCGAGCTCGACCCGCAGCAGCTCATGGTGGCCAACGCCGCGGACATCGAGCGCATCCCCCTCGGCCGCGCGTCGGACCGGGACTGGCACGTGGAGCGCTGGCGGGTCCGGGGCACCCTGCGCGGCGAGTTCCCCATGCACGCCTTCCCCTACGACCAGCAGTCGGTGGCGGTGGTCCTGGAGCTCCCCGAGGAGCACGGGCGGCTGGTGGTCGACGCCGCGGGGAGCGGGATGGCGGAGCGCTTCAGCCTGACCGACTGGGGCTACGAGCCCGAGTTCCACCTCGGCTCGGAGGAGCACACGGTGGCCTCGGACCTCGGCTTCCTGTCCCGGGAGGGGCTGCCCACCACCGTGCGGCGGGCCCGCTTCGAGGTGCGCCTGGTGCGGCCGCTGCTGACCGTGGCGCTCAAGATCTTCCTGCCCCTGGCCATCATCGCGCTGGTGGCGCTCATCGCCCTCTTCCTGCCGGCCGAAGCCATCGAGCCCCGGGCCGGCGTGGGGGTCACCGCGCTCCTGAGCTGCTTCGCCTTCCAGTTCACCCTGGAGGGGAGCCTGCCGGCGGTGTCCTACCTGACCCTCACCGACGTCCTCTTCCTCATCGCCTATGTGGTGAGCACCGCCGCCCTGGTGGTGAGCATCGTGAGCCACACGCTGGACCGCCGGGGCCGGGTGCGGACCGCGCTCTGGACCGACCGCGCCGCCCGGCTGGTCTTGCCCGCGGCCGGTGCGGTGGCGGTGGCCTTCGCGATCCCCCGGGTCCCCGAGCGCGAGGTCCGCGGGCCGGACCCCGCGCCCACCTGGGAGGTGCCGACCAGCGCCCGGGACACCCTGCGTATCGGCAGCAACCGGGTAGACAGCGTGCTCTCGGCGGTGGTCTATCCCGGGGTCTTCTGGAACCTGGTGCAGGACGTCGATCAGGACGGCGCCGACGAGCCGGTGCTGGTGGCGCGCCGGCCGGGCATCGACAACGAGCTGCTCCGCTTCGCGGCCGACGGCACCCTGACCGCCACCTGGCCGCTCCGGGAGGACACCCGCTGGAGCGACGGCGAGCCGTTGACCAGCGCCGACGTGCGCTTCGGCCACGCGCTCTGGGAGAGCGACCACGTGACCGCGGTGGACACACCGGATCCGGAGACCGTCGTCTACCACTGGGATGGTCGACTGGCCGCCGCGCTCGACAGCCCCGAGGCGACGCCGCATCACCACCTCGGCGACCTCTTCGAAGTCGAGGGGCGCGACGCGGTGCTCGACCGGCTGCGGCACTCACGGACGCCGTCGCTGGGGCCCTACCGCCTGGCCGAGGTGACCCCCGGCGAGCGCTTCCGGGTGGAGCCCAACCCGCACTTCGTCGGGCCGGCCCCGGCCATCGCCGAGGTGCACGAGCTCCACTACGAGGCCGGGGACCTGGTGCGCGCCTTCCTCGACGGGGAGATCGACATCACCATCCCCAACGGCATCACCATGGAAGAGGCGCTGGCGGTCCGGGAGACCCACCCGGAGTCGGTGCACATCCGACCCTCTGCGGCCTACCTCTTCCTCGAGCCGGACCTGAGCGTGGCCCCCTACGATCGGCTGCCGGTACGCCGGGCGTTGCTCCAGGCCATCGACCGCGAGGCGCTCGCCCGCGACACCTACGGCGAGGCCGGGCGGGTCGCGCACACGCCCATCCCGGGCCTGGTCCCGCCCGGCGCGGTTCGTACCGCCTTCGATCCGGAGGCCGCGCGCGCGACCCTCCGGGCGGAGGGCGTGGGCGAGGTGACGCTCATCGCCGGCGGCTCGGTGATGGACCAGCTCATCGCCGGCCGGATCCGCGCAGCCTTCGAGGCGGTGGGGCTGCGGGTCGTCCAGGAAGAGGTGCCGAGCACCTTCCGCGCGTCGCGGGAGGGGGGCCACGAGGGGCTCTTGGCCCACGTGATCCGCGGAGACCGGGAGGCGTCGCCGGGGCGCTACTGGAACCTGCCCTTCGTCGACGGGAACTACGCCTACGACCACCGCCACGACGCCTACACCGACGAGGTGCACGCCTTGGTCGAGCGCGAGCGCCACGCGCTCTACCCGGAGCGCCGAGAGCAGCTCCGCGACGCGCTCTTCGCCCTGGTGAGCGAGCGGCTCCCGGTCCTGCCCCTGGTCTTCGCCGCCGAGCGCATCCTCGCCAGCCCAGAGCTGCAGGGCTGGGACCATGGGCCGCTGGTGCGCTTCGGCACCGGCCTCGATCGCTGGACCTTCGCCGAGTAGCGGCTACGGGTCCCAGTTCACGCCGACCCGGGTCCCCAGGAAGATCCCGTGCACGGCGGGCTCGCCGTTCTGGGCGGGGAAGAGGTCGTAGCCGACCCAGAGCATGGCGTAGGGCATGAAGCCGGCCACCCGCGGCGTGCTCAGGCCGTAGGCCACCGCGGCGCGCAAACCGTGGACCCTCTCGCCGGCGGGCCAGAGGGTCTGGTAGGCGACCTCCACGTCGAAGTGGCGGCTGACGTCGCTGACCCGCAGGAGCAGCGGCACCGCGGAGGCGGCCACGGCCTCGAAGGTCCGGCGCCCCTCGTCGTTCTTGGGGAGCGTGCCGGCCGCGCCGACCTCGCCGCCCACGGCCAGGGTGAGCCGGCGGGCGAACCCGTAACCCAGCAGCACCCGCCCGCCGCCACCGCCGCCGAAGCCCACCGCGCCGTCGGAGACGCGCAGGCTCCCGCCGCCGAGGCTCTCGGCGAGGATCACGAAGCGGGCCTCGTCGCTCTCGCGGCCGGCGTACTGGGCGTCCTCTTCCAGCCAGTAGGGGCACTCGGTGGCCGCGCCGTCGGCGGCGTCCAGGAGCATCCGGACGCGCTCCAACGTGCGCACCTCTTCGATGTCGCCGTTCAACTCGCCGGCGGCCTCGTACATGCGCCGAGAGGCGTCGGGGGCGTCCTCGCCGCCCCGGGCGGCGATGCGCCCGGCGATCCACGCCCGGAGGTCTTCGCGGGTCTCGGTGGTGCTGGAGCAGATGCTGGTCATCACGCCCTCGAGGGCGTCGTCGACCTCGAGCCGGTCGACCACCCACTCCTCCTGCTCCTGGAGGACCACCGCCTTGCGCAGGTCCACGTAGAGGCCGCGCTCGGGGCGCGCGTCGGGCAGGGGCGCGCAGGCGCCGAGGAGCGCCAAGGCCAACGCGAGACGGATCATCGGGGCGGCTGACAGTCGGGGCAGAAGAAGCTCGAGCGACCCCCCTGAACGATGCGCTCCAGGGGAGCGCCGCAGCGGACACAGGGCTCGCCCTCCCGGCCATAGACCTGGAAGGGGTTCTCGCTCGCGCCATCGCTCATGTAGATCACTTCGCCGGAGCTCTCTGCTCGGGACACCTGGTCTCGGAGGTCGCGCAGCGTGTCCCGGAGCGTGCCGCGCATGCCCCTCCATAGGGCCGCCACCTCCGCCTCGTCGAGGGTGTCGCTGCGTCGCGCGGGGTGGAGGCGCGCGCGGAAGAGCGCCTCGGCCACCTGGATGTTCCCCAGACCGGCCACCAGCGACTGGTCCATCAGCGCGGTCTTCACCGCCCGCCGGGTCCCGCCGAGGGCGGTGGCCAGCGCCTTCTTGCGGATGACCAGGGCGTCGGGGCCCAGGTCGTCCAGCTTCGCGGTGGCCAGCACCCAGCTCCGCTCGCCGGCCGCGGTGCGCCCGAAGATGCGCGGGTCCACCAGGCCCACCCAGCGGCTTTGGGAGCGAACCGCCCAGCGGGTCGCCGCGGGAAGATCGTCGGCCTCCCGGCGCGCCAGCCGGCCGCTCATGCCCAGATGGATCCACCAGGCCCGGCCGCCGCCCAGGTCGGCCACGATGTGTTTCCCGAGCCGCTCCACCTTCTCGATGGTGCGGCCCTCCAGGGCCCGGCAGAACGCGGTCGTGTCCTGCCCGCGAAGCGCACGCTCGTCGTTCACCAACGCGGTGTCGATGCGATCGACCCAGGCCCGCAGTTGGGAGGCGGCGAGCTCGGCTTCGGGGAGCTCGGGCACTCAGTCGGGCAATCGGCGCTCGCGCATGCGCCAGGCCAGCCGGGTGGCCAGGGCCATGATCGAGAGCTGAGGGTTCACGCCGAGGCTGGTCGGCACGATGCTGCCGTCCACCACGTAGAGCTCGTCGAGGTCGAAGGCGCGGCCGTCGGTGTCCACGACCGCGTGCTTGCGATCGGGCCCCATGCGGGCGGTGCCGAGCGGGTGCTGGCTGGTGACCTCGAAGCGTCGCAGCGGGATGCGGTCCAGATCGAGGCGCTGGAACTCGTCCGGGCCGAGGCCGCCGGGGAGCCCGAGGATGGGCGGGAAGATCTCCCGCGCGCCGGCGTCCAGGTAGACCTCGCCCATGAGCCGCACGATGTCCCGGGAGCGCGCGCGGTCCCGCTTGGTCATCCGGTAGGTCACCATGGGTTCGCGGCCGGGGACGTCATGGACGGTGCCCGCGCCCTCGTCGTGGATGATGCCGCCGAACATCGCGATGTGCGGGACCATGTCCGCGTGGCGCAGGTGCTCGGGCCCGATGCCCGGCAGGGTCGCGGCGACCACCGAGGGCGGGATGAAGACGCTGGTCAGCGTGATGCCGCGGCCTTCGAAGGCCTCGCTGAAGGCGCTCTGGAGCGCGCCCTTCCAGCCCTCGACCTTCTCGTCGAAGCGGGCCATCAGCTTGAAGCCGGGGTGCAGCGTCATGCGCTTGCCCAACGCCCCCGAGCGCTTGCCCACGCCGCTGCGGCGCAGGACCGTCGGCGTGTGCCAGGCGCCGCAGGCGACCACCACGCGCCGCGCGTGGACGGTGAGCTTCCCGCCGGGACGGCCCCCTCGGCCGTTGAGGAGGCGACCGCTGACGCCCACGGCCCGCCCGCCGCGGGAGAGGACCTTCTCCACCAGGCAGTGGCTGACCACGTCGGCGCCGTTGGCGACCGCTTCGGGCAGGTAGCTGCGGTCGACGCTGAGCTTGGCTTTCTCCGGGCACCCGAAGTTGCAGCGGCCGCAGCCGTGACACCCCTGGGTGTTGCGATGCATCGCCTCCAGCTGGACGCCCTGCTTGCGCAGGCCGCGGTCGAAGAGGGTGGTGGAGATGGAGCGCATGGCCTCGGGGACCCGCTCCACGTGGATCCGCTTCTCGACGTGCGCGAAGGCCTCGTCCAGGTTTCGCGGCGTGTAGTCGGGGAGCCCGTGCTCGCGCTGCCAGGAGGCCAGGACGCTCTCCGGGGTGCGGAAGCAGACGCCGCCGGTGACCACCGACGAGCCACCCACCACGCGACCCATGGTCACGTTGATCATCGGCGAGTCGCCGATGCCCGCGGCCACCGTCATGCCGCCGTCGCGCCACATGTGCCGGAGGGACTCGGCCACCGTCATCTGGCCGTACTCGTCGGCGTCGATCCGCGGGCCCTCTTCGAGGACCACCACGCGCTGGCCGGCCTTCTGGAGCTCGTGGGCGACCACCGAGCCGGACGCGCCGGAGCCGACGACGACCACGTCGGCGCCGATCTCGAGGTCTCCGCGATGGTCGCGGGCGCTGATGTAGGTCACGCGCGCTCTCCCAGGCACTCGTCTTCGACACCGAGCCGCGCTCGGGCCTCCGGGGCCTCGTAGTGGTGGATGCAGAGCGTCGCCTTGGCGGCGAGCACCGAGAGGCCGACGGGGGTCGCCTCGAAGCGCTCGATGGCGTGGGCGCGGTCGGCCGGGCTGAGCCGCGCGAGGGGCGGCAGCTTGCCGATCGTCGCCGGGGCCAGGGTGGTGATGGCCAGCATGCTGGCCTGGAACACCGCCTGGGACCGGAAGCCCGCGTGCGCGAGGAAGGCCTCGATCTCGCCGAGGAGCCAGTCCAGGTGCTCCGCCCCGGGCGGCCCCTGCCGCTCGTCGAAGAAGAGCCCTTCGGCCACCGCGCGGGTCGCCGCGCGCAGGGGCCCGGACATCCGCCAATCGGGACGCACACCATCCGCCGGAAAGGGTAGGGACATGGGGGCGCATCCTCCGAGATCCCGCGGCCCTGGGCAAGGGTGGAGCCGAGCGGGGGCGCAGAGCGGTGCTCGCGATCGAGTCGCAGAGCGGTGCTCGCGGTCGTCCCGGGACCGGGGGCGGCCGGAGCTCGGACCGGGGATGGTCCGGATGTCTGCAGGGTCGCCCCCCGAAGTTGGGCGAGCTCGTTGACGCCCACGCTTACATTTTGTAAGAGTGGGCCCATGAAGCGGATGTCGAATAAAGAGCGGGAGGTCGCCCAGTGGCTCGCCCGGCTGGGACCGGCGACCGGGTGGGCCCTCGTCGAAGCGTCGGCGGGAGCGATCAAGCGCGGGTCGGTCTACGTGCTCCTGGGTCGCATGGTCGACAAGGGGTTCCTCGAGAGCGAGGTGGGCGAGCGGCCCGCGGGCCAGTCGGGCCCGCCCCGGCGGACCTACCGGCTGACGGCCCTGGCTCGTCGGGTGCTGGCGGCCGAGGCTCAGATCGCTGCCGCGCTGGCCGAGGGATCCACGTGAACGCCCGGACCCGAGCGCGCGTCGCGCGCGCCACGCGGTGGGGGCGGGTACTGAGCGCGGCGAGCCGCCGCGACATCCTCGAGCCCTTTCTGGCCGACCACCTGGCGGAGATGGGCGAGGCCGGGGAGCTGCCGCCGAGCTTCGAGCGGGAAGCGCTTCGTTTGGTCTTCGGCGCGTTCGGTGAAGACCGCCGTCGCGCGCTGCGCGACGCCTCGTGGCGTCATCTCCTCGGGGCCACCGTCCTGGCGACCCTCGCCTCGCTGATCACCGAGAGCCCGCTCAGTCAGAAGGCGGCGGTCGTCGTCGGGGCGGTCCTCGGGGTCACCGTGGCCAGCGCCGGTCGCCGCGCCTCCGACACCCTCGGACGCTTGGCGCCGGCCGCGTTCCTCGCGGCTTTCGGTCTCCTGGCCGCGTTCGGGCTCGAGAGCGAGGGGCGGCGCGCCTGGCTCTCGCTGGGCGGTCTCCCGATCCAGCCGGCCACGCTGCTCCTGCCCCTGGTTCTGCTGGTCCCCGCGCGCCCGGGTCCGCGCATCGTCACCACCGTCGCGGCGGTGGCGCTCTTCCTCCTCGGCGACCGCGTCGCCGGCGCAGCGATGCTGCTGGTGTGGGCGCCGGCGCCGGTTCGCGGCGCCCCCCTCGTCGCGACCATGCTCTTCGCGCCCCTGGCCCTCGGCGACGCGCTGCCCCTCGTCACCACGAGCGGCTCCGCCACGGTCGCGCTGCTGCTGACCTCGGCGCTCCTTCGCCCCGGGGATCCCCGCGCGACGGCCTGAGCGCCGGAGCCGGGGAGCAGCCGGGGGTGGCGCGCGGGACCGGCGCTGGCGTTGGCGGCTTCAGCGGCGGCGGGCGGCGCGAGGGCCGCCCAGCTCGGGACCGGGTAGTCACCGGCTTCCGCCGCGTCCCCGCCGACCGCGCGGAGGTCGCCGGGTTCGCGCGACCAGCCCCCGGGCCGGCTGTCTGCCTATCCGGCGCCCAACTCCCTAGCTTTCTGCCGCCCTCCGCCACGCTACCCCCGCCGCCCGCCACCCACCGGTACGTCGTCACGCTGCGGCTACTCCGGGATGCGACTTGGCTGGTAGCGGAGGGTGACCCGCGTGGTTTCGGCCGCGCCGTCGAAGCGGTTGCCGGCGAGGGCCTGGACGAGGCATCGGGTGAAGCGGGGCGGTAGTGGCGGATCGGTCGCGACCGACATCGGTTCGACGATGCCGGTGGCGTCGATGTCGAACTCGGTCCGCAGGCTGCCGGTGCCACCGTCCGGGTGGACGGCGTCTCGAATCGCGGCGAACCCGTCTTCGTCGACCATGCAGGCGCGTATGTCGTCCCGCATGCCGGCCAAGGTGTTGGCCACGACGAGGGGGTCGCGCTCGGAGGTCCGCCCTTCCGAGGTCGTGAGCAGGAGCCGTCGGGTGAGGGCAGCGTGCCGCTCCGTGTCGGACATCGCCGAACGCCGATCGCGCTCGGCTTCCAGGCCGGCGGCGGCGCGGGCGATCCACACTTCCCGATCGGCTTCGGTGGGAAGGTCTGGGAGGCGGGGTTCCGGCTCGCTCCCCGGCGCTCTCGAACTCGGCGCCGGCAGCCAGTCGTCCAGGATCCGGTCCCGGGGGCTCTGCTCCGTTGGCCGCGCCGGCACTCGAGGTCGCCCTTCGACCCGGGAGCCATCGGCCAAGAGCCAGCTCGTTCCCCACCACGCGAGCGCCGCGAGGCCCACGAGCCCGACTGCCCCGAACGCTCTCTGAACCAAGGGAGCCACCCGGTCTGTCTCGTGGTCGACTTCGGGCCTCGCCGCCAGCCAACGAATCGGACGACGTATGATTCTGCAACCCGCTCGAGAGCCTCAATCGGTTAGCACGTCGACCGGGGTGCACGGACGCATCCCGCTGGAGGATCTGATGAAGAAGATGTTCGCGGTGATGACCGGTCTCATGGCTCTGGGTGCGCTCGTAGCGCAGGAGCGAGTGGCCAAGGCGGAGTCGTTGACCGCCGCAGGCGAGGCCGGGTGCGACTTCGTGATCGAGTGCAATGGCAGTGACCAGAATGGCGACTGGAGCTGGCAGGGGCAGACGCCAAGCTCCTACACCGCCGCGACGATGCAGTACCACTGCATGGAGCATGGCGGCACGTGGACCCGTAGCTTCTCGGGCTGGTGCGCTTGGTTCTGACCGTTCCTCGACGGGCCGTGGGGCGGCATCGCCGCCCTGGACACCTGTCGCACGTCAGGGGCGGGTCGAGCAGTAGTCGGGGCTGGTGGTCCGGGAGACGGTGAAGGGGCCACCGAAGAAGTTGTAGGTGAAGGTGTCGCCGCTCACCGTGACGTCGGTCAGCGTGACGGGGTCGCGGTCTTCCAAGGTGAGGGTCACGGTGTCGTCGCCGAAGGATGCCGGGAGCGAGCTGGAGAAGTCGCTCGCGTCCGAGTCGTCGCAGGGGCGGTCGCCGGTGAAGACGCGGCCGCCGCCGCAGAAGACGAAGCACTGATCGCCATCCGGGCCTTCGCCGTACCAGGCGCCGATGAGCTCGTCTTCGAGGGCAGAGTCGCCGCCGCAGGCTCCGGCGAACACGAGGAGTAGGGCGAATGTGGCGGGGCGTAGAAACGACATGTGCGCGACTAGAGCCTGTCGCGCGTTCGCGCGCTGACGAGGTGGAACCTCGGTCAGGGTGACGGCGGCGTGATCGGCTCCCACCCGCGGTCGACGCGGCGAGCGATGGTGCCCTGAGCATCGAAGAGCCAGAGAACTCCGTCCACCGCTCCGATCCCCATGGGGGCGTTGGCGGCGGGAGGCAGCTCGAGGGGCTCGGCGCTGGCGAGCTCGTCGTCGAACGCGACCACGGCGGTCCGGGCGAGCACGTAGGTTCGGCCGTGGTCGTGGGTGACGTCGAGGAGCTGCTGCTCCCCCGTGGGTAGGGTGTGCCGCGAAGGGGGGACGTCGGTGCCGAAGTGGATTGCGGTGCCCAGGCCGCCGACGGCGAGGAATCCGGCGGTCCCCAGGCAGGCCACGGCCTCCAGCTTGCCGGTAGCCTCGACGGGGGCCAGCGACCAGGTCTCGCCGGAGGCTACGACGGCCCGGCCGCCCGGCGGCGCGAGCATTGGGCGATAGCGAGCGCGGAGCTCCCGGCGCAGCCGGCGGTCACCGCTCGCGCGGGCCGCATCCAGCTCTGCCCGTTCGTCGGCGGTCGGCGTTCGGTAGACCTGCTCCCCGTGCCCGACGAGGGCGATGCTCGAGGGGTCTTCCGCGATGGCGAGGGCGGACCAGTGCGTCGTCGCCAGGGATGCATCGTGGGTGACGGGGAGGGGCTCCCAAGGTGTGTCGCCGAAACGGAGGTAGGCCCGTCCGTTCCAGCCACAGGCGACGAGCGTGCGCCCAGCGCGGCGGATGCACGTCATGACCGATGTCTCCGCGAGCGACGGGTCGCGGAAGATGCTCTCGTGAGTGACCTCATCGGCGATGGACCACACGGTGCCGTCCTCGCTCAGCGCGAGGAGCGTCGGCGATCCGCCCTCCGGGGCCGGAAGGGACGCCAGCGACGTGACCAGCCCCGGGACCCGGTGCTTCGACCACGTGCTCCCGTCGTACCGGGCAACCGTGGAGGTGGGGTCGTCGTCTTCCCGTGAAGCGATCGCGACGGCGACCTGTTCACCGGACAGGGCGAGGGCGGTGCGGAGACGAAGCATGGGCGTCAGTCGGTCGGGGCGGGATCGGCCGCGTAGTGAGCGACGACGACGGCGGCGCAGGAGTCGCTGAAGACGTTCACCGTGGTGCGGCACATGTCGAGGATGCGGTCGACGGCGAGGATGAGGCCGACGGCGGTGGTGGGGAGGCCCACGGCGCTGAGGACGACGACCATCATCACCGTGCCCGCGTGGGGGATGCCCGCGGCGCCGACGCTGGCGAGGAGCGCGGTCAGCGCGACGATGGCCTGCTGCCCGAGGCTGAGGTCCATGCCGTAGACCTGGGCGATGAAGAGGACGGCGACGGCTTCGTAGAGGGCGGTGCCGTCCATGTTGATGGTGGCGCCCAGGGGCAGGACGAAAGAGCCGACCTCGTTGGGCACGCCGGAGCGCTCGGTGCACTGCAGGGTGAGCGGCAGGGTGCCATTGCTCGACGCGGTGCTGAAGGCGGTGAGCAGCGCGGGCATCATGGCCTTGGCGTGGCCGATGGGGGAGCGGTGTCCCAGGAAGCGCAGGATGAGCGGGAGGGTCACGAAGGCGTGGACCGCCAGGGCGAGGAACACGGTGAGGGCGTAGAGGCCGAGGGCCTCGAAGGCGGCCAGGCCGCGACCGGCGGCGGCGTAGAGCATGAAGCCGAAGACGCCGATGGGCGCCAGGCGGATGACCGCCAGGGTCATGCGCATCATCACCGCGAAGAGGCCGGCGAAGAAGCGCCGGAGGAGGGCGGCGCCGCTGCGCTCCTCGGCGACCTCGGGGGAGTCCTGGGCGTCGCCTTCGCGGTAGGGGCCGCCGGCCTCGTCGGCTTCGTCCCCGCGCTGGTGCTCGACGGCGGAGATGAAGACGCCGAGCACGATGGAGAAGAAGATCAGCGGGAGCATGTCGCCGTCGGCGGCGGCCTTCAGCGGGTTCTTGGGGATCATCCCCTCGAGCTGAGCCCAGAGGATCTGCCCCACGTGACCGCCGCTCTCCACTACGTTCGGCGCGGCGCCGGCGCCGGCCTCGAGGAGCCCGAGGTCGGCCCCCACGCCGGGGTTCAGGAGGTTGACCATCAGGACGCCGGTCACGATGGCGACGAAGCTGGTGCCCAGGTAGAAGGCGACGGTCCGGCCACCGAGGCGCCCCAGCTTGCGCAGGTCGCCCATGCCGGTGACGCCGGTGATGAGCGAGCTGACGATGAGCGGCACCACCAGCATCTGCAGGAGGCGCAGGAAGAGGTCGCCCAGGGCCTTGCCCACGTCGGCCACGGTGGCGACGGTCTCGGCGGGGAGCGCGCCGCTCTCGGCGGCGAGGTTCAAGGGTAGGCCGATGAGCGCGCCGAGCCCCATGGCGAGGAGGATCCAGTGATGTAGCTCGAGTCGTTTCATGGGCGTCTCGCCGCCGTGGGCGCGGCCGAGTATGGTGAGCCCGCTCTCCCATGTCGAACGATTCCCCCCCGCCCGAGAGCGACGCGCTCGCTCGCCCTGGTCGCCCCCTCGCCGTGCTCCGCGCGCTGATCGACGCGGTCGACCGCGACCTGCTCACCCTCATCGCGCGCCGCATGGGCATCGTGGCCGAGGTCGCCAGCCACAAGCGCAGCCACCGGGTGCGCATCCGTGACCTGGTGCGCGAGCGGCAGATCCTCTCCGACCGGACCCGCCGCGCCGAGAGCCTGGGGCTCCCCGGGGGCGTCATCGAGTCGGTCTACCGGCTGCTCATGTTGGCTTCCCGAGACCGCCAGGCCGAGCTGCGCGCCGAGGTGCCCGAGGACGTCGAGCCCAAGGTGGTGGCCATCATCGGCGGCGAGGGCGGGATGGGCCAGAGCATGGCCCGGCTCTTCGGGGACCTGGGGCACGCGGTGATGAGCGCCGACGTGAACACCACGCTGCGCCCGGTGGAGGCCGCCCAGAGCGCCGACGTGGTGGTGATCAGCGTGCCCATCCGGGCCACCGAGGAGGTGGTGCGAGCGGTGGCGCCCCACGTGCGCGCCGACGCGCTGCTCATGGACGTGACCTCGCTCAAGGAGGCGCCGCTCCGGGTGATGATGGAGGCCACCGAGAAGACCAGCGTGGTGGGCACCCACCCGATGTTCGGACCCGGGGTGCACAGCTACACCGGGCAGCGGGTGGTGCTCTGCCGGGGGCGCGGGGACGCCTGGTACCAATGGACCCGGGACACCTTCGAGTCCCGGGGGCTCATGGTCCACGAGGCCGCCGCCGAGGAGCACGACCGGATGATGGCGGTGGTGCAGGTGCTCAACCACTTCGAGACCCAGGTGATGGGCGCGGCCCTGGCGCGGCTGGGCGTGAAGTTGGAGGACACCCTGGCCTACACCTCGCCGGCGTACCTGCTGGAGTCCTACGTGGTCGCGCGCCACTTCGGTCAGTCGGCGGGGCTCTACGGGCCGATCGAGATGCTCAATCCGCGCACCGAGGAGGTCACCCGCGCCTTCGAGGCCGCGGCCGCCGACGTGGGCGACATCGTACGCTCGGGCGACCAGGGGCGCTTCGACGCGCTCTTCGACGAGGTCCGCGCCTTCTACGGGCGCGAGTTCACCGAGGAGGCCCAGGAGCAGTCGCGCTTCCTCATCGACCGCTTGGTCGAGCTCACCGCGGGCCGCGGCTCGGGCTGAAGCGCGGTTCGGGTCGCGGTGCGATTCGGGGGCGCGGTGCGGCTCGGGTCGAGGCGCGGAGACGGCGCCGCTGGGTCGCGGCGCCGCCGTTCGCTTCAGTCCATGCCCATCACGGCGCGCATGTCGTAGAGACCGGGCGCCTGGCTCACCACCCAGTGCGCGGCGCGGACGGCGCCCCGGGCGAAGATGGTGCGGTCGGTCGCGCGATGGGTGAGCTCCAGCCGCTCGCCCTCGCCGAAGAGGAAGAGGGTGTGTTCGCCGACGACGTCGCCGCCGCGGAGGGTCATCACGCCCATCTCGCCGTCGGTGCGCGCGCCCACCTGGCCGCTCCGGCCGTGGACGAAGGGATCGGCCCGCAGGTCCTTGGCGTCGGCGACCACCTGGGCCAGGCGGTTCGCGGTGCCGCTGGGCGCGTCGACCTTGTGGCGGTGGTGGATCTCGACGATCTCGGCGTCGAAGGCGTCGCCGGCCAGGCGCGCGGCGCGCTCGGCGAGGTCGAAGAGCAGGGTCACGCCCTGGGAGAAGTTGGGCGCGTGGACCACCGGGACCGCCGCGGCGAGGGCCTCGAGGGCTTGCTGCGCGGGGGGGCGGAGGCCGGTGGTGCCGCTGACCACGGGGACCCGCTTCTCGGCGCAGGCCTCGTAGAGGGCGCGCGCGGCGTCGGGGAGCGAGAAGTCAATGACGACGTCGGCGCCCTCGAGCGCCCCGAGGTCGTCGGTGAAGATCACCTCGAGGGCTCCGACGCCGGCAGCGAGGCCCACGTCGCCCTCGGCGGAGCGGTCGATGGCCGCGTGGACCGTGTCGCCGCGCTCGTGGAGCACCCGGACGACCGCCCGGCCCATGCGCCCGTTGGCGCCCATGACGGCGACCTTCACGAGGCGGCTCCGGTGGGCGCGCTCAGCGCTTCGAGGGCGGCGCGGACCGCGTCGCGGGTGTCGGGGCGCGCGGGGGTCAGCGGCAGGCGGACCTCGGCGGTGCAGAGCTCGGCGTCGTGCATGGCGGCCTTGATGGGGACGGGGTTGGGTTCGAGGAACATCGCCGCGTGGACCGGCGCCAGGCGCAGATGTCGCTCCCGGGCTTCCGCGTAGCGGCCCTCCCGGGCCAGGCGGACCACCTCGGCGACGGCTTCGGGCATCAGGTTGGCGGTCACGCTGACCACGCCCACGGCGCCGATGGCGGCCATGGGCAGGAAGAGCACGTCGTCGCCGCAGAGGACGTCGAAGCCGCCGGGCGCCGGGTTCCGGGCCAGGGCCGCGGTGAGCACCTGCGCGGTGATCACGTTGCCGCTGGCTTCCTTGATGCCGCGGACGTTGGGGATCTGCGCCAGGCGCAGGGTGGTCGAGGGGGAGAGGGCGGTGCCGGTCCGGCCGGGCACGTCGTAGAGGATGACCGGCAGGTCCACCGCCTCGGCCACGGCGCGATAGTGGGCCTCGAGGCCCGCCTGGCCGGGCCGGTTGTAGTAGGGGGTGACCACCAGGAGGCCGTCGACCCCGAGGCCGGCGCACTCCTGGGCCAGGGCCACCGTCTTCGCGGTGGCGTTCCCGCCGGCGCCGGCGATCACCGGGACCCGGCCCGCAGCCACCTCCACGGTGATGGCGATGACCCGGCGCATCTCGTCGGCGGTGAGCGTGGGGGTCTCCCCGGTGGTCCCGCAGGGGATCACCGCGTTGCCGGCGACGACCTGGCGCTCGACCAGCGCGCGCAGGGCGGCCTCGTCGAGCGCGCCGTCGCGGAAGGGGGTGACCAGCGCCGTGAAGACGCCCTCGAAGGAGGCGATCATGGCGCACCGATCGCAGGATCCGGCGGGCCAGTCAACGAGGCGCGTCGGGGGTCCTCACGCGGGTGAGCTCCCGGGCCCAGGAGTCCAGGGTCTCCGCCGACGGCGGCTCGTCGAGGGGGAGCTCCAGGAGGATCGCGTCGCCCAGGGGTTCGAGGCGCGCGCCGGCGGGGAGCTCGGCGCCGATCACCTGCTCCAGGGTGGCCAGAGCGGCGGCGAAGCGGGCGCGGCCGGTGGGGGTGAGGCGGTGCTTCACCCAGGCGAGGAGCCGGGCCCAGCTCGCGTCGGGGGCGGCCATGCCGGGCTCCCCGAGCACCAGGACCAGGCGCGGCGGGTCCACCTCGAAGCGCACCCGGAGCCCGCGGCTGGAGTCGGTGGCGGGGAAGAGGCTCTCCAGGGTCTGTGGGTCCCAGCGCATGGCGCCGCCGTCGCCCCGGTAGCCGCCCCGGGTCCGCAGCCGCTCCCAGCGCGCGCCGATGGCGCGGGCGGCCTCGATGCGCCGGGTGCGCTCCAGGTCGTCGGGGCGCACGCGCACCGTGGCGGGGCGGACCAGCCCGTCGCCTTCGCGGACCCGCAGCGTCAGCTCGTCGAGCTGGACCGTGGCCACCAGGGTCTGGCCGTAGACGTGGGTGATGGCGTAGGGGGCGTCGACGCCCTCCATGAGGGTCTGCGGGGCGTAGCCGGCTTTCAATCGGCGGCTCCGCAGGGCGCCGTCCTCGCGCCGGCCGGAGACCCGGAAGCCGTGCTCGTCCCAGTGGGTGGAGACGTCCAGGAGCGCTTCGTCCAAGACCGGATGGGGGCGCTCGCGCATGCGGCCGTCCCGATCCAGGAGGGCGGCGTCGGCGCCGGGGCGGCCGCGGTAGTGGAGGGCCAGGGCGACGGTCCCCGGGACCGCGGCGGAGGCCAGGCCGGCCAGGGGCGCGCGGAGCGGGTGGCGGACGGCGGCGAGCGGGCGGAACGCGTCGTCCAGCCGCTGGACCTCGAGCGCGCGTTCCAGACCGAGGACCAGGAGGTAGCCGGGATCCACGCGATGGAGCGCCAGGGCGACGACGTCCCGGCGAGGGCTCACCGGGGCCTCGTGCTCGGTGAAGGCCTCGGCGCCCAGGGTGCCGGCGAACACGCCATCGGCGCGGTGCGTGACGACGTGCAGGCCATCGCTCGCCGGCACGAAGGCCCAGGGGGCGGTGCCGGGCAGGTGGGCTCGTAGCGCGCCGCGCCCGTGCTCGTCGGGGCCGCGCACCAGGCGCACGCCGTCGAGGTCGCCGTGGAGCGCCACCGGCGCTCCCGCGCCCCACCAGGTGACGGCGCAGCGCGGGTCGGCGTGGAGACCGCTGCCCAGGGTGCGGGTCCAGTCGGGCTCCAGGGCCCGGGGCGAGCGCAGGCGGGTCCAGCTGGGCCAGCCCCCGCGGGTCCACCCCACGAGCACGCCGACCTCGCGCGCGGCGATACTGATCACGGCTGCTCCCGGGGGGCGAGGCATTCGGGGTCGTCGTTCCGGGCGTCGTTGACTCGCTGGCTCACCGGGGCGAGCTCCAGCGCGGGCAGGGGGGCGGCGAGGAGGTCGGCGCGTGGATCGTCGGTGGGGAGGAGCCACCGCTCCCGGTCGCCGGGGCGGACCAGGAAGGGCATGCGGGGATGGAGCTCGGCCACCGGGCCCGCCGCCGGGCGGGTGAGCACGGTGAAGGTGTGCAGCCAGTCGCCTTCGCTGCCCTTCTCGCGCCACCGCTCCCAGAGCCCGGCGAAGAGCAGGGGCTCGCCGTCGGTGCGGTGGATGTGGAAGGGGAGCCGCTCCTTGCCCTCGCGCCGCCACTCGACCCAGCCATCGGCGGGGACCAGGCAGCGCCGCTCGGTGAAGGCCTTGCGGAAGGCGGGACGCTCGTGGACCGTCTCCACACGGGCGTTGAGCATGCGCGCGCCGTCCTTGGGGGTCTTGGCCCACAAGGGCACCAGGCCCCAGCGGAAGACGGCGAGCTTCGGGGAGGCGTCGGCGGAGCGCTGCCCGACGATGGGCACGTCCTGGGTGGGCGCGACGTTGTAGCGGGGTCTCGCC
This sequence comes from Myxococcales bacterium UBA1660, assembly GCA_002320815.1. Classification (GTDB taxonomy): domain Bacteria; phylum Myxococcota_A; class Polyangia; order Polyangiales; family Houyiibacteriaceae; genus UBA1660. Next base: position 50,388 of record DCLA01000021.1, read on the forward strand.
AGGGCCTCGGCGGTGGCGGAGTCGGTGAGGGCCTCGTCGAGGCGCTCGAGCCAGTCGAAGGCCTCGTAGAGCGCCTCGGCGCCCGCCGTCAGTGTGAAGCGACCGCAGATGGCGCCAGCGTGGCAGGTTCTCGGCGGCGAAAGAAGGCCCGGAACGAAAGAGGCCCACGGCGAGCGCCGCGGGCCTCCCGGGATGGGGCGACGAGCCGACTACTCGACGCTGAGATCGACCAGGGGCACGAAGGCCGCGAAGCCGGGGTCCGGCGCGTTCACGCCGGCGACGCCCTCGGCGACGATGGTGTGGACGGAGCCGACCGCGTACTCGGTCTGGACCAGGCGGTCCCCGAAGGAGGGCTCGAAGCCGGCGACGACGGCGGCCGGGGTGGGGACGGTGAGCTCGTAGAGTTCCGGGAGCACCGGGGTCGCCGTGCAGTCCGCGATGGGGTTGTGCACGAAGATGCGGAAGCTGCCCGCGGCGATCGCCTCGGTGGTCACGTGGTAGTCGCTGGCGTCACCGAAGGCGAGGTCGTCGATGATCTCCACCGGGTCCATGTCGCCCTCGGAGCCGTCGGGGTCGTAGCAGACGTCGACGTTGGGAGCGTTGGGGATCGAGTGGAGCACGCGGGTCTGGGCGCTCGCGGTGTCGGCCTCGGCGTCGGGGTAGATCGCGACGCGGGCGGCCTTGTCGTCGCCGCAGGCGGACGCGGTGGCCAGGCAGGTGAAGTCACCGGGCTGGACGAAGCCGATGGCCGCGACCGTGTAGTGCGCGAAGGGGGTCAGGGTGCTGGTGACGACCTCGACGCTGAGGAGCGGATCGTCGGTCAGGCTGCAGTCGCCGTCGCCGATGGTGTCGACGTCGAAGATGCGCGCCTCGTAGGCGGTGACGCCCTCGATGGGCAGGGTGATGTACTCACCGACCGCCCGGAACGGGATGCCGTCCGGCTGTTCCGCCTGGGAGGGGAGAGGGGGGAGCGGGGTGGCCAGGCCGGGCGGCCCGATACAGAGGCGCACGTTGGGCGCGTCCGGGATCAGATGCGCGACGCGCACGTAGACGGCGTCGTCGGGCTCGACGAAGGCGTCCTCTTCGATGCCGCCGTCCTCCATGGGCTCTTCACCCATGTCCTCCATCCCGAGATCGGGCTGGGGCGGCGTGTACATGTCCTCCATGGTGCTGTCGCCGTCGTCCCCGTCGTCGTCGCCACAGCCCACACCCAGCGCCAAGATCAAACCCAAGAAAGCACGCGAAACCGTCTTCATCGCCGACTCACTCCAATCCAGCCGGGAGGCAGCCCCCCGCCCATCCAAGACCCCGGAGGCCCACCCTCCGAGAACGTGGCGGGAGCCGAACCCCTCCCGCACTCGGAGGAAGGGTATCACCCGGATCCGTCGTTGACAGCATTGCTGCAGAGTTCCCGAGGGCCCATTCCTCGTGTCCCGCGGCGCGGTCCTGATATGCTCCCGCGCACATGGCGGGGCCCGACAAGATCTGTCCGCGCTGCGGTACGCCTGCGGACGCCATCGCTCGGTTCTGCGGGGGCTGCGGTTTCGACGTCTCCCAGATCCCGGCGCCCGGGGGGACGAGCGAGGACGCGCCGCGCGTGGACCCCAAGGCGAAGACCGCGTTCGGGCTCCCGGCCGTGCAGATGCCGGCGTCCCAGGCCGCGCCGCCACAGGCTGCGCCCCAGGCCGCGCCGGCGCCGCAAACCGCGCCCCAGGCCCAGCCGGCCGCCCAGCCCGTGCCCGCGCAGCCCGCGGCCAAGAAGAAGGGGGCGATGGCCCGCACCATGCTCGGGATGCCGGCGGCCACCGTCGGCTCCGCCGGCGCGCCGAGCGCGGCCCACGATCCGGGCCCGGACGCCCCCGCTCCGGCTCCCGCGCAGCCGGCCGCTGCGCCGTCGGCACCGATGAACGCTCAAGCCGTGTCCCGCGGTGGGTTCGCGCCGGTGGATGACCACGGGCCGACTCAGGCGATGCCCGCGGTCGTCCCCTCGCCGGTCGCCGGGTGGCAGGCCCCCCCGCAGCCCGCAGCGCCCGCCCAGGCGGAGCCGGCGCAGCCCTCGCCGTCGGCGGCGAAGAAGGTCGCCGCCCAGTCCAATCGCACGATGCTGGGGATGATGGCGCCCGCCGCGGCCGCGCCCCCCGCCGCCGAGCAGCCGGCGCCGGCTCAGCAACCCGCGCAGCCCGCCCCGTCGGCGGCCCGGAAGGTCGCCGCCCAGTCCAACCGGACCATGCTCGGCGTCGCCGTGACCCCCGGCGCGGCGCCCCCGGGGCCCGCTCCCTACACCGGAGCGCCCGCGGCCGTTCCCCAGACCGCCGACGACTCCTGGTCCGACGACGACGTCCCCGCCGGCGTTCCCCTGGCCACGCGCCGGTGGAAGCTCTGGCTCCTCCTCGGGGTGCTGGTGCTCGGCGCCCTGGGCGTGGTGCTGGGCCTCGTCTTCTTCGGAGGGAGCGAACCCGAGGTCCGCGCGGCCGTCGTCTCCGGCGAGGGGGCTTCCGAGGTGCTCCAGGTCGACGTCCCCGGCGCGGTCGCCGGCACCAAGGTGCGCTTCGACGGCCGCGAGCTGCCCACGACCGCCGGCCGGGCGCTCTTCCCGCTCGCCGAGGACTTCCTGCACCTGGGCGACAACGCCCTGGCGGTCGAGGTCATCGCGCCGGACGGCAGCGCCGAGTCGGTGCCGGTGGTGCTCACCGTCGGCTACCGGGTCCGACCGGACCTCGGGGGGCTGGGCGACGCCGAGCCCCAGATCCGCATCGTGGTCGACGCCGTGCCCGGGTCGGTGGTCTCGATCGACGAGACGCCCGTGGCCCTCGACGCCACCGGTCACGGCATGCACGCGGTCCCCGTCGACGGCGGCTCGGATCCCAGCGTGCTCGAGCGGAACTTCGCCTATCGCGTCGTCCCGCCGGGCGGCACCGCGCCGGCCACCGGGCAGGTCCGGGTCCGGGTCCCCTTCGCGACCCTCCAGGTGGAGCGGCCGAGCGCTCAGAGCATCACCGAGCGGGCGCGGTTGGAGATCGCCGGTGCGGCCCACTCCGAGGCCACGGTCACCGTCGACGGCCAGCCCGTCGAGGTCCACGAGGGGCGCTTCCTGACCGAGGTAGAGCTGCCCCTGGGGGTCAGCGAGCACGTGGTGGTGGCCACCCGGGACGAGCGCGCGCCGCGCCGGGTCGTGCTCACGGTGCGCCGCGTGGCGAACCTCGCCGCCGAGGCGGCTTCCTTCGAGGCCGACCCGGAGCTCGACTACGCCCGCCTCGCCGCCGC
>DCLA01000021.1:53954-96937 GCA_002320815.1 Myxococcales bacterium UBA1660
CTACGCCCGCCTCGCCGCCGCGCCCAACGACTACCGGGGCCGCAAGGTCGCCTTCGTGGGCCGGGTCTACAACGCCAGCGTCCACGACGGCCGGGCGACGCTCCAGCTCGTCGTGCGCGACTGCGCGCGGGGCCAGCGCTGCCCGCTCTGGGTACGCCACGACGGCGGCACCCAGGTCCGCCTGAACCAGTGGATCCGCGTGCTGGGCGAGGTGGTGGGCGAGCAGCAGTATCGCTCGGCGGGCGGCGAGGTCCGTTCGGACCCTGCGGTCGAGGCCGCCTTCCTGCTGCCGACGGACGGGGACTGACGGTGACCGACGAACAGCGGGTGGCCGACCATTCGCACGAGGCCATCGCCGAGACCCTGGACATCCAACCCTGTCCGATCTGTGGTCGTCGCAACCCGCCGGACGCGCGCTTCTGCGGCGGCTGCGGTCAGGCCTTCAACGAAGGGGACGTCCAGCGCCCCGACGAGTTCGCCGACCCGCTGATCGGGCGGGTCATCGCCGACCGCTACCGCATCGTGGAGCTCCTCGGGCGCGGCGGGATGGGCGTGGTCTACAAAGTCGAGCACATCCACATCGGCAAGCTGATGGCGATGAAGCTCCTCCACGGGGAGCTCGCCCGAGACAAGAACACCATCCGCCGATTCCAGCGCGAGGCCGAGGCGGCGTCCCGGCTCAGCCACCCCAACACGGTCCAGGTTTTCGACTTCGGTCGCAGCGAGGGCCTGATGTACCTGGTGATGGAGTACCTCGAGGGGCGGGACCTCGGCGAGCTGGTCCGCGAGGAGGGCCACCTGGACTTCGAGCGGGTCGCTCGGCTGGGCGCGCAGATCTGTGCCTCGGTGGCCGAGGCCCACGCCAACGGCGTGGTGCACCGGGACCTCAAGCCCGAGAACNNAGCAGAAAAAGAAGAAAAAGAAGAAGAAGGCGCCGGCGGTCATCCCCGAGGCGCTGAAACAGCCGTCGCGCGCGATCGGCCCCGGCGGGCGGCTCGTGCTGTACGAGCACGCGCAGCTGCGCCTGTACCACACGACTCGGACCGTCATCCGCCTCGGGCTGTACGACGGCGACACGGTCGTGGCCGTCAAGCGCACGCCCTTGCACCCGGACGAGGACGAGCGCGAGAAGGACCTGCGGGAGAAGGAGCTGTTCAAGGAGCTACAACATCCCAACATCGCGCGATACCACGACTACTGCGTGGAAGGAGATTATCTGTTCCTCGCGTTGGAGCCGTGCGTGGCGTTCTCGCGCGCCGGCAACGCGCGCAGCTGCACGCTGCGGCGCTGGGTCGAGTCGCCGGGCCTCCGCGCGCAGCGCACGGACGCGGCCAAGGTCGCCGTCGCGCGCGGCATGTGCGAAGGCCTGCGCTACCTGCACGACAGCGCGGAGGTGAGGAAGAACGTGGCCGAGCGCGGCGTGATCCACCGCGACCTCAAGCCCGAGAACGTGATGGTCGTGCAGACCTCCGACGGCCGCGAGGTGGCCAAGGTCCTGGACTTCGGGTTGGCGAAGCTCCGGGACCACACCGGCAGCATGACGGTGACCCGCACCGGGGCCATCGTCGGCACGCCCTACTACATGCCGCCCGAGCAGATCCGGGGCGAAGCCGTGGACGCGCGGGGCGACGTCTATGCCATCGGCGCGCTGCTCTACAAGGCCGCCACCGGCGTGCCGCCCTACGTGGCCAAGACGCCCATGGGCGTGTTGACGAAGCATCTGACCGAGGAGCTGGTGCTCCCCAGTCGGCGGAGCGGGTTCCACCTCCCGGGCGAGGCCGACGCGATCATCGGCCGCGCGATGGAGAAGGACGCCGCCCGCCGCCAGCAGAGCGCCGACGAGCTCCGCGACGAGCTCCTCGCCTTCCTGGAAGCCATGGGGCAGGCGATGAGCGATCCCTCGCTCACCCGCTCGTCGAGCAAGGCGGCGGTGGTGCAGACCGGCGTGGCCACCCGCGCCGACGTCGACAAGTACGAGACGCGGATTCGTCGGCGGGGGATCTTCGGCTACGCGATGCTCGCGCTCCTGGTCGTGGGCGTGGCCGCGGGGGCCTGGGTGAGCTGGCAGAAGTACGAGACCCGCGAGGTCATCCCCGTCGCCGAGAGCGAGCCCAACGACCGACCGGAGAACGCCGACCCCATCCCGGCCGGCCACGCGCTCGAGGGCATGCTGGGCAAGCGGCAGAGCACCGAGCTGGGGGACGTCGACCTCTACCGGATCGACAACCCCGGCCGAGAGCGGCGGCTCCTCGAGCTGCACGTGACGGGCCTGCCCAACATCGACCTGGTGGTCGACGTGGTCCGCCGCGGTCAGTCCGAGCCCGTGCTCTCCGCCGACGCCGCCGGCGTGGGCGGCGACGAGCACATCGGCGGGTTCCCGCTGACCAGCCCGGTCTACCTGATCCGGGTGCGCGAGCGCTGGATCGCCGGGCAGCTCCCCACCGAGAACGTCTCCGACCGCTACTCGATCCGCTACGAGCTCCGGGACCCGGAGCCCGGCGAAGAGACCGAGGTGAACGACTCCCTCGAGCTCGCCGGCGAGCTGGCCGTCGGGGGCTCGGTGACCGGCCGCATCGGCTGGGGCGGCGACGTGGACACCTACTGTCTGCCGGGCACGGTCGAGGCCAGCCACGTGTCGGTCTCGGGCATCGAAGGGCTCGACCTGCGGATCCGCACCGTCGACCGCGTGCTGCACCGCAGCCGCATCGTCGACGAAGAAGGGATCGGCGCGCCCGAGGTCGCCGCGATCACCGCGGGCCAGGGCCGCTGCGTCGAGGTCAGCGCCGACCCGGACGAGGTCGGGGCCCTGCGCAGCGAGGGCTCGCTGACCTACGAGCTCCGGCACGTCCCCGGGCCGGTCCCCGCGGGGGTGCCCGAGGCGGCGCCGTGACCCGCCGGCCCGGGGCGCCGATGCTGGGGCTCGCCAGCGCGGCGGTGCTCGCCAGCGCGGTAGTGCTCGCCAGCGCGGCGGTGCTCGCCAGCGCCGCAGTGGTCGCCGCGCGCCCGGTGCCGGTGGGACGCTTCGTGGAGATCCCCTACGGCGTCTCGCCCCGGCACCCGTGGCCGACGGGCCTCGGCGACGACCGCCGGTCCGCTCGCAGTCGCTTCGAGGCGCCGGCGGTCGCGCCGACCCGCGCCTGGGAGACCCGGGTGGGCGTGGGCCGGGTCTTCGCCCCAGCCGTGGCCGCCGATGGGTCGATGTACGTGGGATCCCAGGCGGGCGTGACCCTGGTCGCGCCCGACGGCAGCGTACGCTGGGCGCTACGGATGGGGCTGGTGTCCGGGACGCCGGCGATCACGCCCGAGGGCTTCGCCGCCGTGGGCGGTCAGCCCGGGGAGATTCGGGTGGTCGGCGGCGGGCGCATCCGGCAGCGCGCCTCCGTCGGTGGCGGGGTCCGTGGCTCGCCCCTGGTGCTGGGCGATGGGTCCCTGGTGGTCGCTGCCTACGACCAGGCGCTCCACCGCTACGACGCCGAGGGCCGCCGGCTCTTCCGGACCTCCCTCGCCGGCGCCGTGCGCGGGATGCCCGCGCGCTCGCGGGACCGGCTGGTGGTGGCCGCGGGCGAAGAGGTGCTCTTCGCCACCCTCGACGGAGTGGTCGCGGAGCGCGCCGCCGTGGGAGCGGAGATCGCGCTCGGTCCGGCGGTGGCCGCCGACGGCGCCGCCTGGGTCCTGACCGTGGAGGGGACCCTCTGCGCGGTGGAGCCCGACGGATCGGTGCGCGTCCGCAACGAGCTCGGGGTGCGCCCGGCGCTCTCCAGCAACCTGGCCATCGCCCGCGACGGATCCTTGCGGATGGCCACCGGCGACGCCGGCGTCCTGGCGGTCGGCGCGGCGGGCAGCGAGCGCTGGCGCCACGAGGCCGACGGTCCGATCATCGGGGGTCTCACCGTCGACGAGGCGGGCCGGACCCTGGTGGTCACCGTGCGCGGGGAGCTCATCGCCCTCGATGAGGACGGCCAGAAGCTCTGGGGCGTGGGCACCGGGAGCCGGAGCGACGCGCCGCCGGTGCTCACCGAGGACGCGATCTACGTGGCGACCTTCGGGGGGACCCTGCAGGCCTGGACCCGGCCGTCGCCTTGATGGGGCGCGCGGGCCGCGCCAACGTCGCAGGCCGTGCGCCTGGAAGAGCTGGACTACGAGCTGCCCGACGAGCTGATCGCGCAGCGCCCCCCGACCGATCGTGACGGCGCCCGCCTCCTGGTGGTCGACGCCGAGCGCGGGCATCGCCACGCGACCATCCGCGACTTGCCCGAGCTCCTCGAGCCGGCGCTCTGGGTGGTCAACGACACCCGGGTGATCCCCGCGCGGCTCCACGGTCACAAGCCCACCGGAGGCGCCGTGGAGCTCCTCCTGATCGAGCCGCTGGCCGATGACGCGGGCGACGAACTCTGGCGGTGCATGGGCCGCTCCAGCAAGCCGATCAAGGTCGGCCTGGCCGTCACCCTCGCCGAGGGGTTCGTGGGCCACGTGGAGGCCAAGCACGAGGACGGGACCCTGGACGTCCGCTTCGAGCACGGCGGCGACTTCGACGGGCTCCTCGAGGAGCACGGGCAGATGCCGCTCCCGCCCTACGTGCAGCGGCCGGCCGACGCCGCGGACCGGGAGCGCTACCAGACCATCTTCGCCGATCGGCCGGGGGCCATCGCCGCGCCCACCGCGGGGCTCCACTTCACCGACGCCCTGGTGGCGGCGCTCCGGGAGCGGGGGCACGAGCTCGCGCCGGTGACGCTGCACGTGGGGCCGGGGACCTTCCGCCCGGTGCAGGTGGAGGAGCTCGACGAGCACCCCATGCACGAGGAGCGCTACGAGGTCCCCGCGAGCACCGCGGCGGCCATCGACGCCGCCCGGAGCGAAGGACGCGCGGTGGTCGCGGTGGGGACCACCGTGGCCCGCACCCTGGAGAGCGCGGCCATCGGCGACGGCCGGGTCCAGGTGGGTCCCGGGCGGACGCGCCTCTTCATCAAGCCGCCCTACGAGGCCAAGGTGGTGGACCACCTGCTCACCAACTTCCACCTGCCGCGCTCGACGCTGCTGGCCTTGGTGATGGCCCTCGGCGGCGAGGACACGCTGCGCGCCGCGTACGCCGAGGCGGTGCGAGCGCGCTATCGCTTCTTCAGCTACGGAGACGCCATGTTGATCCGAGGTCGCCGATGAGCGCGCTGCCCACCGAGGGCTTCTCCTTCGCGGTGAAGGCCGAGGACGGTGACGCCCGCCGCGGCACCTTCACCACCACCACGGCGGTGATCGAGACGCCCACCTTCATGCCGGTGGGGACCGCCGCGACGGTGAAGGGGCTCACGCCGAACGAGGTCGAGGAGACCGGCGCGCGGATCATCCTGGCCAACACCTACCACCTCTGGCTGCGCCCGAGCGCCGAGCTCATCGAGCGCCGCGGTGGCGTGAAGCGCTTCATGGGGTGGCCCCACTCGCTGCTCACCGACAGCGGGGGCTTCCAGGTCTTCTCCCTCGCCAAGCTGCGGGACATCGACGACGACGGGGTCACCTTCCGCTCGCACCTGGACGGCTCCAAGCGGCGGATGACGCCCGAGGAGTCCATGCGGGTCCAGCGCCTGCTGGGCTCGGACGTGGCCATGGTGCTCGACGTCTGCCCGCCGGGCGGCGCCGACCGCGCGACCACCGAGCGCGCCATGGCGCTCACCACCGCCTGGGCGCGCCGTTCGCTGGCCGCGCCGGCGGCGGAAGGGCAGGGCCGCTTCGTCATCGCCCAGGGCGCGACCTACGAGGACTTGCGGCTCCGGCACCTCGAGGAGGTCTCGGCGCTCGACGCCGACGGCGTCGCCCTCGGGGGCTTCTCGGTCGGCGAGCCCATCGAGACCATGTACGAGCTGCTGAACACCGTGGCCCCGCGGATGCCCCGGGAGAAGCCGCGCTACCTCATGGGCGTGGGGACCCCCTTCGACCTGCTGCACGCCATCGGCACCGGGGTGGATCTCTTCGACTGCGTCCTGCCCACCCGGAACGCCCGCAACGGCCAGGCGCTCACCTGGACCGGTCGGGTGAACCTCCGGCAGGCCCGGCTGAGCGAAGACGATCGGCCCATCAGCGCCGACTGCGGGTGCCCGGTCTGCGATCCGGAGCGGGGCTACTCGCGCGCCTACCTGCGCCACCTGATCAAGGCCAACGAGCTCCTGGGGCATCGCCTGATGACCCAGCACAACCTCTTCTTCTACGGCGAGCTGGTCCGCGAGGCGCGGGCCCACATCGAGGCCGGCGACTACCACGCCTGGGCCCGCGGCGCGGCGGAGCGGATGCGCGAGGGCGACGAGGTCGGCCCGGTGGATCCCAACAGCATGCGGCGCCCCTCGTGAAGCGGCCGATGAAGGCCCTACGCTTCGTCGCGGGGACCCTGGAGGTCGCCGAGCAGCCGTGGCCGGTCCCCGAAGCCGGCGAGGTCCGCGTGCGCGTGACCCGGGCCGGGGTGTGCAACACCGATCTGGAGATCGTCCGCGGCTACATGGGCTTCGAGGGGACCCTGGGCCACGAGATGGTGGGCGTGGTCGAGGCGGCCGGGAAGGGCGCCGAGGACTGGATCGGGACCCGCGTGGTCAGCGACATCAACCTGCCCTGCGGGAGCTGCGCCCGGTGCCAGGCCGGCGAGGGGCATCACTGCGCCGACCGCACGGTGCTGGGCATCGCGGCCAAGGACGGCGCCTTCGCCGAGGCGGTCACCCTACCCACCGCGGGGCTGGTGCGGGTGCCCGAGGGCGTCAGCGACGACGCCGCGGTCTTCGCCGAGCCCCTCGCGGCGGCCTTCGAGATCCTCGAGCAGGTCCCGGTGAGCGCCGGGGACCGTGTGCTGGTGCTCGGCGACGGCAAGCTGGGCCTCCTCTGCGCCATGGTCCTCGCGGGGACCGGCGCCGACGTCGCCCTCGGCGGGCGTCATCCGCGCAAGGTCGCTCTGGCCGAGGCCGCGGGCGTCCGGGCGCGCGGCGAGGACGAGGCGCCCTTCGACCTGGTGGTCGAGGCCACCGGGAGCCCGGCGGGGCTCCGCGAGGCCCAGGACCGGGTGCGACCCCGGGGGACCATCGTGCTCAAGAGCACCTTCGCGGCCAGCCCCGATCTGGACACCAACGGCCTGGTCATCGACGAGGTCCGGCTGGTGGGGTCCCGCTGCGGCCCGATGGATCGCGCCGTGGAGGCGCTGGCCAGCGGGTCGATCGACCCGACGCCGCTGATCGATGCCCGCTATCCCCTGGTGCGGGGGGTGGACGCCGTGGAGCACGCGCAGCGGCGCGGCACGCTGAAGATCCTCCTCGAGCCCTGAGGGGTGTCGCCCTTTCCATCCGGGCGCGCCCCCGATAGGGTGCGGCCTCCACTCACGGAGGGACCCCCGATGATTCGCTACGCCGCACTCGTTCTGACCTGTCTCGCTCTTCTCGCCGGTTGCTCCAAGGACCCGGTGAACGAGACCCACAACGGCGCCCTGGAGACCAGCGACTCCCAGCACCCGAACGACCAGTCCTTCTACGACGCCTACGAGTTCAAGGCCGACGAGGGCTGGCAGATCAACGTGACGATGACCGCCGCGGACCCGAGCCTGCAGCCCTACCTGCAGCTCCGCCGCGAGGGCGTCGACGACGCCATGTATCTGGAGGAGAACTCCGGCGCGCCGGCGACGATCACCACCGTGGCTCCGGCCAGCGGCACCTACGTGGTCTGGGCCAACTCGCTCAGCGCCGGCCAGACCGGCAACTACACGGTGACCATCAGCGCGCAGCCGACCCAGCAGTGACCCCGACTCGACGCGGCCCTCGCCGCGTCGAGCCCGCGACCGCCCGACCGCGAGTGCCCGACCGCGACTCCGCCCCGACCGGGCGGAGCGCCTCGCTCGGGCGGCCGCTCCAGCGCCGCCCCGCGGCGCTTTGTGACATGTGAGCAACGCCGCGGCGGCCGGCGCCGCGCGGGTGCTACGGGGGCGGTGCGCGCCCAGGGCGAGGGCGCACCGGAGGTACAGAATGGCGAAGGTCGAGCGGGCGCTGATCTCGGTTTCGGACAAGACCGGAATCGCGGAGTTGGCAAAGGGGCTCGCAGCTGCGGGCGTCGAGATTCTCTCCACCGGCGGGACCGCCAAGGCGATGCGCGAGGCCGGTGTGCCCGTCGTCGACGTGGCCGAGTTCACCGAGTCCCCGGAGGTGATGGACGGCCGGGTCAAGACCCTCCATCCCCGGATCCACGGCGGCATCCTGATGCGGGACACGGCCAGCGATCGCGACGAGCTGGCGTCCCTCGGCGGGAAGCCCATCGACCTGGTGGTGGTGAACCTCTACCCCTTCGAGCAGACCGTGGCGCGCGGCGCGGCCCACGAAGAGGTCATCGAGAACATCGACATCGGGGGGCCCTCGATGGTGCGCAGCGCGGCCAAGAACCACGCGCGGGTAGCCATCGTCACCGACCCCGGCGACTACGCGGAGATCCTCGAGGCCGTGCGCGGCGAGGGCTTCTCCGGCGAGCTCCGGGCGCGGCTGGCCGCCAAGGCCTTCACCCACACCGCGGCCTACGACGGCGCCATCGCGGCCTACCTCACCGGGACCGGTGAAGGCGGCAAGCGCGAGGCCTTCCCCGGCACGCTGAGCCTGGTGCTCGAGAAGCAGTACGACGTCCGCTACGGCGAGAACCCCCACCAGAAGGGCGCCTTCTACGCCGACCTCCGGGCCCCCGAAGGGACCCTGGCCCGGGCGGAGAGCCTCGGCGCCGGCGGCAAGGAGCTCAGCTTCAACAACCTGGTCGACGTCGACGCCGCCCTGGACGCGGTCCGCGAGCTCGAGGGCTTCGGCGCGGTGGTGGTGAAGCACACCAACCCCTGCGGCGTGGCCACGGGCGCCAGCCTGGCCGAGGCCTACGTGAAGGCCCGCGAGGCCGACGCCCAGAGCGCCTTCGGCGGCATCGTGGCCCTCAACCGGCCGGTGGACCTGGCCACCGCCGACGCCATCGGCGAGACCTTCATCGAGTGCGTCATCGCCCCCGGCTTCGAGCCCGACGCGCTGGAGCGGCTGCAGAAGCGCAAGAACCTCCGGCTCCTCTCGACGGGCAAGCTCCTCGGCGCCGACCACGCCGCGCTGCATTTCAAGGCCCTCGGGGGTGGCCTGGTGGTCCAGGACCGCGACGCCACCGCCGGCGGCGAGGTGCTCCAGGGCCGGGTGGTCACCGCGCGGCAGCCCACCGACGAGGAGCGCCGAGCCCTCGATCTCGCCTGGCGGGTCTGCAAGCACGTGAAGTCCAACGCCATCGTCTTCGCCAAGGAGGACCGCACCGTGGGTATCGGCGCCGGTCAGATGTCCCGGGTGATGGCGGTGGAGATCGCCGCCAAGCGCGCCGAGGGCCTCGCCAAGGGCTCGGCCATGGCGTCGGACGCCTTCTTCCCCTTCGCGGACGGCGTGCAGGCGGCCATCGACGTGGGCGTGACCGCGGTGGTCCAGCCCGGCGGGTCCAAGCGCGACGACGAGGTCATCGCGGCCTGCGACGCGGCCGGCGTGGCCATGATCTTCACCGGCGTCCGGCACTTCAGGCACTGAGATGAAGGTCCTGGTCGTCGGGAGCGGCGGGCGCGAGCACGCCTTGGCGTGGCGCCTCGGGCGCGATGGCGCCGAGGTGCACGTGGCGCCGGGCAACGGGGGCACCGCCGCGGTGGCCACCAACCACGAGGTCGCGGCCACGGACGTCGCCGGGCAGGTCGGGCTCGCCCGCGAGCTCGGCGTGGATCTGGTGGTCGTCGGCCCGGAGGCGCCGCTGGTCGAGGGGCTCGTCGACGCGCTGGCGGAGGCCGGGATCCCGGCCTTCGGGCCCTCCCGGGAGGCGGCCCGCCTGGAGGGCTCCAAGGTCTTCGCCAAAGAACTCATGGCCGAAGCGGGGGTGCCCACGGCGGGCTTCCGCATCTTCGACGACGCCGACGCGGCCGAGGCCTGGTGCCGCGAAGCGAAGCGACCGCTGGTGGTTAAGGCCGACGGCCTCGCCGCGGGCAAGGGCGTGGTGGTGGCCAAGGACACGGCCGAGGCCTGCGCCGCCATCGATCGCATCATGCGCGAGCGGGCCTTCGGCGAGGCCGGCGACCGGGTGCTCGTCGAGGAGACCCTGGTGGGGCCCGAGGTGAGCTACCACGTGCTCTGCAGCGGCGAGGCCTATGTGCCCCTGGCCGCCGCTCAGGACCACAAGCGGCTCGGCGACGGCGACCAGGGCCCGAACACCGGGGGCATGGGGGCCTACTCGCCGCCGCCGATGGTGGACGCGGCCGTCGAGGAGGCCATCCAGCGGCAGGTGGTCGAGCCCACCCTGAAGACCATGGCGGCGCGCGGTACGCCCTTCCGCGGTGTGCTCTTCATCGGGCTGATGATCGTCGACGGGGCGCCGCAGGTGCTGGAGTACAACGTCCGCTTCGGCGATCCGGAGTGCGAGTGCCTCATGGCGCGCTGGGGCGGGGACCTGGCCGAGACCTTGCTGGCCGCCGCCCGCGGCGAGCTGGACTCGGTGCGCCCCACCTGGGACGCGCCGGCGGCCCTCTGCGTGGTCCTGGCCAGCGAGGGCTACCCGGGGAGCTACCCCAAGGGGCGCGCCATCACCGGCGTCGAGCGCGCCGAAGCGTTGGGGACCACCGTGTTCCAGGCGGGGACGCGTCGCGATGGCGAGACCCTGGTCACCAGCGGGGGCCGGGTGCTCACCGTGACCGCCACCGGCGCCGATCTGGACGAGGCCGCCGAGCGCGCCTACGCCGCGGTCGACGCCATCGCCTTCGAGGGCTCGCAGCACCGGCGGGACATCGGCTGGCAGGCGCGCGGCCAATCGAGCCCGCGGTGACCGAGCTCGCCGCGGCGCTGGCCGTGCTGCGCCAGGGTGGGGTGGTCGCCGCGCCCACCGAGACCCTGGTGGGGCTCCTGGCCGACGCGCTGGATCCCGCGGCGGTCGCGCGGGTGGCCGAGGCCAAGGGGCGCGCCCAGGACCAGCCCATCGCGCTGATCCTCCCGGACGCTGGCGCCCTCGATCGCGTGGCCACCGCGGTGACTCCGCGCACCCGCGAGTTGGCCCGCGCCCACTGGCCGGGGCCGCTGACCCTGCTCGTGCGTGCGCGCCCCGAGCTGAGCCCGCTGTGTACCCGGGACGGCAAGGTCGGCGTGCGGGTGCCCGGTCCCAGCGCGGCGGCGGACCTGGTGCGCGCCTTCGGGGGACCGCTGACGGCGACCAGCGCCAACCTCAGCGGCGGCCCCGCGGTGGCCGAGACCGCGGCGCTGGACCCGGTGTTGGCGGCGCGGGTCCACGTGCTCGCCGGCCGGTCGCCCGGTGGGGAGCCCTCGACCCTGGTGGACGCGACGGGCCCCGAGCTGGTCGTCCTGCGCCAGGGCGCGGTGACCCCGGAGTGACCCTCGCCGATTCAGCCCGCGGCTGACCCGCGGGGCGGCGCGCCTTCGTGGATGGCCCGGAAGGTCCCCGTCAGGGCGAAGAGGGCCAGAGGCGCGAGGGCCAGCCCGCCCCAGCGGACCACCGCCACCATCTCCGCCGCCCAGGCGACCTTCAGCGCCAGCGCGCCCACGGCGAGCGCTCCCAGCGCCCGGCGGGTCCATCCGCGCGGAACCCAGAGCGCGAGCCCGAGCGCGACGCAGGCCATCTCCGCGCCCTCGGCCAGGGCCACCGGGACCCGCCCGGGCCCCCCGGTGACCGCCGCCGCGAGGCGGACGGCGCAGGCGATGGCCGCCAGACCGAAGAGCGCTCGCCGACGTCCCCGGGTGCCGGCGGCCAGGAGGGCGATGCCCAGGAGCGCCGCGGCCGCCAGCGCCACCCGCAGCGCGGCCTCGATGCTGGAACCCTTGGTCATCACGATCGCCGGGCCGCCGCCCACCACCGCCGCCGCGTAGAGCCCCAATCCGCTCGCCAGAACGCGCGTCATCCCCGGCAGGGTGCCACGGCCGAGGGGTCGGCCCGAAGGGGGAGCAAAGTGGTTGTTGATAATCGTTTGCGGTAGGCGCACGAGTTGCTAGGTAACGAAAATCAATTTCAACAACCGGGGCCGACCGGGCCCCGCTCGAGGACCGATGCGCTTTCTTCTCTCCCTCTCGATTCTCCTCGCTCTCGGGCTCGGCGCCTGCGGTGACGACGACGGCACGACCCCCGTGGACATGGCCGTGGCCACCGACGCCGAGACCCCGACCGACGCGGACACCGCGGAGACCGTGGCCTACGCCTTCGAGAGCCGCTTCGAGCCTGGCACCAGCAGCGTGTCCTACGGCGGCCAGACGCTGCGGCACCTGCTCGTCGAGGACATGAAGATCTTCATCGGACAGCTCTCCGGGCTGGTCGACGGGGCCTCCGGATCCTTCGACGAGCCGGCCGAGGTGGAGAGCGCGCTGCGCTTCTTCTACGAGTTCGACGCCTCCGGCGAGGGCGAGGAGATCCGCTTCTCCACCACGCCGCCCCTGGCGGTCTCGACCTACGGCGAGCTGGCCAGCGGCCGGAGCCTGGTGGCCAAGCTGGCCGGGCAGGACGGCCGCGACCATGCGATGTGGAACGACGGCGACTTCGTCGGCTGGTCCGACGAGACCCTGGGCGGTGGCGAGTCCCCGGCGGCCCTGGTGGACGCGCTCTTCGCGGCGCTGGCGGAGAACGCCTTCCTGCGCAGCGAGGGCACCCAGCCCACCGGACCGGACGGCGAGGAGCTCCCGGTCTACGTGACGGCCGACGGCCTCGACCTCCAGCAGATGATCCAGAAGTTCCTGCTTATGGCGGTCAACTTCTCCCAGGGCACCGACGACTACCTCGACGAGGGCATCGAGGGCGCGAACACCCAGAGCGAGGGCGATCCCTACACCGGGCTCGAGCACGCCTGGGACGAGGGCTTCGGCTACTTCGGCGCGGCCCGAGACTACGACCGGTACACCGACGACGAGATCGCCGGCGCCGGCGGCCGGGACGACTGGCAGGTGCACCACGACTCCGATGGGGACGGGCGCATCGATCCCACCGCCGAGGTGAACTTCGGCGCCTCCACCAACGCGGCGAAGCGCGACCGGGGCGCGACGAGCGACCTCGACCTGACGGGCCAGGCCTTCGACGCCTTCGTCGGCGGCCGCGCAGTGCTCGCGAACGCGGGCGACGAGCTCACCGCCGAGGAGCGGACCGCCCTCGAGGGCTTCCGGGACGACGCCGTGCAGGCCTGGGAGGCGGCCATCGGCGCCACCGTGATCCACTACGTCAACGAGGTCTTGGCGGACATGGACGCCAAGGAAGCGGGCGCCGACTACTCGTACCTGGACCACGCCAAGCACTTCTCGGAGCTCAAGGGGTTCGCGCTGGGGCTCCAGTTCAACCCGCGCTCGCCGCTCGGCGACGCCGACTTCGCCGCCTTCCACGCGGCCGTGGGTGACCGGCCCGCGCTCGACGTGGCCACCTTCACGGAGTATCGCGCGGCCCTCACCACGGCCCGGGACCTCCTCGCCGGGGCCTACGGCTTCTCCGCGGCCGACGCCGAAGCCTTCTGAGACTCTTCGACATGCGCACCACCTCGCTGGTCCTGACCCTCGCCGCCCTCGTCGCTTGTGACGAGGGCGGCGCGTCCGATCCTCACGAGCCCACGCGCCGGGCGCTGCTGGAGTCCTTCGCCGACTCCTACTACCTGCCCACGCTCGAGACCCTGGTCACGGAGTCGCGCGCGCTCGAGGTCGCCGCCGGGGCCTACGCGGCGAGCCTCTCCGAGAGCGACCGCGCCGAGGCGCAGGCGCGCTGGGTCGCGACCATGGAGGTGGCGCAGCGCCTGGAGCAGGCGCAGGTCGGACCCGCGGGGCTGACCTTCGGCGTGGCTGGGGGCACCCAGGGCGGCGAGGAGCGTCGGTACGCGATCTACAGCTGGCCGGCGAACAACCCCTGCCGCGTCGACCAGGAGACGGTGGGCGAGGCCCACGCCACGCCCGCCGGCCTGGCCGGGGTGGACAACCTGGCCCGCGGCCTCGACGCCATCGAGTATCTGCTCTTCTCCGCCGAGGCCACCAACCGCTGCTCCACGATCTCGTCGATCAACGCCGACGGGACCTGGGCCGCCCTGGAGGCGGAGATCCCGCAGCGGCGGGCGACCTACGCGCACTCGGCGGCCACGCTGGTCGCCCAGGAAGCCGAAGCGCTCCGGGCCCAGTGGACCACCGAGTCCCCGTCGTTCCGGGACGAGCTCGTCCGCGCCGGCAACGGCTCGGCCACCTACGCCACCGCGAACCAGGCGGTCAGCGCCATCTACGGCGGGCTCCTCTACGTGGACACGATGGTCAAGGACATGAAGCTCGGGGTCCCCGCCGGCCTGGTCGACGGGTGCACCGAGACGAACTGCCCGGACGCCCGGGAGTCGCTCTTCGCCGACCGCTCGATTTCGCACGTCCGCGCCAACCTCGAGGCCATCGACCGCATCTGGCACGGTCCGGCCGACGGCACCGGCTTCGACGACCTCCTGGTCGCGGTGGGCGGCGCCGAGCTGGCCGCGCGCATCGACGCCGCCATCGCCGAGGCCGAAACCCAGGCGGCGGCCCTCGAAGGGTCCATCCCCGCGCTCCTGGCGGCGGACCCCGACGCGCTCCTGCCGCTCTTCACCGCGGTGAAGAACCTCTCGGATCTACTGAAGACCGAGGGGGTGGTCGCCCTCGACATCCACATCGTCTCCGTCCCCATGGACAACGACTGAGATGTCCGCCGCGGAGTCGCTCGTCCAGCGCCTCCAGCGGCGCGCGTCGGAGCCGGTCAGCGGCTCCAGCCTGGCGGTCTTCCGGGTCCTCTACGGCCTGCTCGCCTTCACCTCCGCGAGTCGGGCGCTGGCGATGGGCTGGGTCGACCAGTTCTGGGTGCGCCCGGAGGTGCACCTCCACTACTTCGGCTTCGAGTTCGTCGAGCCCCTGAGCGGGCCGCTGATGCACGGGCTCTTCGTGGCCATGGCCGGCCTCGGGCTGGCCATCGCCGCGGGGCTCTTCACGCGCTGGGCCGCGGCGCTCCACCTCGTCGCGTTCACCTACGTGGAGCTCCTCGACGTCTCCACCTACCTGAACCACTACGTGCTCTTCAGCCTCCTGGGGTTCTGGGTCGTGGTCTTCCCCACCGGGGCCGCGCTCTCCCTGGACGCGCGACGCCGCGGCCGTCGCGCCATCCCTCGCGGGGTGCTCTGGGTGCTGCGGACCCAGGTGGGCCTGGTCTACGTCCACGCCGCCTTGGCCAAGGTGAGCGCCGACTGGTTGCTGCATGGTCAGCCGCTGGGCATCTGGTTCGGGGCCCGGGCGGACCTCCCGCTCGTGGGCGGGCTCTTCACCGACCCCTGGCTGCCGTGGGTGGCCCTGATGGCCGGCTGGGCCGGCTTCCTCAACGACCTCCTCGCGCCCCTGCTGCTCTCCGCGCGGCGGACGCGCCGCTGGATGTTCGCGGTCCTGGTCTTCTTCCACGGGGCCACCAGCGTGCTCTTCGACATCGGGCTCTTCCCGCTGATCATGCTCTCCGGCGCGACCCTCTACTTCGCCCCCGACTGGCCGGAGCGGCTCGGCCGCCGCTGGCGCCGCTGGAGTCCGAGCCCGTCGACCGGCGCCACGCCCTCCTTCCGCTTCGGCGCCATCCCGATGGCGCTGGTGGTGGGCTTCTTGGCCGTGCAGGCGGTGTTGCCGCTGCGGGCTCATCTCTACGGGGGCAACGTGCTCTGGCACGAGCAGGGGATGCGCTTCTCGTGGCGGGTGCTCTGCCGGGCCAAGGCGGGCAGCGTGAGCTACCGGGTGCGCTGGGACGGCCACGCCCGCGACCTGCACGTCTCCCCGGGATCCTACTTGGACCGCCGCCAGGAGTCGGAGATGGCGGGCCAGCCGGACCTCATCCTCCAGCTCGCCCACCACATCGCCGCCGACTTCCGCTCCCGCGGCCACCGGGGCGTGGAGGTGCGCGTGGACGCCCTGGCCTCCCTCAACGGCCGGCCGATGGCCCGCCTCGTCGATCCGGACGTGGATCTCGCGCGCGTTCGCGACGGCTTCGCGCCCGCCTCCTGGATCCTCCCCGAACCGCCGGGGCCGCCGCTGCGCATGCGGCCCGAACGCCTCGTCGCCCGAACGAACCGATGAACCTCCACCGTTTGCTTCCCCTCGCCATCGCTCTCGCGATGGCCTCGGGCGCCCCGAGCGCCCTGGCCCAAGGCCCCGACGCGGGCGTCCCCTCGGCCCCCGACGCGGGCTCCTCCCCGGACGCCGGGGCGCCGGTTGCCGACCCCGACGCGGGCTCGGCCCCGGACGCCGGAGCGCCCGCTGCCGACCCGGACGCGGGCGTGCCCCCGGCGAACGTCTCCGATTCCGAGGCGCCCGACTCCGAGCCGCCCGATTCCGAGCCGCCTGCCGAACCGCCGCCCGCGACCGACTCTGGACCCCGCGAGGGACCGGTGGAGCCGGCCGACGAGTTCGACGACGGCTTCAGCGACGAGGCCATGGAAGCGGAGCTCGCGGCCCTGGAAGCCGAGGGCGACGACGCCGAGGAGGACCCGACCCCCCAGGACGCCGACCCCGACCTCACCTTCGACGAGGTCGTCGTGTCCTACGCCCCCGAGGACGTCCTGGAGCGCGCGGGCAGCGGCACCGTCCTCACCGAGGACCAGCTGGAGACCATGGGGTACGACGACCCCCACGCCACGCTGCGGCAGGTACCGGGCGTGTACATGCGCAACGAGGACGGCTTCGGTCTCCGGCCCAACATCGGCATGCGCGGCGTGAACCCCGAGCGCTCCAAGAAGATCACGCTCATGGAGGACGGCGTCCTCTTCGGCCCGGCTCCCTACTCGGCGCCGGCCGCCTACTACTTCCCGCTGATGGCGCGGATGACGCAGATCGAGGTGCTCAAGGGACCCGCGGCGCTCCTCTACGGACCGCAGACCGTCGCCGGCGCCATCGACTTCCACACCCGCGAGGTCCCCACGGGCTCCGAGGGCGGCGCCGACGTGGCCTTCGGTCGCTTCCGGAGCCGGCGTCTGCACCTGCACTACGGCGCGAGCAACGAGTGGGGTGGCTTCCTCTTCGAGGGCCTCGACGTGGCGTCCGCGGGCTTCAAGGAGATCGACGGATCGAACCGCGAGACCGGGTTCCAGCGCACGGACTTCATGCTCCGCGGCTTCCTGCAGACGAACCCGGCGGCGCGGGTCTACCACCGGGTCTCGTTGAAGCTCGGCCTGGGGCGCGAGCGCAGCAACGAGACCTACCTGGGTCTGAGCGACGCGGACTTCGACGCCGACCCCTACCGCCGCTACGGCGCCAGCGATCAGGACCAGATGGACTGGTGGCGCTCCCAGGTGGTCCTCACCCATCGCCTCGAGGTCGGCGAGCGCTTTCAGCTCACCACGGACCTCTACCGCCACGACTTCGACCGGAGCTGGAACCGAGTGAACCGCTTCGCCGTCCGGGACGCGTCCGGCGCGATCACCGACGGCGCCGATCTCCGCAGCGTCTTGCTCTACCCGGACAGCATGGGGAGCGACCGCTACTACCAGCTCCTCCAAGGCACGGCGAGCTCCCGGACCCTGGGCACCGATGGGGTCAGCGATTCGCTGATGATCATCGACAACCACCGGCAGTACGTCTCCCAGGGGATCCAGTCCCGGTTCCGCGCCACCTTCGGCGACGACGACCTCCGGCACACCCTGCAGATCGGCCTCCGACTCCACCAGGACGGCGTCGAGCGCGACCAAGTGGAGGAGGGCTTCCTCCTCACGCGCGGCGCCCTGTCCCCCGACGGGCTCCCCGCCAATCCGGTCACCCGGAACACCGCCGAGACCCTCGCGGGCAGCGCCTACGCGGCCTACGCGCTCGAATGGCGGCGGCTCACGGTGACCCCCGGTCTCCGCGCGGAGATCATCCATGGCCGCTTCGAGGACGAGCTCGCGGACACCGAGGACTCGCACACCCGAGGGAGCCTGCTCCCCGGGATGGGCGTGGAGTACACGGTCCTGCCGAAGACCGATGTCTTCGTGGGCGTGCACCGCGGCTTCAGCCCGGTCTCGCCCGATGGAGGATCCAGCGCGGAGCCGGAGACCTCCATCGCCTACGAGCTCGGCGCGCGGCATCTGGACGCCGACGAAGGCCGGCACCTGGAGCTGGTGGGCTTCTTCAACGACTACGACAACCTGCTCAGCCAGTGCTCGCTCTCCGCGTCCTGCCCGGCGGAGGACATCGGTCGTCAGTTCAACGCCGGCGCCGCCTTCGTGTGGGGCGTGGAAGCCACCGCCGCCTGGCGCTTCGAGCTCGGCGACGACTACGCCGTGCCGGCGCGGGTGGTCTACACCTACACCGGCTCCCGGCTGCGGGAGTCGATCTTCACCGGTGACCCCACCCTCGGCGGCCAGGACAACTTCATCGTGGCGGGGGACGAGCTCCCCTACCTCCCGAAGCACACCGGCCAGCTCCAGGTCGGCCTGGAGCATCGCCTCTTCGGGATCCGCCTGGTGGGGACCTACGTCGGCGAGAGCCGCGAGGAGGCCGGGCAGGGCGAGCTGGACCCGCTCTTCACCACCGACGACTACGTCCTCTTCGACGCCGCCGTCGAGGTGAAGCCCGAGGAGCACCTCCGGGTCTACGTGCGCTTCCAGAACATCCTGAACCAGCAGCCGGTGGTCAGCCGCCGTCCGTTCGGCGCGCGCACCCTGCAGCCGTTCAGCTTCCTGGCGGGGCTCGAAGCGACCTTCTGACCGCTTTCCGGGGCCCCGAGGGATCTGTTATCTCCCGGGGACCGTGCCCGAGATCTGCCCCCTCCGCGCCTACCGCTACACCGCCACCGACGAGCTCCCCGACCTGATCGCGCCGCCCTACGACGTGGTCGGTCCGGAGCAGCGGGAGGCCCTCGGCGAGCGGTCTCTCTACAACATCGTCCACCTGGACCTCCCGCAGGGCGACGACGACGACAAGTACGCGCGGGCCGCGGGGCTGCTGCAGCAGTGGATCGACCGGGGAGTCCTGGCCCAGGACGAGGGCCCTTGCTTCCTCAGCTACGCGCAGACCTTCGCTCCCCCGGACGGCGGCGCGCCCATCACCCGGCGGGGCTTCTTCGCGTTGGTGAAGGCCGAGCCCTACGCGAGCCGCGAGATCCTGCCCCACGAGCGCACGCTCTCCGGCCCCAAGGTCGACCGGCACAAGCTCTTCGTGGCCACCGGCGCCGCGCTCTCGCCGGTCTTCCTGCTCTTCGAGGATCCCGATGGGGTCGCGCGGCCGGCCATCGAGGCCAGCCAAGAGCTGGCCTCCTTCACCACCGATGACGGCATCGAGCACCGCCTGGGCCGCATCAACGATCCGGCGACGCTGCAGCGGGTGACCGAGTCGCTCCAGAAGCAGCCGCTGCTCATCGCCGACGGCCACCACCGCTACGAGACGACGGTGAAGTACGCGGCGGAGACCGAGCAGGCGCGCATCGACGAGGGGGTCGACCCCTCGCCGCGCGGAGGCCACCAGTACGTGTTGGCCTTCCTCGCCGAGGGCGACGACCCGGGCCTGGTGGTCTACGGCACCCACCGGCTGGTCTTCGGGCTGAAGGACTTCGACCGCGACGCCTTCCGGCAGCGGGTCGAGGACTCGTTCTCGGTGACCCCCTTCGCCGGCAGCGACGGCGAGCTGACCGCGGCCCTGGCCGAGCACGGCGCCGACGGCCAGAGCGTCGCCGCGCGCTTCCCCGACGGGACCACGTGGCTCCTCCGGCTCCGGCCCGAGGCGCTGGAGCGGGAGCCGCTGGCGAGCGAGCCCGCGGTGCTGCGGGAGACCGACGTCGTGGTCCTGCACACCGCGCTCCTCGAGGGCGTCCTGGGGATCACCCGCGAGCAGCAGGCGAGCCAGGCGCACCTCCGCTACTTCAAGAGCACCGAGCAGGCCCTCGAGGCCATCGGCGGCGGCGAGGGCGACGTGCTCTTCCTCATGAACGGGACCCCGGTGAAGCAGGTGCGCGACGCATGCCTCGCCGGCGAGGTGATGCCCCAGAAGAGCACCTTCTTCTTCCCCAAGATCCCCACCGGCCTGGCCATCCACCTGCTGGATCCCGACGACGAGATCCGCCCCGCCTAGCCATGGCCGCCTCGCACCCGCTCGCCGCCGTCTTCGACGCCCTGCCCGACGCGGCGGTGGTGATCGACGAGGGCCAGTTGGTAGCGATGAATCGCGCCTTCGCCCGGCTCCTGGGGGAGGGCGCCGTGGACCCGGCGGATCTGGGCGGCGTCCCCCTCGCGTCGATGTTGGTCGAAGACGTGCGCTGGCTCTTCGAGCGGCTTCCGGAGGCTCATGCGTCCGGCGAGGTCGTCCGCCTGCACCTGCGGGGCAGCGAGCGGGTGGTGCCCATCGATCTGCGGGCCGGCCGAACCCCCGAGGGCGCCTGGGTCCTCGTGGGCCGCGACGCCTCGACGGAAGAGCGGCTGGGATCCCTGGTGGGCGAGTTGAGCTCCATGTACCAGCGGGGGGGCTCGCCCTTCGAGACCGTGGCGGCGATGGTCGACCAGAGCCGCTCGGTGCTCGAGGCGCTCGGCTGGAACGTGGGCGTATGGCGCGTCGACGGCGACATCCTCCTCTTCGAGGCCGCCTGGCTCACCGACCGCGCGCGTCAGCACCGCTCGGGGCTCGGCGTGCGGCTGCAGAAGCAGCTCCAGGTGGCCCCCATCCCCCTCGCGGTGGCGCCGATCCTGACCCAGACGGTGCGCGAGGGCCGCGGGCAGACCATGGACGACCTCCCGGCGATCCTGGAGCGCCTCGGGAGCCGGACGCGCTTCGCGGTGCCCAAGCTCGACCGGGAGATCTTCGTGGAGAGCGGCTTCGTCCGGGGCGCCACGGCGCCGGTCTTCGTCGGGGGCCGCGTGAGTCACGTGGTGGCGGTCATCGGAGCGGACATGGTCGAGCGTGACTTCGCGGGGGCGCAGCTCTTCGCCAGCATGGTCTCGGCGGTGCTGCGCATGAACGAGCTGGGCACCGAGATGGCCCGGCAGCAGCGGCACGCCGCGCTGGGGCAGATGTCGCGCCAGCTCGCCCACGAGGTCCGCAACCCCCTGGCGGTGATCCTCCAGGCCACCCGGCAGGCGCGAAAGCCCGACCCCGACGAGCGCCTCCGGATGCTCGACATGATCGACGAGGAGGCCGAGCGCCTGCGGCGGCTCGTGGACGACCTGGTGAGCTTCGCCGGCCCCAGCGAACCGCGGGTGGGCCCCACGCCCCTCGCGCCCCTGGTCCGCTGGTCCCACGCCGCCCTCTCCCCCAAGGAGCGCCGCGAGGTGGCCATCGACGTCGACGAATCGGTGGTCGCCATCGCCGATCCGGTCCTGTTGCGCCAGGCCCTGACCCATCTGCTCAGCAACGCCTGCAGCCACGCGCGGGATCACGTGTACGTGGCGGCGTGTCGCGAAGGCGAGCGGGTACGCCTGCGCGTCGAGAACGACAGCGAGCCCCTCTCCGAGCAGGTGGCCGACCGGGTCTTCGAGCCCTTCTTCAGCACCCGCCCCACGGGCACCGGGCTCGGTCTGGCGGTCGTTCGGCGGTTGATCGAAGACCAGGGCGGCCGGGTGACCCTCGACGCCTCCGGGGACGCCATCACCTTCGTGGTCGAGCTGCCGGCCGCCTGAGGCCGGCTCCGGCTCACTGGGGCTGGAGGCCCTCGAGGGTCACGGTGGTCAGGGCGCCGGCGCGGACCCGGACCCGGGTGCCGCCCAGGCTGGTCACGGCGGATCCCAGGCGACCGACCGCGGTGACGTCGACGGGACCGGCGGGGAGATCGAAGGCCACGAAGTTCCCCGTGAGCCCGGTGCCCTCGTCGTGGCCGCGCCGCAGGCGGAGCTCGTCGGGGTCGTCGCCGTCGTAGAGCATGGCCGCGGGGGCCGGCCAGGTGCCGACCTCGGCGTGCTCCAGGCGGACCCCGGCGCAGTCCCGGACTTCACCGGCCAGGAGCCCCGCGTCGTCCCGCGTGATGCCCAAGGCGCCCTGTCGCGGGAGCTCGAGGTAGGTGGCGGCGCTGATGGTCTTCACGTCCACGACGGCGTAGGGGCCGAGCGCGGCGAGGGCGTCGCAGGCGCCCGCGGGGGCCGCGGCGACGACGTCTTCGTTGGCGATGCGGACCCCGTAGCTCCACACGTCCCGCCAGAGCCCCCCGGAGCCCGAGGTGTGAACGACGAGGTCGGTCTCGGTGGGGACCTCCTCGAGGACGAAGAAGCCCAGGCGCCGCTCCGCGACGACCTCTCCCGAGCGGTACACGCTGCGGGTCTCCGCGCAGCTGCTGGCCACCGAGCTCGTCCCGACGGCGTCGAGACCGTCGATCTCCACCGTGAGCCCGTCGGTGTCCGGGCCGGCGCCGACGAGGTCGACCACGCCGACCAGGGTCACGAGCTGGGACTCCCCCGCGGTGGGCCGGGTGGTCACGCAGGTCAGATCGGGCTCGCTCCCGCCCGCGGCGTCGCAGGCGTCGTCCTCCGGCGTGCGGGGAGCGCCGTTCACGGGGAGCTCGGCGCAGGGGACGCGGCGGACCGTGACGTCGTCGAGCGGGACCGGGGCGCACGCGCAGCGCGTGCTCACGTAGCCGCGCCGGCAGGAGCGCGTCGTCACGCCGGCGTCGCCGGTGCACGCCTCGTCGCCGGTCACGGTGACCGGGTCGGTGGCCGGGAGCGAGCCGCCGTCGTCACCGCATCCTCCGAGGATCCCCATCGCCACCAGCCCCGCCGTCGTCAGCAGGAGCGCCCACCCATGTCGTCCGTATGTCACCGTTCGCGGTGATAGGCCGCGGGTGCTCGCGGGTCAACGGCGCGGCTTTTTGACCGGGCGGGTGCTCTCGGCCACCCTTCGAGGGTGCGGTTTCGGGTCCCCATCGTCCTCGCCTGGCTCGCGCTCGCCAATTCGGCGGGCGCCAGCGAAGGCACCCCGGTGCGCTCGATGGGGGATCTCCGCCGGGCCTGCCACGAGGCCCGGGAGCCCGGCCGCCGGGCCCTCCACGTGGTCGAGCTCGAGCGCTTCGCCTTCGGCGCGGCCGACGAGGACTTCCTGCCCATCGACACCCGCCGGAACCTCCCAGCCCTGGGCGGCTCGGCGGCCCTCTTCCCCGCCGGGTTGGAGCCCATCGGCTTCCGCGCGGGCGAGGATCGCCAGGAGGCGCTGCACCGGGCCCGCGAGGCCGGCGCCAAGCTCCGGGTGGGCTTCTTCCTCGGCTTCGACGGCGAGGGACAACCCTGTGTGCTCCGGGCGACGGTCGGGGTGTCCACGGTGCGGATGGATGTCGCCTTCGTGGAGCTCGTGGACGGGCGAGGCCGCGTCCTCGCCCGCGACGACACCGAGCGCCTGCGCGCCTGGCGCGACGACGAAGAGCGCGACCGGGTCCCCGGCGAGGGGCCCCGGGTCGCGGTGGAGGAGGCCTGGGGCGGTCAACCGGGGGTCAGCGCGGCGGTGCGCTCGGCGGCGCCCGCGCTGGGCCGGTGCCACGCGGCGCAGCTCCGTCGGGGGGGCGCGTCCACCGGCCGCGTCTTGGTGCGCTTCGAGGCGAGCGGCCCCGCCATCGCGTTCACGACCTTCGATGACGAGGCGTTCGGGAGCTGCGTGACCGAGGCGCTCGGCGCCGTGAGCGCCGCGGGAGTGACCGTGCCGCTCCGCTTCGTCGCCGACTGATCAGAGCTGCGGCGCCACCCGGCGTGCCGTGGCCGCGAGCTCCCGGACCACCACCCGGAACGCCCGGCGATCGAAGTTGGTGTCGGTGTGGAGCACCGCCGACAGCCGGACGGCGCCGGTGCGGGGGTCCCACTCCAGCTTCGCGCCCGGTAGCTCCCAAGCCAGCTCGTGGAGCAGGCGCAGCTTCGCGCCGAGGTCGGCGGCGTTCGGATCCCACTGCGCCAGGTCGAGCACGGCGACGGTCACGGTCTCGCTCACCTCGCTGATCACCACCCGGACCTCGCGGTCGTCGACGCGCAGCGCGCACTCCGCGCGCGGCCGGCCGAGCGGGCGGCAGTCGGGCTCGAGGTCCAGGCGCTCCAGCTCCTGCCGGACGGCCGGGAGGTAGCGGGGCCCCGGCTCGACCTGGGCGCTGGCGACGCTCCCGAGGAGCGCGAGCGTCACTGCAGCCAGTCGAGCCAACCGTGGTCCATCGCGTCGCCGCGCCCTGCCTCGGGGTTCCAGCGCATGAAGACCCGCCCGATGCAACCGCTCGCGACCACCGGTCCGTAGGTGCGGCTGTCGTGGCTGCGGTCCGCGCGGTTGTCGCCCATCAAGAAGAGGTGGCCGTTGGGTACGGTGGTGTGCACGCGCAGGGTGAAGCCATCGCGCACGTAGATCTCGTGATCGGTGTTGCCCAGGGACTCGAGGCCCGCACGCACGGTCACTTCACGGCCGAGGGCCGAGTCGTAGAAGCTCTCCTCGCCGCTCCAGTCGGTGTCGACTCGGGTCCCTGCGATGACCAGCCGCTCGCTCCGCTCCTCGACCTCGATGTCCATCCCGGCCTTGGCGACGATCCGCCCGATCACCATGGAGCCCGGGGTCTGGGGGTTCTCGCAGACGGCGATATCGCCCATCTCCAGGGTCGCGTCCCGCCAGAGGAGCACCTTCTCGCCGGCGAGGAAGGTCGGCGCCATGCCGTCGTGCCCCGGGGTGATCGGGGTGACGAAGAAGATGCGGAAGATGCCGCCGACCACCAGCAGGAAGCCGCCTACCCACAGGGCGATCTTGAAGCTCGTTCTCCAGAACGTGGACACCGTCTTTTTCTATCCCTTTCGGTCGCCCATGCTGTCAAGGATCCGCCGCGCCGAGTCGGCCCCGCGGAGCACGGCGACGCCATCGGCGCCCGCGTCTCGCGCCTGGCGCGCGGTCTCGGCGTGGATGCCGCCGAGGGCGAGGACCCGCAGGTCGGGGGCGCTACGGCGGATCGCGGCGAAGCGCGCGGCGCCCAGCGCCGGCCCTTTGCCGGGCACCGCGCCGAAGGGTGAGAGCGTGGCGTAGTCGGCGGCTTCGGCCTCGCGCAGGCCGGCGGCGTCGTGGCGCGACACGCCGATCCAGGCGTCGGCCCCGAGGAGCCGGCGTGCATCGGCGGGCGTCACGCCGCGCTCGGGGAGGTGCACTCCGCGCGCCTCGCCCAGGAGGGCGAGGTCGGGCCGCCGATGGACGAGCACCGGCGCGCCGCACCGCTGGAGCCGGGCGAGCTCGGCGAGGAGCGAGCGGTCCCCGGTTCCGGGCCGCCGCAGGAGCGCGGCGACCCCGGGGCCGTCGCTCACCGCGCGCAGCGCGGCGCAGAAGTCGTCCAGGGATCCGCTCGGTGGGGTGATGAGCAGGAGGCGCGGGGCGCGCATCACTCGGGAGCGGGCTCGTCGCCCGCGAGCACCATCCGCGCCATCTCCGCCTCGCTGGAGTCGGGGTAGCGCTCGACGATCTGCCGCAGGGTGCGCTCGCGCGCGTCGGTGTCGCCCGCTTCGCGGAAGGCCTCGGCGAGGTCCCAGAGGGCCTCCGACGGCGTGTCCTCGATCCGCCGATCGGGGTCCGGGTCGGAGGCGCACTGGAAGGGCGCCGTCAGCCAGAGCGCGATGAGCAGGCGCGGGATCATGCGCCGGTGCGGCTGCCGATGACGCCCTCGAGGGGGCTCGAGGCCGTGGCGTAGAGCTTCCGCGGGATGCGCCCGGCCAGGAAGGCGTCACGGCCGGCCTCGACGGCCTGACGCATGGCCTTGGCCATGCGCACCGGGTCCTGGGCGCCGGCGATGGCGGTGTTCATCAGGATGGCGTCGACGCCCAATTCCATCGCGTACGCGGCGTCGCTGGCGGTGCCCACGCCGGCGTCGACGATCACCGGCACGTTGGCGTGCTCGACGATGATCTCGAGGTTGTAGGGGTTCCGGATCCCGAGGCCGCTGCCGATGGGCGCCGCCAGGGGCATCACCGCGGCGCACCCCATGTCCTCCAGGCGGCGGCAGGCGACCGGGTCGTCCATCACGTAGGGGAGGACCACGAAGCCCTCGTCCACCAGGGTCTTCGCGGCCTCGAGGGTCGCCGGGACGTCCGGAAAGAGCGTGCGCTGGTCGCCGATGACCTCCAGCTTCACCAGCGTCGTGTCGAGCATCTCCCGCGCCAGGCGGGCGGTGCGGACCGCGTCGTCGGCGGTGTAGCAGCCGGCGGTGTTCGGCAGGAGCGCGACCTTCGCCTCCCGGAGCACGTCCATGATCGAGCGGTCGCCGCCGCCCGAGAGGTCCACCCGGCGGACGGCCACGGTCACCACCTCGGAGCCGGAGGCCTCGAGGGCTGCCGCCGCGGTGGCCAGGTCGGGGTACTTCCCGGTGCCGGTGAAGAGGCGGGAGCGGAAGGAGTGCTCGCCGATGCGGAAGACGTCGTCGCTCATGCGGGGGGCTTAGCCTCTCGGGGCGGGCCTTGGCAACGGGCGGCGAGGGCTTCCTCTCGCCCTCACCTCGGCGAACGCGCCTCGCCTGCTAGCCTCCGGCGATGCGCTGGTGGATCACCGCTGGGCTCGCGCTCGCCGCGGGCTGCGCTTCGGACGCGGTCACCCAGGTGGTGGTCGTGCTGGAGGCCGACGAGGGCGTGGAGGCGGCGGCGAGGGACCTGAGGGTCGAGGTCCTGGCCGAGGACGGCCGGCGGACCCTGCGCGAGGTGACCCTCGGCGAGACCGCGGCGGCGCGCTGGCCCTTCCGGGTCCCGCTGGTGCCCTACGAAGGCGACGCCGAGCGACGGGTCTCGGTGGTGGCGGAGGTCCATGACGACGTCGGCACGACGGTCGGGGTGCAGCGGGTGGAGACGCGCTTCGCCGCGGGGGAGACGCGCTACCTCACGCTGCGCTTCTCCGACGCCTGCGGTGCCTCGCATTGTCCGGCGGGGCAGACCTGCCGCGAGGGGGACTGCGCCACTGCCTGCCTGGTGGGCGCGGCGACCGAAGACGGCGAGCCGTCGGCGGGCCCCTGTTTCGACCACGCGAGGCTCGACGGCGGCGCCGGTGACGCCGCTGCCGATGACGCCGCCGTCGGC
This sequence comes from Myxococcales bacterium UBA1660, assembly GCA_002320815.1. Lineage (GTDB taxonomy): Bacteria > Myxococcota_A > Polyangia > Polyangiales > Houyiibacteriaceae > UBA1660. The sequence continues at coordinate 80,896 of DCLA01000021.1, forward strand.
GATTGAGTCACCAGGCGCGCAGCGCCGTGATGGTGCCGAAGACGGGATCCTCTTCGGCGGTGGGGCCCTCGTCCGCGAGCACGCGGCCCAAGAGGATCGCGCCGCCCACCAGAACCAGCGCGCCGACCACGGCGAGAGCGACCTTGGGCCAGCGGGAGGGCGGCATCTCCACCTCGATGTCGCGCAGGCTGCCGGCTTGGACGGTCACCGAGTGCCGCGAGTCGGGCACGTCGGCGATGCCCACCTGGTACTCGCCCACCGGGAGCTCCAGCTCGAGCGGGGAGGGGGCCTGCCGCACGCCGAGCACCTCGACGGGCTCGCCCTCGGTGCTGGTCACCCGGAGCCGGCCGCGGGTGGGGCCGGCGAGGTCCACGGCGACCTCCCGGGCCTCGCCGCGGGCCCAGTGCCCGTCGAAGCGCCGCTCGCGGACCCCCGCGGCGCCGACCACCACCGTGTGGTCGCCGGGCGCCAGGAAGATCAGGCGGGACCCGTCGGGCGCGAGGGGCTGGCGGGCGCCGTCGACCAAGAGCCAGGGGGCCGCGGCGCCGGTGACCCGGATGCGCAGCCGGCCGACGCGTTCGGCCAGCTCGCCGAGTAGCGCTCCGGCCTGCGCGCGCTGGCCTTCCGGGAGGGGCCCGTAGGTCCCGCGGGCCAGGTGCGCCGCGAGCTCCGCGGCGCCCACGTCGTCGCCGGCGCGGGCGCGGGCCACGGCCAGGTTCCACGCCGTGGCCGCCGTGGGGTGCAGGGTGAGCGAGCGCTCGAGGGCTTCGACGGCGCCCGGGAGGTCGCCGCTCTCCAACGCGGCGCGGCCGGCCTCGAAGGCGACCCGCGCTTCGGTGATCTCGTCGTCGGGATCCTGGGCGCGCGCGGTCTCCGCGGCGCCTGCGAGGACGGTCAGGCCGACGAGGATCGCGCCCCACCGGGCGCGCCGGGCCGCGCCCGCCACGGACTCAGCCCCCGCCGACGAAGTGGACCACCTCGACCCGGTCGCCGGCCGTCAGCTCCGCCGTGGCGTGCTGGGCGCGGGGGACGACCTGCTCGTTGCGCTCCACGGCGACGAGGGTGTCGCCGAGCCCCAGCGTCTCCAGGAGACCGCGCACCGTGGTGCCCTCGGGCACCTCCTGGGGATCGCCGTTGACCTCGATCTGCATGGGGCCGGTCTAGCAGCCGCTCAGTAGAGCAGCCAGGGGCGGCGGCGGTCGAGGAACTCGGTGGCGCCCTGCGCGTCGGCGGCGAGGTAGTCCTCGAGGTCGTCGCCGGCGTTGACCCGCTGGCGGTACTCGGGGCCGCCGGTGAGCAGGTCGATGGCCGGGCGCGAGGTCTCGTACTCGTACTCGTCGGTCCGCCAGGGGAAGACCTCGGCCGGCGCCTGGGCCAGCATGGCGGCGATGAGCCGGAGGTAGGCGGGGTAGCTCCGGAAGGCGTGGCGGTCGGTGACGTGCACCTGGACCCCGCCGCAGACGGTCTGGGCATGCTTGCGCACCGTGGGCTCGAAGCTCAGCGGGCGTAGCGTGGCGCCCTCGATGGGCAGCTCGGCGAGGGCGCGGGGATCGACGTGGGGCGCGCCGAAGATCTCGAAGGGGCGGGTGGTGCCGCGGCCCTCGCTCAGGGTGGTCCCCTCCAGGACACACCCGCCGGGGTACACCAGCGCGGTGTCCAGGGTCGGCATGTTCGGCGAGGGCAGGACCCAGGGGAGCCCGGTCTCGTCGAAGTACATCGAGCGCTGCCAGCCCTCGAGGGGCACGACCTCCAGGCTCTCGGGCGGCAGCTTCTCCAGGTCGACGACCATGCGGAGGATCTCGCCGAGGGTCATCCCGTGCCGCACGGCGACGTCGTAGACCCCGACGAAGGAGCGGTAGCCCGCGCGCTGCGGCCGGCCCTCGACCACCTCGCCGCCCAGCGGGTTGGGGCGGTCGAGCGCGAGCACCTTCACGCCCGCGCGGGCGGCGCCCCGGAGCATGAAGGCCGCGGTCCACACGTAGGTGTAGTAGCGGGCGCCGACGTCCTGGAGGTCGACCACCACGACGTCGAGCTCGGCCAGGTCGCTCGCCCGCGGCTGCAGGTCGGCGGCGCTGCTGCCGTAGAGGCTGACCACGCGCAGGCCCTCCACCTCGCCGCCCTCGACGCCGTCCATGTCCTGGGCGGTCGCCGCGTAGCCGTGCTCCGGGCCGAAGAGGATGGCCGGGGTCACGCCGTGTTCGCGGAGCACGTCCAGCGCGGGGACGAGCTCGGAGTTCACGCTGGCCGGGTGCGCGAGCAGGCCCACGCGCTTGCCGCGCAAGCTCGCGAGCGCGGTCTCCGGGAGCCGGTCCAGACCGGTGCGGACGCTCATCCTTCCCCCTGACCGAGCAGGAGGTAGAGCACCGCCATCCGGGTGGCCACGCCGGCCTCGACCTGGTCGAGGATCACGCTCTGGGGCCCGTCGGCCACGTCGGGCTGGATCTCCACGCCGCGGTTCATCGGTCCGGGGTGCATCACGATGGCGTCCTCCTCGGCGAGCCCGAGCCGCTCCCGGTCGAGCCCGAAGAGCCGGCTGTACTCGCGCAGACTGGGCAGGAGGGCCTCGGAGAGCCGCTCCCGTTGGATGCGCAGGGCCATGACCACGTCGGCGCCTTCGAGGGCGGGCTCGACCCGGTCGTGGACGGTCACGTCGAAGGCCTCGGCGAAGTGTTTGGGGACCAGAGTCCGGGGCCCGGCCACGTGGACGTCGCAGCCGAAGAGGCGCAGCAGCCGGCAGTTGCTCCGGGCCACCCGCGAGTGGGCGATGTCGCCGAGGATGGCGACCTTCAGGCCCTCGAGGGTCCCCTTGTTCCGGCGGATGGTGAAGGCGTCGAGGAGCGCCTGGGTGGGGTGCGCGTGCATCCCGTCGCCGGCGTTCACCACCCGGCACTCCATCTTCTTGGCCACGTAGTGGGGCGCGCCGCTGGCCGCGTGCCGGATGACCACGATGTCCGGGTGCATCGCGCCCAGGGTCCGGCAGGTGTCGTTCAGGCTCTCGCCCTTCTTCACGCTGGAGGTCTTCACCGAGAGGTTCAGGGTGTCCGCGCTGAGCCGCTTGGCGGCGAGCTCGAAGGAGGTGCGGGTCCGGGTCGAGTCCTCGTAGAAGAGGTGGAGCACGGTCTTGCCGCGCAGGGTCGGAACCTTGCGCACCGGGCGCCGGGAGACCTCGAAGAAGGCCTCGGCGGTGTCCAGGACCTGGGTGACGTCCTCCCGCGAGTACCCGTCGAGGGTGAGCAGGTGCCGGTGGGGGAAGGGGCGCTCGTCGCTCACTGGTCCTCCTCGGTGGCCGCGAAGGCTCCCTGGGGCTGGTCGTCGTCGCTCAGGCGGACCTCGATGCGGACCTCGGGCCCGGCGTCCACGGTCTTGCCCACGAAGTCGGCGGCGATGGGCAGCTCCCGGCCGCCGCGGTCGAGGAGCACCGCGAGCCAGATGCGCCGCGGCCGCCCGTAGTCGAGGAGTCCTTCGATGGCCGCACGGATGGTGCGCCCCGTCTGCAGCACGTCGTCGACCAGGAGGACGTCTTTGCCGCGCACCTCGAAGGGGATCGCGCTGGGCCCGATCTTCGGGCTGGGCAGCGCCGTCGCCGCGTCGTCCCGGTAGAGGGCGATGTCGATCTCGCCCACCGGCACGGTCGGGCCGCCCGCTCGGGCGATCTCCTCGGCCAGGATGGCGGCGACCGGCGCCCCGCCGCGGCGGATGCCCACCACGCCGAGCTCGCCCGCACCGCCGGTGGCCTCCACGACCTCCGCCGCCACCCGACGAAGGGTGCGGCGGGCGGCCTCGGCGTCCATCAGCTCGCGCATGCCCGCTTCCTACGCGGACCGGCGCGCGTTGCCAAGGGGAGTCGTTCAGCCGCCGACGGCGACCGGACCGCCCTGCTCGTGGGGCATGGTCTCGCCGTTCTGGAGCCGCTCTTCCATCTCGTACTTGGACGGGCAGCGGGGGATGACCTCGTCGGCGAGGAAGGTGGCCCCGCCGTCCTCGAGCTCGCCCTGGACCGTCACCGAGATCCCGAAGCCGTCCCGGAAGGTGTCCGGGACGACGCAGCGCGGGAAGCGCACGGGCATCTCCTGGTCGCCCTCTTCGAGGACGAAGCGCCACTCGCAGGGATCCTCACGGAACTGGATCGAGCCCTGCCGGAGCTCGCCCTCGACCTTGAGCGGTCGACCCATGAACTGATCGGGGTCCTGCATCACCGCGGTGAGCGGCTTGGAGTAGACGAAGGCGTCACCTGCGCTGCTGTTGAGGAGAGCGAAGACGACGGCCCCGACGAGGAGACCGAGTACGGCGGCGATCTTCAGCCAGGGAGGCATTGGGCGCAGTGTCGACCGGGAGGGGCGTGGTGGCAAGTCGGCAATCGCGCGACGGTCAATCGCGCTCGGCGAACGCGATGGAGATCGAGTTGATGCAGTAGCGCTCACCGGTGGGCTTCGGACCGTCGGGGAAGACGTGGCCCAGGTGCCCGCCGCAGTTGGCGCAGAGCGTCTCGATGCGGTGCATGCCGTGGGAGTGGTCCTCCTCGAGGCGGATGCGGCCTTCGGCGACCGGGGCCCAGAAGCTGGGCCAACCGCAGCCGGCGTCGAACTTGGTCGAGCTGTCGAAGAGCTCCGCGCCGCAGCCGGCGCAGACATAGGTGCCGTCCTCGGTGTGGTCCCAGTAGACTCCGGTGAAGGGTCGCTCGGTGCCCTTCTCGCGGAGCACCGCGTACTGCTCCGGGGTCAGGGCCTCCCGCCACTCGGCGTCGCTGCGCTTGTCGCTCATGCCCCGAATGCTGGGGACGGTCGGCACGGCGCGCAAGCGTGGAGTGCTCCGGGAACCGGGGTCCGAACGCGTCGACGGCGACTCCCCTCGCGGGAAGTCGCCGTCGGCGTCGGGAACGGAGGCTGGTTCAGCCGAGGGGCCCGATGAAGCCACCGGCGATGAGAAGCGCGTAGATGACGAGCGACTCGATCAGCGCGAGGCTGAGGATGAGCGGGGTGTTGAGCTTGTCCGCGGCGTTCGGGTTACGGGCGATGCCCTCGAGCGCGGCCTTGGCGGCGTTGCCCTGACCCATGGCACCACCGAAGGCGGCGAGGCCGATGGCGATGGCGGCGGCAAGAGCCTTCCAGCTGGCCTCGTCGTGCTCGTTCGAGACGGCGGCGTCCTGGGCGAACGCGACGGCGGAGAAGAGGAAGGTGGAGAAAACGGCGGTGAGCCGAAGGGCGAGCTTCTTCATGGTGTTCGTAGCCTCCTGGTGCCTCTCACGAAGGGAGGCGAAGTCATTGGTGCGAGCGGTTTGTCTAGGAGCCGCGCCGAGGCACGGCGGATTCGGATCGGTTCTGAAGGAGTCTTGGGCGGGGGAGTTCGGGGGAATCCGAGCGGCTCCGCCGCGAAGGGTCTTGGTCTTGGGCGGGGGAGTTCGGGTGAATCCGAGCGGCTCCGCCGCGAGGAGAGGGTTTGGGTGCCAAACCCTCAGTAGTCAGTGAGCGTGGGTGTCCTCGATGGCCATCGAGATGTAGACCGTGCTGAGCAGGCAGAAGACCAAGGTCTGCACGGTGACGACCACGCAGCCGAGGATGTAGACCGGCAGGGCCAGGGGGACCCACCAGATGGCCGTGCTGAGGAGCAGGCCGAGGAAGACGGTGAGCACGGCGTGGTCCGCGAACATGTTCGCGGTGAGACGCACGGCGAGGGTCACGGGGCGGACCAGGTGGCTGATGAGCTCGATGGCGAGGATCAGCGGGGCCAGCCAGATCACCGGGCCGAGGAAGTGCTTGAAGTAGTTGACGAAGCCCTGCTTCTTGATGCCGTAGATGTGCGTCGCCAAGAAGATCACGATCGCCATGGCGGCCGTCGTGTTCAGGTTGTCGGTCGGCGGCAGGAAACCGGGGATGAGGCCGAGCACGTTCGAGAAGAAGATCACGAACGCGCAGGCGCCGATCAGCGGGATGAAGTACTTCGCCGCCTCCTTGCCCATCATCGCAGCCATCATGTCGTAGACGCCGATGGTCATGAGCTCGGTGAAGGTCGACGGGGTCAGCTTGTCCTGCGGGACGACGGCGTCTTCGGGGTTCTTGACCCGGCTCCGGGTCACGAGCCCGAAGATCAGCAGGAGGAGCACGACGAACCCGAGGGCCCAGACGTGCAGGAGGTGGATGTCACCGCCGAAGAACCAGCGCTGGCCCTCGGAGTTGAAGGGCCACCCCAGGCCATGGGCCAGGTCGTGGGTCTCCTGATCGATGAAGCTGAACCAGGACCAGTGTTCCGGGAGAGAGGCAGCTTCGTGTGCGGGCTCGGCCATTGTGCTCAGGCTCGATCTTCCGAGGGGTTGGAGGGGGTGCTGGGCTTCTCGCTCAGCGTGAGAGGGGCGACCACGATCCCGATGACCAGCGCGCCGATGCCGACCATGAAGCCCTTGGGGTCCAGGCCCACCTTGGTCAGGAGGACCCAGCACACGCCCATGAGCGCGGCGGTCTTCAGACCGAGGATGAGGAAGAGTCGGTTGCGGCCGCGGACGTGCTGCTCGGTGACCCGGATGGAGACCCAGCGGATGAGGGCCCAGTTGGCCATCGCCACCAGGGCGCCGGCGAAGGCGCCGAGGCCTCCGCGGAGACCCCAGAGCACCGACGCGAGCACGATCAGGGCGACGCCGCTGACGGCGACGACCTGAGTGATCCGTTCGGTGAGCTGGCGATTCATGGTCGGTGAAGGGGTGGGGTTCGGGCGGACGGCCGCATCCCGAGCCGAGCTAGGTGGTGGGGCCCGAGGAGTCCGAGTCCTTCGGCGAGGAAGGATCTGGGTCCATCGGGGAGTCCGGGGAACGTCCGTCGCGCTTGGAGCGCTTCGTCAGCTTGATGAGCGAGTAGAAGCCGGCGGCGATGCCGAGGAGGACCCCGATGAGCGTGAAGAAGGTCGTGCCGAAGTGGTCATCGGCCCATTGGCCGAGTTTCACGCCGACGTAGACCAGGGCGCCCATCTCGAGGCCCACGGCTCCATAGCGCCCGAAGTCCTTGATCTGTTCGGGGCCTAGCAGGGGCATGGGGATGCGGTTGTCAAAGGAGCTCGCAGGGGGCCGGGCCTCCCGGCGCCTTGCGCGGCGGCGTGTAGCACGTGGGGTGGGGGGGTCAAGGCTGGTAGGGCCCCGGTCCCGGCCAGGCCGGGGGAGGGAGGGTGAGGATCCTCGCTCTCCGGCGGCCGGGGGTCTGGGGTCAGGCGCCGCGGGCGGCGGCGAAAGCGGGCCCCAGGGCGGCCCGGGTGCGCTCCAGGGCGGCGGCGTCGTGGGCCAGGGAGGGGAACGCGGCCTCGAACTGGCTCGGGGCCCAGTGCACGCCGTGCTCGATGAGGGCGGCGTGCCAGCGCCCAAAGGCCTCGCGATCGCACTGGTCGGCGTCGTCCCAGGCGCGGACCGGGCCGTCGTGGAAGAAGACCGTGAGCATCGCGCCGACCCGCTGGATGTGGAAGGGCAGCCCGGCGGCCTCGGCCGCTTCCCGGACCATGCCCTCGAGCTCGGCGGCGATCGTCTCCAGCTTCTCGTAGGTGCCCTCGCGGCGGAGGATCTCCAGCGTCTTGAGGCCCGCGGCCACCGCCAGCGGGTTCCCGCTCAGGGTGCCCGCCTGGTAGACGGGGCCCGCCGGGGCCACGTGCTCCATGTGCTCCCGGGAGCCGCCGTAGGCGCCCACGGGGAGACCGCCGCCGACGATCTTGCCCAGGCAGGTCAGGTCCGGGGTGACCCCGTAGCGCTCCGCGGCGCCGCCGTAGGCCACGCGGAATCCGGTCATGACCTCGTCGAAGATGAGGATCACGCCGTGCTCCCGGGTGAGCTCCCGGAGCCCCTCCAGGTACCCGTCGTTCGGCGGGACGCAGCCCATGTTGCCGGCCACCGGCTCGACGATGAGGGCGGCGATCTCCTGCCCGCGGGCGGCGAAGGCCTCCTTCACCGCGTCGAGATCGTTGTAGGGCAGGGTGAGCGTGGTGGCGGCGATCCCGGGGGGCACGCCGGCGCTGTCCGGGGTCCCCAGGGTCGCCGCGCCGCTGCCGGCCTTGACCAGGAGGTAGTCGGCGCCGCCGTGGTAGCCGCCGGCCATCTTCACGATGAGGGGCCGCCCGGTGATGCCCCGCGCGAGGCGCAGCGCACCCATGGTCGCCTCGGTGCCGCTGGAGACCAGCCGGCTCATCGCCATGTGCGGCTGGGCGCCGGCGATGGCGTCGGCCATGTCGATCTCCTGCTCGGTCGGGGCGCCGAAGCTGGAGCCCTTGGCCGCCGCCTCCTGGACCGCCGCGACCACCTCGGGGTGGGCGTGGCCCAGGATCATCGGGCCCCAGGACCCGATGTAGTCGACGTATTCGGTGCCGTCGGCGCCGACGAGGGTGGCCCCATGGGCTTCCTTCACGAACACGGGGCTGCCCCCCACGCTCTTGAAGGCGCGGACGGGCGAGTTGACTCCGCCGGGGAGTCGCTGGACGGCGCGCTCGTAGAGCGCGAGGGAGGTCGGGTCGGCCATGGGCGGGAACCTGGGCCGACCGCTGCCCGAGCGTCAAGCGACTCCGGCGCGCTCCAACGGAAGAGGGGGGCCCGCCGGTGACGGGCCCCCCTCTTCGCGTTCAGGTCCGCGGAGGACTCAACGGCGGCGACGCCGCCCGAGGAAGAGACCCAGACCGACGAGCCAGAGCAGGGCGCCCGCGTTCTGCTTCGGACCGGTCACCCGGCAGTTGCAGCTGCCGTCGTCGGAGGCGGTCACCTCGGTCCCGGCGTCCGGCGTCCCGGCGTCGACCGTCGTCGGGCCGGCGTCGACCGTCATCGGGCCGGCGTCGGGGGTCGCGGTCTCGGTGGTGCAGGTGGCCGAGCAGCCGTCGCCGGCGGCGGTGTTGCCGTCGTCGCAGGTCTCGCCGGCCGTGGCGTTGACCATCCCGTCGCCGCAAGCGGCCACGGTGCAGTCGTCGTTGCAGGTCGCGGACTCCCCGCCGTCGTCGCAGCGCTCGCCGTCGTCGACGATCGAGTTGCCGCACTCCTCGACGACGCACGCGCTGGAGCAGCCGTCGCCGGCGGTGTCGTTGCCGTCGTCGCAGGTCTCGCCGGCGGCCGTGTTGATGGCGCCGTCGCCGCAGGCGACCGAGGTGCAGTCCTCGTCGCAAGTGGCCGTGGCCACGCCGCCCTCGTCGCAGTCCTCGCCGGCGTCGACCACCGAGTTCCCGCAGGCCTCGAGGGTGCAGGTGTCGGAGCAGCCGTCGCCGCCGTCGGTGTTGCCGTCGTCGCAGGCTTCGCCGGCCATCTCGTTGAACACGCCGTCGCCGCAGACGGGCAGCGAGCAGTCCATGTCGCAGGCGCCGGTGGCCACGCCGTCGTCGCACTCCTCACCGGCGTCGACGATCATGTTGCCGCAGACCTCGGTGGTGCAGGTCGGCGAGCAGCCGTCGCCGCCCGCGGTGTTGCCGTCGTCGCAGCCTTCGCCGGCGGTGGCGTTCAGCACAGCGTCGCCGCAGGTCGCCGCGGTGCAGTCGGCGTCGCAGCTCGCGGTCTCGGTGCCGTCGTCGCAGGTCTCGCCCGCGCTCGCGTTCACCGCGCCGTCGCCGCACATGGGCGCGGTGCAGTCCGCGTCACAGGAAGCGCTCTCGCCGCCGTCGTCGCAGGCCTCGCCGGGATCGACGATCCCGTTGCCGCAGCCCTCGAGCTGGCAGGTCGCGCCGCAGCCGTCGCCGGTCATGGTGTTGCCGTCGTCGCAGCCCTCGCCTGCGGCCATGTTGAGCACGCCGTCGCCACAGACCGGAGCGGTGCAGTCCACGTCGCACGACGCGGTCTCGCCGCCGGTGTCGCAGCCCTCGCCGGCGGTCGCGTTGACCACGCCGTCGCCACACGTGGCGAGCGTGCAGTCGACGTTGCAGGTCGCGCTCTCGCCCGAGTCGTCGCAGGCCTCGCAGCTTCCGTCGATGGTGCCGTTGCCGCAGCTCGGGATGCCGCTGGGGTTCGCGCGGATCCGCCAGACGCCCGGGGTGCCCACGTTGCTGCCGGTGAGGAGCTGGTCCTGGACCTCCAGGGTCAGCGAGGGCGCGAGCTGCACCGCGGTCACGGTGTCGCCGTAGTCCAGGCCGGCCACGGCGGGCGTGCAGGTGCCGCCCATGAACGCGGCTTCGGTGCAGAGGCCGTCATCGGCGGCGCCACTCGCGGTGCCCGCGTGCCAGACCATCTCGGCGTAGCGGAACTCGACCTCCATGCCGTCCGCGCCGCACACGCGGGTCGCGGTGAGCACGAGCTGGAAGGTGTTCACCCGCGAATAGTCGATGGTCGCGGAGCCGGCGTTGAAGTGGACGACGTCGTTCCAGGTGACCAAGACCCGGTTGGCGGCCGCGTCGACGCAATAGGTGACGCTGCCGGGGTTCTCCAGCGGCGTGCCCGAGGTGCGGTCCCGGAGGTCCACGTCGGCGAAGTAGGGCGCGATGGTGAGCTGGGAGAGGCCGGGCACGGCCTCGGGGGTGAACTCCGAATAGGCGGAGTCGAAGGTCACGTTGCCGTTCACGTTGACGAACATCGACGTGTACGAGGTGCCCGCGACGGTCAGCGGGTTGGCCGCCGTGAAGACCGGGTCCAGCGAGACCATCGTGCTGCCGTCGTCCAGCCCGCTGAAGAGCGGGTCGAGCAGGGTCTCCGTGCCCGCGCAGGGCAGGATCGACGCCTGCGCGTCCGCGCGCTCGGCGCCCATCCCCAGGGCCGTCATCAGACCCATCAATACCCCTAGTGTTCGTCTCTTCATCATCGGTGCGCCTCCCTCGCGTTGAGGGTGGACTTTCACACAAATGACGGTATTGGAAAACCCTGGTGGGTCGAGTCCCGCGATTTCGGTGCGACCTCCACCCACCCAGCCCTCCCTCGCGTTCCCTCCGCTGCTCTTGGACCTCGGGGCGCCCGGGGCGACACTGAGCTCCCATGGCGGTGGCGCACTCAGCGAAGAAGCCCGGGACCCCCTTCGCCCCGACCCCCCGGGCGAAGGGAGGCCGCGTGCGCCAGATCGGCTTCGTGGGCGACGACGCCGCTTTGGTGGCGGCCCTGCGGCGGGGGGACCCCGGCGCGCCGGCGGCCCTCTACGATCGCCACGCCGCGCATCTGCGCCGGGTGCTCGCCCGGGTCCTCGGCGTCGACGACGAGCTCCCCGACATCCTCCATGAGACCTTCGCCCAGGCGCTGGCCTCCATCGACAAGCTCGACGACGCCGCGCGTCTCGAGGGCTGGCTGGTGCGCATCGCCGTCTTCACCGCGCGCGGAGTCATCCGCAAGCGCGGCCGGCGACGGTGGCTGCGTTTCATGGCGCCCGAGGAGGTCCCCGATCCCGGCCGGGCTCCCGCCGACCCGCGGGCCCGCCTCGCACTCGCCCGGGTTCGCCGCGCGCTGGACCAACTGAAGGCCGACGAGCGCATCGCCTTCACCCTCCGTTACTTCGAGCAGATGGAGGTCCTGGAGGTCGCCGCGGCCATGGACGTCTCCCTGTCCACGGTGAAACGGCGCCTGCGCTCGGCGGAGAAGCGCTTCGGCGAGATCGCGCGGCGGGACCCTCACCTGGCCGAGTGGCTCGAGCAGAGCCCCCGCTGGAGCGCGTCGTGAGCGGCGACGAGCTGGAGCGCTTCGGGCGCGAGGTGGCGGCGCTCCAAGACGAGGCCCTCGCCGAGCGCGACGACCTGCGCGCCGTCCGCTCGCGCCTGCTGCGGACCCCGGAGCCGCGTTGCCGTCGCTGGGTCTGGGCACCCGCGCTGGGCCTGGCGGCCGCTGCGCTCGCGGCGCTCTTCGTGTCATCGGGCGCACCCGAGCCGCCCGCGCCCCTGGCCTTCACCCTGCCGGGCGGCGCCGCCGGGACCAGCGGCACCTACCTGCGGGCCACCGAGCCCGAGCGCATCGCCTTCTCCGACGGCAGCGCGCTGGAGCTCGCGGCGGGATCCGACTTGCGCGTCGCCGCCGTCGACGAGCACGGCGCGCGCCTCGACCTGCAGCGCGGCCGGGTGCGCCTGGCCGTGGTCCATCGCGACGCCGCGACCTCCTGGGCCGTCCACGCCGGGCCCTACGTGGTCCACGTGGTGGGGACCCGCTTCGCCGTCGACTGGGACCCGGACACCGGCGCCTTCGCGCTGCGGATGGAGGAGGGCGAGGTGCGCCTCGAGGGGCCCGAGGGCGTGACCTCGGTGCGCGGCGGCGAGACCGTGGAGGCGACGCTGGCCGCCGAGCCCACTGCGCACCTGGACCCGGCATCGCTGGAGCTCGACGTGCCCGAGGTCGCGTCGGCGGCCGCGGTGCCCGCAGCGGACTCCCCGCGCCCTCGCCGGGCGGCCCGCCTCGACTGGCGCCGGCTGGCGCGCGAGGGGCGCCACCGGGAAGCCCTCGACGCCGTCGCCTGGGAGCGGGTCCTGGCCCGGGGCGACGCCGCCGACCTGGTGCTCCTCGGCGACGCCGCCCGCTTCGCCGGGCAGAGCGAGCGGGCCACCGCGGCCTACCAGGCGGTCCGGACCCGCTTCCCCACCGACGGTCGCGCCGCGCAGGCGGCGTTCTTCCTGGGGCGCCTGGCCCTGGCCCGGCAGCAGCCCCGGGTCGCCGCCGCCCACTTCGGCGCGGCCGCCGCCGAGGACCCGGCGGGCCCCTTCGCGGCCCTGGCCCTCGGGCGTCGCATCGAGGCCCTCCACGCCGCGGGCGAGGCTGGCGAAGCCCGCGTGGCTGGGGAAGACTACCTGCGCCGCTGGCCCGAGGGAGCCCACGCCGCCATCGCGCGGCGGGTGACCGGCCAGGGAGGAGACGAGCATCGTTGGGTCGGGGAGGCGAACGCGGAAGAGCGCTGAGGTGGGGGGGGCTCCTCGCCGTCGTCGGCCTCGGTCTCGCCGGGGTCGCGCCGGCGCGGGCGGACGCCTCGCGCGTGGTGCTCTTCTACGGCGACCCCGGGCCCTTCGCCGAGCTCCTGGCCGCGGAGCTCGCGCTGGTGGAGGGCGAGCTGCGGCCCGGGCCCATCCCCGCGCCCCGCGACGGCCTCGAGGCCCAGGCGCTGCGCGCCGAGCTGGACGCCTTCGCGGTCATCCGAGCGCTGCCGGCGGAGATCGTCCTCTGGGTCCCCGGGGCCGAGGGCCAGCTCCGGGAGCTGCGCCTGCGGCCCCACGACGATCCAGGCATGGCCCCGCTCATCCTGGCGGAGACCATCCGCGCCGCCCCCGAGTGGCGCACCCCCTCGCTGCCGCCGCGGGTGGCCGAGCCCGTCTGGGTCCGCCCGCCCCCGCGCCTGGCGCGACCCGACCCGCCGGCGCCCCGACGGGACGACCAGCGGCCCGCCGTCGCGCCGCCGCGCTGGCGTCTCGGCCTCGGCGTCGCCGGCGCCTGGCAGTCCAGCGAGCCCTTCGCCCCCGGCGCCACGCTCCGCGCCGCACTGCGGCTCCACCCCGCGTTGGAGCTCGGCGCCTGGGCCCTCGCGACCGGCACCCCGGCCGGCGCCGTCGTCGTCCGGGTGCGTTTGCCGGTGGGCCCGGCGGACCTCGGCCTCGAGGCCGGCCCCGCGCTCTGGTGGCTCCCCGACCGCACCGACAACCCCACCGCGAGCCTCCGGCTGGTCCCCGCCTGGACCGCGGGCCTCGGCGTAGTCCTCCCGGTGCACCGCTGGCTCGCCCTGGAAGCCCACGCCTCGCTCCTGCGCCGCGGCCCCCGCAGCGACCGCCCCGACGCCCGCAACGCCCTCCTGCTCACCACCGGCCTCGCCCTCCGCTTGTAGCGGGTCGGGCCCGCGGAGCGGGAATGCCGCGCGGTGCCGGAGCCGTCTCCTCGTGCATGGATGAGCGTGGGGCCCGCGGCGGGTCGTCGTCGGGGCGCCGGCCGCGCGTCGTGACATGGAAGGACAAGGCGCTCTCCGCCGCCCTGATCGGGTTTCTCCCGACGGTGATCACCGGTGGCCTGACCGCGCTGCTCCGCGAGCCGGCCGCCTACCACGGCATGGTCGACGGCCAGTGCGTCCGGGTCTTCGGTTCCGGGGCGTCGCGCCTCCTCCTCGGGCCCCTCGCCTTCGGACTTCCGGGCGGCTACGTATCGCCCACGGTCGCGTTCGCCGTGGCGGCGGTCCTCCTGGCGATGTTCGCCGTGGGCGGCGCAGCCGAGGGCGGGGCCCAAATGCTGGTGCCCGTCGCCCTGTGCGTTTGGCTCCTTCTGGGGATGCTGGCCCTCATGGCGGCGTACTGAGTGGCGGGGGCAGGGGAGACGCCCGCACCTCGCTGGGACCTGCTCTGGCTCCTCGCCTGCCCACCGCTGGTCCTCGTGGGAACGCTGGCCTCGTTGCTCCTCGAGGTGTCCGCCTACGAGCGCATTTTCCTCTCCGGCCGGGCGTGCACCGAGGTCTTCGACGATGGGCTCGGTGCGCGCACTCTGCTGGGTCCCCTCGCGTGGGGCCTGCCCATCGATGCCGTGCCGGCGTTCTCACCGCCGGTGATGCTCTCCCTGACGGCGCTCTGCGTCACGCTCGTCACCGCGGGCGGCGTGGCCGGCGGCCGGCATCGACGGGTCGCGTGGGTCGGCGTCGGCCTCTGGTTCCTCACGGGGTTCGCCTCGCACTTCCTCACAGGCTTCGTCGAGCCATTGGCAGAGCAGGCGCGCTTCGTAGGGCCCGAACTCTCCCCTGAGACGCTCTCGACCCCGGCGGACCTTCCACCTGCGGCCGAGCACCCGGTGGAGCGTGGGGACAGCGACCCAGGGGAGAGCGCTCGGCGAGAAGGCGAACTCGTCTCGGGTGATGCGCCAAGGACCCAGCACGAACTCCATGAGGACCCGGCCGCCGTTCGGCTCCCGGTGGACCTGGTAGGCGACCGATCCCCCCGCGAGGACCAACCAGAGCGAAGGAAGGGTAGCGAAGGCGAGCAGCAGCAGCTTCTGCCCCCAAGGGACGTCGGCGAGGGCCGCGCCTAGGAGGAGACGGACCTGCAGAGGGACTCCGACCGAGCACGCGAGCGTCCGGCCCACCGTGGACCAGCCGGTGCCGACCCGCAGTCGGCCGATCACTGGCCCAAGGGGCGCGGGGGGAGGTGCCGCTGCGGCGCTCACCTGGGATCCCCCAGGGGGAGGACGAGGCGGCGCGGCCCGGCGCCGGGGGCACCCTCGGCGACGTCTGCGCCGGTGTGCGCGTCCAGGGCGGCGAGCTCGGAGCCCACCGCGCCGTAGGCCAGCGCTTCCTCGAGCACGGGCGGGGACGTGCGGGTGGGATCGCTGGCGAAGAGCAGGGTCTCGGCGAGCTTCACCGGCCGCGCGGCGGGGGCGGCCCCGTCGTACCAGCTGGGGGGAAGCGGGGGCGCGATCCGCTCGATGGCTCGAAGCTCCGCCTCGAGGTCGTCGATCCTTCGGAGCCATCGGGCGCGTCGGTGTCGCGCGGTCGCGAGCACGGCGGCGACGAGCGCGAGCAGCGCGACCGTGGCGACGACTCCGGCGATCAGGGCTCGACGCGTGCGGCGGGGGTGGGAGGCAGGCATGGCGGCGCGCCTGAGCAGGGGGCGTGCCAAGCCGGGAAGGTAGGCAGGGGCGGTCGTCGAAGCACCGACCCGAGCTCCCTCCCCGGTGCAAGATCCCGCGGACGTGCGGCATGGCGCAGCGTTCGGCCCAAACCCCAATGTGTTGGCTTGCGTGCCGAGATGCCCCCAATCGGATGAACTACAGGAGTCTCATACGTCGGTTCCCGAGCCGGACGCCTCCGGGGAAGCCTCGAGGCCAGATGGGGGCAGGCTGGACCTCGACATCCGAGATCTCGCCGCTGCGGGGAGCGACGCGGATTTGGCCGGGCCCCAAACGCTAGGGGTCGATGGAGCCGGCAGGGTGTTCAGTGGTCCGCATGTCGGCGGCGCGATAGGGTTTGGGGCGGTGGATGGCCAGATGGGGTCACCGGTTGGTCCAACCCCGGCAACTTTTCGAGGGACGAGGCATTGAGCGAACCGATCCTGCATCAAAGAGAGGCATGGGCTTTCGTCGAGTCCATTACTCGACCAAAAACGAGACTTCTGGTCGAAGTGGCCCTCGCCAATGCTTTATCCCACGTGATGCGATCCGAGAGGTCTAGCAGCCCGTTGAAGTACCCGC
>DCLA01000053.1:0-14577 GCA_002320815.1 Myxococcales bacterium UBA1660
GGGGACGCACTTGCCAACTTGCTCTGGGGACGCACTTGCCAACTTGCGCATCGCCCCCGCACCCACGCCCCGCCCCCGCCCCCACCACACATTTCTCCCCCACCGCGCGCAACCGGCGCCTGGCTCGCCCGAAGAGCCCCGCCGTGACCCAACGACTCCTCCTCGCGGCCGCCCTCGCCGCCCTCACCGCCACCGCGCAGGCCCAGGACGTCGTCTACCAAGACGTCCACGCCGCCGACACCGCCCCCCTCCGCGACGAGCGCGGTCTCCCCCGGACCCCGCGCCTCGAGCTGGGCGCGTCGTTCTCCTACGGCGTCCTCTCCGCCCCGGGCCTCGACCCCGTCGGCATCCTGGGCTTCGGGGGCCGCGGCGCCGTCCTGGTCCCCCTCGGCCCCTACGTGCTCGTCGGCGCCCACGCGCTCTACGAGCAGCGCACCCTCATCGGCCCAGACATCGAAGCCTTCCAGGCCGAGCAGATGAGCTCGATCGCCGACATGGGCGCCGTGGCCCGAGCGCGCGTCATCCGCGGGGCCTTCGAGGCCGGCTTCGGCGTCGCCGCCGGGCCCACCCGCTTCGCCGCCCCCGAGGGCGACGAGTGGGGCTGGTTCGCCAACCCCCACATCGCCCTCCGCAGCGGCGGCGTCTTCGCCATGACCGCCTCCGTCGGGCTCGTCTACCGCAGCTACCCCGACTCCGACGTCACCGAGCTCGGCGTCCAGGCCGAGCTCGGCTTCTCCTTCCTCCTCTGGAGCTACCGATGACCCGCCTCCTCCTCGTCCTCCTTCCCCTCGCGCTCCTCGGCGGCTGTGTCCGCGAGCACCTCCGCCCGGTGGCCACCGCCCGCCGCCTCGGCAGCGAGCGCCTCGCCTGCGCCGACCCCGAGGTCCACTCCATCCCCGACGGCGCCTGGGGCGACGACCCCATCGCCGACGGCGAGAGCTACCTGGTGCGCGGCTGTGGGCGCGAGGCCTGGTACCAGTGCGCCCCCGCGTTCTCGACCCTCGAGGAATCCTGCGTCGAGATGCCCAGCGGTCCCTACGTGAGCCCCCACGAGAGCGAGCCCCACGCGGTGGTCCTCATGGACGTCCGCAGCACCCAGCTCGGCGGGGCCGGCACCCGCGAGCTCATCGTCCTCGGCGACGACGGCTGGGTCGTGCGGCAGACCGGCGGCGCGCCCGGCATCCCCGTCCGCCCCGGCCACACGGAGGTCGCCTGGGGCGCCCAGCCCATGCACATCGAGACCCAGCAGCACTCGGCGCTGCGGACCTACGGGAACAGCACTTACGTCCACTACTGGACCACCCAGCACCGGGTGGCCGACACCGGCTGCCAGCTCAGCTTCGGATTCGACCCCCAGCCCGGCGCCGTCTACCGGCTCCAGCTCGACCTCGCCGGCCCGGGCACCTGCAGCGTGCGCTGCGCCCGAGAACACCGCGGGCCGGGTGGTCCGAGCTACGGCGCCTGCGAAGGCTTCGATCCGAGCTGACGTCGGCGCCCGAAGAGCAGGAGCACGATCAGCGCGCCGGCCGGCACTCCGTCGCCCGGCGCGCTGCAGCCACAGCCGGCCTCTTCACGCGCCGCGGCCTCGCGCTCGCGTCGCTCCCGCTGCTCCCGCTGCTCGGCCTCCACGGTCCGCGCGACCTGGTTCCGCTCCCGGCGGGCGCTCTCGATGCCCGCGGCCACCGGTCCCAGCGCGCGCACCGGCCAGCGCGCCGCGCCCTCCTCGTCGAGGCGCCAGCGGTCCCGCACCGGGCCCTCGCACGCCGCCTCGCCGTCCCAGGGGCGGAAGACGAGCTCCTCGGCGCGGAAGCGGTTCATGGCCACTCCGGTCGCGGCCACCGGGTCCACCTCGTGGGCGGCGACCGGCGCGCGCTCCAGGGACCACTCGGGTCGGTAGACCGGCGCGACCCGCTCCAGCGCCAGGCTCGATCCTGCGCGAAGTCGCAGCCGGGTCACCACCACCGGCTCCGGGAGCTCCACCACGTCCCCGCCCAGGGTGGCCAGGACGCGATCGCTGAGCAGCGGGTCCGCGCCCAACGTCTCCACCGCCTCGAGCAACACCCGCGAGCCCTCGCCGAGCACCTCGTCCGCGGCGGCCTCGTAGCGCTCGCCGAAAGCCGCCAGCCCGTCCTCGTTGGTCTCCGCTCCCGTCGGCGCGGCCCAGGTCGGTCGATCGACGAGGGCCACCCGCGCGCGGTCGAGGACCACCAGCAGGAGATCCACTTCGCCTCCGAACGCCAGCGGCACCTCGGCGAGGGGTCCCATCGGGATCCGCAGCGGCGGCGTCGCCCATCGGCCCTCGCCCGCGGGGATCAGCGCGGACGTCGCCAAGGTCGCGACCAGCCCCTCGTCTCCCGCGGTCACGTCGAAGCCGCTGCGCGCAAAGGTCGGCTGGACGGGCTCCGCCGCAGACGCCGCGGACTCCGACGCCTCGTCGGCCGCGCCTCCCTCAGCATCCCCCGACGCCTCGTCGGCCGCGCCTCCCTCAGCATCTCCCGACGCCTCGTCGGCCGCGCCTCCCTCACCATCCCCCGACGCCTCGTCGGCCGCGCCTCCCTCACCATCCCCCGGTGCCTCGTCGGCCGCGCCTCCCTCACCGTCCTCCGGCGCCCCGTCCCCTTCGTCGCGCTCGCACGGGTCGCGCTCGACCAGATGGGTCACCCGCGGCGCCGTCGCCCGGTCCACGTGCTCGAACACCGTGCCCGGCAGGGTCCGTGCCGCCGCGAGGTCGGCCTCGAGCGGCAAGCGCCACTCCAGGGTCCCCCCCGGCGGCTCGCGCAGGAGGGCCTGGTACGTGACCACCGCCCCCTCCTCCCCGCGCAGCACCGTGACCACCGCGGCCTCGACCCGGACGGCCTGCTCGCCCGATCGGAACCCTCCCTGAGCGTGGGCGACGTTCCCGACCGCCGCCCAGCAACCCCAGAGCAGCGCTCCCCACCGCGCGACGCGCCCCCCGTTTCTCCCGAGTAAAGTCGCCATTTCCCTGGTGGGGGACTCTACGTCATCCGCGCCGTGCGCAGTATGCTCCAGCCGTGGCGACGAGTATGCGCAGCGATCCGGCGCCCGCGCACGGCGTCGCCGTCGGTGGCCAGAGGCTTTTCCGAAGCTGCTCCCGACCCTAGAAGCATCGGCTGGCGTCGAAATCCCCTCGGGGTACTCTGACGCCATCGACGCCGTCGCCGGCGTCGCCAAGGTCGATGATCCCCTCCGCCCGCATCGTCGTCGTTCCCGGACCGTGCATCGGTACGCCCGTCGTGCGCCACGCGCTGGAGCACGCGCCGGCCGATTACGACATCCGGGAGCTGGACGCCGCGGCAGTCGCCGACCTCGACGAGCACGACTGCGACGTGGTGGTCCTCGGCGTGCCGCCCAGCGCGGTGCGGAGCCAGCTCGTCGAGTGGGACGAGCACACGGCGGTGGTCGCCGTCCTCGAAGGGAGCTCACCGCGGGAACGCCGGGAGGCGCTGGAGCTCGGCGCCGACGAGCTCTGCCCCCTCTCCGCCGTGAGCGAGGGAGGCCTCCACATCGCGCTCCAGTCCGCGCTGGTGCGACAGCGGATGGAAGCCCGCCTCCGCCGCCACACGCGCCGCCAGACGCAGCTCCTGGAGCTCACCCGCGCCCTCGCCCGGCAGTCCGACACCGCCTCGGTCCACCGCTGCCTCATCGAGCACATCGAGGGCTACGCCGGCGCGGCCGGCGGTGGCCTCTGGGTGATCTCGGAGGACCGCCAGTGGATGCGCCTCGTCGCGACCGTCGGCGCCCGCGCGAGTTCCACGGCGGCCGCCCAACGACTCCCGGTGCACGCCCCCACCATGGCCGCGGCCTGCATGCGGGCCGGGGAGTTCATGGTCGCTCCCGAGCGCGTCGAGCTCGAGCGCGATCACCCCTTCCTCGTCCAGCTCGAGCCCGCCAGCCGCGCGGCCATAGCCAGCCCGCTCCACGACTCCAACGGTCGCGTGGCGGCCATCATCGGCCTCCGCTTCGAGATGGACCTCGACGAAGACCACGTGGGCTACCTCCGGCTCTTCGGCGAGATCGGGACCGACGCCACCCGGCGCTCGGATCTCTTCGAGCGGCTCCAGGAACGCTCCCGCTTCGAGGAGCGGCTCTTGAGCATGGTGGGGCACGACCTGCGCAACCCGCTCAACACCCTGAGCATGGGCTTGGATCTCCTCGAGAGCACCGACCCGGAACACCTCGATGGACAGACCGTCGGGCGCCTCCGCCGGGCGTCGACGCAGATCCACACGGTGGCCGGTGACCTCTTCGACCTGACCCACGCCCGCCGTGGACAGCTCGCGGTCGAGCGCCGCTCCGTCCGCGTCCGCGAGCTCGTCCGCGACCTCTTGGGGGACATCCGGACGCAGCACCCCACCTTCCACTTCGAGGCGCACCTGGACGACCCCGAGCTGGAGCTGGCCATCGACGGGCCCCGCATCGCCCAGGCGCTGGGCAACCTGCTCACCAACGCCGTCCGCTACGGAGCGCCGGACCGGCCGGTCCGGATCCTGGTCGGCTCGGACGGGGACCAGGCCACCATTCGGGTTCACAACTGGGGCACGGTGATCGCCGCCGAGCGTCTGCGCAGTCTCTTCGAGCCCTACGCCCGCGGCGACGCCGGACACGTGCCCTTCAGCCTCGGGTTGGGGCTCTACATCGTGCGCGAGATCGCCCGGGCCCACGGCGGCGACGCCACCGCCGCCTCGTCGGAAGACGGGGGCACCGCCTTCACGCTCCGGCTGCCGCTGGCGAGCTGAGCTTCAGGTCACGTCGTCGGCGCTGATGCCGTACTTCTTCATCAGCTTTCGGAAGTACTTCCGGTCGATGTCCGCTTCCTTCGCCGCGTGGGAGATGTTGCCCTCGTTCCGCCGCAGGAGCTCCTCGATGTAGTCCTTCTCGAAGCTGGCGACCCAGGCCTCCTTCGCGTCCTTGAAGGTCGACCCGAGGTCCGGCACCACGCCCTGCTCGCCCGTCTCCGGCGCCGCCGGCCGCGGCGCGCCCACCAACCCGCGGCCCCCCACCAGGTGGTCGGGCAGGTCGCGGACCTCGATGGTGTCCGTCTCGCAGAAGCTCACCGCGCGCTCCACTACGTTGTGGAGCTCGCGCACGTTCCCGGGCCAGTCGTAGTCCATCAGCCGGTCCAAAGTGGGCCGACTGATCTGAGCGACCCGCCGGGCCCCGTCCGGGAGCTGGTTGAAGCGCCCGGCCTTGAGGAAGCGCTGGATGAGGAGCGGGATGTCCTCCTTGCGGTCCCGGAGCGGCGGCAGGTGGATGCGCACCACGCTGAGCCGATAGAAGAGGTCCTCCCGGAAGCGCCCGGCGCGGACCTCCTCTTCGAGGTCGCGGTTCGTCGCCGCCACCACGCGCACGTCGACCTTGATGGGCTTCACGCCGCCGACCCGCTTCACCTCGCGCTGCTCGAGCACCCGCAGCAGCTTCGGCTGCAGATCGAGGGCCAGCTCGCCCAGCTCGTCGAGGAAGACGGTGCCGCCATGGGCCATCTCGAAGACGCCCTGGCGGGTGCTCACCGCGCCGGTGAACGCGCCCTTCTCGTGCCCGAAGAGCTCGCTCTCGATGAGGTTCTCCGGCACCGCTCCGCAGTCGAAGACGATGAAGGGCCCCGAGCGGCGCCGGGAGGTCTGATGCACCGAGCGGGCGACGACCTCCTTGCCGGTGCCGGTCTCGCCCTCGATGACCACCGTCGCGTCGGTGGGCGCGATCTTCTCCAGGATCGCGTAGATGGAGCGCATCTTGTCGTCGCGCCCGATGAGGTCGCCGAAGCGCGACCGCTCCGAGGGCACGATGCGGAACTTCTCGTCGTAGGCGCCGAAGCGGATCTCGCTGGTCCCCAGCGTGATGCTCATGCCGGGCTTCAGGAACGCCTCGCGGATCCGCACCCGGTTCACGAAGGTCCCGTTGGTCGAGCCCAGGTCGCGCACCAAGTAGTGGTTGCCCTCCTGGTAGACCCGGCAGTGGTAGCGGCTGACCGTGTCGTCCTCGAGGACCAGGTCGTTGTCCTCGGCGGCCCCGAGATCGATGGTGTCCCGCTCGAAGGTGTGGGTCTCCAAGCGGTCGCCCTTCACGACCTCGAGCTGACACCGGCGGAGGGTGATCTCCGTGGGCCGGCCGTCCAAGTAGTGCAGCTTGGTGGGCTCGGCGGGGAACTTGGGCGACGCCATCCCCGCTACGGTAGCCGGATCGCGAAGATGGGGTCAACGGTCCCCATCGGTCCCCGGCCCGGTTCGCGCTCAGCGAGCGGCGACACCATGGCCGGAGCGGATCCAGTTGTTCGCGCTGGCCGCGCGCAGCTCCGCGCGGAACCGGTGCCGCGACTGCGTGCGCGCCGCCTCCGCGAAGTCGCCGAGCGTGTCGCCGAGCCCGAGGTGCACCGCATAGGAGTCCAGGTTGCGGCCCGGGTCGACGACCTCGCGATCGGCGTCCCCGGCGTCGCTCTCGCCGGAGGCCGCACGCCACGCGGCGAGGGACATCCGCTCCCCGTCGACGCAGAACTGGTCGTCCTCGGCGGCCGCGCTGCGGTAGGAGCCCCCGGAGTAGGTGACGGCCTCGAAGGGACCGTCGTGGCGGACCATGCAGGCGTTCGCGCTGGCGCCGATCAGCTCGTTTCCGATCACCTGCACGTTCGACCACCCGGTCCGGGGCTCCACCCACAGGAATCGCTGGCTCAATCCATGGAGCACGTTCTCCGCGAGGGTCACGTCACGCATGGACCCGCTGGCCAGGTGAATGCCCCAGCTGTTCCCGTCGGGCTGGTTCACCAGGAGGTTTCCGCGAACCTCGGTCCCGTCGTTGTCCTGGAGCCCCAGGAACCAGGACAGGGTGCGCCGCGTCGGGGGCGCGCGCCCGATGTCGGTGAAGACGTTGTGGAGGACCCGGGCGTCGACGAACCGGTGGGGAGAATCGTCGTTGCCGCCCATCCCGAGGCCGATCTCGCCTTCGGCGAAGAGGTTGTTCTCGATGAGGATGTCCTGGGACGCACCCGTCGAGTTGGCCGCCATCTTCAGGCCGATGCTCGAAGCGCGGAGGATCAGGTTGTCCCGGACGACCAAGCGGTCGTTGCCAGAGAGGTAGAGGTCGTGGTTGTAGATGGTGGCGCATGCCTCGGCGACGTCGGGGTTGTAGCCGTTCTCGTCCCAGACGTTCCCCTCGATGAGGAGCCCATCGACGCCCCCGGCGAAGATGCCCGAGGGCCGGAACTCGCGGTTCCCGTTCAGGTCCGGCGTGCCGTCGGCGCGGTAGGCGCAGGTGCCCACGTGGTAGCTGCGCCAGACCACGTTGTGTCGGACCGCGACATCGGACGCCCCCTGCACCACGAACTCTCCGTACTCGACGTAGTTGTCCTCGATGAGGATGTCGCGGGAGTCGCCGGACACGACGCGGATCGCGCCGCCGCTCGCGCCGTCGAAGGCCGGGTCGCCCGGGATCTTGGGGTAGGACACGAAGGCCAGGCCCACGAACGCCAGGAACCGTCGACCGTTCCCGTCGTCGTCGAAGAAGTGGGTGTCGACCTCGAAGCGCGGGCGCTCCACCGAGTCGCCGTAGCTCCCGACCACGAGGGGATGCTCCGCATCTCGACCGGACTTGAAGCGGCGGGCGACTCGCCCTTCACCCAGCGAGTGGCCCCGCCAGCGGTCGCCCCGGCGGAAGAGGAGGAAGTCGGGAGCCCCGTCGCGGACCAGCTCCGCGCCCCGCTCCGGGGTGGCGACGGCGGTCTCCGGTGAGAGCCCGTCGTTCGCGTCGTCGCCCTCGTTGCTCACGTAGACGATGCGCGAGTCCTCGGCGAGGTCGAAGGTGGTGTACCCGTTCTCTTCCGAGCGCGGGCCGGCGGCCTCGGTGCCGTCCGCGCCACTCCAGCAGCCGACGTCGTACTGCCAATCGACGAGCCCGTCGCCGTCGTTGTCGATCCCGTCGTTGCACTCGGTGACCACCGGCTCGCTGCACTCACCGCAGTCCGCCGGACAGCTCGAGCACCTCTCCACGGCGTCGCAGGTGAGGTCACCGCAGGTGGCCGGCGTCCCGCCGTCCGCCACTCGGGCGTCGGACCCGGCCTCCCCGCCGTCGGCGAGAGGACTCGCCGCGTCGGGGGCGGCGGCGGGGTCCTCGCCGCAGGCGGCGGCGAGGGCCCAGGAGATGAACAGGACGAGAGCGTTGCGGCGGCGCATGCGCGTAGGAGCCCCCGGGGCGCCGAACCGGCTCGCCGGACCGGGCGTCCAGCCCGGCGCTCGAAGCGATGGCCCCTACTGGCCCTGCTGGCCCTCGGGCTCCGGGGGAGCCTCGCCGGCCTGCGGCGCCTCGCCGGTCTGGGGCATCTCGCGGCCGTCGCCGTGCGGGTCCCGATGGGGGAGCCCCTCGGTGGGCTCGACCGGGTCCAGGCGGATGGGCCGCATCAGATCGGGGTGGAGTTCGACCTCGGCGCGATCGCGGAGCCCGCGCACGAAGTCGTCGATGGCCGCCTGGCGCCGCTCGCGCCACAGACGCAGCCGGATCCCCTCGCCCGCCTGCTCCAAGCCCCGGACCTCGGGCTCCCGCTTGCCGGTGAGCTTCACGATGGACCAGTTCTCGCCGACCGCGACCGGGCCGCCGACGTCGCCGAGGTCCTCGAGCTCGAAGGCCGCCGCCACGAGCTGGGCGTCGACGGGCGCGTCCTCCTCGTTGGCCCCGGGCGGGCGCCCGGTGTTGGTGAAGTAGCGGAGGTCCCCGCCCCGGAGCTTGGTCTCGGTGTCGATGGAGTGCTCCCGGGCGAGCGCGCGGAACTGCCGGTTGTCGGCGTCCCGGGCCTCGGCGAGGAGCGCGTCGGCGGCCTCCCGGGAGGGCAGGAGGATGTGGCTCGCGCGAACCATCGCCGGCCGGGCGAACTCGGCCTCGTGCTCGGCGTAGTAGGCCTGAACGTCCTCGGCGGAGATGGACTCCCGGGTGACGACGTCGTCGACCTGCTGCTCGATGAGCCGCTGCACCATCTGCTGCTTCACCTGCTGCTCGACGGCGGCGTTCTCGCCGTAACCCTCGGCGGCGGCGGCGCGGGCCAGCAGCTCGAAGCGCACCAGGCTGTCGGCGAGCTCCCGGAGGCGCGCCGGATCCCGATAGCGCCCGCGGACGAAGGGCGACTGCGCGGCGATGGCGTCCTCGATGGCGCCGACGGTGATGGCCACGTCGCCGACCTGGGCGTAGACGCGGGCGCGTCGAGCGACCTCGGCCTCGCTGCGCTGGACCTCGGGAGCCCCCTCGGCGGCGGGCGCCTCCGCGGGCGCCTCCGGCGCCTCCGGAGCCTCCTGGGGCTGGGCGACGGCAGTGGCCGTGCCGATGGCGAGGAGCAGGACGAGGAAGCGCGCCTTGGTCATACGGCGCGCAGCCTTTCACGGCGCTGGGTCCCGTTCAAGCAGCGAAGGCGCGGCGGGAGACCCACCGCGCCTTCGCGCTTCGTCGCCGGGCGACGACTCGAGACCTCGGGCGATTCAGAACCCGAAAGCCACCGAGCCGCCGGCGAAGAACCCGCTGAAGATGTCGAACCCGCCGTCCAGGCGGATGACGAGCTGGTGGATGGGCTTGAAGCGCACCGCCAGGTGCGGCGCGAGGCGGGCCCAGACCAGGGGCCGGCTGCCGCCGTTGGCCCAGCTCTCCTCGACGCCGTAGTTGCCGTTCGCCTCGCACCACCCGGCGCCCACCGCGGGGTCGCCCGGCCCATTGCAGGCAGAGTAGCCGTCCACCGAGCCGCTGCCGCTGTCGGGGTAGGCCTCGTTGCGCTCCAGGTCGCCCCAGACGCCGCCGATACCGATGTCCAGGCCGTACTCCAGCCCGAACCAGTCGGTGAACATGGTGCTCCAGAGGAAGGCGGCGCCGACGAACATGGCGTTGAGGTCGGAGCTGATGAACTCCGTCTCCTGCACCGTGTCGCCCTTGCCGCGGAAGGGGCCGTCCACGTGGTACGCCTGGTACCAGACCGAGGTGACGATCTCGAAGGAGTCCTTCCGGTAGGTGAACTCGAGGCCGAAGGCCGAGTTGTTCGCCGAGACCTGGTCGTCGGTGAAGAGCCCGATCATGAAGGCCGGGGTCCAGTTGTGCCGGTAGAAGGCGCCCAGGAAGTAGTAGGGCGTGTGCTCTTCCTCGAAGGGATCGGTGGCCGCCCGACCCTCGGCAGGACCGAGCTCGTCCTCCATGAGCGCCTGCTCGTCGGCGAGTCGACCGCTGTTCTCCGGGTCCGACGCATCCAGCGAGGGATCCTCGGGGGGAGCCTCCGCCGCCATGCCGTCGTCCAGACCCTCGTCCGTGCCGTCGTCCGTTTGCGCCATCGCCGACGCCGAGAGCGTCAACGCCACCAAGTAAGTCAAGAAGCGAGCCATCACGTCCTCCGCCGCACAACCTACTCCGCGGCGTTCGAGAGTCCAACAATCGGAGCCGTCCCCGCGGGGACCGTAAGGTCCGGCGCCCTCAGCGGGCGAAGTGATCCGCCAGGGCGTCGGCCAGAACCGCCGGCGCCTCCCAGTGCATCATGTGCCCCACCGCCGGGATCTCGACGAACGAAGGGTCTCGCAGCGCGCCGAGGCGCGCCTCCTCGTCGCCCAGCCGATAGCCCTTCTCGCCCGCCACGACCAGGGTGGGCACCGTGATGGCCCGGAGGTACTCGGTGAAGACGTCGGCCCGAAAGACGTTCGGTGAGGGCGTACGGTGCAGGGGGTCGAAGGCCCAGGCGCGCTGCCCGTCCGGCGCGGCCACGGTGCCCTTCTCCGCCAGGAAGGCGCCGAGCTCCTCGTCCAGCGCGGGGTTCTGCCGCCGCATGCGTTCCGCCGCCTCGCCGAGGGTGAAGGTCCGCGGCGCCTTGCTCCGGGCCTTGGCCACCGAGTGGAGCCAGAGGGCGATCTTCTCCGGCGCCTTGGCCAGCGGCTGGTCGGGCGGCCCGAGCCCTTCGAGGAGCGCCAGGGTGTGCAGCCGGTCCGAGCGCGCGGCGGCGAACATGGTCACCGCCGAGCCGCCCATGGAGTGGCCCACCAGGTGCGCCCGCTCGCCCGCGGGCACGAGCTGCGGGAAGAGCTCCTCCAGGTCGAGCACGTAGTCGGCGAAGTGGTAGTAGCCCCCGGCGCCGATGTGCTCGCTCTCGCCGTGCCCGCGCCAGTCCCAGGCCACGCAGCGGAAGCCCCGCTCGGCCAGGCGCTGGGCCACGTCGCGGAAGCTCCAGGCCAGGTCCAGGAACCCGTGGGCCAGGAGCACCGTCGGGGCGTCGGGCTCGCCCCACTCCACCACGTGGTGGCGCAGGCCGTTGGCCGGCACGAAGCGCTCGCGGGGGCTCATCCGAAGCGCCTCGGGTCGACCAGCGCGAGCGGCAGGTCCTCGGGGATGGCGCTACCCAGGACGTGATGGGCCACCAGCTCCGCCGTCGCCGGCGCCAGCAGGATCCCGTTGCGGAAGTGGCCGCTGGCCAGCCAGAGGTTCTCCGGACCGGCGGCGCCCACCAGGGGGAGCCCGTCCGCGGTGCCCGGCCGGAAGCTGGACCACTGGTCCCGGAGCGGCGCCTGGGCCAGCCGCGGCGCGAGGCGCGTGGCCACGTCCACGATGGAGCGGATGCCTCCCAAGGTGACCTCGCGCCGGTAGCCCACGCGCTCCTCGGTGGAGCCGGTCAGGACCCGGCCATCCGGGCGGGTCGCCACGTAGCCGCCGGCCCCGAAGATCAGACGCCGGAAGACCGGCGGCCGGGTCTCGGTGGCCAGGATCTGCCCGCGCACCGGGTGGATGCCCGCGGCGGCCAGCTCGAGCCCGGGGACCAGGCTGGTCCAGGACCCGGCGGCCACCACCACGTGCGGCGCCTCGAGGACCTCCGG
The DNA here is from genome assembly GCA_002320815.1 of Myxococcales bacterium UBA1660. Classification (GTDB taxonomy): domain Bacteria; phylum Myxococcota_A; class Polyangia; order Polyangiales; family Houyiibacteriaceae; genus UBA1660. The sequence goes on from DCLA01000053.1 coordinate 11,829, forward strand.
TCCCACGCGCACTCCGCGGACCCGGTCACCGCCAGTGAGGATCTCGTGCACGTAGGCGCCGCTGCGGAAGACCGCGCCCGCGCGCTCGGCGGCGAGGGCCAGGGCGCGGAGGAGGAGCACCGGCTCGAGCTGGGCCTCGGCGGGAAGATCCAGCGCTCGGACCACCTCGGAGCTGAGCGAGGGTTCCCGCTCCCGGGCCGGGTCGCCGGCGAGGAGCTCGTGGGGGTAGGACGCGCCCAGGCTCGCGGCGTGCTCGGCGAGCTTCGCCTCCTCGCCGGCGAAGGCCACCACCATGGCGCCGGTCCGCCGGAACCCGATGTCCACGCCGTGCTCCTCGCGGATCCAGGCGGCCTGGGTCTCGTGGAGGTCGCGGCTCCAGGACCCCAAGCGGAGCAGCGCGTCCACGTGGTCCTCGGCCACCGGGTGCCCGGCCTCGGCGCCGGGCGCCAACATGCCGGCCGCGGCTGACGACGCCTCGGCGCCGGGCACGCTGCGCTCGAGCACCAGGGTCGACATCCCGGCCCGCTGCAGGCGCAGGGCCGTGGAGCAACCCATCACGCCGCCGCCGATGATCAGGACGTCGGGTTTCCCGTTCGCTGCCATGGGGAGACGATGGTCCCCGGGCCCGAGGCGAGCAAGCGCCCCGAAGAGCCGCGGCGGGGCACGGGAGCAGGCGGATGAAATGCGCCCTCCGGGCGGCTATTTCAGCCGCCGGCTACGACCAGTTGCCGATGTCGCGGATGGTCACCAGCACCAGGACCCCCAAGAGCAGGAGGATCCCGATGAAGTGCACCATCGCCTCGACCTTCTCGTTGGGCCGCCGGCGGGTGATCACCTCGTAGGCCAGGAAGGTCAGCCGGCCGCCGTCGAGGGCGGGCAGCGGGAGCAGGTTGAACATGCCCAGGGCGACCGAGAGGAGCACCAGCATCGCGAAGACGTGGGTGGGGCCGCTCTGGACCGCCTGACCGACCATACGGGTCATGGCCACCGGCCCGCCGATGTTGTCGGTGTGCCGCTCGCGGATCATCCCCGCGATCGACGTCAGCTGCATCTCGGTGAGCCGCCACGGGAAGACCAGCGCGGCCCAGGCCGCCTGCCCGGCGTCGAAGGCGACGTGCTCCGGGGGCATCTCGCCCTGGACGGCCACCACGCCGATGAGCGCGCGCCCGTTGGCCTCCCGGGGCGTCATGGAGATCGTCAGCCGCTCGCCGCCGCGCTCGATCAGGTACTCGGTGGCCAGGCCGCCGCGGTCCTTGGTCTGCTCGGCCAACTCGGTGACGTTGGCCACGGAGACCCCGTTGGCCTCCAGAAAGATGTCGCCGGCTTCCACGCCCGCCTCGGCCGCTGCCGAGTCCTCGGAGACCGACTCGACCTCCATCGGCTCGTGGGGCTGCACCTGGTAGCGCTCGTCGTCGGGCATGAAGACGTTGCTGAGCCAGGGGGCCGGCCAGCCCGCGAGGCTGATGAAGAACACCAGCAGCGAGGCCGTGAGGTAGTTCGCGATGGGACCCGCCGCGATGGTGACGATCCGCGCGAAGGCGCTCTTGTTGTTGAAGAGCTCCGGGTCGTCGGGGTCGTTCTCCTCGTGGGGGTTCATCCCCGCGATCTGCACGTAGGCCAGGAAGGGGATCGCCGCGACCTGGAAGGTCGTGGGGCTCCCCTTGGGCTGGTACTTGAACAGCGTGGGGCCGAACCCGATCGAGTAGCGGGTGACCCGCATCCCGAAGGCTCGCGCAGCGAAGTAGTGGCCGCTCTCGTGCACGATCACGAGGATCGAGATGCCGAGGATGGCGAAGAGGATCTCGACCGGTCCGAGGGACACGGGAGCAGCCTAGCAGGAAGCGAGCGAAAAGCCCCAAGGCGATTTCGCGGGGCCCGGGCGCCCCAGCGACCGGGCGAAGTCAGAACGAGACCAGGAGCTGCATCCCCCCGAAGAAGGGGGCCACCTGGGCCGAGGGCCCGGGCCGGGCGCGGACCGCGGGTTCGGCCGGCGGCGCGGCGACGTCGCCGTCCTCGGGGCCCTCGGGGCGACCACGGCGACCGTAGTCCTGCTGGCACATCGTCTGGCTGAGCTCGCTCCAGTCGGCGATGGCCGCCTGGGGGGTGGTCCAGATGCGCGCCTGGGTGATCACGAAGCCCCCGACGACCAGGAGCGCGACCCGGCCGGGGTCGTCGAACTTCACCGAGAGCGTGGTGGCCCAGACCGCCGACCAGAGCAGCGGCGTCGCGTGGGCCAGGGGCCCGCGCCCGAGCTGCTCCCGAGCCGCCGCGGTCTCCAGCCGGTCGAGCCCGTAGGTCAGCTTCGCCTCCCGCTCCGCCCGGGTCCCGGTGGGCATCCTGCGGTAGCGCTGGGGCGCCGTGGCCGCGGGCTGCGGGAGGATCCACATCTGCGCCAGGGCGAGGAAGGCGCCGACCGTACCGATATAGTTCGCCCAGCGCGCCGAGCCGGCGTCCGAGCGGATCGCCGAGCCCAGCTGGTAGGCGAAGACCCCGCCGAAGATGGCCTGCCACCCGTACCACCAGGCCCGCGCCCACTGCTTCCCGTCCTGCAGCCGCCGGTCGACCAGGGCCAGCCGAGCCTCGAGCTCCGCCTCCTCTAGATCGTGCAGACAACCATAGGGGTCCTGAGCACGAACCGTCGGCGCCACCACCGCCGACACCGCGAGGCTCACCACGAGAAAACAAACGAAGCGCATGAACCCCGTATCCTACGGATCCCACGACAGGGACGCACTTGCCAACTTGCCAT
>DCLA01000053.1:14931-97890 GCA_002320815.1 Myxococcales bacterium UBA1660
GACGCACTTGCCAACTTGCGCTTCACCCCCGCCGGGCCGCCCCCACACATCGCGCCCACTTCCCAGCCCGCGCCGGCCAAGCCCACGCACCCGGCCGCCCACCGCACGCCCCGGACTCAGTGCGCGCGCGCCGGAAAGAACTCTTCGTTCCCCGGCGTCCGCACCACCAGCGCGTACTCCCCCACGTCCAGGTCGGGGTCCACGCCCACCGCGCTCCGGTACGTCCCGCCCGGCCCGGTGACCGTCACGCCCAGCAGCCGCTCCCGGGCGCCTCGCAGCACGATCTCCACTCGCAGCCCGGGCACGCCCTCCCCATCGGGGTCGAGCGCGCGACCGCTGACGGTCAACGAGCGCCCGCGGAACACCTCGAACGAGCGTGTGTCCACCGTGAGCCGCAGCGGCCGTCCGCGCGTGGCCACCGGCGCCGCCGAGAAGAGCCCGCCCCCCTCGCCGTCCCCGCTCGCCCCATCCGTGCCCCCCGCTGCCGCCACGGCCCCACCCGCGCCCTCCGCGCCCACCCGGGACGCCTCGGCGAAGGCCTCGCCCTCGCCCTCCCGGAGCCCGCGGACGTTGTCGCCGCCGAGCTGCGAGTAGCTCTGTCGGTACGCCGGCGGCTGGGGCAGCGGGTCCGCCTCCGTCGGCCGATAGACCGGCCGGTCCCGGGACCCGTGGGCCTCCAGCGCGCCCGCGGCTCCGCCCAGATCGATGCGCATCCAGCCGAGATCCATCAGCTTCACCTCCACCCAGGCGTGGGCCTCGTTCATCACGAAGCGGGTGGGCACCCCCAGCGCCTGGGCGGTGATCACGAAGGCATAGGCCCGGTGCCGACACACACCCCGCTGAGCCTCGGCGAGATCCCGGAAGATGTTCCCGGTGTCCGGCGGCGGCCGGTCCGACTCCACGAAGGAGCGGAAGTGCTCGGTGAGCTTCTCCAGGACCTCGGGGAGGTCGCTCCGCGGCGTGAGCCCCAGGGTCTCCGCGAAGCGCAGCGCCTCCGCGCGGACGGCGTCGTCCATGGGGAAGACCTCGTCCGCGAGCGCGTCGGCCTTCACCGCCGGCAACGCGGCGGCGTTGAAGTACTCCCGGGGCGCGTCGGTCAGGAAGGTCACCCGCACCTCGCCCACCCGGGCCGGCGCCACGGCGAAGAAGTTGTCCGCCGCGTCCTTCTCGATGCGCAGCGCCACCTCGGGCTCGGTGCGCAGCGTCAGGAGCCGCGACTCCGGCGACACCGAGGGGAAGGGCACCCGATCGCCCATGCCGAAGTCGAGGACGACACTGCCCCAGAAACGGTCGCGCTGGCGCCCATCGCTCGCCTCGGCGAGGGCCCCCTCCACCGGGACCGGCGTGACCGACTCCGGGTGGGCCACGCCGAGCACCGGGATCCCGTCGTCGGTGCTCACCACCGCGTCCAGCGCGCTGACCCGCTTGAAGGGCGCGATGGAGGGCGAGAACACGGTGTAGTAGCCGAGGCTCCCCTCGAGGCTGGTGATCCGGTCGGGTCGGAAGGTCGGCGAGCGGCGTCCGGGCGCGTCTCTCCCGGAGCCGTCGTCGTCCGGCGCGGCCACCATCGCCCGCTCGTCGGCTCGGCGGGCGCCGCCTTCGGGCGCGCTGAGCAGCTCGCCCTGGTACACGATGGCCTCGGGCGCCGCGTCTCGGCCGAGCACCAGGCTGTTCGGGTCGGCGCCGTCGATCTCCGGGACGAACTCGTGGAGCATCTCCTCGTCGGCGCGCACGCTGGGCACCAGGAGCAGGAGCCCCAGGGCCAAGGTCACGCGAACGGGGACGGCGGGTCGCACGGCTCGGCATCCTAACCCCTCGTGGGCCGGGATGCTTCCGCACCGTCCACCCTCGACGACGCCTGTAACAGGTTTCATACCGAAGCATGCGCTTCGCCTCCCTCGCCCTCGCGCTCCTCCTCTCGCTGGCCGCCTGCGGTGACGACGACGGCGACGACCCGACGCCCGACGCCGGCACGCCGGACATGCCCGTCGTGGAAGACGACGCCTTCGTCCCCACCGAGCCCGACATCTGCGACGAGCTCGGCCTGGACCGCACCCCCTTCCAGACCGGCGGCGACGCGGCCCTCGGCGAGGTCGCCGGCGACTTCACGGTCCAGACCACCGAGGGCCCCTGGGTCTTCTCCGAGGAGCACACCGGGTGCGAGTCGTACGTCTTCGTCTTCTACGGCGCGAACGACTACGGCAACCAGCTCTGGTCCAGCGTGCCCGACAACCTCTTCACCGCCGGTCCCCGGAACGCCCACTACTTCGTGGCCACCACCGAGACCGACGCCGAGGCGATCACCGCGCGCCTCGCCACCATGCAGACCGCCCTCGAGGAGGGCTTCGAGTTCCAGGAGTTGAGCGAAGCCGACCGCGCCTTCTGGCGCGCCCACGTCCACTTCGTCACCGAGCCCATCCAGGACACCGAAGGCAGCGTGGGCGCGTTGGTGCAGAGCGGCGCCAGCCTGCCCCTGACCTTCGCCATCGACCGCGACCAGCGCTTCGACCCCATGGGCTCCCTCTTCGCGGTGCGCAGCGGCGGCTTCGTGGCCGACATCGGGATGGCCGCCTATGGGCCGCACTGGTTCGACTACCTCCACGACCTCGAGTCCCGCCTGGCCACCGAGACCGACGTCGCCGTCGTTCCCCTGGTCGACGAGGACGCCTTCACCGAGCGCGTCTTCGAGCGGACCGCGACCCTCCCGGACCTCGACGGCTTCGACAGCCTCGAGGTCGACGTGGAGCTCCACTGCCACCTGGACTCCGCCGGCTGCAGCGAGTGGGACCGCATCGCCCACGTCTTCCTCTGCGTCGCCGAGGGCGACGAGCCCTGCGCCGAGACCCGCGAGCTCGTCCGCTGGATCACCCCCTACTCCCGGCCCGGTCGCCGGCACTGGGTGATGGACGCCTCGCCCATGCTCCCTCTGCTCGCGAGCGGCGAGCAGACCTTCCAGGTGGTCCTCGGTCCCGACTGGGAGGAGGCCACCGCCCGCGACGTGAACGTCTCCCTGCGCCTCGGGACCCGCGCCGCCGAGCGCGCCATCCAGACCGAGCTGGCCTTCACCGGTGGCGCCTTCGACGCCGAGTACAACACCGGGCGCGCGCCGGTCATGGCCGCCATCCCCGCCGACGCCACCAAGGTCGAGCTGGTCGTCCTGGTCTCCGGCCACGGGCAGACCGACGGCGACAACTGCGCCGAGTGGTGCGACCACGTCCACACCTTCACCGCCAACGGCGCCGAGCACCGCATCGACTTCCCGGGCCAGGCCGGCCAACGGTTGGGCTGCGCCGAGCGCGCCAGCGAAGGGGTCGTCCCCGGCCAGTGGGGCAACTGGGCGCCGCTCCGCGCCGGCTGGTGTCCCGGGCTCCCGGTCGCCGCCCAGCGCATCGACATCACCGCCGACGTGACCGCCGGCGCCACCGCCGAGCTCACCTACCGCGGCAGCTTCGACGGCGGCGAGCCCCGGGGCGGCGACATGGTCCTCTCCGCCTACGTGGTCGCCTACCGCTGACCGGCGCACACGGCCCCGCGCGGACGTCGTGAGCCCCCTCACGACCTCCACCCCATCGGGGTCGTAGGGGAAGGCCATGACTCATCGCGCGCTCCTCTGCCTCTGTCTCCTCGCCCTCGCGTGCGGCGACGACGACCGGACCCCCAGCGGCCCCTCGGACCTCGGCAACCGCGACGGCTCGGTCGCCACCGACGCCACCGTCGACGACGCGGGCGAGCCCACCGATCTCGGCATGGACGCTGGTCCCGTCGTGTGCACCCGCGAGCCGCGCGCGGCCGACCGGGAGCGCTTCGTGGTGGTGGCCCACCCCTTCGTGCCCGACTACGAGGTCCTCACCCTGGGCACCGACGGTGAGCTCGGTCGCCCGGACATCCGCTTCCGGATGCGCAAGGCCGCCGAGGCGCGCATCGCCTTCACCGCCGACGGCGAGGTGGGCGTCGCGGTCCAGGACGACGGCACCCTGGGCATCTTCCGCCTCGACGAGGAGGGCAACGTGTCCATCGTCGACCGCGGCTACACCGGCGAGTTCCACGCCGCGAACATCGTCGCCGACCCCTCGGGGTCCAGCTTCTGGATCCTCGACTCCCAGTTCCGCGCCATCGGCGGCGGCCTCTACCGCATCGACCTCGACTGCTCCGGCCAGGTCATCCGCGAGAGCCTCGTGGCGCCGGGTCAGCTCCCCTACGCCATGGCCTTCGAGGACGACGTCCGGGCCCTCGTCCTGGCCAAGGACGTCTTCAACTCCGCCGCGGGCGCCGACGTCCACCGGGTGAACCTGAGCACCGGCACCGTCCTGGCCAGCACCGACACCTTCACCGGAGACGACTGGATCGGCGCCGGCTTCGCCCTGAGCTCCAAGCACGCCTTCGCCGGGAACGCCTCGCAGTTCGACACCGTGCCCAACGCCGTGGCGGTGACCACCCTGACCGCGTCGCCCACCCTCGCGCAGACCGTCGAGGTCCCGGACCCGACCTCCATCGTCGTCTCGCCCTTCGAGGACCGGGTCCTCGTGGTCAGCGGCTTCGGCGACGCCATCTTCCAGTACGCCTACGCGACCGACGCCGCGATGCCCCTGAGCGCGCTGGGCGAGGTCGAGTACGCCACGCGCGGACCGGCCATCCCCACCATCGCCGACATGGTCACCGTGGGCGACGACGCCGGCCTCGTCCTCGTCAGCGAGAACGTCGCCGTCCGCCGCCTCCGCTTCACCGAAGGCGCCGTCACCGACCTCGGCCCCTTCGAGCTCGGCGAAGGCAACGAGTCCATCGCCGGCGCCCTCGGCATCCAACCCTGAGGGGACAGGTACACCCCTTTTTCACCCCGTAAAAATAGGGCAATTCCGACCCAACCCGCCCAACATCGACCCGTCCCCAGCCGGGGACGGGCCCCGGGCCTCACTCCTCGGCGCTCTTCTTCGCCGCCTGGAAGCGCGATCGCAGCCGCGACGCGTAGCCTTCCTTGTTCGACTGCCGCGTCCGCGACACGGCCAGCGCGTCGGCGGGCACGTCCTTGGTCACCGTCGAGCCGCTGGCCACGTAGGCGCCCTTGCCCACCGTCAGCGGCGCCACGAGCTGGGAGTCGCTGCCGATGAAGACGCCGTCCTCGAGCACCGTGGTGTGCTTCTGGACCCCGTCGTAGTTGCAGAAGATCACGCCGGCGCCGATGTTCACGCCCTCGCCGATCTGCCCGTCGCCGACGTAGGCCAGGTGGTTCACCTTGGAGCCCTTGCCCAGGGTGGTCTTCTTGGTCTCGCTGAAGTTGCCGACCTTGGATCCCTCGCCGAGATCCGTCTTCGGCCGCAAGTGCGAGAAGGGGCCCACCGTGGCCACCGGCCCGATGCGCGCGTCGGTCGCCACCGTGTACGGCAGGACCGTCGCCCCCGCCTCCACCTTCACGTCCTCGAGGACCGACCCGACGTCCACCGTCGCGCCCGCGGCGATCGAACACCGGCCCCGGAGATGCACCCCGGGCATGATGGTCGCGTCGGCCTCCAGCTCGCAGTCGGCGTCGATGAAGGTCGTCGCCGGGTCCACCAGCCCCACGCCGTCGCGGGCCAGGGTCTCGTTGATGCGCAGGCGCATCGCCTCGCCCACCTGGGCCAGCTCCCAGCGATCGTTCACGCCGCGTAGGGTGTGCATGTCGCCTTCGACCCAGGGCACCTCGGAGCGCCCGGCCGCGGTCGCCACCAGGTCGGTCAGGTAGAGCTCGCCCTGGTCGTTGTCGTCGGAGAGGAGCGCGACGGCCTCACGCAGGAAGCCCACCTCGATGCAGTAGACCCCGGGGTTCACCTCGTGGATGGTCTTCTCCGCCGGCGAACAATCCCGGTCCTCGCGGATCGCGGTGACGCCGCCCTTGGTGCGGATGATCCGGCCATAGCCGGCAGGCTGCTCGATGGTCGCGGTGACCAGCGCCAGCGGCGCGTTCCCGGTCTTCTCGATCACCTCGCGGAGGATGTCCGAAGGGATCAGCGGGCAGTCGCCGTAGAGCACCAGCACGTGCCCCTGGTGCCCCTCGAGGGCCGGCAGGGCGCACGCCGTCGCGTGGCCGGTGCCCTTCTGTTCGGTCTGCTCCGCGAAGGCGACCTTGTCGCCGAAGCGCTCCCGGAGCTCGCTCTCCACTTGCTCCTTGGCGTGACCGACGACGACGACGCAGCGGTCGACGCCCGCGTCGAACGCCGCCTGGACCACCCAGGCCACCAGCGGCCGCCCGGCCACCCGGTGCAGCACCTTGGGGATCTCGCTCTTCATGCGCGTGCCCATGCCCGCGGCGAGCACCACTGCGACGGTTTCGCTCATCTCTTCTCTCCCAATCAGGCGGCGGCCACGAGGTGGCTCGCCACGCGCGCCAGGGCGCGCAGGTCGTGGACGTCTTCTTCGAACGCGGGCACCTCGACGAAGGTCGTCTCCTTGCCCACCCGCGCGCGCAATCGGTCGGACTCGATGCGGTCGGCGACGGCGCGCAGCCGCTCGTCCTCGAGGGCGCGGCTCATGCGGTCGACGGCCGAGTCCGGGTCGACCTCGGGCAGCGCCTCGGCGACGGCCGCGCGCAGCGTCTCTTCCTTCGCCGAGGGCTCGCTCAGCAGGTAGTGCACGCCGTTGACCACCACCCCGTCGCGGCGCATCCCCAGCTCGCGCAGGCGGTCGCTGAAGAAGAAGGCCTCGCGGATGGCCATCGGCGCCGGCGAGGTCACCACCACGAAGGCCACCTCGGGGCTCCGCAGCACGCCGGAGACGGCCGCGGCCCGGGAACGGAACCCGCCGAAGAGATCGTTGAGCCCGCCGACGAACTCGGCCACCTGCTCCAGGAAGCCGGCGCCGGTGAGCTTGCTGAGGCCCTTCATCACGATGCCGGCGCCCTTGCCCAGGATGCCCATCGAGAAGCGCCCGCCGGAGCTGTCCATCGCCTCGATGAACCAACGCATCGCCGGCGAGTCGATGGCCTCGACCATCCGCTCGGGCGCGTCGAGGAAGTCCAGCGCGTTCGAGGTCGGCGGCGTGTCCAGGACGATGAGGTCGAAGCGGTCGTCCTCGCGGACGGCGTAGAGCTTCTCCATCGCCATGTACTCCTGGACTCCGGCCAGCCCACTGGAGACGTAGTGGTAGATGCGGTTGTCCAGGATCCGCTGGGCCTTGTCCGGCGACGACGCCGTGTCCCGCACCAGGTCGTCGAAGGTCTTCTTCGAGTCCAGCATCATGGCCGAGAGGTGCCCCTTGCACTCCAGGCCGTTGGCCGCGAAGAGCGCCGGATCGACCACCTGCTCTTCGGTGGTCATCGCGTCGAGGCCCAGGCTGTTCGCCAGACGCTTGGCGGGGTCGATGGTCAGGCAGAGCACCCGGCGACCGCTGGCCGCGGCCTGCACCGCTAGCGCGGCGGCGGTGGTGGTCTTGCCGACACCGCCGCTGCCGACGGTGACAACCACGCGGTGGGTGCGGAGGACTTCGCCGAGACCGGCAGGGGGGGGCGCGCTCATCGCAGCGGGTCTAGTGCGTGTACCCCTCGATGTCACGCCCCCCGAGCCCCGGTTTCTTCGCGATTTCCGTTGGAAACATGGGGCGACCGGATTTGGACCACTTTCTTCACTCCTACGACTGAGCACCTTATCCTACATGTAGGTTTCGCACTCACCGACGAGGAATCGAAGATGACCTGGATGCTCGAAGAACGCCGTACCCGCCGTAGCCCCGACCGCCGCCGCGCCCTCCACTACCAGCTGGAGCACACCAAGGAGAAGGGGAAGCTCGAGGCCCTCGTGGTCGTCGGCGACGACGGTCTCCTCCTCGCCGGCGCCGGCGACAGCTCGGTCTGCGAAGAGCTCGGCGCCTACGCCCCGCTCCTGACCCGCTCGCCCCTCGGCATGCGCCTCCCCCCGCTGCTCCGCGGCGGTGAGGTCGCCGTCCGGCACCTCGAGCTCGAAGGTCAGCCCCTGATGATCGCCGCCCTCGGCGGCGGCGTCGCCCGCGACGCGCTCCTGTCCCACTCGGGCCAGGGCGTGCGCCGCATCCTCAGCTCCAACTGAGCCCCCCTTCGCCGGGTCACCCGGCGAAGATCCGCCGCGCCCGCCGGTCCACCCGGCGCAGCACGGCGTGGAACCGTTCCTCGTCGTGGAGCGGCTCGAGGAGCGCGCATCGACGGAGCCAGACGACGTCGACCAGCGCGCCCTCGGCCGCCCGCTCCAACGCGGCGAGGGACCCTTCCCGGTCCCCGGCCACGAGCAGCATCTCGGTGGCGATCTGCTCAATCATCGCCGTGAAGCGGGGGTTGGCCACCGCGTCGCTGAGCGACTGGGCCAGCGCGGCGCCCTCCGCCGGAGCCGTCTCGCCGACCCCCACGCCGAAGAGGCGCGCGCTCTGCTGCGCCAGCGGTGACTCGAGATCGTGGAGCGCCGCCCAGCAGCGGTGAGCCTCGGTGGCGTCGCCGCGCCAGAGCGCGCAGCGGAGCCCGAGCCCCAGGAGCGGCAACGTGGGCCCGCCGGCTCGCCGCTCCACCGCGGCCATGTGCCGCCGATGGTCCCCGAGGTCGCCCTCCAGCGCGGTGAGGCGCGCGAGCGAGAAGTGCGCCGCGTCCAGGGTGGGGTCCAGCTCCAGCGCCAGCTCGAGGCGCCGTTGCCCTTCGCGCTCCCGGCCGGCCTCGATCTGCAGCGCGCCCAGGTACTGGTGCGCGAAGGCCAAGGTGGGGATGCGCTCGAGCGCTCGCCCCGTCGCCGCGGCCGCCTCCACGAAGTCACCCTTCTGCGCGGCGAGCATCGCCTGCGCGAGCTGGGCCTCGCCATTGTCGGGCACGTCCTCCAGCGCCCGGCGCACGTTCTGCTCCGCGCGCCGAGCCCGGGCTCCCCCGGGGTCCGGCGCGAAGCCCCACCAGGCGCGCACGCTGGCCATGGCCAGCGCCGCGATGGCCGGCTCGAGCTCCGGCGCGAGCTCCAGGCTGCGCTCCAGCTCGCTCACCGCCCGCTCGGGATCCTGGAAGACGTCGGCCATCAGGCCCCGGCGCCCACGCAGGTAGAGCGCGACCGCCTCCTTGGGCGCCCGCTGCCGCGCGGTCGCCGCGGTCACCTCCACCCGCAGCGCCTCGGCGATGCGGCGGCCCATCGACTCCTGGAGCGCAAAGACGTCGCCCAGCGGCGCCTCGTAGGTCTCGCCCCAGAGCTGGAGCCCGCTGGCCCCGTCCACCAGCGTGGCCCGCACCCGGACCCGGTCCCCGGCCATGCGCACCGATCCGTCGACCACCGCGCTCGCCCCGAGCTCCTCGGCGACCGTCCGGGGATCCCGCTCTTCCGCAAAGCGCGCGGTGGCGCCCAGGGAGAGCGCCCGGAGCCCGCGGGTCCGCGCGAGGACGTCGATGAGCTCTTCCGCCAGGCCCTCGCCCAGGTAGTCGTGTTCCGCCGGGCCCCGGTGCCGGAAGGGCAGCACCGCGACCGTCGGCTGCCCCTCGCCCGGGAGCGGCGCGAAGGGTCCCGTCCGCGACCCGGTCGGTCCCAGCGTCCGCCCGCCGAGCACCTCCACGACCTCCCGCGCCGACGCCGGCCGCTGCGCGCGCTCCCGGCGCAGCAGCCGGAGCACCAACGTAGCCAAGGGGTCCGGGATCGTCGCGTGCTGCCGGGGATCCTCCGGCGCGTCGAAGAGCAGTCGCTGGGACGCCACCGCGATGGGCGTCTCGCCGCGGTAGGGCGGGAGCCCGGTGAGCAGGTGGTAGAGGATGCAGCCCAGCGCGTAGAGATCGGTGCGGCCATCGACCTCTTGGCCGGCCACCTGCTCCGGCGCCATGTAGTGCGGCGTGCCCAGGATGGCGCCGGTCTGGTGGGTCCGCTCCGGATCTTCCAGGCCCCGCGCGATCCCGAAGTCGGTGATGCGCACGCCGCCGTCCGGGAGCACCAGCACGTTGGCCGGCTTCAGGTCCCGGTGGACCACCCCCGCGTCGTGGGCCGCCTGGAGCCCCTCGGCGATGCCCACCCCGAGCTGGACGACCTCCTCCACCGGCAGCGCCCCGCGCTCGATCAGGATCGCGTCGAGGGGTCGGCCCTCGACCAGCTCCATGGTCAGGAAGGTGAGCATCGCGTCGGTGCCCAGGTCGTGGGTGCGGACGATGTTCGGGTGGGTCACCCGCCGGGCCAGCACGACCTCGCGGGTGAACCGCTCCACCGCGTCGCCGCTCGAGTGGGCCAGCACCTTCAGGGCCACCGGGTGGCCCAGGACCCGGTCCTGGACCCGGTACACGGCGCCCATCCCGCCGGCGCCCAGGAGCGCCTCGATCTCGTAGCGCCCGGCCACCACGTCCCCCGCTCGCAAGCGCCGCTCGGCGCCCCGCGGGTAGGCGTGTTCGGTGTCGTCGACGGGCATGGGGCCGCGGAGCCTAAACCCCCACCGCTGGCGGCGAAAGCCCCCTTTCGGGCGCTGGCCCGGGGGTCCGGCGCGTGCGACGACCCCCACGTGCGGCACGCGCTCCTCCTCCTCGTCGCAATCCTGGTCGGCTGCGCCCCCGCGACGCGGCCGCCTCGCCCCGCGCCAACCGCTCGCCCGGCACCGGCTCCGGCTCCGCGCCCGGCCCCCGCTCCGCGCCCGGCACCGCGCCCGCCCCTGGCTCCGGCCACCCTCCGCCTGGCCACCTTCAACATCCAGGTCCTCGGCCCCACCAAGGCCGCCAAGCCGGAGGTGATGGCGGCCCTGGCGACCATCGTCCGCCGCTACGACCTGGTCGCGGTCCAGGAGATCAAGGACCGCACCGGCGGCTCGGCGCGGCGCCTCCTCGAGGCGGTCAACGCCCTCGGCGAACCGACCTACGCTCTGGCGCTCTCCGAGCGCACCGGCCGCGAACCCGATGACCGGCGCTCCCAGGAGCAGTACGCCTACTACTACCGCACCGATCGCCTGGAGCCCGTCGGCGCGGGGGCGCTCTACGACGACTCGGTCCACGACCACTTCCAGCGCGAGCCCTTCGTCGGCCGCTTCTCCCTGATCCCCAGCGGCCGGACCCTGGTCCTGATCAACGTGCACACCCGGCCGCGCGCCGCGGTCAGCGAGATCGCGGCGATCGAGCACGTCTTCGCCTGGGCGCGCGAGCGGCACCCGGCCGAGACCGTCTTCATCGCCCTCGGCGACTTCAACGCGGGCTGCGGCTACGCCTCCGAAGAAGACCTCGACGCGCTCCCGCTCCACGGCGAGGCCTACGACTGGGTCGTCCCCCACTCGGCCGACACCAACCTCGCCGACAGCGCCTGCCCCTACGACCGCATCGTCATCGCCGCCCCCGAAGGGAACGAGCTGGTCGACGAGTGGGGCGTCGACCGCGCCTTCGAGGACCGCGCGATCTCCGACCACTGGCCGGTCTGGGTCAACCTCCGCTGGTCCAGCGACCCCGCTCCCGGCGCCGACTGAGGCACGCGCAATCGACGCGATGCGTCAATCGCGTCATTCGGTGCCCAACATGATGACATGTCCATCATGTGGACTGCGCCCCGTTCCAATCATTGGACACGACTCCGAGCGCATCGCCCGAAATCATTCGGAAACTCGCTTGGCCCGGTCGTTGCGATGGTGAGTCGGCAAGGGGTAACGCCAATGACTCGACTTCTCGCCATCCTCGCGCTTCTCGCCTTCACCACGCTGCCGAACGTGGCCGCCGCCGAGACGTACAACGTCTACCTGGGCGGGATGTGCAGCACCGGCTTCCAAGGAGGCAAGGGCGGCGGCGCGCTCCTCGACCTGCCCGGGGTCGAGGTCGAGGCCTTCATCGACCAGCGCGAGGACCACCACGCGGCGGTCATCGAGTTCAAGAACGAGATCCTCGACCGCTACTGCGCCGGCAACGACGTCTGCCGCCTGCTGGGCTACTCCAATGGCGGCGCGGTCATCTCCAAGGCCCTCTCGGTCTACGGCCCCTACAACGTGATGTACGCCCTGAACTCGGGCTCCAACGAGGGCGGCAGCGAGCTCGCCACCACCGGGTGGGTCGCCGAGATCTTCGGCGGCTGCGACCTCGCCGACGAGATCGCCCCCGGCGACCACCGGCCGGCCTGGAACCACCACAGCACCGGCGGCGCGACCATCTACACGGTCGCCGGCCACTCGGGCTTCGGCGCCTGGTACGACCCCCGCCGCGTGACCTCGGGGATCCTCCCCGGCGAGGACGACGGCGCGACCTCGATGGCCTCGCCCTACTACTCGTCCAGCGGCGGGTACGACAACGGCTGCGGCTCCGGGCGCTGGACCAGCCACCACGCCGCCTGGTGGTGCTCCTTCGACCGCGACCACTACGAGATCAAGATGCAGGGCGCGAAGTGCCTGGCCAACGGATGCTGAGCTGAGCTCCACGTGAGCGCGGACACTCACCGCCGCCGCCTCTGGATCGCCCTCGCGGCGGTCGGGGTCGGCGGCGTCCTGCTCTGGTGGGTCCTGGGCGACACCGGGACCCCGGACACCGAGCTCGTCGAGGACGTCACCTTCGGCGTCGGCGCCATCCCCGAGGGGAGCGCCCGCGATGGCGAGGACTCGGTGGGCGGCCGCGTGCCCGACATGGGCCCCGGCGCCGCCCCGCGGGAGCGCCCCGAGCAACTCTCCGGCCTCGAGGTCTACCTGCGCGAGTCGGTCTACCCGCCCACCTCCAGGCCGCTCACCCACGAGAGCCACTCGGACATCATCGACTGGAACCTGCGCGCCGAGTACGCGCGCCCGACCCAGAGCGACCCGACGGTGACCTTCCTCTACAGCGCCGACCGCTACTTCGTCATCGGGTCCGAGCAGCCGGTGGAGTCCTTCCTCGACGTCCGGCGCGGGGGCACCGCCCTGCGGCCGCGCATCGTGCGAGCCACCGCCGAGGTCCGCGCCGATCGGGGGCCGCCCCTCGCGACCGCGCCCCAGCCCATCGAGCTCGCCTACACCTGGAATGGCGAGCGGATGGAGCACTCGCTGGACCCGGCGGCCTTCGGCCCCATCGAGCGCACGGTGCGCATCCGGATGGACATCCAGTTCGGCTTCGAGGGCGGCGGGACTCAGCGGGACCACATCAACTTCACCTACACGCCGACCACCGCGCAGCCCGCGCGCTTCACCGGCGCCTTCCGGGAAGAGGTCGAGGAAGGCTCGCTGGTCCTCTACGCCGGCGTCGAGGTGGTCCAGGCGGGCTGGTACAACATCGACTGCAATCTCTGGGACGCCGAAGACGAACCCGTCGCCTGGAGTCGCTACAAGGGCGGCCTCGAGCCCACGGACACCGAGGTGCGCCTGCCCTTCTTCGGCAAGGTGCTCCGGGACAGCGGCTCCACCCCGCCCTGGCACATCGGCGAGCTCCGCGGCGCCCGCTACCTGGAGGAGAGCTCCCCCGGCGAGCAGATGATGGTGCCCTTCGACGGGACCTACACCACCCGCGCCTACGAGCTGGAGACCTTCTCCGAAGAACCCTACGACGACCCCCGTCGCGATCTCATCGTGGAGGCTCTCCGCGAGGAGGCCGCCTCGGGCATGGGGGTCTCCACGCCGGCGGTGAGCTTCGAGACCGCGCCCGAGCCGGCGCTGCGCACGCCGACGCCGGAGGACTGAACCGGCGCGACCGCGACCCGCAGGGCGCTGAAGAACGAGCCCGAAGGGCGAGTTCGGAAGCGTCCTGCCCCGTGCCCCGCCTCAGCGCGCGAAGGGAACCATCGGCAGCCCGCCCTTGGGCGAGAGGGTCACCCGGGGGAAGAGCTTCGGCGGCCCCGCCACCGGCTCCAGCCGCCAGCGCCGCGCCAGCGTGGCGAGCATCAGCGTGCCCTCCATGAGCGCGAAGTGTTTGCCGATGCAGATCCGCGGACCGAGCCCGAAGGGCAGATAGGCTCCGCGGGGGAGCGCCGCCTTGGCTTCGGGGGCGAAGCGGTCGGGCTCGAAGCGCTCCGGGTCCGGATAGAAGCGCGCGTCGTGGTGGGTGTGCCAGAGCCAGACCACGACCTCGCTGCCCGCGGGCAGGGTCCACCGACCGATGCGCACCTCTTCGGCGGCCTGCCGCGCCAGGACGTAGACCGGCGGGCGGAGCCGCATGGCCTCCTCGAGCACCTGGGTGGTGAAGCCCAAGCGCGCGAAGTCCGCCGGCGTGGGATCCCGATCCCCGAGCACCTCGTCCAGGTGGGCCTCCAGCCGCGCGCGCTGCGCGGGGTTCTCCCCGAGCAGATGGAAGGCCCAGGCCAGCGCGTTCGACGTCGTCTCGTGACCCGCCAGGAAGAAGGTCACCAGGTGGTCGCGGATCTCTCGATCGCTCAGCCGCGCGCCGGTGTCCGCGTCCTCGGCGTCCAGGAGTCGCTGGAGCAGATCGGTGCGCCCTTCCCCGCCGGCCGCTCGCCGGGCGGCGACCATGCGGGCGATGAGCGCGTCCAGGCTCGCCACCGCCGCCTCGCGCCGGCGACCGGCGAAGTCCAGCCAGCGCGGCATGGGCACCGCGCGACCCACCAGGCCCTCTTGGAGGGTCCGCATGGCGTCGCGCACCGCGTCCACGTCCCCCGCCGCGTCGTGGCCGAAGAGGGTCCGCGCCACCACCCGCAGGGTCAGCTCCATCATCGCCGCGGCCACGTCGACGGTCTCGCCCACGCGCCAGCGCTCGGCCTCGTTCACCGTCTCCTCGATCATGACCCGGCCGTAGTCGTCCATCCGCTTGGGCGAGAAGGCCGGCTGCACGATGCGCCGGTGGGTCCGCCAGGTCTCGCCGTCGGTGGTCAGGAGACCGGCCTCGCCGAGCACCTCGCCGAGGTCCCGGAAGGCGCTGTGGGTCTTGCGGAAGCTCTTCGCCCGCGCGACCAGCACGTCGTAGATCTCCTCGGGTCCGCGGAAGACGTAGAGCCCCGGCTGCCCCTCGGCGGCCACGTAGTAGGTGTCGCCGTACTCCGCGAAGCGGCTCCCCACGAAGCCGAAGGGATCGAAATAGAAGTTGAGCCCGTAGCGGATCCGCTCGAGGGCGCCGGCCTTGCGCGCCGGCGGTCCCGGCGGGCGCGACCGCGTTCGCTCCGCTTCCCGCACCGTCCGCTCCGTCTCCGTGATCTGCATCCAGCCTCCCCTTCGCTCCAGGCTGTCGCAGTCTCGCCCCCACCGCTACCTCGGCGACGTGCTACACGGCGCTCATGCCGCGCGCCGTGCTCTTCGATCTCGACGGAACCCTGGTGGACAGCCTCCAGGACATCGCCGACGCCCTGAACCACGTGTTGGGGAGCGAGGGCCTGCCCACCCACCCGGTGGAGACCTACCGCTTTCACGTGGGCTGGGGCGCGGACGATCTGGTTCGGCGCGTGCTCCCCGACGAGGCGAAGCCGCGCACCGAGGAGCTGCTCCGCGCGTTCCGCGCCCGCTACACGGCCCACCTGGTCGACGCGACCGCGCCCTACCCCGGCGTCCACGCGCTCCTCGCCGAGCTGGCGCGCCGGGAGGTTCCCATCGCGGTGCTCTCCAACAAGCCCGAGGAGTCGGTCCACCGCGTGGTGGAGACGCTCTTCGCCGACGTGCCCTTCCAGGTGGTCCGCGGCGCCCGGGAGGGGGTCCCCCACAAGCCCGATCCGACCTCGGTCCTCGAAGTGGCCGCGGCGATGGGGCTCGAGCCCGGCGAGTGTTTCTACGTCGGCGACACCGAGATCGACATCCAGACCGGCCACGCCGCCGGCATGGTCCCGGTCGGGGTCGCCTGGGGGTTCCGCCCGGAGAAGCTCGGGGAAGCCGCCCACATCCTCGAGGCGCCGAGCGACCTCTTGCCGCTCCTCGGCTGATCCCCTCGCGGGACGCCGCAAAGCTCGTCGCGCTCCGGGGCCCTGCTGCGTCTCACCCGCGCATGCATCGTCTCCGCGCCACGTGGGCCCTCCTCGCCCTGGGTCTCCTCGCTTGCGGCTCGCCGCCCGGCATCGGCGCGGAGTGCGAGCTCGACGAGGACTGCGCCGACGGCGACTATTGCGAGCTGAGCATCGACCACGGTTACTGCACCCGCGCCTGCGACGAGGACGACGACTGCTCGGCCAGCGCCTGCGCGGAGCTCTTGCCGGGCACCCAGCTCTGCACGCGCCTCTGCATCGACACCGCCGACTGCCACGTCGACCGGGACGACGATCCCGAGGACTACGACCTCTTCTGCATCCCCGCCCAGGGCTCGGGGGTGGTCCTCAGCGACCCCGACCGCGCCGGCAAGCTCTGCCTGCCCTGACGCGGCACCGAGACCGCCTCAGCCCAACTGAGTGCGCGCGCGTTTCACCAGGGCGACCACCGCGCGGCGCACCTCGTCCGGTGTCGTGACCGGCTCGTCGAAGGCGATCCGCGCCGGCCGCGAGCGGCCCGGGGTGTCCACCATCAGATCGAAGCCGTAGCGGTCCACCGCCGTCATCCGGGCAGCGGTCGCGTCCTCGGCGCGGGTGAAGGCGCGCGCGTAGGCGAGGTTGGCGTCCGCGTGGTCCTCGTTCATGTGCGCCAGGATCCCCTCGGCGGCCTCGGCCAGCGGGTCGGGCTCGGCGGCCAGGTACTCCGCGCCGTCGACCCAGGACATCCGCCCGAAGCCGCCGATGTAGCGGACCTCGCGGACGGCGAGGCGCCAGAAGTGGAAGTCGCGGAAGTCCACGTAGACCTCGGCGCCCGGGTGTCGCGCCAGGAAGGCGGTCCGCGCGTGGGCGTCGTCCCCCTCGAGCAGCGCCACCTCGCCCACCAGCGTCACCCGGCCGTGGGCCAGCGGATCGGTCACCGTGCGCTCGGCCACCAGGAGCGACGCCCGCCGGTCCTTGCGCAGGTTCTGGGTGTGCGCCGCCATCTCGCTGATGAGCAAGACCGGCGCCCCGCCGGTCAGCGCGAAGGCGACCAACGAGGGATAGGGGTGCCCGTCGCGCAGGGTCGCCAGGGTCCCGGTGGGATAGGCCGCGACCAACGTGCGCGCCCGCTCCGCGTGGGAGGGCTGCTTCACGTCGGGGTCGGTGAGCGGGGTCTCGCGGGAGGGCTCGTGCTGGCGCGGTCGGGTCACACCCGCAGGCTACCAGGGCGCGACCACGTCCGGCGGCTCTGGCCCGGGCAGCCCCACCGGAACCGCGCGTTCGCGGTGGGTCTGCTGATCCTGATGGCCCTGGTGGGCCACGTGATCCACGCCGCGCTCCCCTGAGCCATGCGCGGTCGGCGTCGCGGTCAGACCAGGGCGCTCATCCAGCGCGCCGCGTAGGCGCTGGTGTCCGGCCGGTGGTGCAGGAAGAGCCCGCCGAGGGTCCCGAAGACCCGCGCCAGGAGCACGAAGTCCGCGGGGATGGTGGTCACCGGGTCCGCGGCCGCCGTGGCCGCCAGCTCCTTCACCTGGGCCACCAGCGTCGCCGGATCGGTCCACTCTCCGCCGGCCATCGCCGCGCGCAGGTCCGCGAGGAGCGCGTCGGCGAAGGCCATCAGCGACGCCGGATCCCCCGAGCGCGTCTCGAAGCCCAGGGTCGCCAGGTGGCGCGCGGCGCCGACCTCGTCGCGCACGAAGAGCGCCCGGAGGAGCCGTTGGTAGGACTCGCGACGTTCCTCCGGCAACCCCTGGGCGCAGCCGAAGTCCAGGAGCACCACCTCCCCGTCCTCGTCCACGAGGAGGTTGCCCGGGTGCGGATCCGCCTGGAAGAGCCCGGCGCGCAGCACCTGCGCGAGGTAGCCGTCGAGGAGTCGGCAGAGGGTCCGGTCGATCGCCGCGCGAGCCTCCGCGCGCGCATCCTCCGGGGCCTCGTCATCGTCCACCACCCCCTGCCAGCGGCTCAGGGCCACGGTGATCTTCTCGCCGGCCTCGAAGGTGCTGGTGATCACCCGCGGCCCGCTGAGCTCTTCCAGGGGCCGCGGCGCCCGCATCCCCTCCACCTGGTCCGCCAGGAACGCGTGGACCCGCTGCATCCGCTCCCGCTCGCGCCCGTAGTCCAGCTCTTCCAGGACCGAGGCCTCGAGCTGAGCGGCGATGGTGTCCAGGTCCATCGGCGGCAGCGACGGCGCCATCGCTTCGAGGAAGGGCCCCAGCAGGGCCAGGTCGGTGCGCACCAAAGCCTCGATCCCCGGTCGCCGCACCTTCACCGCCACCGCCTCGCCCTCCCGGGTGGTCGCCCGGTGGACCTGCCCGATGGACGCCGCCGCCAGCGGCTCCTCCTCGAAGGTCGCGAAGAAGCGCGCGAGCGGTCCGCCGAGGTCGTCCTCGACCACCGCGCGCACCTCGTCGAAGGGCACCGGCGGCGCCGCGTCCTGCAGGCGCTGGGTCTCGGCGATCCACGCCGCCGGGAGCACGTCGGGCCGCGCCGAGGCCACCTGGCCGACCTTCACGAACCCGCCACCGAGGGCCTCCGCCATGGCCACGAACCGGGCCGCGTTCCGCGCGTGGGCCTTGGCCATCGAGCGGCGCGCGGCGGCGTCGCTCAGGAACGCCGCCTTGGTGCTCTGGAGCCGGTAGGAGCCGGCGATCGAGGCCAGGGTCTTGCCCGCCCGCCCCAGGCGCGCGGCCTGGGCGGCGCGGTCCCCGGCGTCGGCCCAGCGCTCCCGGGCCTCCCAGGCGAACCCCTCGACCACCTCCAGCAGGGCGTCCGCCACTCGAAGCCAAGCGCGGGCCACTTCGGCCGCCTGAACGTGTGCTTGCGTCATCCGTACTCTCCTTCCGTCACACCGTGTGTGAACGTGATCGTCTTTGTATCACAAGTCGTGTGACACACAAGTTCGAGGCGCGGAACCCGATGGTCAGGCCCCGAGCCGCGCCCTACCCTGGCCGCCGCATGACCCGGCATCGCGCCACGATGACCACGGCTCGGGGAGGGCCGAGCCGTGCCGTTCCCCGCGGCCGGGAGGGCCCGCGGTGAGCGCTTGTGGGAACTGCGGCCAGCCCACCGAAGGCCTGCCGGGCAGCCGGATCCGCCACTGCGCTCACTGCGACCTCTACGTCACCGCCGAGGGCATGGAGCTGGCGCCCTGGCAGGGACGCCTCCGCGCGGCGATGGAGGCCGCGGGCTCGATCCCGCGCACGGTCGCCGAGCTGGAGCGACGGATCCATCGGCGACCGGGGGAGACGCCGAACGCGCGGGCGGAGCTCCTGGTCGAGCTCTGCGAACGCCATCGGCAGCTCGTCGGTGCGCCGCCGCCCACGCCGACGCTGCCCATCGCCCGGGTGGAGCCCGAGGTCGAGGCCTACCGCAGTCGGGCCGACCCACCCCGCTTCGAAGCCCACTTCCGAACCCGGCGCGGCCTCGACGGCGAGGGCCGCAGCCGGAGCACCCAGCGCTTCAACGGCTTCGGCGCGGTCGCTCTGACCTCCGCGCTGGGAGCGGCCACCGGGATCGCCGTCGGCGTCCCCTTGGTCTTCCTCGGCGGGCTGGTGGGCGCCGGCGTGGGGATGGTGGGCATGGTCGGCGCGGCCTTCCTGCCCATGGGCTACACCGTCCAGGCCGTCCGCCGCGAAGACGACGCGGCGGTGCTCGAGGTGCTCACCACCCGCGGCCGCCTGCACCTTCCGCGAGAGCGGTCCTGGGTGGGCCTACGCAACCTGCCGGGGAGCGACTTCCCCGGGGAGGTCTGGCTCTTCGGTCCCGGCTTCGAAGAACCGCTCATGACCACCCCGCCGGGCGACGCGCCGCGCGAGGTGGTGTTGGCGCTCGAGCACGCCTTCGGCCTCACGCTCTGCGAGCGCACGGCCGAAGAGCTCAGCCTCGGATGAGCTGCCGGAGCTCGTCGGAGTCCATCCGCGCCGCCAGCTCGCCGCCACTGAGGAGGGCGTCCGCGAGCTCCCGCTTGTCGCGGTGCAGCGCCAGGACCTTCTCCTCGATGGTGTCCTGGGCGACCAGGCGCACCACGGTGACCGGCTTGTCCTGACCGATGCGGTGCGCGCGGTCGCTGGCCTGATCCTCGACCGCCGGGTTCCACCACGGATCCAGATGGATCACGTAGTCGGCCGCGGTGAGGTTCAGGCCGGTGCCGCCGGCCTTGAGCGAGATGAGGAAGAGGGGCGCGTTGCCCTCCTGCCACTCGCGCACCAGCGAGCCGCGGCGTCGCGCCGGGGTGCTGCCGTCGAGGTAGAGGCTCTCCACGCCGCGCAGGTCCAGGGCGCGGCGGACGAGCCCCAGGTGCGAGGTGAACTGGCTGAAGACCAGCGCGCGGTGCCCGCCCTGCTGGAGGTCGGCGATGAGCTCCAGGAAGGCGTCGAGCTTCGCAGAGCTCCCGTCCCAGCGCTCGGTGACCAGCCGCGGGTGACAGGCCAAGCGCCGCAGGCGAGTGATGGCCGCGAGGAGCGCGAAGCGGTCGCCCTGACCGGAGGCGTCCGCCACCAGCGCGTCGACGGCCTCGGTGCGCATCGCGTCGTAGAGGGAACGCTCCGCCTCGCCGAGCTCGACGGGCAGCACGACCTCGGTCCGCGGGGGCAGCTCGGTGGCCACCTGCGCCTTGGTGCGTCGGAGCAGGAAGGGCCGCAACCGGCGCGCGAGCTTCTCGCGGATGGCCGCGTCGCCATCGCGCTCGATGGGTAGGGCGTAGTGACTCCGGAAATGCGGCCAGGGTCCGAGGAGCCCGGGGCTGATCACCCGGAAGAGGCTCCACAGCTCGCCCAGGTGGTTCTCCAGCGGCGTACCGGTCAGGGCCAAGCGCCACTTGGAGTCGAGCTGCCGCGCGGCCTTGGCCCGCTGGGTGCGCGCGTTCTTGATGGCCTGGGCCTCGTCGAGGACCACCGAGCCGAACTGGACCGCGCCCAGCTCCTCGCCGTCCCGGGCGAGGACGTCGTAGCTGGTCAGCAGGAGCACACCGGGGCCGGCGCCCTCGAGCTCCACCGCGCGCTTGGGCCCGTGGTAGACGCGGACCTCCAGCTCGGGGGCGAAGCGCTGGGCCTCCTCCCGCCAGTTCTCGATCACCGACGTGGGCGCCACGACCATGCTGGGGCCCTCGTCCTTGCGGTAGAGGAGCATGGCCAACGCCTGGACGGTCTTGCCGAGACCCATCTCGTCGGCGAGACAGGCGCCCGCGCCCCAGGAGGCCAAGCGGGCCATCCACTGGAAGCCCGAGCGCTGGTAGTCTCGGAGCTCCACGGTGAGGCCGTCGGGCGGCTCCGGCGCCAGCGAGTCCGCCTCGCGCATCCGCCCGAGCACCTCGCCCCAGGCGTCGTCGGCTTCGATCTCGCCGAGCCCGTCGGCGAGCTCCTCGACCACCTCGAGCTGAGCGAGACCGACGGCGACCTCGTCCTTCTGCTTGCCCTGGAGCACCAGCGCGTCGCTGCTCGCCTCGAGGCGCTCGCGGAGCGTCTTCTCGATGCGCGCGTAGCGGTTGGCGGTCACCTGCACGAAGCGGCGACCGGCGCGCACGGCCTCGAGGAGCGCGGCCAGCGAGACGGTCTTGCCCTCGACCTCGACGCCGCCGCCGAGCCCGAAGAGGTCGCCCGCGCGCCGCACCTGCACCTTGAGGGCGCCGGTGGTGCTCATGCGCCATCCACGGCTGCCCTCGGGCCACTCGAGAGAGACGTCCTCGCGCTCGCCCAGGGCCCACACGATCTCCAGCGCCTGGTCCAGGTCGGGGATCCGGTGGCGAATCCGCGGCCCGAGGCCCACGGAGTCGGCCACGGCCCGCGCCTGCTCCCGCTCGGCGCCGAGGTCCCGGCGGACGTGGACGCGCTCGTTGGCCTCGGCGGCGAAGACCGTCTGCGGACCCTCGCCGGCCTTCCAGAAGGGACCGGTGGGCAGCGGCCGCACCCCGAAGGTCATCTGCAGCCCGAGGTCGTCGGGCTCCAGGCGCACCACCATCCGGCCGTCGCCCTCCCGGGCCTCGCCGCGGAGCGCGGTGGGGACCTGGAGGCCCGCGTCGGGCTGCACCCGCGCCAAGCTGGTCAGCAGGCGCCCCTCGACGCTGGGCGGCACCACCGCGCGGTGGTCGGCCACCGCCCGGGCCATGGCCCGGACGCGCTCACCGACGTGGGCCACCAGCACGGCGCCCTCGTCTTCGACGAGCGAGGCGAGCCACTCGTGGTCCCCGAAGTGGTCCACCTCGGTGTCGCCCATCCGCAGCGCGACCCGGTACCCGCCCTCGGCGGGTTCCAGGGCGAAGATGGGCGTGACCTCCTGGACGGCCAGCCGGTCGGCGGTGCGACCCAGGGTGACCACCGGGTGGCCCACCAAGGCCTCCAGCACGTGGGCGTGGCGCCAGGCCTGCCGCGGGTCGTCGCCGGCTTCCTCGGCACGCACCAAGCGCTCCAGCGCCTGCCGATCCCGGTCGGTGGTGGCCCGGTGCTCCACGAGCTGCCGCGCCTGCATCTCGGCGCCCTTGGACCAGCCCCGCTTGGTGCGCTTCTGGAGCACCGCGGTGACATTGATCCGGCCGGCGGCCTCGGAGCTGACGCGGTAGCCCACCCGCTGCTCGACGGGGGCCTCGTCGCCGATGGTCTGGGCGACGCGCTCGATCGAGTCGACCAGCCGCTCCCAGCTCGGGCGCCCCAGGGCGCGCAGGAGCGCCGGCCGCAGCGGGCTCGCCGGGTCGTGGATGGCGTCCATGGTCCACTCCAGCACCACCCGGTGCTCGTGGTGGCCGTGGACCTCGTCGAGATGGAGCGGCAGCTCCTCGTACCCGGTGAAGGGCAGGCTGAGCTCCATGGAGCCCTTGCGCCCGGTGAGCACCACGCGCGCGCCCGGGGGCTCGCGGGTGATGGTCAGCTCCGGTCGCCCCAGGGGCGCCGGTCGGTCGGAGGCCGCGTCGAGGCGCGAGAGCGCGTCTTCGAGCCGGATGGAGAGCACCCGCAGCGGATGCTCCGTCGGCCGGGTGGTCCAGATCTTCGCCCGGTGCTTCTCCAGCTCCTTGCGGCGGATGGCCCAACGCAGGTAGGCGATGACCGCCTTCTCCGGGCTCGGTCCGCCGTACACGCCCCGGGCCCGCAGGAGCTCGGCCACGGTGCCCTCGGTCCGGCCGATGGACCAGGTCATCCCCGGGTCGGCCAGCGCGAAGGCGCTCGCCGCCGGATCGCCCAGGCGCTCGGCGACGCCCTGATCGGCGGCCCAGGCCTCGATGGCCTTCACCGTCCGCGGCGCGTCCCCGGTCTTGCCCAGGATCTCGTTGTGGTGGGCCACCACGTTCCACCGCCACGGCGGCTCGTCGGGCGCGGCGACGAACGCGCGCACCGCCTCCACGATCTGCTCGCGACGGGTGGGGCTCAGCTGCCGCTCGATGAAACGGCTGACCGCCCCGTGCTGCAGGAAGGGCCCCAGGGTGGCCACGCTGACTTGCCGGGAGATCTCGCCCAGGAGGTCGGCCACGGCCGGTTCGGCCACGCGGGCAACGACCTCGTCGATCTTGCGACCTTCGAGACCGGCGGCGGAGACCTCGTTCTTCAACTCGGAGAGCACGTCGCCCCCCCGTAGCAGGTATGGCGCCGAAAGCCCGTCACGTCTCGGTCGCGGTCAGCCATTGGCGGCGTGGAGCGGGCTCGAAGGCCCGGAAACGATCGAGGAGCGTCGCCGGGTCCTCGGCGGCCAAGAGCAGGTCCCGGCTGAGCTGCGTCATGAAGCCCTGCTCCACCGAGCGGTCCAGGAAACGGAGCAGCGGCGCCCAGTACCCGGCCACGTCCAGGACGCCGCAGGGTTTGGCGTGGATCCCGAGCTGGGCCCACGTGAGGACCTCGAAGAGCTCCTCGAGGGTCCCGAGCCCGCCGGGCAGAGCCACGAAGGCGTCGGCGCGCTCGGCCATCATCGCCTTCCGCTCGTGCATCGAGTCCACGATGATCAGCTCGGTCAGGCCCGGGTGCGCCAGCTCGCGGTCGCGCAGCGCCCCCGGCAAGATGCCCACCACGGAGCCGCCGGCGGCGAGCGCGGCGTCGGCCATCGCGCCCATCAGGCCCACACGGGCGCCGCCGTAGACCACGCCCAGCCCGGCTTCGGCGATCGTCCGTCCCAGGGCTCGCGCCGCGTCCAGGTAGACGGGATCGGAGCCGGGGTTCGACCCGCAGTAGACGCAAACGGCGCGCATGAGCCGTTGGGTCTAGCACCCGCGGACCGATCGTGCTCATGGGCCCGACGATCGGGCCGCGCTCGATCGGCGCAGCAGCGGAACCCGGTGGAGTAATCCCAGTGGCCCATCGAGTGCGCGGTGGTCCGGTCGGGCCAGCAGCCGCGACCGGTTCACGCGCGGTCCACGTGGACCAGCGGTGTGCCGTCCATGTCGCGGTCGACGGTGACGTTCCACGGCCGACAACACACGTCGCAGTCCTGCACGAGGCGCCCGCGGGTCTCGGGGTCGACCACCAAGAGCTGGCCCTGGAAGCACCAGGGGCACACCACCATCACCTCGTCGTCCACCTCTCCGTTCTGCCATCCCTCGCCCCGCTCCGCCACGCCGCTCAGGCGCGCACCGAGCGAAGCAGATGGTCGTGGACTCCGGTCCCGGTGGTCCCCGAGCGCGGCCCGACCGCTCCGCCTTCGGTGCGCTCCGCCGCTCCCGAGAGCCACGAGCCCGGCGCCATCAGCGCCTGCAGATGGGCCGGCTCGGCGTCCAGCACCTGCAGCGCGTCGGCCTGGAGCAACGCCCAGCGGAGCAGCCGTTCGTGGGCCGCCGTCCGCGCCCGCCACGCCGCGGCGTCGACCGCCGGCGTCAGCGGGCCGTGGGCCGCTCCCTGACCCAGCAGCGGCGTCATCACGCCGCTGAACCCGAAGGCCGGATCCGCCGCGGGATGGACCGCGCCGCCCGCGTGCAGGAAGGGCCCCTCCCTCGCCACCCGCTCCGCGACGGCGTCCAGCGCGCCCAGCGTCGCCGCCGCGCGCGCGTGCTCCCAGAAGGGCGTCTCGCGGCGGTGGTTGTACCGGTAGTGCAGCGCCAGGAACGACGCGAGGTAGTCCCAATGACCGGCCAGGGCGCGGTTCGCGGCCTCGACCTGCGGCTCCCCGGCCAACCCCCGCGTCAGCCGCACGATGCTGGCGATCACCAGGTGCAGCGCCGTCGACTCCAGCGGCTCCACGAAGCCCTGGGCGTTCCCCAGCGCGACCACGTTGCGATCCCAGAAGCGCTCGCGGCGCCCCGAGCGGAAGCGCACCAACCAGGGCTCGTTGGCCTCCGGTTCCCGCCGAAGGAGCTCGGCGGCGGCGACCTCGTCGTCCAGGAAGGCGGAGGCGAAGACGTAACCGCGGTGGTCCTCGCCGCGCACGGGGATCCGCCAGCACCAGCCGGCGTCCATCGTCTCCGCGGTGGTCGCGGGCGCCGTCTCGCTCTGGAGCACGGTGGTGACCCACGCGCGGTCGCAGAGGAGCCGATCGCCATGGTCGACCCAGGGGTTCCCCAGCGCCTCCACCAGCACGCCGCGGAACCCGCTGGCGTCGACGTAGAGATCGAAGGTCCGTCGCTCCCCGCTCTCGAGCCGCAGCGCGCGGACCCCCTCGGGGCCGACCTCGACCTCGGCCAGGGTCGCCTCCTCGCGCGCGATGCCCCGCTCGTCGGCCGCGGCGGCGAGGAAGGCCAGGAAGCGCGCGTTGTCGAGGTGGTAGGCGAACTTCACCCGATCCAGCAGGGACACCGTGCGCCCATCGGGGCCGCGCAACACCGGGGCCGCGCCGCGCTCGACCAAGCGCGCGACCCACGACTGGTTCCCCAGGTGCCCGTCGTGCGCCAGCGCCTCGATGGGGTCGGCGTCGCCGAAGGGGTAGACGAAGCGATGCGGCGCGGGGCGGCCCCAGAGGAAGTCGATGCCCAGCTTGAAGGTCGGCCGGACCTCCCGGAAGAAGCGCACGGGATCGAGCCCCAGGGTCCCGTGCAGGAAGGGCGGCATCAGGGTGGTCGTCGCCTCGCCCACACCGATGGGCGGGATGGCGCTCGAGGCCAATACCGTCACCGCGAGCCGGGGGAACCGGCGCCGGAGCGCGAGGGCGGCCAAGAGCCCCGCGGTCCCCCCGCCGACCACCCCGACGCTCCCGGGCCCCTCGCCGCCCAGCCATGTCTCGTTCGCCATCGCTGCGGCGAGCGTAGCCGATCGCCGCCCTGGCTCCCTGTCCCCGATTCGGGTAACGCTGGCTTTGGCGGGTCATACACACGACAATGAGTTCCGTGGAACAGGGAATGGGGGGTACGGGAGCGATGCACGTCGCTCTCGCGGGGGTGGCTCGCCTGCGGGCCTTGGCGGAGACCGGTCTGATGGGGGGCGCGTCGAAACCGACCCTCGACCGCTTCGTGCGCCTCGGTCGGACCGCGCTGGAGATCCCGGTGACCGCGGTCTCCCTGGTGGACGACAGCTGCCAGTTCTTCGCCAGCGCCGCCGGCCTGCCCGACCCCGACGCGCGCACCCTGCCGCTCTCCCACTCCTTCTGCAGCCACGTGGTCGTCTCCCACGAGCCGCTGATCTTCACCGACGCCCTCGAGCACCCCACGCTCCACGACAACCCGGCCATCGCCGACCTGGGCGTCCGCGCCTACGCGGGCTTCCCCATCACCACCGACGACGGCCACGTGCTGGGCAGCTTCTGCGCCATCGACGTCCAACCCCACCCGTGGACCGAGCGCGAGCTGGCCATCCTCGAGGATCTCTCCCTGGCGGTGAGCGCGGAGATGGATCTCATCCGCCGGGCCCACCGCGCCGAACGCTCCGAGCGCCAGCTCGCCCAGGCCAATGTCTCCCTGGTCCGCGCGTCGGAGCCGGCCCGCCGGACCCGCGGCGTGCTCCACGACCTGGCCACGCCCCTGAACACCCTGGTGCTGGGCCTGGAGCACCTCGAGGAGCACGAGGGCGTCCGCGAGCTCGACGAGGTCCTGGAGACCGTGGAGATCCTCTGCCGCAGCGCGCGCCACGCGAGCGCGGTGCTCGCCGAGGGCCGCGCGCCCCAGAGCTTCCCGGTGAACCTCGACGTGGGCGCGCTCCTCCGCGAGGTCTGCGTCGACCTCCGGCGCACCGGGTCGCCCATCGAGTGCGTCACGCCGCCCGATGGGCTGCTGGTCCAGGCTGACCGCACCGCCATGCGGCGTTGCTTCGAGAACCTCCTCTCCAACGCGAGCCGCTTCGCCCGCTCGCGGATCGTCGCCGACGCCACGGGCATGGGCGAGCTGGTGACCATCAGCGTCGAGGACGACGGCCAGGGCCTCCCCGACGCGGACGACTACCAGCGCGTCTGGGACGAACGCTCCCGCTTCCACGGCGAGCTCTCCCGCCAGGGCCTCGGGCTCTCGGTCGTGCGCGAGCTCGTCGAGAGCCTGGGCGGCCAGGTCGCCGCCCTCCCCTCCGAGCTCGGCGGCGCCCGCTTCGTCCTCCGGCTCCCGCGGTCCTGATCAGGGCATCGGCTGGGAGCGCGGGTTCGGGCTGGCGTCCATGCGCGGCCAGCCGTCGCGCCAGGCGAGGCGATCGACCAGCGCCACGCGGCCGGGCGACCCGCCGACGCTACCGGCGAGCCAGGAGTGGTACACGTGGACCCACTCGCCGCTGGGACCCCGGACCACCGAGCCGTGGCCCGGTCCGCCGAACGCATGGTTCGAGGTGAGGATGGGATCGCCGAGCTTGGTGAAGGGCCCGGTGGGCGAGGTCGCGCGCGCCACGCCCGCCGCGTAGCGCGAGGTCGCGTACCCGTTCGCGCTGTAGAAGAGGTAGTAGTAGTCGCCCTCGTGGATCATCCACTGGCCCTCGACCAGGGCGCCCTCCCAGGAGCGATCGTTGGTCAGGATCTGGGTACGGGATCCGGTGAGCGAGAGCCCGTCGTCGGCCAGGGGCTGGATGTAGATCGGAGTCCGCTGCCCCACCGCGTTGCCGTCGACCTTCCAGGTGAGGAAGCGGCGGCCATCGGGCGCCTCGAAGAAGTGCGCGTCGATGACCCCGGGGTTCGGGTCGTAGACCAGCGGGTGCCCGATGTCGGTGTAGGGACCCAGCACGTCGTCGGCCCGGGCCGCGCCCACCGAGAGGTGCCCATCCGAGTGCCGCGCGCTGTAGTAGACCACCCAGTGGTCGCCCACCCGGTGGATCTCCGGGGCCCAGAAGTCCCGGGTGGCCCAGGTGGGGTTACCCGGGTTCCCCGAGGGGAAGACCCGGCCCGCGGTGGACCAGTGGACCAGGTCCGGCGAGGTGCGCATCACGAACCCGCCGGAGGTGCAGGCCATCACGTACTGGTCCCCCGCGCGGGTCACGCCGGGGTCCGGACAGTCGGTGGGCACCACCGGGTTCGCGAAGAGACCGCCGCATTGCTCGTAGCGGAAGGCCATGTCGCAGGTGCCGTCGAAGTGGGGAACCCAGCCGTTGGAGAGCGGCGCCGGCCGGGAGCTCCCGCTGCCCCCGCAGGTCCCATCCCAGGTCACCACGCCGTTCACGTCGTCGAAGTCGTTGGGGTGCCCGGGCGCGCGCAGCCACGAGGACCCGTAGCCGATGCGGGTGGTGCAGCGGTCGGGCGGCGAGTCCTCGCACGCGCCGCTCACGTCGAGCGCGATGACGCAGGAGCCCACGCCCTCGAAGTAGGGCTGCCACCCGTTGCTCAAGGTGGCGAAGGAGTTCCCCGAGCCGTCCCGCTGGCAGGAGCCATCCCAGGTCACCCGGCCGTCGGTGACGTCGTAGTCGGTGGTGCGGTCCGGCGAGTGGATCCACGCCGACCCGTAGGTGATGTGGGTCCGGCAGGGCTCGGGCTCGGGCTCCGGGGCCCCCAGGTCGTCGGGCTCGGGGGTCCCGCCGTCTTCGAGCTCGGTGCCGCCGTCGTCGCCGGACGGGCCTCCGTCGCGCCGCCGCGACCCCCCGTCGACGGGCGCGGAGTCATCGGTGGCAGGGGTCCCCAACTCCTCGGAGCATCCGAGCGCGACCACGAGCAGACAAGCGAACCAGGTCTTCATATCCCGAGGTGACAGCAACGAGCGTGCCGTCCCCCGACGAGCCGAAAGCCCGCGGCGGGTCCGCGACGCCGCGTCCGACGCGCGCCTTCGCCCACCCGACGACCACTTCCTGAACACCCGCCGCTCACGAGCGGCAGCGACCCGCTCATTCGAAGAAGCAGGTGAACGCACCGGTCATCGAGCCGAGCGTCTGGGGCACGGCGGGGCGCACGCGGCGCAGGAGACAGTCGGACGAGCTCGCGTCGCCGTCCACCCGCAGCGAGACCCGCTCCCCCTCTTCGTACCTCGCGAGGACTCGGTAGCGCCGCTGGGGACATGCCGCATTCACCGCTTCGAGGCGCTCCCCGAGGCTGCCCATCAAGATGCGATCCGAGGTCCCATCGGACAGATGACAGTAGCGATAGGAGACCGTCGGGCCGCTGTCCTCGGAGGCCGTCGCCGACTCCGACCGGGCCCGTCGCGCTCTCCGTCGTCGCGCCGGGGCCCCCGATGAGGAGGCCTCGGAGCGGCTCCGATCGGCCTCGCCCGTCGGCTCTTCTGGCGCCTCGCCCTCGCCGTCCGTCGCCTCGTCGTCGGCCGGGCCCTGCGCGAGCAGTTCGCCCCCGGGCGGCTTGGGCTTCTCCACCACTTGGACCTGCGGCGGGATCACCAGGCGCTCCTCGGTCACCGGCGTCGGCGCCGCCGGAGCGTCCTGGGCCGACGGCGTCGCCGCGGCCGGGGGCTCCGCGGAGTCTCGGGTCAGTAGGAGCAGCGTCACCCCGAACGCGACCAGCGCCCCGACGACCCCGGCCAGCACCCGGAGCAGGACCAGCCGCGACGGCCGCCGCGGTCCACGGCCCGCGGTGGTCATCGCCATCACGCCCTTCGACGAGGGCCCAGAACCCGGCGGCATCGACGAGCGCGGCGGCATCGACGAGCGCGGCGGCATCGACGAACGCGGCGGCATCGACGAACGCGGCGCGACGTGGGGCGCGACCGGTCGGTTCGAGGGTCGCGCCGGGATCGTGGCCGGCGGCCCGCTCGGCCGCGGCACCGGCGCGCCCCCGCTCGAGCTCGGCCGGTCCACTCCCGGCACCGACCCCGGCGCCCGGATCCCGCTGACCCGCCCGGGCGGCTTCGGCTCCGTGGTCGGGAAGAGGTCGTCCTCGTCGGTGTCCATCGCCCCGATGGCGAAGTCGACGAAGGTCGTCTTCTTGACCGGCCGCGGCTGGCTGGCGCGGAGCAGCGCGTTGCGGAAGGCGCCCGCGCTCGCGAAGCGGCGCGTCGGATCGTAGGCCAGCGCGGACTCGACCACGTCGAAGAGCAGCGGGGGCAACGAGGGCGCCAGCGCACGCAGCGGCGCCGGCGGTCCCTGGGCGATCGCCCGGAGCGCTTCGTCCGGAGTCCCCGGGTACGCCGGGCGCCCCAGCAGCATCTCGTAGAGCAGCATCCCCGCGGCCCGGATGTCCGCACGCTCGTCCGCGGGAGCTCCTCGGATCACCTCCGGCGCGATGTAGCGCGGAGTTCCCAGGAGCGCTGGGCGCCGGTGGTCTGCATCCGCTGCGCGAGGGTCTCGCCCTCCAGGAGCTCCAGCGCCAGGAAGGGCTCGCCCGCCGCGGTGACCCCGGAGTCGAAGATCCGCACGATGTTCGGATGATCGAGTTGGGCCAGCACCGCGGCCTCGCGCAGGAAGCGCTCGCGCTCGCGCCGCGCCAAGAGCACCTTCAGCGCCACCATCCGGCCCAGGACCTGATGGCGCGCCCGATACACGCGGCCGAAACCTCCCGCTCCGATCTCCTCCAGGATCTCGTAGCGATCGATCACCCGACCCGCAGACTGTGGCCCCCCATGCACGGCGCGCCGAGTGTAGGCCATACGGCCCCCCCGGCGAGCCGATTCCGTCCCGCGCGCGGGACGCGAAAGGCCCCCTCGGTCAGTCGGAGGAGACGCCGAAGACCCGCCGGTGCAGGGCCTCCGCCGCCGGCAACATCCCCAGCCCCGGATCCCCGAGCAGTCGGTCGTCGATCGCCGCCACCTGCCCCGAGCGACACGCGCGCAGCGGCGCGAAGGCCTCGCGCTCGCACAGGTCGCCCGCGGTGCCCGCCGGCACCACCAACCAATCGGGATCCATCCCGAGGAGCTGCTCGGTGTCGTAGCGCGGCCAGCCCCGGTGCCCGGCGTCGGCGGCGACGTCCCGGAGTCCCGCCGCGGTCAGCACGTCGTGGTAGCTGGTCCCCGCCGCGCCGCCGAAGAGCTGGTTGCCCCAGGCGCCCACGTAGACGCCTCCGGGTCGCGGCCCATCGGCGTCGGCGATGGCGTTCATCCGCTCGCGGAAGCGCGCCCCGAGCTGCTCGCCCCGCTCCGGCGCGCCGACCAAGCGGCCCAGGTCCGCCGCCGTGGCCACCACCGCGTCCACTCCCGAAGCGGACCCGATGTCGAAGACCCGCAGCCCCGCTTCGCGCAGTCGCGCCACCCGGCGCGCCTCGGCCACGTTGGAGACCACCAGCACCTCGGGCGCCAGCGCGATCAACGTCTCCAGGTCCGCCAGGTCCTCGATGGTCTCGCGCCCCGCGTGCCGCCAAGGCGTCTCCGAGCTGCGCAGCGACTCCCCGGTCACCGCCACCAGCCGCTCCGGCTCCAGGATCGCGTCGAGGATCTGGTCGCCCAGCGTCGTCCCGCTGGCCACCCGCGCGTAGCGCGCCACCGGCACCGCGGTCCCCGTCGCGTCCTCCACCGAGCCCGTCGCCACCACCGCCGCGCCGTCGCCGGAGTCCCGGAAGCGCAGCTCGAGCCCCCCGGCGAGCCCCAGCGCGAGCCCCAGACAGACCAAGGCCGCCCCGGCGTTGACCGCATCGATCACTCGCCGAGCCTAGTGCGCGCCCTCGACCCGCGCGACCCGCGAGCCGGTCGTGGCGAGCCCCAGCGCCCATACGGCGTATGACGGCCGCGGGGGAGCGTGCCGCGGCGGCTCCGTAGAGCGGATGGACGGCGCGACGAGGCGTCGTCGACCTCATCCTCACGAACCGGAGATCCCATGACTCACGAATCCCCCAAGACCGCTCTCGCCTGGACCCTGGCCCTCGGAGGCGGACTCGCCGCCGGCGCCAGCATGATGCTCTTCGAGCAGGGCATGGCGAAGGTCCTGCTGCCCGCGGCGCTGATCGTCATCGCCGCCTTCGCCTCCACCTTCCTGACCAGCGTCCGCAAGCGCACCGCCGCCCTCGCCTGGCTCGGCGGCGGACTCCTCGCGGGCGTCGCCGCGTCGGTCGGTCGCTACCTCGAGCTGAGCGGAGCGGCCGAAGCGATGGCCGGAGCCGGCGCGAGCGCCGAAGAGGTCGCCGTGTTGACCGACGCGGCGCTCGCCGACGCCAAGCTGGGCCTCACGGCGGTGGTCTTCGGAGTCCTCGCGTTCGTCCTGGCGATCGTTCCCCTGGTCCTCGGCGCGGTCGCCCGACGAAAGCCGGCCACGACCCCGCTCGGCGCTCGCCCCTGAGGTATCCTCGCGACGCCCCGGATGGACACCCACGACAAGATCCTCGAGGCCGCCCAGCAGCTCGTCGAAGAGCAGGGGCGGCACTCGCTCTCCTTCCGCAAGGTCGCCGAGCGGGCGGGAGTGAGCGTGGGCAGCGTCCAGTACTACTTCTCCGCGATGGAGCAGCTCGTCGACGCGCTGACCGATCCCTGGCACGAGGGGCTCGACCGGATCCTGCGGGAGACGATGGTCGCGCTCCCCGCCGCGGAAGACCGACAGGAGCTCCTGGTCGAGATGTGTCTTCGGATCCACCGCCTCGCGGTGGAACACCGCGAGCTCCTCCTGACTCGTCATCTCGACACGCTCCAGCGCGGCGAGCTCCTCGCCCGACGACGCCAGCCGGCCTTCCGCGCGCTCGAGCAAGGCGCCAAGATGGCCGCCGCCCTCGTGGGCGGCGACCCGGAGCGCTGGCGCCTCACGATGATGGGCATCGAGCACCTGCTCGTGGGCTTCGCGCTCTCCGACCGCGCCGCCGAGACCGGGAGCGACGCCGCGGCCGTGGAGGCCTTCCTGCGCGACGCGATCCTCGGCATGGGCCGCCGGGCCCTCGCCCTCGACGAGTCGTGATCGAGCGCCGAGGGACTCGGCTGGACGCGAGGGGTCGCGACCCTACAGACGGCCCATGTCCGAGAA
Source organism: Myxococcales bacterium UBA1660 (assembly GCA_002320815.1). Lineage (GTDB taxonomy): Bacteria > Myxococcota_A > Polyangia > Polyangiales > Houyiibacteriaceae > UBA1660. Next base: position 47,792 of record DCLA01000053.1, read on the forward strand.
CACCTACAAGATGATCAAGCTCGCTGGCTCCTCCACGGACTCCATCGAGGACGCCATCCAGAACGCCATCACCAAGTCCGGCGAGTCCATCGACCACCTCCGCTGGTTCGAGGTCCAGGAGACCCGCGGCCACATCGAGAACGGCAAGGTCGCCCACTACCAGGTGGTCATCGAAGTCGGCTTCACCATCGAGTGACGCGCCGGGGCGCGCCCCCGTGCGCCCCGACCGCCCCCTGGCCCACAGCTCGCCGGCGGTCGCGATGCGGCGAGCCCCGAGCGTACGCGGGCCCGAAAAAGCAAAAGCCCCGCGGAATCGCGAGGCTTTCTTGGGTGCCCAGAGGCGGAATCGAACCGTCGACACGGGGATTTTCAATCCAGGGCGAGGGGGCGAAGAAGTCAAGGCATTCCAAGTGGTTGGAGCGGCTGGAGTGAGCTGCTGTGTCTGTCTGCGTGACAGGCGGGGAGCGCCCGACTCAGTCGTGCCTCCCGTCGCCCCGCGCGTAGAAGCGAATCAGACAGGCGTGAAGCAGGACCCAGGCGTGGGTCTGCATGCGCGCTACGATCCTGGCGTGGGTTCCGACCGCTCCGCGGTGCAACGTCACGGGTTGAAGGAAGCTACCCAGCCGGTGAAGCTCGTCGCCACCTGGCCACGGCGGCACATAGAAGCCGCGGAACGCATCGTACTGCTTCAGCTGGGAGAGGCGCTCCTTGCCGACCTCGTTCGCGGTACCGAGAACGGCCAGAGGTACGACCTGGGTCCACTCCACCTCTTCGATGGCTCGGTCCGAGTCACATGAGTTGCCGACCACGAGCCAGTGCTCGCGCTCATCCGTGAGAGCCGGGACGCCGTCGTCTGCAATCACCGGGACAGAAGCCGGCAGTTCGAGAATATCCCCGTGGCAGGGCTGAGGAAGCCGGTCGTCCCGAAGATCCGCCAGGGACCAGAATCTCGAACCGAGATCGTCGGCCGTCGCCAGTTGCCGAATGTAGTCGACCAGCCCCTCGAAGTCGTGGATGGGCGGCCAGCGATCCCCCTCCGCCATGCTACTTCTTCAAACGCCGCTCCAACGGCTTACGCACCGCTAGACCCTTGGTGTGCTTGGACAGAAGCTCGTCCACCAGCGCGTTGCCGGCATCGGTCGTCGGGAGGAGGGCCACCTTTTCGATCACCGACGCCGCTTCATGGACGACATCGCATGGGTTGGGTGCGGCGTGAAGTGCTCCAGTACCCGTCTCGACCACCAGCGGCTTGAGATCGGAGGGCAGCGGTGTGCCCGTCGAGCCAGTGATCGAGTACTCGATCCTCTGCGGGCCTGGGGACGTGGCCGGAACGTAGGAGCCATGAGCAAACGCCAACATCTTCTCCTTCATTTCCTCGTCCCTTCTCTCATCCAACGCAAAAGCTCGGGCCCGGCCGCAGTGCGGAACACGCTGAAGATGTCCCCTGCAAAGCGCATGAGCGTGTCTTGGATAGCATCGACGTCCAGGTCTTGCTCAGCGTACCGGTCGATGTCGAGTCGGAAGCGCGCCTCGCGCTCCGGCTCGGGCACCATCCCATAACGCAGAGTCAGTCGGCCACCATCCAAACCTCCCGAGAACTCCGAGCCGAACGAAATTCCCTCGAGATCAGCCAGTCCGCAGGGCACGTGGATGAAATCGGGTGCGACCAGGTCGCCCCAAGCCACCTCGGTCTGCAGGTCGGCGCCGATCCGCTTCCGGTCGAGGAGGTTCACGTAGCGTAGACCGAGCCGTAGCGGGCTAACCGGGTCATAGACCGCGCGGAGCGCCTTCATGACCGCAGCGAAATCGCCTAGCAGTGCGTCCCGCTCGATGTGAGCCCGTGTCTCGAGGGCAACCGCGTGGGTGCTCAGAAACACCGTGCCGCTGGCGTCCTTCGTCTGGAACCGGAACTCACGTTCGTTCCGTGTGCGCACTCCCAGGGCGGGATTGATCTCGAAGGACTGCGTCTCCTGCACCTCAAACTTGGGGAAGCGCCCGCGAATGCCGTCCTGGAAGTCGGCTACGCGGTCGCCCACCTTGAGGATCGGGTCGAACCGCAGCTGCACGATCACCGCTTCGAGAGGGTTCCGTGGATAGGTTCGATGGTCGTGGTCGGGAAGGCGCCAGGCCATGAGGCCTCCGTATCATGCCAACAACCGGGATCGCGGTCCATTCCGGCAGGCATCGACCACATTGCCGACGAGCGGGAACGGCGCGCGCTCGGAGGACGACCATGATGCCCCGACCAGCTCCCGTCCCTGCCGTAGGCCTCAGATGCCCCCGCCCCTGCCGTGGGATTGGGTCTGGGACCCTGCCCACCTCATGGTGAAGGGTCCATTGCGACCGGAACGTCAGTCGTTGCCAGCCTTGTCTTCTTCCGCTGTCCCGGTTCTCACCACCTCCGCCTCGATCGGTGGCTGGCCTGCATGGTTCTCCATGTCCGGTTCGTCCGACGGAGCCGGATGTGGATCGCCTTCGGTAGTGACCCTCTCGCTGTCGGGAACGCCGGAGTGCTCGGCCGTCGTCTCGGGAAGGGTCGATGGGTGGTCGGAGGACGACGACTCCTGAGGGTGGTCATGGCTCTGCCCCGGCGCGGGTGCGTTCGGATCTGACTCGGCTTCCTTGGAGCCCGTTGGAGGGGCTTCGAAATCTAGCTGTGAGGCCAGGGGCTCGTGAAGCCAGAAGACGTGATCGCCACCATCGAGAATCAATGCACCGGTCATCTCCGGCACAGGCCACCACTCGCCATCCGCTTCGAAGCAGACGTCCTCCACGTAGAGCTGCGTGCCCTCAGTGTCGGCCTTCGAGAAGTAGCCGTAGAAGGTCCGGCCCTCCCAGCTGAACGTGACCTGCATGCTCTGCGTGTCTCCGAAGAGTTCGTCCCAAGGCGTTCGGGAGCCGGGCCGAATCACGCCGAGGAACTGGAGAACACCTTGCGCCCATACCGCACGACGCGCGAGGACCCCGAGTCCGAGCGCGGTTAGCCACGGTCCGACGAAGAGGTGCGCCGTGAGAATCGCGGCGTCGGACCACCTGAGATCGCCTGCCAGCGAAGCATCCAACGCCCCGGTCAGACGGGCCGCGTTGAGGAGAGCCGCGAGACCGCTCGCTGCCGACCAGACAAAGATGCTGCCAAGCCGGTACTCCTTGAAGCTCTCGGGCCGAAGCCCTGCGACGGAGAGCCAGGTGCGCGACGCCACGATGCCCGGAAGCATCGCGACGGCGAAAATCACCAGAGCGTCTACTGACGAGGGGCTGGGCACGGATCTGCTGGTACACTACTACGCCGCCTATGCCCAAAGAGACTCGCCAAGACAGCTACCAGCCCAAGACGATCGAGAAGTCCCTTCAGCCGAAGGGGGCCGCCCGACCGCCTCGCAAAGCACCTTCACCCAAAACAGCGGCGCCGAAGCCCAGCATAGAGGGCGGGAACGGCGGCGCCAGCAAGCAGGCCGGTGGCGAAGGATGACTGGAGACGGTGAGGACAAGCGCCAGCGGATCCCGGCGAGCTACCGTCCGAGGTCGCCCTCCGGACCGGGCGTTTCCCACCAGCCCGCGTCGCCCGAGCACCGCCCACCTAGGCGTGCGCCGTCGCCCAAACATGTAGCGCCTCCGACGCCTCCGAAACCCAACGACAGCGGAGACCGGAAGGAGGGAGGCTAGGCCCCACCGGCCCAACACCGAGGATTCCTTCGTCGGACACGGCAGGCGAGTCTTTGCAGTTGTCGAGAACTTGGTACCGTCCCCGCCAGCGGGCACGGACCGCCTTCCGTTAGCGACGACATGAGCCAGACCCACATCTCCCCCGAGGCTCCCAAGCCTTCCCGCCAGTTCCAGTCCTTTTCCGAGGCGTCGAGCTTCATCTGGGGCATCGCCGACCTGCTCCGCGGGGACTTCAAGCAGTACGACTTCGGGAAGGTGATCTTGCCGTTCACGGTCCTGCGGCGGCTGGACTGCGTGCTGGCGCCGTCGAAGGGCAAGGTGCTGGAGCGGTACGGGAAGCTGAAGGGTGGGGACGTGAAGAACCTCGATCCGATCTTGAATCGGCTCACCGGGGTCCACTTCCACAACGTGTCGAAGCTCGACTTCGCGCGGCTGCTCGACGACCCGAACCACATCGCCGCGAACCTGCTGGCCTACATCAAGGGGTTCAGCGAGAACGTGCGGGAGATCTTCATCGAGCGGTTCAAGCTGCCGGAGTCGGTCGCGCGGCTCGACGAGGCGAACATCTTGTTCCTCGTCACTGAGCGGTTCGCCGAGGTCGACCTCGGGCCCGAGGCGGTGCCCAACCACATGATGGGCTCGATCTTCGAGGACCTGATCCGGCGCTTCGCCGAGCAGTCCAACGAGACGGCCGGTGAGCACTTCACGCCCCGAGAGGTGATCCGCCTGATGGTGAACCTCCTCTTCATGGAGGACCGGGACGTGCTCACGAAGAAGGGGGTCGTGAAGACGCTCTTCGACCCGGCCTGCGGGACGGGCGGGATGCTCTCGGTGGCCGAGGACTACCTCGCCGAGCTGAACCCAGATGCACACCTCGAGGTCTACGGGCAGGAGCTGAACGACGAGAGCTACGCCATCTGCAAGGCGGACATGCTCCTGAAGGCCGAGAACCCGGGGAACATCGCCCGGGGCAACAGCTTCAGCGAGGACGGCCACCAGGGCGCGACCTTCGACTACATGCTCTCGAACCCGCCCTTCGGGGTGGAGTGGAAGAAGGTCCAGAAGGTCGTCGAGCAGGAGGCCGAGTCCCTCGGCTTCGCCGGCCGCTTCGGCGCCGGCACGCCCCGCATCAACGACGGCTCGTTCCTCTTCCTCCAGCACATGATCTCGAAGATGAAGACGCCGGCCGACGGCGGGAGCAGGCTGGCCATCGTCTTCAATGGCTCGCCGCTCTTCACCGGGGACGCCGGCTCGGGCGAGAGCGAGATCCGCCGCTGGATCCTCGAGAACGACTGGCTCGAGGCGATCGTCGCGCTGCCCGACCAGCTCTTCTTCAACACGGGGATCTCCACCTACGTCTGGATCGTGACGAACCGAAAGCCGGCGCACCGCAAGGGCAAGGTCCAGCTCATCAACGCGGTGGACCTCTACCAGAAGATGCGGAAGTCGCTGGGCAACAAGAGGAACGAGCTGAGCGACGAGCACATCGCCGAGGTGTGCCGCATCTACGGGGACTTCGAGGAGGGCGAGCTGAGCAAGGTCTTCGACAACGAGGACTTCGGGTTCCACAAGATCACCGTCGAGCGCCCCCTGCGGCTGAACTTCCAGGCGTCGGCCGAGCGCATCGAGCGGCTCCAGGAGGAGCGGAGCTTTCAGAACCTCGCCAAGAGCAAGAAGAAGGGCGAGAAGGCCGCCAAGGAGATCCAAGAGGGCGTCGAGCTACAGGTGGCGCTCGTGTCCGCGCTCGAGGCGATGGGCGGCGACCGGGTCTACACCAAGCGGCCCGAGTTCGAGAAGGCCCTCAAGGCGGTGCTCAAGGCCGCCGACCTGAAGCTGCCCGCCTCGATCAAGAAGGCGGTGCGGTCCGCGCTCTCCGAGCGGGACGACGACGCCGACCTGTGCGTCGACAAGAAAGGCGAGCCCGAGCCGGATACCGATCTACGCGACACCGAGAACGTGCCGCTCAAGGAGTCGATTGAGGCGTACTTCGAGCGGGAGGTGAAGCCCCACGTGCCCGACGCCTGGGTCGATGAGTCGAAGACCAAGGTCGGCTACGAGATCCCGTTCACACGGCACTTCTACGAGTACGAGACACTGCGGCCGCTCAGCGAAATCGAGGCCGACATCAAGGCGCTCGAGGACGAGATCCAAGGGATGCTCGGCGAGGTGCTGACATGACGACACCCCAGGCTTGGATCCACGACGCGCCCCGCGAGTGGAAGCGCATTCGTCTTGGTCAGCTCGGTCGGTTCGATGCGAGCGGGATCGACAAGAAGTCGGTGGACGGCGAGGTGCCTGTAGCCATGGTCAACTACACCGACGTGTACGGGAACGTCACCGGCCTGCTTCGGCCGGACGCCCACTACATGAAAGTGACCGCGCCGCCGACGAAAGCCCGTGGGTGCTCACTTCGCAAGGGCGACGTACTTTTCACTCCAAGCTCCGAGACGGCCGACGAGATTGGCGCAGCGGCAGTTGTCGAAGAAGACATGCCGGGAACAGTATTCAGCTATCACCTAGTTAGGTTCTCGCCGCCGCCCACGGTTGAGCACTGCTTCCGCCGGCACCTCTTCAACAGCCCTCTGGTTCAGCGGCAGCTCGCACTCCTGGCGAAGGGAACTACTCGCCAGATCCTGACTAGGTCGGACTTCCGTTCGGTCGAGGTGCTCCTGCCACCTCGCGGCGCGCAGAGGGCCATCGCCGACTTTCTCGACCGGAAGACGGCGGCCATCGACGCGCTGATCGAGAAGAAGGAGCGGCTCATCGCCCTGCTTGAGGAGAAGCGCCAGGCCCTCATCACCCAGGCCGTCACCAAGGGCCTCGACCCCAACGTCCCCATGAAGGACTCCGGCATCGAGTGGCTCGGCGAGATCCCGGCGCATTGGGAGGTTGTTCGCTTCCGGCATGCATGCCGAGCCCAGCAGGGGCTGCAAATCCCTCGGTCGGAGCGGCTCTACGAGCCGTGTGAGGGCGCGGTGGAGTACCTGACGGTGCGCTCTATCCACGCCACCTCCGAGGACTACGTCCGGGAGTACATCGTGAACCCGCCGAGGCGGGTGCGGTGCCAACCCGATGATGTCTTGTTGTCTCGGACCGGAGCGACAGGGGAGGTCATCACCGACCAGCGTGGAGCATTCCACAACAACTTCTTTAAAGTAGACTACAGCCGGTCAAGACTCGATCGCCTCTTCCTCGTCAACTACCTGCGTTGCCGTCCGGTTCACGAGTATCTGAGGAAGATGGCTGGGACGACAACGATCCCTGATCTGAACCACGGGGAGTTCCTAGCCGCCCCCCTACTTCTGCCGCCGCTTGACGAGCAGAAGGAGATTGGTGAGGTCCTCAGTAGGCGGCTGGCGGAGGCCGACCGGCTAGCGGCGAGCGTGTCCCGAAGCAGCGAGCTGCTCCGTGAGTACCGTCAAGCCGTCATCACCGCCGCCGTCACCGGCAAGGTCGACGTCACCTCCAAGGAGGCCGCGTGAAGCGGATCGACGGCCGCGCCCGGACCGTCCGCGAACTCCTCGACGGCGCTCGCTACACGATCGACTTCTACCAGCGCGAGTACGCCTGGCAGGAGCGGCAGGTTCAGGAGCTGATCGACGACCTCTCCGGGAAGTTCCTCGACTTCTACGAGCCCGAACACGAGCGCGGCGCGGTCGAGGAGTACGGGCACTACTTCCTCGGCTCGATCGTCATCAGCCACAAGCGCAGCCAGAAGTTCATCGTCGACGGGCAGCAGCGGCTCACGACGCTGACGCTGCTCTTGATCTACCTCCACCACCTCCAGGAAGGGCGCGAGCACCAGGTCCCCGTGGAGAGGCTGATCTTCGGAGAGAAGTACGGCAGGCGAAGCTTCAACCTCGACGTGCCCGACCGGGCCGCGTGTATGGAGAAGCTCTTCCTCGGGGAGACCTTCGACCCCAAGGGTGCGAGCGAGTCGGTGCAGAACATCGCTGCCCGCTACGACAACATCAACGACCACTTCCCAGAGGAGCTGACCGGGGAGGCGCTGCCCTACTTCATCGACTGGCTTCGCGAGAACGTCCACCTCGTGGAGATCGAGGCGTACTCGGACGAAGATGCCTACACGATCTTCGAGACCATGAACGACCGGGGGCTCTCGCTCAGCCTCCCCGAGATGCTCAAGGGCTATGTGCTCGCGAACATCACGCACGAGGCCGACCAGCGCACCGTCAACGAGAGCTGGAAGAAGCACATCCAGGCCCTGCGCGAACTGGGGCCCGAGGAGGACGTCGACTTCTTCAAGAGCTGGCTGCGGGCGCGGCACGCCGAGACGATTCGGCCGGGCAAGAAGGGCGCCGAGAACAAGGACTACGAGCGCATCGGCTCGGAGTTCCACCGCTGGGTGCGGGACCAGAAGGACAAGCTCGGGCTGCATGGCTCGGCGGACTTCGTGCGCTTCGTGGAGCGCGACCTCGACTTCTACTCGAAGCAGGCGCAGTTCATCCGGAAGGCCGAGAGCACGCTCGTCGATGGCCTCGAGTCGATTCGGTTTAACCGGGACCGAGGCTTCACGATGCAGATGCAGGTGCTGCTCGCGTCGCTCACGCCCGACGATGCGCCCGAACTGATCAAAAGGAAAATGGGCCTCGCGGCCGACTATCTCGACATCTGGCTCGCGCGCCGCGCGTGGAACTTCCGGCGCACAGGGCAGTCCACGGTGCGGTACACGATCTTCTCGCTCACGAGGGACCTCCGCGGCAAGTCCATCGAGGAGCTATCCACGTATCTCCGAGAACTTCTCGACCAGGAGCACGAGACCTTCGCCCGAACGCCCGACTTCCGGCTCCACCAGCAGAACTATCGGCAGGTCCGGCACATCCTCGCGCGGCTCACCTACTGGGTCGATCACGAGTGCGGCGTCTCCACCCACTTCGACGACCTGGTCTCGCAGGGCAAGGCCAAACCCTTCGAGGTCGAACACATATGGGCGAACCAGTACGAGCAGTTCAGCAAGTGGTTCGAGCACCCGCGGGACTTCGAGGTCGAGCGGAATCGGCTCGGGGGCCTCGTGCTCCTCCAGAGCGGCCACAACCAGAGCCTCGGCGACCTGCCCTACGCCGAGAAGCGGGACGCCTACGTCAGCCACGGCCAGAGCCTGCTGACCCGCAGCCTCCATCCGCTGGCATACAAGAACAACCCGTCGTTCCGGGCCTTCATCGAGCGCACCGGACTGGGCTTCCGACCGATCGAAGAGTTCACTCCGGAGGCGCAGGCGGAGCGACAGGAGCTGTATCTCCGGATTGCCGAGTGGGTGTGGAACCCCTCCCGGCTCGACCTCGACGGGACCAAGCCGCCCGTGCCCGAGCCGCTCGAGGACCCCGAGGATCAAACCGCTAGCCCGGTGGAGAGGGAGGTGCGTCTCCAGGTCCGGAAGAAGTTCTGGACCGCGCTGCTCGAGCGCGTGAAGCGGACGAACGGCATGCATGGCCATCTCTCCCCTAGGCAGTACCACTGGCTCGGCGCCCGGAAGGACGGGATGTGGTGGAACTACGTCGTCCTCCAGGACCAGACTCGGGTCGAGCTGTACATCGACCGGCCCGAGGCAGCGGAGAACAAAGCGACCTACGACCGTCTGGCCGCGAGGAAGCCGGCGATCGAGAATGCTTTTGGCGGCTCACTCGAGTGGCAGCGCCTCGACGACAAGCGAGCCTCGCGCATCTCGACGACCATCGACGGCGGCTGGGTCGACGAGCAGGGATGGGATGGGGTCATCGAACAGGCGGTGGACGCCATGGCTCGGCTCTACTCGGCGCTCCGCCCTGCCTTGCGGAGCGCTACGTGACGGAGGGGGGCTGAAGGTATGGGCTACAAGGAGATCGACTTCGAAGCCGCCGTCGAGGGGGACCTGCTCGAGGCGGGGTACCTTCGTGGAGAGGCCGCGGACTTCGACGCGAGCCTCGCGCTGATTCCGAAGGACCTCTTCGCGTTCATCGCGGCCACCCAACCCGAGCTGTGGGCGCAGCTACGGAAGAACCACCCGACGGGCCTCGAGTCCGGACTCCTCGATGCACTGACCAAGAAGCTGAACGACCGGGGCACGCTCGAGGTGCTGCGGCACGGGTTCAAGTTCTACGGGAAGCGGATCGCCACGGCGTTCTTCCGGCCGGCCCACGGGCTCAACCCCGACCTCGAGACGAAGTACGCCGCGAACCGCCTCGTCATCACCCGGCAGGTGAAGTTCAACCCGGACGGGGAGGACAGCGTCGACATGATGGTCAGCCTGAACGGGCTGCCGATCGCAACGCTGGAGCTGAAGAACTCGCTCACCGGTCAGACGGTCCAGCACGCACTCAAGCAGTACCAGTACGACCGGGACCCGAAGCTGCCGCTCTTCTGGTTCAAGAAGCGGGCGCTGGTCCACTTCGCCGTCGACACCGACCTCGTCTACATGACGACGAAGCTCGCTCGGAAAGGGACCTACTTCCTTCCCTTCAACCGGGGCACCGAGGACGGCGGTGCCGGCAACCCGACCGTCGAGGGTGAGCCCTACAAGACGAGCTACCTCTGGCGGGAGGTGCTGGAGCGACACAGCCTCCTCGACATCCTCGCCCGGTTCATCCACCTGGAGCAGAAGGAAGAAGTCGTGCTCGGGAAGACCCGGCGGAAGGAAGCGCTCATCTTCCCCCGTTACCACCAGCTCGATGTGGTCCGGAAGCTCGAGGCCGCGGCGCGTGACGAAGGGCCGGGCCACCACTACCTGGTCCAGCACTCCGCCGGCAGCGGGAAGAGCAACTCCATCGCCTGGGCGGCGCACCGGCTGGCGTCGCTCCACGACGCCAACGACGAGAAGCTCTTCGACTCTGTCGTCGTCGTCACCGACCGGCGCGTCCTCGATCGACAGCTCCAGGACACGATCTACCAGTTCGAGCATAAGCAGGGCGTGGTCGAGAAGATCGACAAGCACTCGACCCAGCTCGCCAAGGCCCTGGAGCGCGGGACGAAGATCATCATCACCACGCTCCAGAAGTTCCCGTTCGTCACCGAGAAGATCGAGAACCTGCCCGACCGGCGCTACGCCATCATCGTCGATGAGGCGCACTCCTCGCAGACCGGCGAGGCCGCCCGCACGCTTCGCGCTGTTCTGGCCGGTTCGACCGAGGGGCAAGCGGATCACGTCGCCGACGCAGGCGCCTCCTACGTCCCCGCGGGTCCGGCCGAAGACGCTCAGGACCCCGACGAGCCGACCTACGAGGACGAGATCGCGCGGGTGATGAAGTCCCGTGGCAAGCAGCCGAACCTCAGCTTCTTCGCCTTCACCGCGACGCCCAAGGCCAAGACGCTGGAGGTCTTCGGCCGCAAGGATGCGGAAGGCAAGCCCCGCCCCTTCCACCTCTACTCCATGCGCCAGGCGATCGAGGAGGGCTTCATCCTCGACGTCCTCCGCAACTACGTCACCTACCGCGCCTACTACAAGCTCATGCGGGCCTCGGAGGAGTTCGACCCCGAGGTGAAGAAGAAGGAGACCGCGCGAGCCCTCGCCCGCTTCGCCAGCCTCCACCCCCACAACATCGCCCAGAAGATCGAGGTCATCGTCGAGCACTACCGCCGGTTCGTGCGGAAGAAGATCGGCGGCAAGGCCAAGGCGATGGTTGTCACCCGCTCCCGGCTCCACGCCGTCCGCTACAAGCTCGCCTTCGACGAGTACCTGGCGGCCCAGGGCTACGACGACACCCGGGCGCTGGTCGCCTTCTCTGGCACCGTCATCGACCCGGACTCGTCGAAGGAGTTCACCGAGGTCGGGATGAACGACGGCCTCCCCGAGAGCGAGGTCCCGACCAAGTTCGGCTCCGACGAGTTCCAGGTGCTCCTGGTCGCCAACAAGTTCCAGACCGGCTTCGACCAGCCCCTGCTCTGCGCCATGTACGTCGACAAGCGCCTCTCCGGCGTCCAGTGCGTGCAGACGCTCAGCCGGCTCAACCGGAAGATCCAGGGCAAAGAGAACGGCGACACCTTCGTCCTCGACTTCGTGAACGAGGCCGAGGAGATCCGTCGCGCGTTCCAGCCCTTCTACGAGCAGACCACCGTCTCCGACACCGCCGACCCGTACCAGCTCGAGCAGCTCCAGGGCGAGCTGGACGACGCGCGCATCTGGACCGAGTCGGAGCTGGAGTCCTTCGCCAAGGTCTTCTACCGCCCGAAGCAGAACCTCACCGACAAAGAGCACGCCGAGCTGCATCACCACCTCCAGCCCGCCGTCGACCGCTTCGCCGCCTGGGAGGACGAAGAGGCGCGGGACCTCTGGAAGGGGAAGCTCCAGGCCTTCGTCCGGCTCTACTCGTTCATGAGCCAGGTCATGCCCTGGGACGACCGGGACCTCGAGATCCGCTACTCCTTCGGCCGCTTCCTGCTGAAGCGCCTACCGCGCACCAAGGGTGAGGGCGTCGACGTCGAGGGTGAGGTCGACCTGCACTCCTACCGTCTCACCCGCCTCGGCGAGACGGACATCGTCCTCGACAAGGAGGGTCAGGGCGAGGTGAAGGGGCCCACCTCGGTGGGCACCGGCAAGGCAGAGGACGAGGACGTGCCCCTCCACGAGGTGATCGACATCCTCAACGAGCGTTTCGGCACCGACTTCACCAAGGCCGACCAGCTGCTGTTCGAGCAGATCATCGAAGACGGCAAAGCCGACGAGCAGGTCCAGGCGCGTGCGAAGGCCAATACGCTGGAGAACTTCTCGATCAGCATCAAGGACAAGGTCGAGGGGCTGATGATCGACCGGATGGACAAGAACCAGGACATCGTCACGAAGTTCCTGAACGAGGAGGATTTCAAGAAGGCGCTCTCGGAGCTTCTGGCGAAGCGGCTCTACGACGAAATCCGAGACGCGGGGTAGTTCGTGGCTCGGGGGAAGAAGGCAGCTCGGCTCAACAAAAACCAGCGTGCCCTCCTGGCGCTGCTCCGAAGCCGCTCCGGGAAGACTGTGGAGACGGGCGAGATCCTGAAGGTCACGGGATGGAAGCAGTCGAGTTGGCGCGTTTACCGGAACAACGGCCTTTACTCACCGTATCTCCGGGACCGTGGCGATGGCAGATTCGATGTGCTTCTGGATGATTCGGTGGATGACGCCGCGTTCGCACGTCAGGTCACCCAGAGCACCCGCAAGCGCCGCCCCACAGGAGCGCTCCGCTACGAGATCTCGCGCCGTCTCGTCGAGCGCAGCGCCGACAACATGATCCTGGCCGTCGAGACGTACAACCGGCCGACTCTCAAGAACCGGATGGACGGTTTCGCCATGCTCTTCTGTACGGCGTGGGAGCAGCTGCTCAAGGCGGAGATGATCGAAGCTTCGGGTGAGAACGCCGCCTATCGCCCCTCCAAGCCAGGACGACGGCGCGAGACCTTGAGTTTGGACGAGTGCCTTCAACATCACTTCGGTGACAAGGACGTGGTCCGGAAAAACATCGAGCGGATCGCCGAGCTGCGACATGCCGCCACGCATTTCGTAGTTCCCGAAATCCAGGCTCCGTTCGCCTACGTGTTCCAGTCCGGCGTTCTCAACTACGCCAGACGCTATCGGGACCTGATGCAGGCTCCCTTTCTCCCAAGGGCGAACATCGGACTTCTTGCCCTTGCGGGGCAGGGAGAGGAGATCGATGCGGCCGCGCTTCAGCATCTCTACGGTGCCGACCTGGGCGCTGAAATCGCAGACTACTCGACCCAGCTCGAAGACGAGATCGCCGAGGTCTCGGACGAGCGCTTCGCCGTCCGGGTGGAGGTGACGATCAGGTTCGCCTCAGACAAGGGTGGCGCATCCCCCGATGTCACCTTGGTCAAGGCCAGCGAGGCGCCCGCCAACGCGGTCGTGCTGTACAAGCCGACCGACCCCGAACGAACCCATCCCTACCGGACCCTCGAGCTTTGCGAGCTGATTACCCAGAAACTGGGACATAAGTTCTCGACCTACGACCTTCAGTGCGTTCTGCACAAGACGGGGTGGAAGAAGGCCGACAACTCGTACCATCGGCTCCAGCAGAATCCTGACACGCACAAGTACTCCGTACAGGCCGTAGAGGAGATCGTTCGGCTGCTAACGGCCCATGACACATACCTGAAAAAGGCGAAAGAGAGCTACCGGCGTACATCGAGGAGTCGGTCCAAGGCCGAGCCTCCCTGAGGGGGTGGTTGCGTTCATGCCAACCGGCGACGGTTCCTGGTGTCCGGAACTGAGGGTAGCTGCCCGGCTCGGTGCCCAAGCTCGATGAGCAGCGCATCGCAGATCTCGAGAACCGTCGAGGTGAGCGACCCTCGCTCCCCACCTGCCCGATCTGCCAGGAAAGAGCAGACGGCTTCGGAGACCCCCTCGGCGACGAGGGCGGAGCAGACGTCGTCGTATCGCCCCGCTTCGAAGGCAACTGGTACTTCGCTTGGGGGTGGGGGCTCTGGTGGCGTCGGAGGAGTGGGTTTGGGCTTGGCTTCCTCCGCCGGCTCGGGCTGCGGTTGTTGGACAGCGCTGGACGAATCGTCGTCCACGCAGGACGGGATTACCGCCAAGAGGTAGGCCACGACGAGCGTCAACCGGAGACGATGATGGGGGACAGGATGGAACATGAGTTGGTCCCCCTACCCCCCGATCTGCTCCCCGGCTTCGAGAAGCTCATCGACGAGGCGGAGCCCGGCGCACCTCTGCTCGAGCGCTGGTCCAACGTCCGTCGGGCTCTGCTCCGCGCCTGCGAGAAGGCTGGCATCGAGCCGGTGAGTCCCAATGATCTCCGCCGCACCTTTGCCAGCTGGCTGGCCGAGCGAGGAGTGCCCGAGCTGGTCGTCGTCTCGCTGATGGGCCACTCCAACAGCGCGATGGTCCGGCGGGTCTACGCCCAGATCGGACGGCCGGCTCACCACCAAGCCATCCAGCGGCTTCCTGCGCTCGGCGCCCCCTCGGGCGACTCCCCGACTGTGACAGTCTGTGTGACAGACGGAGCGGGAAAAGGCGGTACGCGGCGACCCTACGCCGGCTCCGACGCCACCCCCCGAAAAGCAAAAACCCCGCTGAAAAGCGGGGTCTCTGTGGTGCCCAGAGGCGGAATCGAACCGTCGACACGGGGATTTTCAATCCCCTGCTCTACCAACTGAGCTATCTGGGCGTCCCGTTGGGGAGGCGGAAAATACCTCGACGGGCGGCCATGTCAAGGACGGGATCGCCCTTCCGTTCGATTCGTTCCCCGGGGCCCCCCGCGGGCCCCGCTTTCGGCGGCGCGCGCCTTTGTTGCCCGCGTTCGGTCGGAGCGGTCTAGAATGGTGGGAGCGGATGACTTCTTCCACGACAGACCGAGCGCTCGCCGCGTTCCGCCGGCTCCTCGCCGACGCGCCCAGTGGGCGGCAGGCGAAGGTGGACGCGCTCGTGGCCCTCTCGCAGCGCACGGTCTTCGTGGCCACGTGGACGCCGGACGGCGAGGACTACCGGACGCTGGTGAACAGCAACGGTCAGAACGCGCTGCCCATCTTCACCGATCAGCAGGAGCTGATGGTCGCCGCCGAGCGCTTCGGCTGGCTCGACGAGCGCGGGCAGATCCCCCACCGCGAGGTGGGCGCCCGCTCGGCCCTGCGCCACGCGCTCTCCCGCGGGGTGGGCTTCGTGGTGGTCGACATCATGGCCGAGTACTCCCTCGAGGCGGAGCAGGCGGAGATCCAGCCGCTGGTCGCCTCCCGGAACCGCTCCGACTCGTCCGGTCCCTTCGCCGGCGTGGGGCGCATCTCCTCGTCGATGATGCAGGCGGTGCGGGTGACGCCCTCCGGCGGCGTGCCCCGCCCGATGACCCCCGAAGACGGCGTGACGCCGCCCCGCGCGGTGGTGACGCCGCCCTCGGGGCTCGGTCCCACGCCCGGCCTCCCCGCGGCGCCCCAGACCCTCGACGGCCACCGGCCGCCCCGGCAGCCCGACGCGACCTTCGGGGGCGGCGCCGGCGGCGCGGTCCAGCTCACGCCGCTGACGACCCAGCCCGACGACGTGCTCCTCGACGCCCTCTCCGAAGTGCTCCGCGAGTACCCCGAGGTCGAGTGGGCCGCGTTCTGCAACGCCACCCGCGGGCCCAGCGCGGCCATGCCGTCCATCGCCCTGATGGTCGACGCCTCGTTCCGGCAGCGGGTCCAGGAGATCTCCCGCGCCCTGGTCCGGTCCGGTTCGGATGCGGGCGCGCATCTGGATGTCATCCTGCTCGCCGATGCCGAGCTCACCCGCGAAGCCCGAGCCGTCGGGCTCGTCTTCTACCCCTGGCGCCGCCGCTGATCCGCCCGTGACCCCGCTCGGGCGGTCGCTGCCGCAGATCCACACGCCGCTCCCCGGCCCGAAGACTTCCGCGCTGGTCGACGCGCTGGCCCGGAGCGAGTCGCCGGCCTTCACCACCCGCCGGGCCCGCCGCGCCGAGCAATCGGGCGCGCCCCAGGACCCCATCGTCTGGGCCGAGGCCGTCGGGTCCAACGTGGTCGACGCCGACGGCAACGTCTTCGTGGACCTCAGCGGCGGCTTCGGGGTCGCCGCGGTCGGCCACCGGCACCCGGCGGTGGTCGCCGCCATCCAGAGCCAGGCGGAGCGCCTCCTCCACGCCCTGGGCGACCTCCACCCCTCGGACGTGAAGATCCGCCTCCTGGAGCGCCTGGCCGCCCTGGCGCCCCAACCGGAAGCCCGGGTGGTCCTCTCGCTCAGCGGAAGCGACGCGCTCACCACCGCCATCAAGAGCGCCGCGCTGCACACCGGCCGCCCCGGCGTGCTCGCCTTCGAGGGCGGCTACCACGGGCTGGACCACGGGCCACTGGCGGCCTGCGGCTACTCGGAGGGCTTCCGGACGCCGTTCGCCGGCCAGCTCAACCCCCACGTGCGCTTCACCGCCTACGGCGACGTCGAGGCCGCCCGGACGGCGATGGACGATACCGTCGGCGCGATCCTGGTCGAGCCCATCCAGGGCCGCGGCGGCTGCCGGGTCCCGCCGGTGGGCTATCTCGCGGCCCTGCAGGCCCTGGCCGAAGAGCGCGGCGCGGTGCTCATCGTCGACGAGGTGCTCACCGGCCTCTACCGCACCGGCGTCCCCTTCGCGTGCATGGACCCGGTGGACCCGCTGCCCAGGCCGCCCGACCTGCTCTGCGTGGGCAAGGCCCTGGGGGGCGGCATGCCCATCAGCGCCTGCATCGGTTCTCTCGCCGTGATGGCCTCCTGGGGCGACCCCGGCGCGATGGCCATCCACACCGGGACCTTCTTCGGTCACCCGCTGGGCTCGGCGGCGGCGTTGGCGAGTCTCCAGGTCCTCGAGGACGAGGCCCTCGGAGCGCGCGCCCTCGCCATGGAGGCCCGCCTCCGCGAGCGGCTGGCCCCGCTCACGGTGCGCGGTCGCGGCCTCCTGCTCGGGGTGGTCCCGGACCAGCCGGTGTTGCCCCTCGTCCGCCGCTTGCTCGAGCGCGGTTTCCTGGCCATCCCCGCGGGGATGCACGCCGAGATCATCCAGCTCGTGCCCCCGCTCACCATCGACGAGTCACTCCTCGACTCCTTCGTCGACACCCTGCGCGAGGTGATGGCATGAACCGCGCGGTCCTGAAGGAGCGCATCCTGGCGCTCCTGGCGCGCGCCGAGGAGCAGGCGACCCTGGAGGCCCTCCACGAGGAGCGCGACCAGCTCATCGTGGACCTGGCGGCCTACCAGGGCGAGGTGGTGAAGCCCTATCGGCGGTTGGTGGCCGGCGCGCGGCAGACCCTCTTCGACGAGTTCCCTCCGGCGCTCCCCACCGAGGTCTTCCGGCACGTGCGGGTCGCCGCCCACGACGCCGAGGAGGACCAACGGGTCTTCCGCACCTCGGGGACCACCACCGGCGCCCGCGGCGCCCACGCCTTTCGCGACCTGGAGCTCTACGACCGGGCCGCCCGGGTCGCGGCGCGCCCGCTGCTCTTTCCCGGGGACCCGGTGCGCCTGATCCTCCTGGCGCCGCCCGAGGCCGAGGCCCCCGACTCCAGCCTGACCTACATGCTGGCCCGCTTCACCGAGTGGTTCGCCACTTCGGCCACCTGGATTTGGCCCCTCGACGCGGCGGCGCTCACCGACGCCCTGGCGGCCGCCGAAGCGGCCGGCGAGCCCACCGCCGTCCTCGGGACCAGCTTCGCCTTCGTCCACGCCGAGGACACCCTGGAGCGCTCGTTCGCGCTGCCGGCGGGGAGCCGCTTGATGCAGACCGGCGGCTTCAAGGGGCGCTCCCGCGAGGTGGCCCCGGCCGAGCTCCGCGGGCTCCTCGGCGCCCGCTACGGCCTGAGCGACGACCGCATCGTGAGCGAGTACGGCATGACCGAGCTGAGCTCCCAGCTCTACGAGACCACCCTGGTGGACCGCGCCGCGCCGCGTCGCTACCGCGCGCCGGCGTGGGTGCGGGTGACCACCGTGGACCCCGAGCGCCTCGAGCCCCTGCCCACCGGCGCGCGGGGCCTGCTCCGCATCGACGACGTGGCCAACCTGGACTCGGTGGCCTGCCTCCAGACCGCCGACTCGGCCACGGTCCACCCGGACGGCACCGTGGAGCTCCACGGACGCCACCCCGGCGCCCTGCCCCGGGGGTGCTCCCTGGCGGTCGAAGAGGCCCTCGCTGCTGCCCCATGAGCGTCTACCGCGACAGCCCGCGGCAGCGGCTCGAGGAGGTCGTCGAGCACCTCCGCTCCCAGGGCCCCGCGCTCCGGGTCGGCACCGGCGAGCGGGCGGCGATCGTCCACCGCGCCCTGGAGAGCGTCGGTCGCGATCCCACCCTGGCGGCGCGCTCGGCCCCCACCGCCGGGCTCAGCGAGCCGATGGCCGCCTGGGCCCTGCGCACCACCCTGGAGCCGGCGACCCGCGCGCGGCTCGAGCAGCTCGCCCAGGCGCCGCTGGCCGCCCAGCACGGCGAACGCCCGGTGAGCCTCGCGGCGGTGGTCCTCGCCGGCAACGTCTTCACCGCCGCCCTCCGCGCGGTCGCCACGCCCCTGCTCTTCGGGGTGCCCACCCTGGTCAAGGCGGCCAGCCGCGGCGACGAGGTCCTCCGGGCCTTCGCCGAAGCCCTCGAGCCGCCGCTCCGCGACGCCCTGGCGGTGGTGACCTTCCCGCGCGACGACGCCCGCGCCGCCGCCCTTCTGGGCAGTGCCGAGGTGGTCCACGTCCACGGCAACGACGAGAGCGTGCGCCGCATGCGCGACCTGGCCAGCCCCGGCGCCCTGGTGCTCCCCCACGGGCACGGCGTGGGGGTGGCCCTGGTCTTCCCCGACGGGCTCACCTACGACGAACGCCAGGCGGCGATGGACTCCTTGGCCGCCGACGTCGCCGCCTACGACGGCCGCGGCTGCCTCTCGCCGCTGCGGGTCCATGTCGTCGGCTCGGCCACCCGGGCCATCGAGTGCGCCGACCGCCTCCACCACGCGCTGGGCCGGCTCGAGCGCGACCTGCCCCGCGGGCCGCTACCGGAGGCCATCGCCGGCCGCCAGATGCAGTGGCGCGGGCTCGCCGCCGCCACCGGGACCCTCTTCGAGGGCCCGGCCCACGCCGTCGCCGTCGAAGAGGACGCGCCGCTGCCCTTCGCCCCCGGGTACCGCAACGTCTCCGTCCACGCCGTCGGCGACGAGGCCGCGTTCCTGGCCGCCGTGCGTCCGCTGGGCGCGCACCTCAAGTGCGTCGGCGTCGCCGGCGAGAAGCTCGGCGCCATCGCCTCCGCGCTCGATCACGCCCCCGCCCTGGTTCCCCGGGTCTGCCCCCTGGGCACCATGCAGACCCCGCCCTTCGACCTCTGGCCCGAAGCGCTCCCCCCCTGGACCGGCCTCTACCGCCGCCTCGAAACCCGCTGACCGGGGACGATCGTCGTCATTGTCGTCATTTCGACGACCCCGACCTCTCCACACGCTTCCACGCCCCGCCGCGACCCAGCCGCGTCCGAGCGCTCAGACGCCGATGAAGAGCCGGTGCCCGAAGTTCCGCTCGAGCTTGCTCTGGAAGATCTTCGAAGCCGCGCTCTCGATGTCGTACTCGACGCGCTTGAAGTCGAAGGTCCGCGACTCGGTGTCGAAGGTCGTGAAGCTCGCGCGGTTGTCGTAGTCGCGCGGCTGCCCGACGCTGCCCACGCTCACGATGTACTTCGCGTCCGGGTCGAGCTGGAAGCGCTCGGCGGGGAGCTCCTCCACGGAGCCCGGCCGGAGCTCGAAGACCTTGCACAGATGCGAGTGCCCGATGAGCGTGATGTGCCCCAGGTCGTCCCACATCTGCAGGCACTCCCGCGCCTGCTCGGGCGCGAAGATGTACTCGAACTCCTCGAGCCGCAGCGGCGAGCCGTGGCAGAGGTGAACCCCCGTGTCCCGGACCTCGTGCTTGTACGGCAGGGTCTTGAGCCACGCGAGGTTCTCGTCGGAGAGCGTGTTCGCGTGGAGGTCGAGCGCCTGGCGCGCGGCCTCGTAGTAGTAGGAGTAGTCCATCCGACCCGCGACGGCGGCGTCGTGGTTGCCGAGGATGGTCACCTTGGCGGTCTCGCGAACGAGGTCCGAACATTCGTTCGGGCTCGCGCCGTACCCCACCACGTCACCGAGGCAGTAGTACTCGTCGATGTCCTCGTCCTCGAACCCCCGCATCACGGCCGAGAGGGCTTCGATGTTGGCGTGGACGTCGCTGAAAATGCCGAAGCGCATGGGGAGGGAGCCGAACTTTCCTTGTAGAGGTTCCCGAAGCCTATGTCACGCGGTGGAGTTCCCCGTGCGGTGACTCACGCAAGGGGCTCGGGGGGTCCCCGAAGGTACGACAGTAGGCGGTAACCGGTAAAGGGGGTCGCGAGTACCTTTCACGGGTTACTCGCCGACGCGGGCGAGAAAGCGGCGTGAGAACTCCCGAATGGGGTCCTCCTCACCGACGTCGTCGGGGCCCGCGACACGATCGCGGTGGGCTCGGGCGCGCTCGGCGTGGGCCGGCGCCGACAGCGCGCGGCGCCCGAGGGCGTCGTTTTCGTCGCTGGCGAGCTTGCGCAGGAAGCTGCCCTCGCCCTCCAGCTCCAGGTGCGCGAAGAGGTAGGCCAGGCGCTCGCCGACCCCGTCGACCTCGGCCACCCGGCGCAACCCGCGCTCGATCGAGCGGCCGAAGGTGGCCAGAACGCGAGCGACCTCTTCCCAGACCTCGGTGGGCTCGTCGACCAGGGCCTGCACCAGCGGCCGGATGGAGCGCCGCATCTGCAGCTCCCCGAGGCAGAGGGCCGCCGCCTGGCGCACGAAGGTCTTCCGCGCCCCCAGGGTGTCGATGAGCGCGCCGCCCGCCGCTTCCCCGAGGGGCAAGAGCGTGGGCATCACGTCGAGCACCTCTTCGCGCGGCATCTTGCGCACCGCGCGCACCACTCGGCTCACGAGCTCGGCGTCGTCGGCGCCGGCCCGGGAGAGCAGCTCCAGCGCCGCCGCCCGGCGCAGCTTCGGGTGCTCCACGTAGGCCACGAGATCCTTGGTCTCCAGCGCGCCCAGATCGCCCTCGGCGACCGCCCGCGGCGCCTGGGACCCCGGCCGGGCCGCGGCGATGTCCGTGTGCGCCTGCTCGTGGGCGTCGCCGTCCAGGGCGACCTCGTACTCCTCGGCGAGGGTCAGCAAGCGCTCCCAGTTGTCGGCCACCGCCCGGTCGTCGAAGCCGCCGCGTCCCTCGAGCCGCGAGGTGCCCCGGAAGGCGTCGACCAGCCGCTCGACCATCTCGCCGGGCTCGGCGACCACCCCCAGCGAGACCGCCCGACTCACCAGCGGGCCCTCGATGGCCACGCCGTGCTTCAACGCGTCGTCGAGGATCCGCCGGAAGGCGTCGTCGACCTGATCCCGGGGAATCGAGAGGGCGAGGATCGCCATGTCCAGCTTGGCCGGCTTGGACCACCGCCCCAGGGCGGTCACCGCCTCCCGCGCCGCCTTGGCCGACTCCGCGGGCGGCGCGTCCAGGAAGGGATGGCCCCGCAGACTCAGCGGCGGCGGCGCGGCCAGCGCCCGCTCCATGACCACGGCGGTCTCGGCGCCCTCGCCGGCCCCGTCGCGGTCCGCCCGCGTCAGCACCGACGCCAGGTTCGAGCGACGCGGCCCGAGCTCCACCTCCACGGTGCGCTCGAAGCGCCCCGCGGGTCCGAAGATGGCGGCGGTGGCCGTCGCTCCGTCCCGGAGCGCCTCGAGGATGGCCCGATGGTCCGGGTCCGTGGGGTCCATCGCCGCCCGCCGGGCGTAGGGCCGCGGCTCCGACCACTCCACCAGCGCGAGGAGGACCACCGGGGTGTTCTCGATGGCGATGTACTGGGGCAGGAGCTCCACGTCGCCGCGGAAGGCTTCTTCGTGGTGCTCGCCGAGCCGCACGAAGAGCCAGGGGCCGTCGGCCATGGTGGCCATCATCTGGATCGAGGGGTCCTCGAAGAACCCAGCCGGCGGCGTCGCCGGGGTGGGGATCCGCTTCTCCGCGTGGGAGGGCCCGTCGTCCATGCGCAGCTCGCTGCGGATCGGAGGCAGCTCCTCGTCGAGGAGTTCCACGTCGTCGTCGTCCAGGACCGAGGTCGCCAGCGGCGAGAGGGGCTCGTCCCACTCCGGCTCGTCCTCGTCGTCCAGGGACACCACCTCGCCCTCCTCGGGCTCGGTCGGGAAGGGCAGCACCCGGCCGCCGATCTCCCCGGTGTCCTCCCCGGGCAGCGGCTCCTCGTCGAGGGCCTCCAGGTCGTCGACCAGCTCCACCGCCTCGGCCAGCGACTCCACGCCGTTGGCCGCCGCGGACGTCGGCTCGCCCTCGAGCTCCACGGCCTGTGCCAGGAGCTCCGCCTCGCGCTCCCGGAGCGCCTCCAGGCGGTCTTCGAGCTCCTGCTCGCGAACGTCGACGTCTCGGCCGAGGGCCTCCAGCCGCTCGGCCTCCCGGTCCAACTCGGCCTCCCGCGCGGCCACCGCCTCGCGGTCCCGCGCGACGGCCTCCTGGTCGCGAGCCAGCGCCTCCCGGGCCTCGGTGTCCGCGCCGCCCGCGGGCGTCTCCAGGTAGGCCCGGAGTCCTGCGGCACCGACCACCGCGTCCGCCTTGGCCACGTAGGCCGGCAGCTCCCGCGCCTCGTCGGCCAGCCGCCCCAGCAGCGCCGCTCGCTCGTGGAGCAGCCGATGCGCGAGCACCTCCGGGACCACCAGCACGAAGCGGCGCCCCTCCGGGTCGTGGAAGACGTAGGGCTCGGCGAGTTCGCCCACCGCCGTGCGGTGCAGGCTCCCGTCGAGGGCCTTCGCCTTCAGCGCCGGGTCGGTGTGGACGTTGACCGCGCAGACGATCTGGAGGGTGCGCGTTCCTCCTTCGGGCACCGGGACGTGCACCGTGGACCGGCGTGTCCGTCCCTCTTCCCCGTCATAAGGCAGCTCCATCGCTGGGTCGGGATCTACCAGAGATCTCCGTCCGCCCGAAAGCACCATGCGCAGCGGGGCCCCATCGAGTAGGAGATCGCCATGAGCGATCGCGCCCCCGACCACGTGGAAGACCTCGCCAGCGCCTGCATGGCCTCCGTGCGCGCCACCGTCGGCGTCGACCTCGATCTGAGCGCCGACACCCTCCCCATCCTGGACCACTACGCCCACGAGGTCCTGGACGTCAGCGCCGAGGACATCCTCCAGCTCACCGCCCCGATGTGCGGCGCCTACTTTGGCGAGGTCCTGCGGCGGCGCTTCGGCGGCCTGCGCTGGCACGCGCCCAAGGACGAGCCGGCGAACTGGCGCCTGGAGCTCGAGCCGGCCTTCCTCTTCTTCAACCCGGTGGGGATCGCGATCGAGGTGATCACCGAGGCCGACGCCCCCGGCTGGCATGCCCACCTGGGTCTCCGGCCCGAGGATCGCGAGGAGGTCGAGCGGTCCGTCGCGGTCTTCGGCGACACCCGGGAGAGCGACTACTACTCCTTCGCCATCCGCGGCGAAGTGATCGAGCAGGCCCTCGAGGCCCTGGGGCGCCTCGCCGCCGGGCGCGACCCGGCTAGCTTCGACGCCCAGGCCTACGCCCACCACATCGAGCGCCAGAAGAACTGAGCGCTACCCGTCAGTCGTCGCGTTCGGCCGGGGGGATCCACCGCGGGAGCACCGCGTTCCCCGGCACGACGAAGGCCCGCTTTCCCGCCGCCAGCAGCCCGAAGGCGCGGAGCGCGCCGACGCCATAGACCCCGGGCTCCATGCCGTCGAAGTGGGCCTGGGTCCCCGCGTCGAGCCAGCCGATGGGGGTCCCGTCGAGGGTGATGATCATCCGGTAGGCGGCCCGGTTGGTCACCACCAGCCCGCTCTCCGGCGCGTCCTCGCCGGGCTCGCCCCGGGGGCCGCGGTTGCGCTCGAGCTGCCCCATCGAGCTCTCGGTGAGGAAGACTCGGTGGTCCCGGTCCGAGATCCCCTCGGGCGGGTCCACGTGGTCCGCCCGGAGCGCGCGTCGCGGCATGCGGATCCCCACGTCGGCGGTCCGGTCCGCGAGCCAGAGCCCCACCCGGAAGGACGGCGGCGAGCCCCCTTCCCCGCAGCGACGCGCCAGCCCGCTGGGCCCCTCGCCGGTCCACTCGGCGACCAGCCGGCAGATCAGATCCCCGGGCCCGTGCTGTTCCCGGGGCGGCGGCATCCCCACCCGGTGGCTCGGCGTGCCCCGGGGTCGCCCACCCTCGAACCAATGGGCCATCTGGCCGGGTCCCAGGGGGCGGCCCCCGTCGCCGTCGAAGACGTAGGCGCCGAGCTCGTCGCGCCGGATGCGGATCTCCGAACCCTCCGGCACCGGCCACCCGGCGCCCCGGAAACGCGCGCGGAGTCGGTCGGTGCCGACGTCCACGTGGAGCTCCGCCGCCGGCCGTGCGGCGGCCGGGTTCCCGTCGCCCAGGCTGCGCGGTACCCGGAGCCGGACCCGGTAGACCAGGCGGCGCGCGTCGACGGTCTCGTCCGTCGAGTAGTCGCGATCGTCGGCGAAGGCCGGGACCACGCGGCGGCGTTCGGTGCGGCCGCCAGGGACGTCCGTGGGCGCGTAGACCTTCTCCGGAGGGACCGGCGGGGGCGCGGGGGGCGCCTCCGGGGGCGGCGGGAGCACGCGGTTCGGGTCGCCCTCGTCGCAGGCGACCGAACCACCGAGCAGGAGGAGGAGCGCCGCCGAGGCGGCGCGTCTCACCGGCCGCCGAACTCGATGACGATCTGCCCGTTGGGCGACTGACCGAGCTCGTTGTCGTCCCGGGTCAGGACCACCGCCGTGACCACCGCGCCGACCACCAGGGCACCGCCCACGGCGGCCCAGAGCCACCACTTCTTCCAGAGCGGGTCGCCCTCGTCTTCTTCGTCGGGATCCGCGCTGACCAGCTGGCCGTCGCTGCCGATGATCTGCTCGTCGTCGTCGCCGACCCGCGGCGCCAGGACGTTCTGCACGCCGGCCTGCACGGCCCGCTGCACCACCGGCTCCAGCTCGCCGAGCGCGCGCGGGGCCTGGACCTCGCCGCGCAGCATCCGACGCCCGGAGGCGACGTCGAAGATGACCATCTCCAGCTTCACCTGGTCCCGGGAGTCGCCGTAGCTCACGCGGATGACGCCGATCTTGTCGAGGTCGAGGAGCTGCCCCACCTGCTGGATGGGACCATCGCCGACCTCGAGCTCGTGGCCGGTGATGCCGGCGACCATCTCGGCCATGCCCTCGTTCCCCTCGGCGTCGATGAGGAACGCCTGGACCTCGGACTGGTCCCGACCGACGTCGACCTGCTCGATGTAGGGCGTCGCCCCGGGCCGGGTGAGGCGCACCGTGTGCTCGCCGGGAGCGAGATCGGTGACCGTGAGCGGGGTGAGCCCCCGAGGCACGAAGTCCACGTAGGCGATGGCCCCGGTGGGATCGCTCATGACGTGGATCGCGCCATCGGTCCGGCGGGGCGTCGCCCGCTCGTACTGCTCCACGACCTCGGGCGGGAACTCGTTCGGATCCGGCTTGATGTGCGGCATCTGCCGATGGAGCCGCTCGAAGATCCGACGCCCCACCCGGGTGTTCCCCGAGAACACGTAGGAGGCGCCCAGGTAGAGCAGCGCGGTGCCCAGTCCGGACTCGTCCTCGAGCGCCGCCTGAGAGGCGTCGAACTCCTCGACGGCCTGACCCAGGAGCTGGATCGCGTTGTCGAGCTGGAGGTCCAGGTAGGCTTGGCTGCCCTCGGCGTAGAGCCGGCGGGCCTCGGTGATGTGCTGCAGGGCGGCGTCGTCGTAGCCCAGGAAGCGCTGGTCGGCCGCGGCCCAGTCGGCGGCGGCGACCTCGCGGAGCGCGGCCCGGGCGGCGCTACCGGCGCGGGCGGCCACGGCCTCCAGCTCCGGCTCGAGGGCGTGCGACACCACGTAGACGCGCTGCCTCGCGACGGGCCCCGTCGGCGCGGCGGCCTCCTCCGAACCCGGCGCCTCTTCGGCGGCAGCCTCTTCTTCCTGGGCGAGCGCGGAAGCGCTGACCCCGAAGATGCAGGCGACGGCGATGAGGGCGCGGGTGAAGTCAGCGACCTTGATCGAGATCTCGGACCAGAGCAGCAAGGTTGGGATCGTCCTCGAGGGTGTGGCGGATATGGGCCTCGAGCTCGGCGCGTGCCGCAGCATCCAGCTGGGCGACGCCAGGCGCGGAGAGCGCCTCCTGGACCAACCTGTCCACCGCCGCCGCGCCGTCGATGCGGCCCGCGCGGAGGTCTTCGACGACACCATCGACGGAACCGGCCTTCTGCGCCTCGGCGCTGGGGGCGGTTTGGTCGAGGGCGGCCTCGAAGGCCTGACGGGACTCGTCCGATCGCTGGGCCTTCGTGGACTCGGGCCGAGCGTCGGCACCGGGCACCTTGGGAGGGCCACCACCGGGTGGTTTGATGGGCGAGGTCATCCAGAGCTCCTGCGGAGAGTAACGAAAGGGTCGCGCGCACCGCAAGGCGGAGCGCCCGCCGCTCGCCGGGTTCCTCGGAGGACCCCGGGAGCGACGAGGGGTTCGGTGGTCAACGGACGTTCTGGATGACGGCCTTGGCGGTGTCGTGCCGGGCCTTCATCACGTTCGAGGTGGTCTGGAAGACCCGCTGCTCCATGGCCATCTGCTGCTGGAGCTTGAGGAGCTCCTCGGCGGTGCTGCTCGAGGAGCCGATCATGTCCTGCAGGGACCCATTGGTGGCGGGGGCGACGGTGCCCGTGGACTCGGCGGTCCCGGTGGTGGCGGTGCCGGTGGTGGCGGTGCCGGTGGCGGCGCTGCTCGCCGACGAGCTGCTGGCTCCGCCGCGGACGGCGGCCGCCACCGCGGAGCCCCCGGGCAGGAGTCCCGCGGCCTGTTCGACCCCGGCGAGGAGCGCGTGGGCGCCCTCCCCGAGGGTCTCGGCAAAGCGGCGCGAGGCGGGCTGGGGTGTCTGCCGCGGCTCGGTCTCGCGGAGCGTGAGATGAGGCTGGCCGGTGCGATCGATGGTCGTCATGGGTGCTTCTCCTGGGCGCGCGAAGGGCGCGATTCGTGGCCGTTCTCGCGCCCGGCTCCGCCCGGTTGCGCGGTGTCGTCGATTTTTCCAGCACCCATCCGCGCCGAGCCGGCGGCTCCCCCCGGGCTTGACCGGAGCCGATCCCGGGCCGATACCTCGCCCATGTCCCCCGACCTGGACCGCGCCGCGCGCGCCATCGACGAGTTCCTGGCGGCGCTGGGCCACACCGCGGCCACCGAGCCCGAGATCGCCGGAACCGGCGAGCGGGTGGCCCAGGCCTTCGCCGACGATCTCCTGGCGGGCTACGGCGCGGACCCGGCGACGATCCTGAGCGAGACCTGCGCGACCACCAGCCGCACGGACCTCGTCGTCGTGCGCGGGATCGCGGTGAGCGTGACCTGCCCCCACCACCTCCTACCCAGCCCGGGCACGGCCACCGTGGCCTACCGACCGACCGACCGCCTGGTCGGGCTCGGCGCGATGGGCCGCCTGGTCCAGTGCTTCGGCCGCCGCCTGGCCCTCCAGGAGACCGTGGCCCAGCAGGTGGCCGACGCCCTGGTGGAACACCTCGGCGCCGCCAGCGCGGGCTGCGCCCTCGACCTCCAGCCGCTGTGCATGATCGCCCGCGGCGACCGCCAGCATCAGGCGCGCGCCATCAGCGTCGCCACCGCCGGCGCCCCCGACGACGCCCTCCGACGAGCCCTCGCATGACCGATCTCCCCACCGACGACGAGCTCCGGGAGGTCCCGGTCTTCCCGCTGCCCAGCGTGGTCTTCTTCCCGGGGACCGAGCTCCCGCTCCACCTCTTCGAGCCCCGTTACCGCACGATGGCCGAGGAGTGCGTGGTGAACGGCAGCGGCCTGGTGGTCGTCAGCCTGCTGCGTCCCGGGTACGAAGCGGAGTACGAGGGTCGCCCGGCGATCCACACCCTGTCGGGCATCGGCCGGGTCACCGCTCATCGGCGGAACCGCGACGGCACCCACGACATCCTCCTCGAGGGGCTCGGCCGGGTCCACGTCGACGAGCTCCCGGCGGACGCGCGGCCCTATCGGGTCGCTCGGGCGACCCGCGCGAAGACCCTCCACGGCGAGCTGCCGCGCCACGAACTCGCGCCGCTGCTGAGCTGCGTCTCGCGGGTGGCGTCGGTGGTCCGCGAGCGGCACCCGGACTTCGAGGTGGGCTTCGGCATCGACGACGACGTGGCCACCATCATCGACCGCATCGCCGACCGCTTCGTCTCCGAGCCCCCGCGGCGACAGGAAGTCCTCGAGGCCCTGGACCTTCGGGAACGGCTCGAGAAGGTCACCGACGCCGTCGGCGACCTGCTCGCGCTCATCGGGGCCCGCGAAGAGCCCTCCTGAAGGGCTCCGCGGCGGCCCCTACTCGGCGTCGAAGAGGAGGCTCGGGTCGTAGTCCACGTCCTCGCGGGGCGTGGCCGGCTCGACGCTCTCCAGGTCGTACACGTGGCCCATGCGGGCCCGCTTGGTCTCGAGGTAGCCGAGGTTCAGCGGGTGGGGCGCGACCAGGTGGGGCACCCGGCGGGTGACCTCCACGCCGTCGCGGCGCAGGCCCTCGACCTTGGAGGGGTTGTTCGTCATCAGCGCCACCGAGCGGACCTCGAGGTCCTCCAGCATGGCGCGGACCATGTGGTAGCTGCGCAGGTCGTCGGCGAAGCCGAGCTGACGGTTCGCGTCGACGGTGTCGAGGCCCTGCTGCTGGAGCTGGTAGGCCCGGATCTTCTCGCCGAGCCCGATGCCGCGGCCCTCCTGGCGGAGGTAGAGCACCACGCCGCGGCCGGCTTCCTTGATGCGCTTCAGGCCCAGGTCGAGCTGTTCGCGGCAGTCGCACTTCAGGGAGTGCAGCACCTCGCCGGTGAGGCATTCGCTGTGCACGCGTGCGAGCACGTCGTGCCCGTCGCGGACGTCCCCGCTGACGATCGCCAGGTGTTCGTTGGGGTTGCCCTCTTCCCGGTAGGCGAAGACCTGAAAGGGTCCGTACTCGGTCGGCAAGCGGCACTCGGAGTAGCGAACTACCCGAGGGGCGGCATCTTGTCGTATATCCATACGTCTTTCTTTTGTTTTTCGCTCCGACGCGGTCGGCGACGCAGCCTCCCGAAGGTAGGTGCATCCGTCGTCCAGTCAAGGTGAGCGTTTCTTCCTCCCCGGTCGGTGGAGCCGTGGGCGAGGGAGTCTCTGAGGTCGGCGGGGACGCCGCGCCAGGTCGGATCAGAAGGTGTCGCGGGACTGCTCTTCCAGGAGCGCCGCCTGGTGGTGGCTGCGCAGCGCCCCGATGAGCTCCTCCATGTCGCCCTCGACGATGGCGTCGAGCTTGTGGAGGGTGAGCTGGATCCGGTGGTCCGTGACCCGGTTCTGCGGGTAGTTGTAGGTGCGGATCTTCTCGGCGCGGTCACCGCTGCCCACCATGGATCGGCGCTCGTCGCCGATGGCCTGATCCTGCTCGGCCTGGGCGGCGTCCAGGAGCCGCGCGCGGAGGATCTGCATCGCCCGCGCGAGGTTCTGGTGCTGGGAGCGCTGCTCCTCGGAGCGGATCTGGATGCCCGAGGGGGCGTGAGTGAGGATGATCGCGCTCTGGGTCCGGTTGACGTGCTGGCCGCCCGCGCCCCCGGAGAGGGTGCGCTGGATCGAGATGTCCTTCTCGTCGATGGCGATGTCCACCTCGGTGGCCTCCGGGAGCACCGCGACGCTGGCCGTCGAGGTGTGGATGCGGCCCTGGGACTCGGTGGCCGGGACGCGCTGCACCCGGTGTACGCCGCCCTCGAAGCGGAGGTGGCTGTACACCCGGTCGCCGCTCACCATCGCGATGACCTCTTTGATGCCCCCGGCGCTGGCGTGGGAGATCGAGGTGACCTCCACGTTCCAGCCCATGGTCTCGGCGTAGCGGCCGTACATGCGGAAGAGGTCGGCCGCGAAGAGCGCCGCCTCCTCGCCGCCGGCGGCGGAGCGGATCTCGAGGATCGTGTCCCGCTCGTCGGCGGGGTCCTTGGGGAGGAGCAGGAGCTGCAGCTCCTTGCCCAGGGTCTCCAGCTCGGCCTCGAGCTCGGGGATCTCCGCCTGAGCCAGCTCGGCCAGCTCGGGATCCTTCAGCGCCTCCCGGTCGTCCTCGAGCTGCCCGGTCACGGACTGGAAACGCGCGAAGGTCTCCACCAACGGCTGCAGCTCCGAGCGCTCGGTGGTCAGCTCCCGGAGCTTGTCCGAGTCGCTGACCACCTCCGGGCGACAGAGCAGCGCCTCGATCTCCTCGTAGCGAGCCGCGAGCGACTCGATCTTCCCGATGGGCAGCATGGGCGGCTCAGGAGGCGGCTTCGTGGCGCGCCGCGGGGCGCAGGGCTGGAAGCGCGGCGACGAAGCCCTCGAAGTTCGGGAAGAGCAGCGGGTCGGCGGAGTGCTCGGCGTCCTTGCCGTCGGTCTCGCGCCAGGCGGCGGCCTGCATCGCGGTGATGGCCACCTCGATCTGCTCGTCGTCGGGCTCGCGGGTGGTGATCTTCTGGAAGAGGAACCCCGGCCAGAGGAAGACCCGGAGGGGCCCCCGGGTGCAGTACTTCGCGGTGAAGCGCTGCAGCTCGAAGCTGAGCGCGGCGATCACCGGCAGGAGCGCGATGCGCAGCAGGAGCAGGCCCACCCAGCCCAGGGCGCCCTCGGCACCGGGCAAGAGCAGCGGCGCGAAGATGGCGCCGAGGATGATCGAGACCATCACCACCACGATGAGGAAGGTGGTGCCGCAGCGCGGATGGAGCGTGCTCTGCGCCCGGACGTTGGCCACCGTGAGGGGCAGCTCGGCCTCCCAGGCGTGGATCGTCTTGTGCTCGGCCCCGTGATACTGGAACGTCCGCCGGACGTCGGGCATCAAGCTGATCGCGGTCAGGTAGAGGAAGACCACCAGGATCTTGAAGCCGCCGATGACGAACTGGAAGTCCGCGTCGGTCAGCCCGAAGTCGATCCCCAGGAGCTTGCCGGTGCCGCTGGCCAGGAGCTGGGGCAGCGCCACGAAGAGACCCAGCGCGAAGAGGGTCGCCACGACCATGGCCCCCTTACCGCTGCCGGCCATCTCTTCCTTCTCCTCCTCGGTCATCTGCTGCTCGGCGCTGAAGCTGAGCGCCCGGTAGCCGATGCGCAGGGACTCCACGAGGGTGGCCACGCCGCGGAAGAAGGGCTTCTTCCAGATGCCCGTGTCGAAGCGCGACTGGAAAGGCTGCTCCTGCAGGGCGAGAGACCCATCGGGGCGACGGACCGCGACGCTGAGGCCGCAGGGGGCGCGCATCATCACGCCTTCGATGACGGCCTGACCGCCGATGTAGGGCTTCTGCTCCATGGGTGCCGAGAGCATAGCCACCCCAGCCCGAGTGACAACGCGAGCGGCCCGAGGCGCCCACCCCGCCGGGCCTGGAACTTCGCGCGCGCGATGAGGTCGGAGCGGGATGGCGAAGCCACTCCGAGCGCTTCGGGGACTCCCGGAGCACGGCGCCTGGCTGGTCGTGGCGGGGTCGCTCCTGGCGTACCTCCCGCCCTCCCTCGAGCTCCTGTCTCGGGGTGAACGGCTCATCGACCCCTTCCGTTGCGCACTCGTCGGGCTGGCCCTGGTGAGCCTCGGCGCGGTCCTCGCCTCGCTCGGTCCCTCGCCGGGCGAGTGGCGACTCGGCGCGGGACTCACGGGAGCCCTCGGGGGCCTCGCCGCCTGCGCGGCCTGGACGCTCGGTAGCGGAGGGGAGCTGCGGACGGCGGATGCTAGCTGGCTCGCGCTGCCCATGGCCGCCGGGGTAGTGGCGTCGACACGGGGCCGCACCCGCGGCGTGCTCTGTGCCGCGGGGGCGCTGGGCGTGGTGGAGACGGTCCGGGGGGTCGCCGGCGACTATACCTACGCTTGCTTCTCCCCGAGGACCCCCGCCGAGGAGGCCCTCGCAGTCGTGGGGCCCGAGTATGCGGTCCGCGGGCTCGGCGCGGCCCTCGGCGCGGTGCTCCTCCTCGTCCACCTGGGGACGCGCCGCCGAGTCGACCGCGCGGACCGGTGGGTCGCCGGCGTGCTGGCCCTCTGGCTCCTGGGGCGAGCGGGGGTGGAGACCCTCGCCTTCATGGCCCACGACGGGGCTCGGCGCGCGTCCTTCGTCGATGTCGAGTCCCTCGAGAACCTCACCGGCTTGAGCGCGACGGTGGGTGCCACCACCACGGCGATCTTCGTCGTCGCCCTGGTCGCGGGAGGCCTCTGGGCCGTCGGGGGCTGGACCGTGGAGTCTCCGGCGTTGGGTCTCTGGGGGTGCGCTGCGCTCCTGGGGTCGGTGCTCCTCCTGGGGACCTCCGCCGCCCTGGAACCCCACATCATCGGGAGCTCGGTCCAGACTCACTACGACGACATCTGGGAGCTCACGACCCCCGAGGTGGAACCGCTCACCTTGCACGACCTGCCCGGGGAGGTCGTGGCCATGTACCGGAATCCGGCTCACGTGTGGGCGACCCTGGGAGCGACTGGCGAGCTCACCGTATTCAGCGACCGGTGGATCCGGCGGCTCGCCGCCGAGGAGGTGATGGCGCCCCCGGAGTCCGACGCGCCCGTCCACGTGATCGTCGACCGACGCGCGACGCTGGGCGACGTCCGGCGCGCGGCTCACCAGCTCCGGTACCATTCGGCGCTCACGGTCCATTGGCGGAGCAACGGGCTGGACCGCGCCGCGCACGCCTCGAACCGGTGGGCGGCCGTCGAGATGGCGGGGCGAGCGCTGCGTCATCGACGAATCGAGCTGCTCGACCGGAGCGAGTGTCCGACACCGGAGGCGCCCGGTGACGCTCCCGCGACCTGTGTGGCGTACGACCAGTACCGGAAATTGCGCGCTTTCGACATCGTCGGTGAGCCGGACGCGACGCCCATCGGGCAATGGCTCCGCGAGCACCGACTCGACCGGGACCTCGCGCTCATGGCCGGGACGGCCTTCCCCGACGACCCCCGGGAAGGCGGGGAGGCCTTCCCCGATCGACGCGCGTGGCTCCCCGACGACCTGTGGCTCCGCTGGCGGCCGAGCGACCTCGTCGCGGCCGTTCCGTCGATCGTGATCGGGTGCCTCCTGGTCGTCTTCGCCGCCGTGCGCCGCTTCGGTCCACGAGTGCTCGCCCGGACCGCTCGAGGGCTCACCCGGACCGCGGGGGCCTGGGCGCTGCTCCTCATCGCGCTGACGGCGCTCGTGCTGGCGATCGGGTGAGCGCCCCCGGGCGCTACTCCTCGGGGACCCGCGCCATCAGTCCGTCGGTCTCGCGGCGGAGGGCGAACTCGCCCGGGCCGGTGAGTCGGCGCTCGGCGACCAGGGCGTCGCAGGCCGGTGAGAGGAACTCGTTGGGCATGGAGGCGCGGAGGGGGTCGGTGATGCCCTCGGGGGAAATGCAGCCGCTGAGGACCTTGATGGTCCGGTAGCGGCAGCCTTCGAACTCGCGCTCGCTCGGCAGGAAGAGCGTGAAGCAGTCCCCGTCGCCCGCGATCGGGGCGTCGTCGACGCTTCCGCCGCCATCGCACTCGGTGAGCATCTCCTCCGCCATCACCGTGCCGTCCGCGCGGAGGGTGTAGGTGCCCATGCCGTTGCAGATGGTGAACGCATCCGGGTAGAAGCGGACCGTGGAGTCCCAGGCGTAGGTCCCGGTGATGTCCGGGGGGTTGGTCCCGTCGTGGACCACGAAGCCCTCGCGCTCGAGGGCCGCGAGGCTCGCGTCGTCGACGATGGCGTCGACGTTCGCTGGCAGATCGTAGGAGGGGACGTCGTCGGTGCAGGCGACCGTGAGCGCCGCGAGGAGGAGGACCATGCGCATGGTCCCTCGATGGCACGGCTGGATCCCTCGTGAAGAGCGGGCGGCGAGATCGGCGGAGCCGCGGAAGCCGATGGCGACTTCGCGGAACGACCTCTACTCGCGCAGGGTGTCGGTGGCGTTCTGGATCGACGGCTCGGCGAGGGTGTCGCTGGCGTCGACGAAGGAGAGGTCCTGGGCATCGGCCAGGTCGATCACGTCGTCGTCGAAGGCCGGCGCCGCCAGGGTGCCGGGGCTCGAGCGGTCCGCGCGGGGTTCGTTCGGAGCGCCGATGACCAGCGAGGCCAGATCGGGGGCCGCGGGGCGCGCGTCCTCGTCGAAGCGGGGCGGCGGCGAGCGGAAGGTGGCGTGGGCATCCACCGGCCGGGCGGGGGTCGGCGCTGGGGGCGCGCCGCCGAGGAGCAGCGCGTCCAGGCCGGTGCTGGGCTCGGGCTCCGGCTCGGCCGCGGGCTTGGGCGGCACGCAGTCGACGAAGCGGGGCTCGACCTTCGGTACCGGGCGCTTCGGCTCGGGCTTGGGGGCGCGGCGGGCCTTGGGGCGCGGCGCGGGCTCCGGCTCGGGCTCGGTGTAGCGGCGGCGCACGACCTCCTTGGCGGAGATCTTGGGACGCGGCGTGGGCTTCCGGCCGCGGATGAGCCGCTCGAAGAGCGCGAGGCGGCGGACGACGCCCATCGCCAGCAGGCGGTCCCGGAGCCGGAGCTTCTTGGAGAGTTTCTCGGGCCGGTTCTGGCGGAGCTTGGCGAGCACCCGGGCGGGCCGCTTGGCGCGCTCGAGGAGTCCCCGCGGCACGAGCCGGGCGCGGAGCCGGCGGAGCGTGGGAGCCCAGCGGCGACCGAAGCGACCGAGGGCGGGAACCCGCGGGAGACGCAGCGCTGGCAGGCGACCGCGGAGCGAGGAACGGTAGCGCCAGGCGAGCACGAGGCCCACGAGGAGCAGCGCCAGAGCGCCGAGCCAGGTCCAGGGGACCTCGACCGGCGCGGCGCTCTCCGGCTCTTCGGGGAGCTCGGGCAGCTCCTCTTCGAGGAGGTCGGCGACCACCTCGCGGGCGCGCGGGTGACCCGCCCGGGCCGCGATCCGCCAGGCGTCGGCGTCGAGGACGCCGCGGGCGAGGTCGGCTTCGGCCTCCATCAAGCGCACCGCCGCCCGGACCTCGGGCTCGTCGGGCGCGAGCAAGCCGGCCCGACGAACGAAGGCGTCGTGGCGAGCCTCGTCGACCTCGGCGAGGGCCAGGTAAGCGCGGGCGATGTCGGCGCGCCGGGGATGCAGGGGCGCCGCGACCAGCACCTCGTCGAGCTTCGTGGTCGCCGTGGCGACGTCGCCGCTCTCGGCGGCCTCGAGCCCCGCGGCGAGCACCTCTTCGAGGGGTTCCAGGCGGGCCGCGTCGAGGCCCTCGTAGAGCTCGCGCGCGGTGCGCTCCCAGCCCCAGGCGAGGTCCGCGTCGCGGCCGAGCTGATTGCGCATCCCTTCGCGGAGCTGCCAGATCCCGTTGTGCCCGAAGGAGGCCATCGCCTCGCGAGCGGCGTCGCGGATGGGCGCGGCCGGGTGACCCACGAAGGAGATCACCACCTGCATGGAGTCCATGTCCCGCGAGGCGCCGTAGGCGCGCAGGAGCCGCGCGACGAGCATGGGGTCTTCCTGCTGGAGCGCGTCGGCGGGCTGGGTGAGTCCCAGCTCCTCGATGGCCCAGCGGGCCCACACGCGCACCGGACTCTCCGAGTGGTTGCGCAGCACGAGCAGCCCGGGGAGCAGCGAGGCCCCATGGCGCTCCACGAGGCGACGGCGTTCCCACCGCCACATCCGCGGGGTCAGCGCCAGGATGTCGCCGATGAGGACCTGCGCGTCGGTCGTCCCGATGCCCTCCAGGGAGCGCATGTAGAGCAGGCGCTCCGCCGTGCGGCCCAGGGTCGCGGTCCGCTCCTCGGCGAGGGCCGGCAGGATCCCAGGCGCGATGTCGACCATGTCATCGGCGCGGAGGCTCCCGGTCGCGTGGCGGAAGGCGCGCAGCGCGTCGTAGCCATCCTCCTCCGGGAGGATCTGGGCGCGGGTCTGGCGGATCCGCTCGTCGATCGCGGGGATCGCTTCCTCGGGGAGCGTGGAGAGGAAGCGGTAGGCCCGCTCCCGGGCCGCGGCGTCGTCGCCCCGGAGGGCCTCGGCGTGCCGCAGGAGATCGTCGAGACTCGGCGCGTCGGCGCGGGCCACCGTGGCGATCGCCACCAGCCCGAGCACGAGCGCCAAGCGCGCCCCCATCGCGACCCGGTTCAGCCAGGTGCGATGCGGAAGTCCGAGAACTCGCCGGTGTAACTCCGCCATTTCGTTTCGACCTTGTCGACCCGCGCGGTCGATGGCCCCTGCTGGGCCCAGGCGAGGTAGTCCTTCACGGCATCCTCCTCACCCTCGACGACCATCTCCACCGCGCCATCACGACGATTCTTCACCCAACCGGTGAGCCCGTTCTGACGAGCCTCCCGTTGCGCGGTGGCGCGGAAAAAGACGCCCTGCACGCGCCCGTGCACGACTACTTGGATTCGTTTGAGCCCCATGGGACCTCCTGCCCAACTACCTGGTTGGGCCTCACCCGGGCAAGAAAGCGACAGGTCTCGCCGGGTCCGTTCGCGATTGTACGGAATTGAAAACGCCCGGGCCCTCGAGAGGGACCGGGCGCGTTCGTGTTCGGTTGACCCGAGGGCGCGTCAGGCCTCGGCGTCGTCGCCCTCGACCTCTTCCTCTTCGTCTTCGACGACGGAGGCGGTCTGGACGAACTCGGGGGCGCCCACGAGCTCGATGATCGAGAGGGGGGCGTTGTCGCCGGTGCGGCGGCCGAGCTTGACGATACGGGTGTAGCCGCCGCCGTTGCCTTCCTTGGCGCGGTCGACGAACCGGGGCGCGATCTCGTGGAAGAGCTTGTGCACCAGGTTGACGTCCTCGACGGTCATCTCGTCGACGGTCCGGGTGAGGGTCTTCGGCAGGTACTTGGCGACCTCACGCTGGGCGTGGGTGCGCTTCGCGATGACGCGCTCGCGCTCCTGCTCGTCGTTGATCTTGCCGATGTCCACCGTGAGGTCGTCGCCCAGGCGCACGGCGCGGGTGATCAGACGCTCGACGATTCGCCGCAGCTCCTTGGCCTTGGCGTCGGTGGTGCGGATCCGCTCGTGGAGGACGAGGTTGCCCGCGAGGTTCCGGAACATGGCCCGGCGGTGCGAGGGGTTACGACCGAACTTCCGGCCAGACTTGAGATGACGCATTTGCTTTTCCTAAGGTTTGGCCCCGTGTGCCGGGGCCCCTCCGCTCGTCGGTGGAGTCGTCGCTCCACCCGAGCTCCCCCCGGGCAGGGGGAGGCGCGAAGGTGATCTCGTGGGTTACTGGTTGGCCTGCTGCTGCTTCCAGCGCTCGAGCATGGCGGGCCAGTTGTCGATCTGCTGGCCGAGT
Organism: Myxococcales bacterium UBA1660; assembly: GCA_002320815.1. Classification (GTDB taxonomy): domain Bacteria; phylum Myxococcota_A; class Polyangia; order Polyangiales; family Houyiibacteriaceae; genus UBA1660. The sequence continues at coordinate 85,053 of DCLA01000053.1, forward strand.
CCGAGGCCCATGTCCTGAAGGATCTCCTTGATCTCCTTCAGGGACTTGCGGCCGAAGTTCTTGGTCTTGAGCATCTCGGCTTCGGTCTTCTGGACCAGCTCGCCGATGAGGTGGATGTTCGCGTTCTGGAGACAGTTCGCGGAACGGACCGAGAGCTCGAGCTCCTCGACCGAACGGAAGAGGTTCTCGTTCAGCGGCTCCTCGTCCTGCTCCGGCTCCAGCGGCTCGTCCTCTTCCTCGAAGTTGATGAAGATGGTGAGCTGGTCCTTGAGGATCTTCGCGGCGAAGGCGACCGCGTCCTGCGGCTCGACGGCACCGTTGGTGAAGACCTCGAGGGCGAGCTTGTCGTAGTCGGTGACCTGACCGACACGAGCGTTGGTCACCGTATAGTTGACCTTGCGGATCGGCGAGAAGAGCGCGTCGATGGGGATGGTCCCGATGGACATGCCCGGCGCCTTGTTGCGCTCGGCGGGGACGTAGCCGCGGCCGACGTTGACCGTGAGCTCCGCCGCGAAGCGGCCGCCCTTGGCCACGGTGCAGATGACGTGGTCGGCGTTGAGGACCTCGACGTCGCCGGCGGTCTGGATGTCACCGGCGGTGACCTCGCAGGGGCCTTCCTTGTCGATGCGCACCACCAGGGTCTTGGTGGTGTGGGACTTCACGACGACTTCCTTGAGGTTCAGGATGATCTCCGTGACGTCCTCGACGACGTCGGGCACGGAGGTGAACTCATGGAGCGCGCCGTCGATCTTCACGGCGGTGATGGCCGCGCCCTGAAGCGACGAGAGGAGCACCCGCCGAAGCGAGTTGCCGATGGTGGTGCCGAAGCCGCGCTCGAGCGGCTCGCACACGAACTTGCCGTAGCGCGCGCTCAGGCTGTCCTGGTCGACGGGCACGGAGCGCGGGCGGATGAGGTCCCGCCAGTTGCGTGCGACGAGGGGAGGCGTGGTCATTGGAGGTTCTCCGGTCGTTCTCTGAAAAGGGCGCGAGGTGCGAGGAAACGGGGGTTGGCTTCACCAACCGGGGCCCACGCCGAAGGCATGGGCCCGGGGGTCGAGCGGGTGCATCCGGCGGACACCCCGCTCGGGAGCGCTACACGCGGCGGCGCTTCGGCGGACGGCACCCGTTGTGCGGGATGGGCGTCACGTCGCGGATGAGGGTCACGCGCATGCCGACGCTCTGGAACGCGCGGAGAGCGGACTCACGACCGGCGCCGGGGCCCTTCACGAAGAGGGCGACGGTCTTCATGCCGGCGTCCTGAGCCTCGCGAGCGGCCTCCTCGGCGGCGAGCTGAGCGGCGAAGGGCGTGCTCTTACGAGAGCCCTTGAAGCCGCGCTTGCCCGCGGTCGACCACGACACGGCGTTGCCGTTGAGGTCGGTGATCGTGATGATCGTGTTGTTGAACGTGCTCTGGATGTGAGCGATGCCGCTCGTCACGTTCTTCTTCTTCGCCTTCTTCTTCGGCGCGGTCTTCTTACCCTTGGCCATCGTATCTACCTAAAGCTGGAGACTTCGTTCGGGTTCAGCGCTTGCGCGACATCGGGCCCTTGCGGGGGCCCTTGCGGGTGCGAGCGTTGGTGTGGGTGCGCTGCCCGCGCACGGGGAGGCCGCGACGGTGGCGGAGGCCCCGGTAGCAACCGAGGTCCATCAGACGCTTGATGTGGAGCGACACCTCGCGGCGGAGGTCACCCTCGACCTTGAAGTTCTGGTCGATGGCTTCGCGGATCTTACGAACCTCGCCGTCGTCCAGGTCGTCAGCCTTCTTGTCCTCGGGGATACCGGTGATCTCGCAGATCTGCTTCGCCCGGTGGGGACCGATCCCGAAGATGTACTGAAGAGCGATGACCGTGTGCTTACGGCCAGGAATGTCCACTCCCGCAATGCGTGCCATTTTTCGTGTGCCTTCTGAAGCTCTGTAGAGGCCTGATGCCTCGAAAACGTTGAACTCGTAACTAGATGCGTGCCGTGATTCGGCCTCGAGTCGGGTCGTAGGGAGACAGGGTGAGCTCGACGCGGTCGCCGGGGAGGACCTTGACGGTCACTCGCTTGGCCTGGGTCGAGAGGGTCGCGCGAACCGTTCGGCCATCGTCCAACCTCACTCGAAAGAGGCTCTTGGGCAGGGTCTCCTCGACCGTTCCCTCGACGATGGCGGCTCTCTGCTCCCCGCCCATGTCTCTCTATGCTCCCAGCGCTGCTCGAATCCTCTCCGTGACCTCGTCCAGGGAGCCGACCCCGTCCACCCGCTTCACGAGGCCCTTGGCATCGTAGTGGGGAAGCACGGGCATGGTGTTCGCCTCGTATTCCTGGAAACGCTTGCGGACGACCTCTTCGGTGTCGTCCTTCCGCTGAACTACCTCCAGCCCAGCGGGCGGCGGATTATAGCGGACGTGATAGACCTGTCCACTCGTCGGATCCGAGCGGCGTCCGGTGACCCGGTCGACGATGTCCTCGACGGGGACCTCGAGGACCACGACCTGGTCGATCTTGCGACCCATCTCGGCGAGGAGCTCGTCGAGGGCTTCGGCCTGGGCCACGGTGCGGGGAAAACCGTCGAAGATCGCGCCCTTGGCGGCGTCGGGCTTCGAGAGCCGCTCCTTCATGAGCTCGAGCACCAGGGCGTCCGGGACGAGCTTGCCCGCGGACATGTACTCGTCGAACTTCTTGCCCAGCGGAGTTCCCTCACGCCGCGCCGCCCGCATCATGTCGCCGGTGGAGATCTGGGGCACGTCGAGCTGCTCGCGGATGCGAACGGCCTGGGTGCCCTTCCCCGCGCCAGGCGGGCCGAAGAGGACGAGGTCCATCAGGCGCGCCTCCCGCGGATCCGCGGACCCTTGGGTCCGGTGAGACCCTCGTAGTGCCGGGTGATGAGGTGGGACTCGATCTGCTGGGCGGTGTCGAGGGCGACGCCCACGACGATCATCAGCGAGGTGCCACCCAGGTAGAAGGGAACGCTGTAGGCGCTCTGCAGCAGGGTCGGCACGGTGCAGACGACCGCGATGTAGATGGAGCCGGCGACCGTGATGCGGGTGAGCACCCGGTCGATGTAGTCGGCGGTCGCCTTCCCGGGGCGGACCTGCGGGATGACGGCGCTCTGCTTCTTGAGGTTCTCGGCGACGTCGACCGGCTGGAAGGTCACCGAGGTGTAGAAGAAGCAGAAGAAGATGGTCATCGCGGCGAAGACCGTCAGGTAGACCCACTGGTTGGGGCCCACGGGGCTGAGGTGGTTGTTCAGCCAGGTCATGCCGGGGAGGCCCAGGTTGCCCAGGGTCATGGGGAACATGAGCAGGGAGCTGGTGAAGATGGGCGGGATGACGCCGGCCATGTTCACCCGAAGCGGGAGGTGCGACTGCTGCCCGCCGAACTGCTTCCGGCCGATCATGCGCTTGGCGTAGTTGATCGGGATGCGGCGCTGAGCCCGCTCGAAGAAGCAGATGACCGCGGTGACCAGCACGGCGACGAAGCCGATGATGAGCAGGCCGGTGGGCTGAATCTGGCCCATCTTCACCTGCTGGAAGGTCAGCACCAGGGCGTCCGGGAGACCCGAGACGATGCCCGCGAAGATGATGAGCGAGATGCCGTTGCCGATGCCGCGCTCGGTGATCTGCTCGCCGAGCCACATCAGGAACGCGGTGCCCGTGGTCAGCGAGAGCACGGTCATGAAGCGGAACATCCAGCCCGGCTCGGCCACGACGTCGCCGAAGGCGGCGCCCATGCCGTTGCCGGTGTCGCCGTTCAGGCCCTCGAGCCAGAACGCGATACCCATGCCCTGGACGATGCTCAGGAGCACGGTGCCGTAGCGGGTGTACTGGTTGATCTTCCGCTGCCCGGCCTCGCCCTCCTTACGGAGCTCCTCGAGGGGCTTCACGACCACGGTCATCAGCGAGAGGATGATGCTCGCCGAGACGTAGGGCATGATGTTGAGCGCGAAGATCGACATCTGCTCCAGGGCGCCGCCGCTGAAGAGATTGAACATGCCCAGGAAGCCACCGGACTGGCTCTGCATGACCTGCTTGAGCACGTTCCGGTTCACACCGGGGGTGGTCACGAAAATGCCGACCCGATACACGGCGAGCATCCCCAAAGTGAAGAGGATGCGGCGCCGAAGCTCCGGGATCTTGGCGATGTTGGCGATCGCGCTCATGAGGTGGCTGCTTTAGACCAAGACACGCCGGCGCGCACGTGGGCGCCGGCGTTCCTGGCGAAAAGTCCTAGGGGGAAGAAAGATTCCGGGAAAAAGTCAGGCCTCGGCCTTGGGCGCCGCGAGCTCCTCACAGGAGCCACCAGCGGCCTCGATCTTCGAGCGGGCCGACTTCGAGAAGCCGTGGGCCTTCACGGTGAGCTTCTTGGAGAGCTCGCCGTCGCCGAGGATCTTGACCGCGTCGACCTTGCGGGAGAGCAGACCGGAGGACCGAAGGGCCTCGAGATCCACCGTCGCGCCGGCGTCGAAACGCTCGAGGTCGCTGACGTTGAAGGTGACGACCTTCTTGGCGAAGGGCGCGCGACCGAAGCCACGCTTCGGGAGACGGCGGTAGAGCGGGGTCTGACCACCCTCGAAGCCGAGCTTCGAGAAGTCGCCGGGGTGGCGGGCCTTCTGACCCTTCATGCCCTTGCCGGCGGTCTTGCCGAGGCCAGAGCCGACGCCGCGGCCCTTGCGCTTCTTCTTCTTGACCGCGCCGACGGGCGGGCGGAGACGGGAGAGGATCGGGACCTCGGTCTCGTCGTTGGTGGTGTTGTCAGCCATTGATTTCCTCCACCGACACGAGGTGGATCACCTTCTTGACCATCCCGCGGAAGGAGGGGGTGTTGTCCACCACGACCGACTTGTGCGGGCCCTTCAGGCCGAGGCCCTTCAGGATCTTGCGATGCTTCTCCGGGCGACCGATGGCGCTCCGGGTCTGCGTGACCTTGAGTTGGTTCGACATCAGGCTCGAGCCTCCTCGGCTTCCTTGGCGCCCTTCGCCGCACCGGCGGCCTCGGGAAGCTGGATGCCCCGACGACGCTGGACCATGCCGGCGTCCTCGAGCTGCTTCAGCGCGTCGACGGTGGCGCCGAGCACGTTGTGCGGGTTCGTGGTGCCGATGATCTTGGCGAGCACGTCCTTCACGCCGGCCGCCTCGAGGAGGAGACGAACCGCGCCGCCGGCGATGACACCGGTACCGGGCGAGGCCGGGCGGAGCATCACGCGACCAGCGCCGTGGTGACCGACCACCCGGTGCGGGATGGTGGTGCCCACGAGGGGAACGCGGAAGAGGGACTTCTTGGCGGTGTCGTTGCCCTTGCGGATCGCGTCGGGCACCTCGTTCGCCTTGCCGTTGCCGAAGCCGACGTGGCCGTTGCCGTCACCCACGACGACGAGCGCCGAGAAGCTGAAGCGGCGGCCGCCCTTGACGACCTTGGCAACGCGGTTGATGAAGACGACGCGGTCCTGGAGGTCTTCCAGGGAGGCCGGGTCGATGATCTGATCGGAATACGCCATGGTTTATCTCAGAAGCTCAGGCCGCCCTCGCGGGCGCCCTCGGCCAGCGCCTTGACGCGACCATGATAGATGAAGCCGTTGCGGTCGAAGACGACCTGCTCGACGCCCTTCTCCTTGCACGCGGCGGCAAGGAGCTTGCCGACCTCGCGGGCAGCGGCGGTCTTGTCGCCCTCCGCCTCGAAGCCCTTGGAGCGGCTCGAGTGGGACACCAGGGTGGTGCCGGAGGTGTCGTCGATGACCTGAGCGTAGATGTGCTTGGCGCTCCGGAACACGGAGAGCCGCGGACGGGCCGTGGTGCCCGAGACCTTCTTGCGGATGCGGCGCTTGCGGCGCGCGCGACCAACGGTGGACTTGTTCATCGTTCTCGCCTCACTTACCCGACTTGCCGGCCTTTTCGCGGATGCGCTCGCCGGTGTAGCGGACACCCTTGCCCTTGTACGGCTCGGGAGGACGCACGGAGCGGATGCGAGCAGCGATCTGCCCGACGAGCTCCTTGTCCACCGAGTCGAGATGAACGCGGGGGTACTTCATGCCGCCCTGGTCCATCTGTTCGATGCGGACCTTGATCTGGTCCGGGATGTCGATGACGGGCTGGTGCGAGAGACCGACCGTCATCGTGAGCTGCCCGTCCGAGAACGCGGCACGGTAACCGACGCCGCGGAAGTCGAGGCTACGGGTGTAGCCCTCCTTCGCGCCCTCGACCATGGAGGCGAGGAGCGCCCGGGTGAGGCCCTGGAACTGCGGGCCCTTCTTGCCCGCGTTCTCGACCGGGGTGACCGTGAGGTCGGAGCCATCCTTGGAGATGGTCACGAACTCGCGGAAGGTCCGCTCGATCTCGCCCTTCGGGCCCTTGACCTTGACGGTGGTTCCGTCGATGGAGACCTGGACGCCGTCGGGGATGACGACCGGCTTCTTGCCGTTCCGGGACTGCTTCATCTGAGTGGCTTCGGACATCACCACACCTCGCAGAGAACTTCGCCGCCCACGTGCTCCTCGCGCGCGCTGCGGTCGGTCATCACGCCGTGGCTGGTGGAAAGGATGGCGACGCCGAGGCCATTGCGGACGCTCGGGATCTCGCCGTGACCGACGTAGACCCGGCGACCCGGGCGGCTGGTGCGGCGGATGCCGGTGAAGGCACAGCGGCGATCGCCACCGTACTTGAGGAAGACGGTGATGGTACGCTCACCGACCTCGTAGTCGGAGACGTAGCCCTCTTCCTTGAGGATCTTCGCGATGGCCACCTTGATCTTGGAAAGGGGCATCTCGCTGCGGTCCAGGTGCGCCATGGAGGCGTTGCGGAGCCGCGTGAGCATGTCGGCGATGGGGTCGTTCGTCATCGTACTGTCTCTTACTTCCGGAACGGCATGCCCAGACCGCGGAGAAGCGCGCGCGCCTGCTCGTCGGTCTTCGCCGTGGTCACGAAGGTGATGTTCATGCCCTTGATCTTGTCGACCTTGTCGTAGTCGATCTCGGGGAAGATGATCTGCTCGCGGATGCCGAGCGTGTAGTTGCCGCGACCGTCGAAGGCCTTGGGGCTGACGCCCTTGAAGTCTCGAGTACGCGGGAGGCCGAAGCTGATGAGGCGGTCGGCGAGCTCCCACATCCGCGACTTGCGGAGGGTCACCATGGCGCCGATGGGCATCCCCTGGCGCAGCTTGAAGCCAGCGATGGACTTCTTGGCGCGGGTGATGACCGGCTTCTGGCCAGCGATCCGACCGAGCTCGTCGGTGGCGGACTCGATGATCTTGGCGTTCGCGACGGCCTCGCCGAGGCCCATGTTCATCACGATCTTCTGAAGGCCGGGGACCTCCATCGGATTGGAGTACTGGAACTCCTTCATGAGGAGGGCGATGACCTCGTCGCGGTACTTCTGCTGCAGTCTAGGTGTGTAGTCGGACATTGTCGTTCTCCGGGTTGCAGCCCGGGCCTGCGCGCCGGGTGGGCCGGACCGTCCGCAACTTGCGAACGGGGTGGATTCAGGAGCCAGTGATTCGCGGAGACGAATACGAGCCGCGCCTCTTGCCCCAGGTTGGGGCAGGAGTCAACCCGACTTCGCTCCGCTGGGGGACTTCAGTCGATCTGGGCGCCCGAGCGGGCGGCCACGCGGACCTTCTTGCCGTCGTCGTCGGTGCTGACGCGCACGCGAGTGGGCTTGTCGGTCTCGGGGCAGATCAGAGCCACGTTGGAGGCATCGATGGGCGCTTCGCGCTCGATGATGCCGGCCTCGCGGTACTTCCGGGGGCTCTGGTGACGCTTCATCACCTTGACGCCCTCGACGATCACGCGGCCGTCGTCGGTGACCGCGAGGACGCGGCCCTTCTGACCCTTGGCGGCGCCGGCGATGACGATGACCTCGTCGTCCTTGCGAATACGCTTGGCCATCACACGACCTCCGGAGCGAGCGACACGATCTTCATGAAGCGCTTCGAGCGGAGCTCGCGAGCGACCGGCCCGAAGATACGGGTGCCGAGGGGCTCGTTGTCCTTGTTGATGAGGACAGCGCTGTTCGTGTCGAACTTGATGTAGGTCCCGTCGGGCCGCTGGTACTCGCGCTTGGTGCGCACGATGACCGCGCGGGCGACTTCGCCCTTCTTCACGCGAGCGGTGGGCAGGCACTCCTGGACCGCGACGACGATCACGTCGCCGAGGCCAGCGTAGCGGCGGCGGGAGCCACCGAGCACCTTGATGCAAGCCACTCGCTTGGCGCCGCTGTTGTCAGCGACGTCGAGCACAGATTCCGTCTGAATCACGTCACACCTCCGGCGGCCGCTCGAGCAGGCGGCTCACGACCCAGCGCTTGGTCTTGGACTTCGGACGACACGACTTGATCTCGACCAGGTCGCGCGTCTTGTATTCTTCGTTCTCGTCGTGAGCGTGGTACTTCTTCTTACGCTTCACGTACTTGCCGTAGAAGGGATCCTTCATGCGGCGGGCGACCTCGACCACGATGGTCTTCTTCGCGCGGCCCTCGGCGTCGGTGTCGTTGACGACCCGACCCACGAGGCGACGCACGCGACCGCGACCAGCGGTGTGGGTCTCTTCAGTGGTGGTGGTTTCTTCAGCCATCGGTGGCCTCGCTGGACGCAGCGGAGCTGCGCTCGGTACGAATGGTCTTCACCCGCGCGATGTCGCGGCGGATCTGAACGATCGAGGCCGTGTCGTCGAGCTGGTTCGTGTGGTTGTCGAACCGCGCCTTCCACAGCTTGCGCGCCAGGTCGGTCTCGAGGTTCTTGAGCTCTTCGTCGTTGAGCTCGCGGATTTCGGAGGTCTTCACAGCTGCTCGCTCCTCTTCATGAACTGCACGCTGATGGGCAGCTTGTGACCGGCGACGCGGAAGGCCTCGCGGGCGAGATCTTCGGGGATCCCCTCGATCTCGTAGAGGACCTTGCCGGGCTTGATGTTGGCCACCCAGGCTTCGACCGAGCCCTTACCCTTACCCATTCGAGTCTCGAGGGGCTTCTTGGTGAGGGGCTTGTCGGGGAAGACGCGGATGAAGAGCTTGCCCTGACGCTTGACCTTACGCTGGATGGCCATACGAGCGGCCTCGATCTGGCGGGCGGTCAGGCGGCCACACTGAGTGGCCTGCAGGGCGTAGTCACCGAAGGAGACGTCCGAACCACGGTACGCCTTGCCGGTCATCCGGCCCTTCATCTGCTTACGGAACTTGGTGCGCTTCGGCTGGAGCATGGTTCTCTCTCAGACTCCGTTCAACGACGGCCGACGGCGCGGGCGACGCCGGGGCGACGGGGATCGGTGGAGACCTCACCCTTGAAGATCCAGACCTTGACGCCGACGGTGCCGGCGGTGGTCTTGGCGACGGTCTCGCCGTAGTCGATGTCGGCGCGGAGGGTGTGCAGGGGCACGCGGCCCTCGCGGTACCACTCGCGACGAGCGATTTCGGTGCCGCCGAGGCGGCCTCCGGCGTTCACGCGGATGCCCTTCACGCCGAACTTCATGGCCGTCGAGACGGCCTTCTTCATGGCGCGGCGGAAGGCGACGCGGCGCTCGAGCTGGGTGGCGATGTTCTCGGCCACGAGCTGAGCGTTGGTCTCGGCCTTGCGGACTTCCTGGATGTCCACGAAGAGCTCGCTCTCGGTCATCTTCTGCAGGTCGGCGCGAAGCTGCTCCACGCCGGCCCCACGCTTACCGATGATGATACCGGGGCGCGAGGTGTAGATGATGACCTTCACCTTGCTGGCGGCCCGCTCGATCTCGATGTCGGCGATGCCCGCGTGGGCGAACTTCTTCTTGATCTCGTCCTTGAGCTTCAGGTCCTGGTGGAGCCAGGTCGCGTAGCTCTTGTCCTCGTACCACTTCGACTTCCACGGCTTGATGACACCGAGGCGGAAACCGTAGGGATGGGTCTTCTGGCCCATGATCAGTTCTCTTCCTCGCCGATGACGACGGTGATGTGGCTCATGCCCTTGACGATGCGAGTGGCACGGCCCTGAGCGCGGGGGCGCCAGCGGCGCATGTGGCGGTCCGGGGCCTTGTCGGCGAACGCGGTCTTGATGACCAGGGCGTCGAGATCGACCGACTCGTCCGCCTGGCGGGCGTTCGCGACGGCGCTCTCGAGGAGCTTCACGACGATCGGGGCGGCCGACTTCTTGGTCCAGCGGAGCTCGTCGATGGCCTGGGCCACGTTCTTGCCGCGGATCAGGTTCAGGACCACCCGCGCCTTACGCGGGGCGATGCGCTGGAATCGTGCTTTTGCGATGGCTTCCATGATGATTTCCAAGTGGCTGGCGCGTTGCTCGCCATCCCGCGTCGGCGGAGCCCTCGAGGGCTGGGCCGGTGGCGCCGAAAGCGGAACCCATGGGGTCCCTCGACGCCGAAGGGCGCGGCATGTAGCACGCGGCCCAGGAGGAGTCGAGCGAAGACCGTGAGATCAGATCGCTTTCTCCGCCTGGACGCGGGATGATCGCTAGCGCTTCGCCTTCTTGTCCGCGATGTGGCCGGTGAAGGTACGGGTCGGGGCGAACTCGCCCAGCTTGTGCCCGACCATGTTCTCCGTGACGAAGACCGTCACGAACTTCCGCCCGTTGTGGACGGCGAAGGTGAGCCCGACGAAGTCGGGAGTGATCGTGGACCGGCGGGACCAGGTCCGGATCATCTTCTTGTCACCGGTCTCGTGGGCCTTCTCCACCTTCTCTTCGAGATGGTGGTCGATGAAGGGACCCTTCTTGATTGAACGTGCCATGTCTACTCTGCCTACTTGCTCTTGCGGCGGCGCACGATGAACTTGTCGGTCGCCTTGTTCGTACGGGTCTTCTTGCCCTTGGCGAGCTGGCCCCAGGGCGAGCACGGGTGCCGGCCACCGCTGGTGCGGCCCTCACCACCACCCATGGGGTGGTCCACCGGGTTCATGGTCACGCCGCGGTTGTGCGGACGGCGACCGAGCCAGCGGGTACGACCCGCCTTGCCGAGGGTGAGGCGGATGTGCTGGGCGTTGCTCACCTGACCGATCGTGGCGCGGCAGTCCAGGTGGACGCGACGCACCTCGCCGGAGGGCAGGCGGATGTTGGCGTAGCTGCCGGCCTTGGCCATCAGCTGCGCGGCGGTGCCGGCGCTGCGGACCATCTGGCCGCCCTTGCCGATCTTCAGCTCGATGTTGTGGATCATCGTGCCGAGGGGCATGTGGCGAAGGGGCATGGCGTTGCCGGGCTTCACGTCCGCGTTGCGGCTCGAGATGACCTGGTCGCCGACCTTCAGGCCGTCCGGGGCGAGGATGTAGGCCTTCTCACCATCCGCGTAGTGCAGGAGGGCGATGCGGGCCGAGCGGTTCGGATCGTACTCCAGGTGCGCGACCTTGGCGGGGATGCCGATCTTGTTGCGCTTGAAGTCGATCTGACGGTAGCGGCGCTTGTGCCCGCCCCCGCGGAACCGGACCGTGATCCGACCGTGGTGGTTACGACCGCTCTTCTCCTTCTTCGGCTCGGTGAGCTTGCGCTCGGGAGCCTTCTTGGAGAGCTCGGAGAAGTCGTGCGACTCGTAGGTGCGTCGCGAGGGGGACGTGGGCTTGAACTTCTTGAAGGCCACGGGTCAGGCTCCTTCGAAGAAGTCGATCGAGTCGTCGGGTCCGAGCGTCACGATGGCCTTCTTCCAGTTGCGGGTCTTGTTCATCATCCGGCCCATGCGCTTCGGCTTGCCGCGGACGATGAGGGTGTTCACGTCGACCACGGTCACGTCGAAGAGCTCTTCGACGGCCTTCCCGATCTCGACCTTGTTGGCCTTGAGATCGACCTCGAAGAGGTACTTGTTCTGGTCGTCGCGCATGAGGGAACCCTTCTCCGTCAGGATCAGGGGGCGCTTGATGATCTTTTCGAGCTGCATGGGTCTCAGTCCTCGCCCTGCGCGGCGCCGTTCTTCTTGGCGAAGCGGGCCTGGAGAGCTTCCACCGCGGACTTGGTGAGCACGAGGTGCTCGTGGCGGAGGAGGTCGTAGAGGTTGACGCCCTCGGGGGGGAGGACGAGGTGCGTGGCGAGGTTCCGCGCGCTCAGGCGCAGGTTCTCGTTGCTCAGGTCGTCGACGACGACGGCGCTGGTGCCGACCTCGAGACGCCCGAAGACCGCCGCGAGGGCCTTGGTCTTGATGGCGTCGAGCTCGAGGGTGTCGACGATGGTCAGCCGACCCTCCTTGGCCTTCAGCGAGAGGGCGCTGCGGAGGGCACCCGCGCGCATCTTGCGCGGGGGACGGTAGGCGTAGCTACGGGACTTCGGCCCGTGGGCGATGCCGCCGCCACGGAAGATGGGCGCACGGATGGAGCCGTGCCGGGCGTTACCCGTGCCCTTCTGGCGGTAGATCTTCTTGCTGGAACCCCGCCGGGCGGCGCGGTTCTTCACGGTCGAGGTGCCCTGGCGCTTGCTGGCCAGCTGGGCCTTGAGGACCTCGTAGAGGAGATCCTCGTTGACCTCGGCACCGAAGATGGCGTCGTCGAGCTCGATCTCGCCGGCGCTCTCGCGGTTCAGGTTGTAGACGGTTGCCTTCATTTTCGACTCTCCGGAAGACGGGCCGTTCAGGCGGTCTTGATCTCGACGTCGACGCCGGCGCTGAGGTCGAGCTTGGACAGGGACTCGATGGTCTCCTGGGTGGGCTCGAGGATGTCGAGCATCCGCTTGTGGGTGCGGATCTCGAACTGCTCGCGCGACTTCTTGTCGACGTGCGGTCCGCGAAGGACGGTGTACTTGTTGATGCGGGTCGGCAGGGGGATCGGGCCGGCGACGCGAGCGTTGGTGCGCTTGGCGGTGTCGACGATCTCGCTGGCCGACTGGTCCAGGAGGCGGTGGTCGTAAGCCTTGAGCTTGATGCGAATCTTCATGGTGCTGCTCTCACTCGAGAATCTTGGAGACGACGCCGGCGCCG
>DCLA01000040.1 GCA_002320815.1 Myxococcales bacterium UBA1660
CGGGTTCAGCGCGCTCCGCCGCTTGCGAGCCCGAGGCTCAGTCCGACTCGTCGGCGCGCTCGTCGACGTCTTCGTCCATGTCCTCGTCGACGTCGGCGTCCTCGTCCGCGCGCTCGTCGATGTCCTCGTCCGTGTCTTCGTCGATGTCGTCGTCCGTGTCGTCCCGGGTGCCGCCCGGCGCGGGGCCACCGTCGTCCGCGTCGTCCGCGTCGCGGTCCCCCCCGGCGAAGATGCCGTCGGGCAGGTCGAGGTCCAGGCTGGGCTCCCCGTCCTCACCGGCGATCGCCGGCACGTGGTAGTCGAGGTTGGCCACCGGCTCGGCGATGGAGAGGTCGACCGCCATCTCCACCAGCAGCGGGTGCGCGTGGTCGCTCTTCAGCCGCCCGTGCATGTTCGTGAAGGGGGTGGCGCCCACCACCGGGAGGTGCGCGGTGCCCGAGGTCCGATCCAGGCGCCAGAGGTAGTGGTGCCCCACCTCGAGATGCGCGAGGCCCGAGATCCCGGTCATCCGCATCCGCGGCTTGCCCGGCAAGTCCACCACGATGGTGTTGTCCACCAGCCGGATGCCCTCGATGATCACCGGCGTCTCGTTGCGGTCGTCGGGCACCTCGCTGGCCCACACGAGGTTGATCTGACCGCCCGGTCCCGGCGTGAGCCACACGGTGGCCCGCTCGAAGCGCGCGTCGACCAGGTGGATGCGGCCCGAGAAGAGGTCCATGACCACCGGGTCGCCCACGATGCGCTCGGCGTCGATCACCTTCTCGCCGTTGGGCGCGGTGATCCGATACCCGCGCATCACCAGCCGGTCGAAGCCCACCTCGTCGATGGCCTCGACGGTCAGGGTCCCGCGACTCTCGGCGGACGCCTGGGCGCCCATGAGATCCGCCAGCGCCCGCCGGCCGTTCTCGGTGGGCAGGTGGAGCATCGCGCTCAGGGCCAGCACCAGGAGGAGCGCCCCGAGGCCGCCGAGGATCCAGATGAGCGCCTTCACCCAGCCTCCGCCATCAGCGCGTCGCACTCGCGCGCGAGCTCGTCGGGGACCTCGAGCGCGAGGTCGTGACCGACGTTCGGGAAGCGCACCTGCCGCGCGTCGTCGAGGAGTTCGAGGGACTCCGCCTGGGCGTCGGGGGGGAGGATCCCGTCCAGCCCCCCGCTGAGCACCCGCGCGGGTCCAGCGTAGATGCGGAGCGCGTCCCGGCCGTCGTGCCGCGCGGCGGCGGCCCCGAGCCGCATCAGTGCGGCGCGGCTCACCGGGTGCTCGTGGATGGCCTCCTCGACCCGGCTCTCCATGGACGGCGAGGCGCGGCCGTCGAGCATGTCTTCCACGATGCAGACGGTGGCGCCCTCCCCGTCCGGCGCGAGGAGGCAGCGAGCCATCGCGGCGTTGCGCACGTCGCCGGCGAGCACTCCGCGGAGCCCCCGGGGCGTGGTGGAGGCCAGCGCCAGCGAACGGACCCGGCCCGGTCGGAGCCCGGCGAGGTGCTGGGCGATCATGCCCCCGAGGGAGAGGCCCACGAGGTGGAAGCGGTCGACGCTCAGCGCGTCGAGCGCCCCGGCGACGTCCTCGGCCAGGTCGCGGGTGCTGGGCAAGCCCTCCGGTTCGTCCGAGGCCCCCGCGCCGAAGGGCTCCACCACCACCAGCGCCGAGGTGCGCGCGAGCCGGTCGACCAGCGCGGCATAGAGCTCGATGGAGCCCCCCAGCGACGGCAGGAAGACGCGCGCGGGCCCTTCCCCGCGCCGGAGCACCCGGAGGCGGCCCTCGGGGAGCGTCACCCACTCTTCGCCGGTCATCGCACCGCCATGGTGTCGAGGGCCTCCTGCATGCGCCCGACCACCCGGTCGCGGACCGCGGCCAGGGGTTCGTCCCCCACGGGAACGGGCTCGAGGAAGCGCAGCCGGATGGCGAAGGGCAGCGGCAGGTAGGGCACCCAGGGGCCGGCCGCGACTCCCCAGGGGAGCGCGAAGGCCAGCGGGAAGCGGCGGATCCGGCTCCAGCGGTCCAGCCGGAGCCAGCGGGCCAGCGCCTCGCCCTCGTGGAAGATGTAGGCGCTCCGGTGCGCGCCGTGGGCGACCACCGGGACGATGGGGACGCCGGCGTCCCGGGCGACCCGAGCGAAGCCGGTGCGCTCGCCGAAGACCACCCGGTCGCGATGCCGCCAGTGACGGTAGGCGTCGAGGTCGCCGCCGGGATAGACCAACACCGATCCGCCGCGCGCGAAGGCCGCGGCGGCGCTGACCGGCGAGGCGCGCATGGCCCCCACGGCCTGGAGCACGCGCCCGAGGGGCGTCACCCGCCGCATCGCGAAGTCGTGGGCCATGCAGTAGAGCGGCGCGTCGTCCCCGAGAACGCTCCACAGCGTGCCCAGGGTGCAGCTCAGGTCGGGCCCCATGATGCCGCCGTTGTGGTTGGCCACGTAGAGCGCCGGGCGGCGCTGGATGTGCTCGCGCCCCTCCACCCGGAGCCGGAAGTAGTGGCGATTGAGCCACCCGAAGACCTCGCGCAGCGCGCCCACCACCTCGGGGTCCCGGCTGTCCAGGGCGTGGGCGTCGAAGGCCTGACCGCCCCGGACCCGGGCCGCGACCAAAGCGCCCGCCCGCGCGAGGCGTCGGCGCAGCGAGCGCGGGAGGTCTTCCTCGGCGACCGGGAGCTCCGCGGACTCGGGGGCGCCCTCGCTCAGACTCCCCACCGCAGCCCTCGCATGGTGAAGGCGCGGGCCAGTCCGTCCACCAGCGGCCGTCGCATCAGCGCGCCCACCAGCCGCTCGCGCCACACGCCCTGCGCCGTCGGGCGGCCCAACCACATGTTGGCCTCGGCCCGGCGCGCGGCCGCCTTGGCCATCCGGCGGCGCACCCGCGCGTCCCTCGCCAGCGCGTCGGGTTCGCCCCGCATCGCCAACCCGAGCGCCCGGGTGATGCGGTTGGCACCCAGCCAACCCAGGTTCATCCCCTGCCCGCCGATGGGGCTCACCACGTGCGCCGCGTCGCCGCCGAGGACCACCCGGCCGCGCACGAAGGTACCGGCGAGGCCGCGCTCCGCGCGGAAGGAGCTCGTGCTCCCGTCGGCCGGCAGCTCGAAGCCGGTGCGCGCGCGGATGGTGTCCCGCAGCGGAGCACCGTCGGTGCGCGCCACCCATCGGCGGCCGCCGCCGGGGAGCGGGAAGGACTCGACCAGCCCGGCCTCGGTCAGGAAGACCGCCGCGTCGTCGCCGTAGGGCGTCTGGTCCGGGTGGTCCTCCATGCCGTACTCGCCTTCGTAGGCCTCGACGGCGAAGGGGATGCCGAGGAGCTCCCGCACGCGGCTGCGGCGGCCGTCGCAGGCGACGACCCAGTCGACCTCGAGGGGACCGCTCGCGGTGTCCAAGGAGACGGCGTCGTCGCGGGCCTCGAGGGACCGTACTTCGGCGCCGCGACGGAGCGCGCCCGGGACGCGCTCGGCCAGGGCGGCCTCGAGGAGCGCTTCGGTGCGGTGCTGCGGCAGGGCCAGGACGAAGGGGTAGCGGCCGCCGCAGCGCGTGAAGTCCACGGTGCCGATGGGCGCGCCATCTCCGACGGCGTGGCCCCGGCGCACCTGGACGCCCGCCGCCAGGAAGGGCTCCACCAGGTCCAGGGCCTCGAGGGCCTCCAGCGACGGCGGGTGGATCCCGATGGAGCGGCTCCCGCGGTGGGGCTCGGTCCGGCGCTCCAGGACCACCGGCTCGATGCCGGCTTGGTGGAGCGCGAGGGCCTGGAAGAGCCCCACCGGACCGGCCCCGACGACGGCGACCCGCGGGCTCATCGCTCCGCGCGCGCCGTGGGCACGAAGCGCGGCGTCGCGCCCAGCTCGGCCTGGTAGTCGCTGACGCTCTGGAGCGCCTCCTCTTCGGCGCGGATCCGCTGCTGGAGCAGGAGCCCGTTCGCGATGGAGAAGGTGAGCGCGGTGACCCAGTTCCCCTGGATCAGCGGGAGCGCCGCCATCTCCAGGATGACGCCGAGGTAGTTGGGGTGCCGGACGTGCTCGAAGATGCCGCCGCTGACCGGAGGCGTCTCCGGGAGCACCATGATCTTCACCGTCCACCGGTCCCCGAGCTCGCGCATGGCCAGCGCGCGCAGCACCTGCCCGCCGGCGAAGGTGACCAGCGCCGCCGTGGTCACGCCCGCGGGCACCTTGCGGTCCGTGAGCCAGGTCTCCGCCAGCATCGACGCCAGCCAGGCGCCGTGGACGGCCTTCATCACCGGCATCTGCTCCGGCGCGGCCTCCCGGGCACCGCGAGCCTTCAGGGCCCGCTCGTGCTTCCGGCTCTTGCGCACCTCCCAGAGCCGCTGCCCGGCGACCCCGAGGACCAACGCGCTGAACGCGACCTTCCTCACCATTGGAGCAACACCAGCTCGGCGCAGAAGCCGGGGCCCATCGCGAGCAGCACGCCGTGGCTGCCCGGCTCGGGCCGCGACCGACGCGCTTCGTCGAGGAGGAAGAGGACCGAGGAGGACGAGAGGTTGCCCACCTCGGCCAGGTGCGCGCGGGTCGGCGCGAGCGCTTCGGGCTCGAGCTCGAGGCCCTCCTCCAGCGCGGCGATGACCGCCGGGCCGCCCGGGTGGCTGACCCAAGTGCTCACGTCACCGCGGTCGAGACCGTGCGCCGCGAGGAGCTCGTCGATGGCGCCGGGCACGTGCTCGGCGACGAGCTTGGGCACGTTGGGCGCGAGGACCACCTCGAAGCCGGTGTCACGGACGTCCCAGCCCATGGTGCGCTCGGTGTCCGGGAAGAAGACCGAGCGAGAGTCCACGACCTTCGGTTCGGCCGCGCGGCGGAGTACGGTGGGCGCCTCGTCGCTCGCGCCCCGCGCTCGGTGCTCGGGACCGCGCATCACCAGGGCGGCGGCGCCGTCGCCGAAGAGGCCGGTGGCGATCAGGTTCTTGGTGGAGACGTCGTCACGCTGGAGCGTGAGCGAGCAAAGCTCGACGCTCACCAGCAGCACCGCCTGGTCCGGGTGACCCGCCAGGTAGTCCGCGGCGCGCGCGATCCCAGCGGCGCCACCGAGACAGCCCAGCCCGAAGAGCGGGACCCGCTTCACGTCGGTGCGGAAGTCGAGGCGATTGACCAGGCGCGCGTCGATGGAGGGCACGGCGATGCCAGTGACCGTGGTGGTGATGATCTGGTCGATGTCGCTGGCCTGCAGACCCGCGTCGGCGAGCGCGCGGGTGGTGGCTTCGGTGGCTAGGTCCATCGCGACGCGGAGCCAAGCGTCGTTCCGCGCGCCGAGCCCGTCGAGCTCGCGATACTCCGCCGCGGGCAGCGCCAGGTTGCGGCCCTCCACCCCGACCCGGCGGAAGAAGCGAGCCAGGGCCTCCTCCTTGCCTGCGAGGGCGGGGAAGAGCTCGAGGGAGAGTTGCGCGAGCTCGGTCTGATCGTGCCGATGCGGAGGGAGCGCCTTGCCCGTCCCGCCGATGGCCGGAGCCTTGGGGGCGGGGACGAGGGCGCGAACGGGTTCAGTCATGGCCCGCTGGACGGCACTTTGCGTGCCACGCGAAATCGTTCGCGGTCGCCTCGCGCGATCGAGGCATCGCGCCCCGAGGTCCCGACGCGGGGGCGGGGCAATGCGTCAGAACTCGGAGCGGGCTCCCTCGAGACCGAAGCCGAGGAGCTCGACGGTGTGGCCGCCGCCGTCATCGCGGAAGCGCACCATCCCGGTGACCGGCACCGCCGGGTGACGCCACACCGTGGCCTCCACCACGTTGCCACCGAACGAGAGGGTCTCGTGGGTGGAGCGCGATCCGGGGAAGACGCCGGCCGGCACGGTGACGTCTTCCGGCTCGCCCTCGAGGGGACCGGGGAAGATCATCTTCAACCACTGGGCGAGCATGGGTTCGTAGGTGGACAGGAGCCGGTCGGGGATGTCCTCGCGGGGCTGGCCCTGGTGATGGAAGCTGAGCGCGAGGAGTTCCACGCCCTCGGCGGTCGGGCGCACCCGCATGCGCACGTGGTTGCGGGCGTTCGCGCGGCGGTCGGTGACCTCCAGCCACCACGAGTCGTTCTGCCGGTCGACGAAGCGGTACTCGGTGGTCGAGCGGCCATGGTTCCGCCAGGTGACGCCGTAGCGAACCCACTGGCCGATGACCGGCTCGATCATCGCGTCGCCCTCCGCGGCCGCGGCGAAGGTCCGTCGCTCGGCCTCGGGCTCCTCTTCCGAGTCCGCTTCCGGCTCCGTGCGCGCCGCTTCGGGTTCGGAAGTCTCGCGCGCCGCGCGCGCGGGTTCCTCGCTGGGCTCCGAGCCGGAGCAGGCGATGAGGAGAGCGAAGGAGAGCACCGAGCGACGCATGGCGCGCACCCTGACACCCCGCCCTTGCGGTGGCGAATCGACCATGCCACCCAAGTGTCGATGCCGGTGACTTTCAAGAGCGTGGTGCGCGACGCGGTGGCGTGGGGGCTGGAGCGCGCCGGCCTCAGCGATCCCAGCCGGCGGCGCGGCGAGCTCACCATCGCCACCTTCCACCGGGTGCTCCCCGCGGAGCTGCGCGACGGGTACCCCTACTTCGGGCTCGCGGTGACGCCGGAGGAGCTCGACTTCTTCCTCACCTTCTTCCGTGACCGCTACACCTGCGGGCCCCTGGCCCCGATCTGGGCTCGGCACGCCGCGGGAGAGCGCCCCACCCGACCGCTGCTCGCCCTCACCTTCGACGATGGTCAGCACGACAACCTGGCCTACGCCGCGCCGGTGTTGAGACGGCACGGCCTGGGCGCGAGCTTCTACCTGCCCAGCGACCTCGTCTCCGCAGGGCAGCTCATCTGGCACGACCGAGTGGGCTTCGCGCTCCAGGCCCTCGGGGAGAGCGGCGCGACGATCGAAGGTCGCGCCGAAGCGATGAAGGCGCTGAGCCCCGAGCAGCGCGAGAGCGAGGCCGACCAGCTCCTCCGGATGAGCGGGGCCCGGGTCCCTCGCTGGGCCGGCCTGATGAGCTGGGACGACGCGCGTCGGCTCGTCGCCGAGGGCCACGAGATCGGCTCCCACTCGCTCCGGCACCCGCTCCTGCCCCAGTGCGACGACGCGCGGCTGCGGGCGGAGTTCGAAGACTCCAAGGCCGCCATCGAGGCCCAGATCGATCGGCCGGTGGAGACCTTCTGCTACCCCAACGGTGACGCCGACGAGCGGGTGGCGGCGGCCGCCGAGCGCGCGGGCTACCGGTGCGCCGTGACCACCGAGTGGGGCACCAACGGGCCCGGCCAGTCGCCCTTCCTGTTGCGCCGATGCGACATGCACCCGGTCCACTCGCGCGGCAGCGACGGACTCCTCTCGCCGGCGCGCCTCCAGCTGCGCATCAGCCCGCCGCGGCTCCGCTGAGCGATCCGGTCAGCGCCGTCGCACGACCACATAGGCGAACGGCTGCTCGCTGCCCCAGGGGGTGCGGTGGACTTCGCGTGCCGTCTGCAGCGCTTCGAAGCGATCCCCCATCGCGGCCGCGAGGGCGTCGGGGGAATGGCGAACCACCGGCAGCCCGCTGCACTTCTCCGGGCCGTCCTCGGCGAAGGTCGCGATCACCGCGTGGCCCCCGGGGCGCACCGCGAGCGCGAGGTGGTCCACGTAGGCCGCGCGGTCGGCGGGCTCGGTGAGGAAGTGGAACACCGCGCGGTCGTGCCAGAGGTCGACCGAACCCACCGGAAAGAGCGCGTGCCGCGCGTCGCCGACGATCCACTCGACGGCGGTGGCTCGGTCACCCAGCCGAGCGCGCGACGCGGCCAGGGCCGCGGTCGCGAGGTCGACCACGGCGAGGTCCTGAAAGCCCCGGTCCAGGAGGTCGTCCACCAGCGTCGAGGCGCCGCCCCCGACATCGACGATGCGCGCGTCCCGACTCGGGCCGAGACCCTCGATGAGTGCGAGGGAGCGGTCCAGGTGGGGCCGGTACCAGCTCACACCGTCGGGAGCCTTGGTGGCGTAGACCTCTTCCCAGTGCCCGGCGTCGCTCATGAGGACGACAGTGCGTCGCGCACGTTGGCGCGCCAAGGGGGCATCGGGCCCACCAGCGCTTCGGTGCGACTCAGGTCCAGCACGCTGTAGCTCGGCCGGGTGGCCGGGGTCGGGAAGTCGGCGGTGGTGCAGGGCGCGATCGCGCACGTCGCGCCCACGACGTCGCGGACGTGGGAGGCCAGCTCGTACCAGGTGCACTCGCCACCGTCGGTGACGTGGAAGGTGCCCCGGGCGCTCTGCCGGTAGAGGGCCCAGGTGGTCCGCGCCAGATGCTCCGCGCTGGTGGGGCGACCCCGTTGGTCGTCCACCACCTTCAGCGCGTCCTTCGTCTGGGTCAGCTTCGCCATGGTGAGCACGAAGTTCTTGCCCCAGGGCGCGTAGACCCAGCTCGTGCGCACCAGCAGGTGGTCCGCGCCGCTGGCGGCGATCGCGCGTTCGCCGGCGGCCTTGCTCCGGCCATAGGCGTTCAGCGGCGCGATGGGCGCGTCCACCGGATAGGGCGCGGTGCCCTGCCCGTCGAAGACGTAGTCGGTGGAGAAGTGGATCAGGGTGGCGCCGGCCGCAGCGCACCGCTCGGCCAGCGCGCCCACGGCGGCTCCGTTGATGCGCGTCGCCAGCGCCTCCTCGCTCTCCGCGGCGTCGACCGCGGTGTGCGCCGCGCAACAGACGACCACGTCGACCCCAGCCGGGTCGAAGCGAGCCACGCTGGCCTCGTCGGCCAGGTCGAGGCGCGTCCGGTCGAGCCCCTCCCAGGTCACGTCGGCGTCCGCGTCGAGCACCGAGGCGAACGCGCGACCGACCATGCCCGCGGGTGCGAGGAGGAGCGCGCGGGTCATCGCGACCACTGGGGCAACGACGAAGGGTCGATGGCCGAGAGGCGCGGGTTCGCCTGGTCCTTGGCGCTGAGCACCGGCGCGCCCTCGAGGGGCCACTCGACCCCGATCTCGGGGTCGTCCCAGGCGACGCCGAGCTCGGCCTCCGGGTGGTAGAGGTCGGTGCACTTGTAGGCGAAGGTGGCGACCTCGCTGAGGACTTGGTAGCCGTGCGCGAAGCCCGGCGGAACCCACAGCTGCTGGTGCTGCTCGGCGTCCAGGCGGGCGCCGACCCACTTCCCGAAGGTCGGTGAACCCAGGCGTACGTCTACTGCCACATCGAAGACGGCCCCCTCGACGCAGGAGACGAGCTTCCCCTGGGCGTGAGGCTCCTGCAGATGGAGACCGCGCAGGATCCCCTTGGTGGACCGCGCCATGTTGTCCTGCACGAAGCGCAGGCCGACACCGATCCCGGCCTCGCGATAACGCTCCTCGTGGAAGGTCTCTACGAAGAAGCCACGGTGGTCACCGTGAACCTTCGGGGTCACCAGGACCACCTCCTCGATGGCGAGCCGCTCGGCCTTCATGACGAGCTCGCGAGGTCGAGGAGGTATTGACCGTAGCGAGTCTTGGCCAGCGCTTCGCCCCGCTCTCGCAGCGCGTCGACGGCGATCCATCCCTTGCGGAAGGCGATCTCCTCCGGACACGCGATCTGAAGCCCCTGCCGCTCCTGCACCGTCTGCACGAAGCTCGCCGCTTGGAGCAGAGACTCGGGGGTCCCGGTGTCCAGCCAGGCCACGCCGCGACCCAGCTTCTCGAGGCGCAGCTCCTTCTTCTCCAGGTACAGTCGGTTGAGATCGGTGATCTCCAGCTCGCCACGAGCGGACGGCTTCAGGTTCTTGGCCATCTCGACCACCTGGGCGTCGTAGAAGTAGAGCCCGGCCACCGCATAGTGGCTCTTGGGCTCCTTCGGCTTCTCCTCGAGACCCACCACCGTGCCGTCGGCGTCGAACTCGGCCACGCCGTAGGCGGTGGGATCCTTCACGTAGTAGCCGAAGACCGTCGCTCCCTGATCCTTCTGGGCGACCTCGGTCAGGAGGCCTTGGAGACCGTGCCCGTAGAAGATGTTGTCGCCGAGAACCAACGCACAGGAGTCGCCACCGATGAACTCCTCACCGATGAGGAAGGCCTGGGCCAGCCCATCCGGGCTGGGCTGCACCGCGTAGGAGATCTGCATCCCCCACTGGGACCCGTCGCCCAGCAGCCGCTGGAAGAGCTCCGACTCGTGGGGCGTGTTGATGATGAGCACCTGCCGGATCCCCGCGAGCATCAGGGTGCTCAGCGGGTAGTAGATCATCGGCTTGTCGTAGATGCTCATGAGCTGCTTGCTCACCGCGATGGTGAGCGGATGCAGCCGGGTCCCGGAGCCCCCCGCGAGGATGATGCCCTTGTCGATCACGATGCGCTCTCCCCGTCCCGGCGGTCGCCGTAGTTGGCCTCGATCCAGGTCTTGTAGTCGCCGCTCTTCACGTCTTGGATCCAGGCGTCGTTGGCCAGGTACCAGCGCACGGTCTCGCGCATCCCGGACTCGAAGGTCTGCTTCGGCGTCCACCCCAGGTCGCGCTCGATCTTCGTCGCGTCGATGGCGTAGCGCATGTCGTGGCCCGGGCGGTCCTTCACGAACGTCTTCAGCGCCAGGAGCTCGGCGGCGTCCACCCCGGTCTCCTCGGCGACCAGGTGGCAGAGCGCGTCGACCACGTCGATGTTGGTCTTCTCGTTGTGCCCCCCGATGTTGTAGGTCTCGCCCACCGCGCCGGACTGGACGACCTTCCAGATCGCCTCGCAGTGATCGGTCACGTAGAGCCAGTCCCGGACGTTGAGGCCCTCGCCGTAGATGGGCAGCGGCTTCCGCTCCACCGCGTTGAGGATCATCAGCGGGATGAGCTTCTCCGGGAACTGCAGCGGGCCGTAGTTGTTGGAGCAGTTGGTGATCTTCACCGGCAGCCCGTAGGTCCGGTGCCACGCTCGCACGAGGTGGTCACTGGCGGCCTTGCTCGCCGAGTAGGGCGACGAGGGATCGTAGGCGGTCTCCTCGGTGAAGAAGCCCTCGGTCCCCAGGGAGCCGTAGACCTCGTCGGTGCTCACGTGGTGGAAGACCTTGTCGCCCAGGTCTTGCCAGTGCTTCCGGCAGGCCTCGAGGAGGTTGAAGGTGCCCTCGAAGTTCGTCCGCAGGAACTGCTTGGGCCCGAGGATCGACCGGTCCACGTGGCTCTCGGCGGCGAAGTGCACCACCACGTCCGGCTGGTGGGTCGCGAAGACCCGATCCACGGCGTCGGCGTCGGTGATGTCCACCCGCTCGAAGCAGTAGCCCGGCGCCTCGGCGATCGGCGCCAGCGACTTGGGGTTCGCCGCGTAGGTGAGCGCGTCCACGTTGACGAAGCGGTGCTCGGGGTGGCGCGGGACGAGGAGGCGGAGGAAGTTCGCGCCGATGAATCCGGCTCCCCCCGTGACGAGTACGTTCATTTCGGGTGTCCTTCTACACCTGCGTACCGCGGGCGCAAGAGTCTCGGAAAGGTGGATGCGCCCGAGGTCTGATACGTTCAGCGAGATGCGACACCATCTGGTGCTCCTGGGAGTGACCCTGGCGGTGGTCATGGGTTGCGGCGACGATGACGGGGACGACGCCGTGGACGCGGGGATCGACGCCGGCGTGGACGCCGGCCCGCCGGACCTGGGCCCGACCGTGGTCGTCCGGGAGGTCGAGCGCGAGCCCTGCGCCGACCGGAACCCGCTGCGGAACCCGTACTTCGGGGACCTGCACATCCACACGCGCTTCAGCTTCGACGCGGCGGCCTATGACGTGCGAACCGGCCCCGACGACGCCTACCGCTTCGCCAAGGGCGAGGCCGTCGGTCTGCCGCCCTACGACGACGCCGGGAACCCCACCCGGATGACCCAGCTCGACCGCCCCCTCGACTTCGCGGCGGTGACCGACCACGCCGAGCTCATCGCGGCGACCTCGATCTGCACCGACCCCACGAGCCCGGGCTACGACTCGCAGAGCTGCATCTCCTTCCGCGAGGGCGACCCCTTCGACGCCAACTTCGGCGACTTCGTCTCGGCCATCGGTCTGCCCGACCCCGTCCCGCCGACCCTCTGCCGCCGGGTGGACCCCGCGCTCTGCGCGGCCGAGCTCACTGACGTGTGGAACCAGATGGTGGAGGCCGCCGAGGCCCACGACGACCGCTCGAGCGCGTGCGGCTTCAGCACCTTCATCGCCTACGAGTGGACCGGCGGGCGCGGCTTCGGCCAGAACCTGCACCGCAACGTCTTCTTCCGGACCTCGAGCCACCTCTCGCGCCCCATCAGCTACGTCGAAGCGAACACCGCCGAGGACCTCTGGGACGGCCTGGAGGCCGGCTGCCTCGAGAGCGGCACCGACTGCGACGTCCTGGCCATCCCGCACAACTCGAACATCGCCTCCGGCGAGATGTTCAACCCGGTCACCGAGGACGGCGATCCCTACACCGCGGCCTTCTCCGCCCGGCGCGCCGCCCTCGAACCCCTCATCGAGATCTACCAGCACAAGGGCGCCAGCGAGTGCGTCAGCGGCATCGACGACCCGCTGGCCAGCGAAGACGAACTCTGCGACTTCGAGTCGGTCTACGAGCAGTACTGCGACGAGACCGGCGGTGACGACGGCTGCGTTCGGCGCTGCGAGGTCGGCGGCGGCGGGGGCTTCGCCGGGCTCGGCTGCGTGTCGGCCCGGGACATGGCCCGCGGCGCGATGAAGCTCGGGCTCCAGGAGCTCCTGCGCACCGGCGAGAACCCCTTCGCCTTCGGCTTCGTGGGCAGCACCGACACCCACAACGCCACCGGCGGCAACGTCGCCGAAGACGACTGGCCCGGCCACGCCGGCATCACCGACGCCGATGCGGAGGACGCGCTCGAGGCCCCCGGCGGCGTGGCGGTCACCGTCCGCACCAGCTCGCCCGGCGGGCTCGCGGTGGTCTGGGCCGAAGAGAACTCCCGGCCCGCCCTCTTCGACGCCATGCGTCGGCGTGAGACCTACGGCACCAGCGGCACGCGCATCGTGGCCCGCTTCTTCGGCGGATGGAGCTACGGCGCCGACCTCTGCGACGACCCCGACGCCATCGCCACCGCCGACGCGGGCGGCGTCCCCATGGGCGGTGACCTGAGCGCGCCGCCCACGGCCGGCGCCGCCCCCAGCTTCCTGGTCAGCGCATTGGCCGACGCGTTCTCGGTGCCGCTGCAGCGGGTCCAGATCATCAAGGGCTCGGTGGACCCCGACACCGGCGTCGCCAGCGAGACCGTCTACGAGGTCGCCGGCGATCCCGACAACGGCGCCGACGTCGACGTCACCACCTGCGAGCCCACCCCGGGCAGCGACGAGGCCGGCTTCGGCTCCCTCTGCGGCGTGTGGACCGACCCCGACTTCGATCCGGCGGCCCCAGCCTTCTACTACGCCCGCGTCCTGGAGAACCCGACCTGCCGCTGGAGCCAGCACACCTGCCGCGAGCTCGCCCTGGACTGCGCGACCGCGGACCCGGAGACCAACGTCTACGCCGCCTGCTGCGACGACGCGATCCCCAAGACGCTCCAGGAGCGCGCCTGGACCAGCCCCATCTGGTACGTCCCCGAGTAGCTCGTGCGCTGCCCCCTCTGCGGCGCGGCGCCCTGGGGCTCTGCGCCGGCTGCGACCGCGGACCGACTCAGCGGAGCCGGTCGCGGACCGCGCTGGCGAAGAGGACGCCGGCGAAGGGCAGGTCTTCGATGAGGTAGCGCCGCACGAGCCGCCCCGGGTCCTGCACCATCCGGTGGACCCACTCCACGCCGGCCCGCTGCATCCACTCGGGCGCCCGCGCGACTTCGCCGGCCACGAAGCTGAAGGTGATGCCCACGCCCATGAACCAAGTCTTCGGGAAGCGCTGCCGGAGCTTCTGGATGAGGAACTCCTGCTTGGGCGAGCCCAGGCCCACCAGCACGATGTCCGGGTCGCCCTCGATGGACGCGGCGATCCGCTCGACCTCGGCCCAGTTCGCGGGAGAGCCCACCCGGGGCGACGAGGTGCCGGCGATCGTCAGCCCGGCGAAGCGCGACTCGAGGCTCGCGCGACACGCCGCGGCCGTCCCCGGATCGCCGCCCAGCAAGTAGAGCGAGCGACCCTCCCGGGCGGCTCGCTCGGCGAGGTCCAGCGTCAGCGTGGAACCGGCGATGCGCTCCGGGAGCGGGCGCCCCGCCACGCGCGAGGCCCACACCAGCGGCATCCCGTCGGCGACGCGGATCTCCGCGGCGTCATAGAGAGCGCGACAATCCGAGTCGAGGGCGTAGCGCCGCAGGATGTCCAGGTTCGCGGTGACGATCCATCCGCCCTCCCCGCGCGCGAGCGCGCCGAAGACGTGGTCGAGCAGGCCGGCCTCGTCGACGTCGGCGACCGGCATCCCCATCAGTGTGATCGTTCGGGCCGTTCGTGGGCTCATGGCACTCGCATAGCGCGCTTCGCCGTCGAAGAAAGGCGTCGAGGACTCCCCGGGACAGGGGGCCCCGCTCGTGTCATGGTCGCCGCCGCCATGGGGAAGCGCACCATGAGGAGAGCCCTCTTGGGGCTCGCGGCGCTCGCGCTGCTGAGCGCCGGCGGGCTGGTGGCCTACGCCGGCCTCACCGAGAGCCCCGACCCGGCCACGCCCGCGGTCGACTGGGAGGCCGCGGCCGCCGGCCCGACCGACGATCTCACGGTCTATTGGGTGGGCCACTCCCTCTTCAATCACCGGGATCCACTGGTCGACGAAGCGCCCCATCTCATGGACCAGGTGGGGGCCCTCGCCGAGGCCCGCGGGCTCGCCTACGAGGCCTTCGATCAGACCCTCTTCGGAGCGAACCTCTCGCTCGCGGTCCGGGGCGAGCCCCACTCCTACAGCCGGCAGGAGCCCGAGTTCGCCGCCCGGCGATCCGAGCTCGCGGAGAACGGCGCGCGCTACGACGCGCTGGTGATGACCGAGGGGATCCCGGTGCGGAACGCCGAGCAGCCGGAGCACTCGGCCTACTACGCGATGACCTTCTACTGCGCGATCACCCGCGCGAACCCCGACGCCCGGGTCTACCTCTACGAGGGTCCCATCCACCTCCAGGCCGGCGACCCGGACGCCCGCTACGGCGCCCGCGACGAGTTCGGCTGGGCCGCCTTCATGGAAGAGGACCGCGCCGTCTGGGAGCGCATCGCCGACCTCGCCGCCACCGGCAGCGTCGTCGAGCCGGGGTTGGGTCCGCGCCTGCGCAGCTTGCTCGGCCTGGGGCACGGCGACCACTGCCCGGGCCGCGGTCCCATCTTCCTGATCCCGGCGGCGACGGTGATGATCCACGTCGCCGAGCGCCTGGCCGACCCGGACACCGGCGACGTCTTCGAGCTGGCCGGCGGCGAGCGCCTCACCCGCGCCCACTTCTACCAGAACCCTTACCGCGACTGGCCCGAGGAGTGGCCCCTCCCGCCCCACGAAGGCGTGGAGAACGACGAGGAGCCCACCCTCGCCCAGCTGCACCCGATGCATCCGGACGAGGAGTTCGACGACGTCCACCCGAGCCGCCTGGGGACCTACCTCAACGGCCTGACCACCTTCGCCGTGCTCTACCGGCAGCCGCTGGAGACCGATGACGCGACCCTCGCCCGGGACGCCGCCGCGACCGGGTTGACCCCCCAGACCGTGGCCACCTTGCGGAGCCTGGTCTGGGAGGTGGTCACCGGTGACCCCCGCGCCGGTGTGACCGCGGAAGCCACCGAATGACCACCTCGCCCGAAGGGGCCGCCGACCCCGAGGTCCCGGTCGAAGCCGCCGCCGAGGACGGCCGCGAGGAGTCCGCCGTCCTGGAGAAGCGGGCGGTCAAGGGGAGCCTCCTGGAGATGGGCTTCTATGGAGCCTCCCAGGTGCTCCGCCTCGGCAGCAACCTGCTGCTCACCCGCCTCCTCTTCCCCGAGGCCTTCGGCCTGATGACGACCCTGGCGGTGTTCAACACCGGCCTGATCATGCTCTCCGACGTCGGGATCGAGCAGTCGGTCATCCAGAACCCGGACGGCGACAAACGGGAGTTCCTGAACACCGCTTGGACGCTGCAGATCCTCCGGGGCGGGCTCCTCTACGCGGTGGCGCTGCTGCTCACCTGGCCCATGGCGTACCTCGAGCAGCAGAGCGATCTGCTCCTGCTGATCCCCGTGGGGTCGCTCTCGGTGCTCATCGCCGCCTTCGGCAGCACCGGCGAGTTCACCCTCCGGCGGCGGGTCCAGCCGGGCCGCATCCTGGCCCTCGACTTCGTCACCCAGGCCATCGGCGTCGCGGTCATGGTCGTCTGGGCCTGGGTGCACCCGTCCGTCTGGGCGCTCGTCGGCGGCAACCTGGTGCGGGAAGCCATCCGCACGGTGGCCACCCACTTCGTCTTCGGCGTCGACTACCGGAACCGCTGGGGGATCCACCAGGCCTCCCGGGACGCCATCGCCAAGTTCGGCCGATGGATCCTCGGCTCCTCGTCGGTCTTCTATCTCGCGGGCTTCGCCGACCGCCTGGTCCTCCTGCCCTTCATCGGCGCCGAACGCCTGGGCATCTACTCCATCGCCGCCCTGCTCAGCGAGGCCGCCTTCACCGTCATCGGCAAGGTGATCCACGGCGTGGTCTTCCCGGTCTTCAGCCGCGTCGGCGAAGAGGGTCACGAGCGCCTGCGCGAGGTCTACTACCGAGCGCGCCTGCGCCTGGACGCCCTGGCCATGACCGCCATCGGCGGCCTGGTCACCCTGGGGCCCTCCATCGTCCATCTGCTCTGGGACGACCGCTACGCCGACGCCGGCTGGATGCTCCAGATCCTCGCCTTCAAGGCCGGCACCCGCACCGTCTTCGTGCCCGCCGACTACTGCCTGATGTCGGTCGGTCTGGTGCGCTACGGCTTCGCCAACAACCTGGCCCGCGCCATCTGGCTCTTCGCCGGGATCCCCATCGGCCACGCCCTCGGCGGGGAGATCGGGATCTTCTGGGCCATCGCCCTGAGCGACCTGCCCAGCGTGCTGATCCTCTGGCCGAAGCTGGCCGCCGAGAAGCTGCTGCGACCCGAGCGCGAGCTCCTGGCGTGGGTCTTCGCCGCCTTCGGGGCCGGGCTCGGATGGGTCGCGGCCCAGGCGCTGGCGTGGGTGATGGGCGGATGAACGCGGCATGACCGCCGGCACCCCCATCGCGCTCCTGGCGCTCTTCGCGCTCATCCCCCTCACGGCCTACGTCTTCTGGTCCAAGCGGCCGGCCATCGCGGTCCTGGTCGTCGGCTTCTTCGCCGCGCTCTTCGGGCCCGAGGGGTCCTACTTCAAGCTCCCGCTCGTCCCCCCGCTGGACAAGCTCACACTCCCCTACCTGCTCCTCTTCGTCTTCGCGCTGGTGCGCTGCGGGCCCCAGCTGAAGCGGGCGAAGATCTTCCGCGGGGCCGACCTGCTGATCCTCCTGGCCATCCTGGGCGGGTTCCTGACTCTGGCGACCAACGGCGACGCCCTGCGCTACGGCTCCTGGCGGACCATCGACATCCCCCCGCTGGTCATCAACGACGGCATCCAGCTCGGCTTCCAGGAGCTCCTGTTGGCCGGCTTCCCGTTCATCCTCGGCCGCGCCCTCTTCCGTTCACCCCGGGACCTACGGGACCTCCTGCACTTCCTGGTCGTGGCCGGACTGATCCAGACGCTCTTCATCTGGGTGGAGCTGCGCATGAGCCCCCAGTTCCACACCTGGCTCTACGGCTACGGCGCGCACTCGGACTTCCTGCAGACCATCCGCTGGGGCGGCTACCGCCCCATGGTCTTCATGGCCCACGGCCTGGCCATGGCGCTCTTCATGCTGGTCGCGTTCCTGGCGGTGATCGTGCTGCGCGAAGCCGGCGAGACGCAGATCCGCGACCGCTTCCGCATCGGCCGCGTGGCCATCTACCTCGGCGTCGTGCTGGTCCTCTGCAAGAGCACCGGCGCCATCCTCTACGCCCTGGTGCTGGTCCCGCTGCTCCTCCGCGGGCGCCCCGAGCGGCAGGTGAAGGTCGCCGCCTTCCTGGCCGCGCTGGTCCTCCTCTACCCGGTCTTGCGCGCCTCGGACCTGGTCCCGGTCGACGCGCTGGTGGACCAGGCCAAGTCGCTCAGCCCCGAGCGCGCCCAGTCCCTCGAGTTCCGCTTCGACAACGAGGAGATGCTCCTCGAGAAGGCCCGGGAGCGCTTCGCCTTCGGCTGGGGCGGCCACGGTCGCCGGAGCGTCTACGACGACGAGCTGGGCAAGGAGATCGCCGTCGCCGACGGCCACTGGATCATCGTCCTCGGGGCCCGCGGCGCGCTGGGCTTCCTCGAGGCCTTCGGGCTCCTGGTGATCCCCATCTTCCTCGTCCGCCGCCGGTTCGCCCGCCTGCGCGACCCCGCCGAGCGCAAGGGCCTCGCCGGTTTCGCGCTCATCGTGGCCATCTGCGCCTTCGACCTGCTGCCCAACGGCCTCTTCAGCAACTACATCTATCTCCTCGCCGGCGCCCTCATGGGCATGGCGCAAGAGATCCAAAAACGCACCAACACCTGGTCCACTTGATCCGGGGACAGGTACACCCGGTTTTCACCCCGACAAAACAGGGCGATTCCGATCAAACCGGACCAAGATTCTTTCGTCCCGCCCCTGGGACCCCCGTCCTAGGACCGCGCCGCGCTCAGGGTTCGGTGCAGTAGCCGCCGCTGCAGCCCCAGCCCGCGGGACAGCCGCTGGCGCAGGCGGGGCGTTCGCAGCCGACGGCGCCGCACACGTACGGAGCCGGGCAGTTGCTCGGGGTGCAGGGGGTGTCGAGCGCGCAGCGGCCGGAGCCGAGGCAGCGGAAACCCGGCGCGCAGTCGGCGGTGGTGGCGCAGTCGCGGGTACACGCACCGAACTCGGAGCAGGTGGTGTCGCTGGGGCAGGAGCCGTCGGTGCAGCCGAGACAGATGCCACCGGCGGGAGCGACGTTGCAGGAGCCCGAGCCACCACAGTCGGCGTCGTCGCGGCACTGCACCGGCGCGTCGCTGGCCGGCGTACCGAGGTCGGGCTCGCTCATGTCCACGCCGAGGTCCGCCGGGCCCAGGTCCTCGTCGGCGCCCGCGTCCTCGCTGCCCAGGTCGGCCTCGCCGAGATCCGCGCCGCCGCCGTCGACGGGCTCGCCGAGGTCGACCGCGTCCCCGGCGTCGCTCCCGCCGAGGTCCCTGGAGTCACCGGCGTCGACGGTGACGTCATCGGAGACGTCGCCGCCGTCGTCACCGCAGGCGACGACGAGGAGCGAGGCGAAGACGAGGGCGCTGAACCGAAGCATGCGCCGATGCTGACCCAGGACCGCCGACCGGGCCAGGACCCATCGCGAGAGACCCCCGCTCACTCCTCGGCGGCGCGCTCTTCGTCCCGGTCGGGCGGCCCCAGCGGGTCGATCCCGATGCGCTTCAGGTACCCCAGGGTCATCGCGACGAGCGCGAAGATCCCCAACACGAGCGAGATCCGTCGCCGATTCCGTCGAGCCCACTGCATCAGACCCGCGCCTCCGCCATCGGCGCCACTCCCCGCGCGGGCAAGGCGAAGCGCTCCAGCAGCGGGCGCACCGCCCGGTGGATGTCGAACTCTGCGACCACCCGCCGCTTGCCCTCTTCGGCCAAGCGGCGCCGTAGGGCCTCGTCGCCGAGCAGGCGCTGGAGCTGCGTGGCGAGCTCCGCCCAGTGGCCGGGCGCGAAGAGCAGACCGCTCTGATCGTGCTCCACCAGCTCGGGGATCCCCGCGACCCGCGGCGCGATCACCGGGACCTCCATCGCCAGCGCCTCCATCAGCACCACCGGCAGCCCCTCCATGAAGGACGCCATCGCGAAGGCATCCGCGTAGAGGAGCTCGGCGATCACCGCCGACGCGGGCACCCGACCCACGAAGGTCACCCGGTCCGTGAGGCCCAGCGCGCGGCTCTTGGCCTCCAGCGCGTCCCGCTCGGGGCCGTCGCCCACGATGCGCAGCTCGACGTCGTCGCCGAGACCGGCGAAGGCCTCGAGCAACCCGGCGAGCCCCTTCTCCGGCGAGAGCCGGCCCACCGTGACCAACCGGAGCGCGCGCTGCTTCGGCGGCACCGGCGTGCTGGTCGCGCCCCGCTCGAGCTCGTCGAGGTCGAGACCACAGCGGGCCACGAAGAGCTTCTCCCAATGCTCCGGGTCGACCATGCGCATCGCCTGCGCGCGCCCGAAGTGGGTCACGCAGGCCACGAACGCAGCGCTGGTGATCTTCTCGGCGAGCAGCGGCCCCGCCGGGTAGTCGAACTCGCTGATCCCGTGGAGCGTGAGGCTCCAGTCGATGCCCAGAAAGCGGCTCGCCAGGAAGCCCACGTTGGCGCCCGAGTTGGCGAAGTGGTTGTGCAGATGGTCGACCCCGCGGGCGTCCAGCTCGTCCGCCAGCGCGATGGCCTCGGCGAAATGGAAGACCGACCACACCGCCGCCTTGGCCCCGGGCACCCGATGCTGGAGCGCGTCCCGGAGGGTCTCGAGGTACCGGCCGGGCTTCTGGGTCAGCGCGCGGGCGTGGGCCCGCGCCAGGCGCCCGAGCTTCGGCGGCAACACGTAGTGGGTGCGCTCGTACTCGTGGCGATCGGGCGCCGCGCTCCGCTCGGCCTCCGAGGGCTCGCGGATGCTGAAGGTGTCCACCGACACCCCCGCCTCGCGCAGCGCGGTCACCTCGCGCTGGATGAAGGTGTGGGAGGTCGCCGGGTATTGGCTGACGAGGTACGCGAGCTTGCGGGGCACGAGGCGAGCTTACGACGCCAGCGCCGTCGCGCACGGATCGCGTTCACTGGCGCGGGGGCCCGGGCGACACTAGACACGCGAGTCATGCTTTGGAGGGGATTCACGCTCTCGATCGGTCTCGTCGTCGCCTGTGCTCCGGGCGACCTGCGGCGCGCCGACGACACCCTGGGCGGCGGCGATGGCCCGATCGCCGACGCTGGCGACGGACGCACCGATGGCGCTCCGACCCCGAACGCGGACGGCGGCGAGAGCCCCGGCGTGGACGGCGGCGGCGCCCCTGCCACCGACGGGGGTCCTCTTCCGCCCGTGGGCACCGACCCGCGAACGAGCGCCAACGTATACTGGGTCGGTCACAGCCTGATCACCCACCGCGACGTCTACGACTCCAGCGCGCGGACCATCTTCGAGCTGGTCGGCGACTTCGCGCGCGCTCAGGGGCACGCCTACGACTACTTCCGGCACACCACGCCGGGCGCGCCCCTCTCCTGGAACTGGAACGAGGTCCCCGATCTACGCCGTGAGCTCACTGGCAACGGCGGCGCCTACGACGTGATGGTGCTGACCGAGGGCATCTCGCTCTCGGAGTCCATGCGCTGGCACTACACGCCCTTCTATGCGCGGCGCTTCCAGTGCGCGCTGCAGAACACGAGCCCCGCCGCCGAGGGCTACGTCTACGAGTCGTGGCACCACCTCTATGCCTCGGACGAAGACCAGAACTACCCCGACCCGCACGTCCACGACTTCCGCGCCCGGCTCGTCGCGGACCGCGCGCTTTGGGAGCGGGTCGCCGACCAGGCCTACTCCGGCATCGCGGCGCCCACCGACATGAGCTGGTACGGCGGCGCCGGCGACTGCACCCCGGCGCGTCCCATGCGCTTGGTCCCGGTGGGCACCGCCCTCGCCGCGCTCATGGATCGCATCCGCGCGCCCCGCGCCGGCGACGACCTCGAGGGCTTCACCATCCACCACTTCGTGCAGAACGGCTTCCGCAACTGGCCCGCCGAGTGGCCGGTGTCGGCGTCGGAGGCCGGCTCGGTGGACTGGCGATCGCGCTGGTCCAGCCTGCAGACCTTCCACGGCGGCACCCTGGACGACATCCACCCCAGCGCCCGCGGCGCCTACTTCGTGGCGCTGGTCCACTACGCGACGATCTACCGCCGGAGCCCCGTCGGGCTCCCGCCGGCCAACGGTGTCGGCGCCGGTCTCGCCCGGGTCATGCAGAACGTCGCGTGGGAGGTCGTCTCGAGCGACCCGCGCACCGGCGTCGGCGGCTGAAAGCCGATTCCTTTCGCACCGGGTGCCTCTTTGGGTACCTTGCGCTCGATGATCGAGGGCAACTTCATCGTTCTCGAGGGCGTCGACGGCGCCGGGACGACCACGCACACGCGGATCCTTCAGGAGGCGCTGATGCAGCGCGGCCTCCCCGTGCGCGCGACCCGGGAACCGAGCGACGGCCCCGTGGGCGTCCTGATCCGACAGATCCTCTCGGGCCGCTGCGTCGTCCCCGGGCTGCACGGCTCCCGGCCACCGAGCTGGACCACCATGGCGCTCCTCTTCGCCGCGGACCGCACGGACCACATCGAGGCCGAGATCGTCCCCAACATGATGGACGGCGTGACGGTGATCTCCGACCGCTACGACTACTCGTCGGTGGCCTACCAATCGGTCAGCGCCGGCGAAGAGGGCGTCATCGAGTGGGTGAAGACCCTGAACGCCCACGCGCGGCGCCCGGACCTCACCATCGTGCTCGACATCGCGCCGGACGTCGCGGAGCAGCGGCGCATCGACCGCCGGGCCGGCCGGGAGATCTACGACGACTCCGATCTCCAGCGGCAGCTCGCCGACTTCTACACGAAGATGGAGACCCACTTCCCCGACGACCGGATCGTCCACATCGACGCCGACCGGTCCATCGACGAGGTGGCTCGCGACGTCATGAACGCGGTGCGCGCGCTCCGGAACGAAGACCCGCTTTCTTGACCCCGACCCGGCCTCGGCGAAGCTGAGGCATGGTCATCCGCACGGCATCGGTCCTGATCCTCGTCGCGCTCGCGAGCGCCTGCGGCGGGTCCACGCCGCC
>DCLA01000029.1 GCA_002320815.1 Myxococcales bacterium UBA1660
CACCCGCGCCCCCCGACACCCCCGCCGCCCCCGCAGCGGACCTCGCCGCCATCCGCGCCCAGGTGCTCGCGCGCCTGGTGGCCGTCCGCACCCCGCCGGACACCGAGCCGGACCTGGAGCCCTGCTTCGTCCGTGCGCGCGAAGCGATCGCCATGGCGCGCACGGTCGGCCGCCCCCGAGTGCTCCTGCACACCATGCGCTCGGCGGTGAGCGCGCTGATGGACTTCGCCGACCCCGCCGAGCGGCTGGCGCTGAACACCGAGTACGTCGCGCTCGCGCGCGAGCTCGGCGAGACGGTGGAGGTCTGGCGAGGGCACACGCGCCTGGTCTTCG
Source organism: Myxococcales bacterium UBA1660 (assembly GCA_002320815.1). GTDB lineage: Bacteria > Myxococcota_A > Polyangia > Polyangiales > Houyiibacteriaceae > UBA1660. The sequence continues at coordinate 334 of DCLA01000029.1, forward strand.
ACGCCCTCGAGCTGGGCGACTTCGGCCGCGTCACCCAGGGCATCGAGGGCGCGGAGGCGGCCAGCGAAGAGCTGGGCCTCGCCGCCTATCGGTGGTCCCCCATCGCGCTCCGAGCTGGCCTCGCGGACCTACGCGGCGACTTCGACGACGGCGAGCGCCTCGCCACGGAAGCCGTGGCGGCCGCGGAAGGCGATGGCCAAGCCCGCCAAGTCCTCGCGCTCCAACGGGCCCTGCGCGAGCGATCCCGCGGCGACCGGATCGCGTGGACCGCCGCGGTCGCCGAGCTCCGCGCCGCCCAAGGGGGCTCCGGTTGGATCCTCCGCCGGGTGGTCCCGCTCCTCGAGGCCGAGCTCGCTGCGGCGCGGGGCAACCCCGTCGCGCTCGACCCGGAGCTGGTGGATTACGTGATCCGCCTGGGCGACCGCGGGCTGGCCCAATGGTTGGTCGGGCCCCTGCGCGCGATGGGCGACCTCGCCGCCTTGGCGCGCCTCGAGGCCCGGATGGCGCCCCACGCCGGGCGCTGGGGTGGCCCGGGCTTCGTCGGTCACACCCCCGGGAGCCCGGTCGACGTGGTGCTCGCCTCTTGCGCCGCCGCCCGCGGTGCGTTCGCGGAAGCCGGGACTCACCTCGACGCCGCCGAGGCCCTCGCCGAGGCCGCGGCCGCCACCCCCGAGCTCGAGCGCATCACGCGCGCCCGCCGTGCCCTCGCCGAGCCGTCGTCGCCGGCCGAGACCGCGCTCGCCTCGCCCCATCCCGCGCCAGCGCCCCGTCCCGCGCCAGCTCCAGCTCCAGCTCCAGCTCCCGCGTCATCCTCCACGCCCTTCCACCTCGAGCGCGCCGGGGAGGTGTGGCGCGTCACCCACGGAGCCCACGCCTTCATGCTCGAAGACACCCGCGGCGTGGGCTTCCTCCACCGGCTCTGGCTGGAGCCCGGCCGGGAGCTCCACGTCCTGGACCTCACCGGCGCCCCGGCCCCATCGAGCGACGCCGGGCCGCTCATCGACGCCGAGGCCCGCGACGCCTACCGCGCCCGGGTCCGCGACCTGCGCGCCATGATGGCCGACGCCGAGACCGCCAACGATCTCGGTCGCCGGGACCGGGCCCGCGCCGAGCTCGAGCGCCTCGAGGAAGAGCTCGCGCGCGCCCTGGGCCTCGGCGGCCGCCTCCGGAAGGGGAAGTCCGCCGCCGAGCGCGCGCGGGTCAACGTGCAGCGTCGCCTCCGGGACGCGACCAAGCGCATCGCCAAACACGACGCCGCGCTCGCGCGGCACCTCGAGCGGAGCGTCCGGACGGGGACCTTCTGCGTCTACGACCCGTGACTTTGCCCCCACGCGATCCCGGTCACCGCCGGTGGCTCAGCATCCAGTCGTAGATCTGTAGCCCGTGGGTCAGATCGTAGGTGTCGTTCCACGCCCGCCCGTTGTGCCCCACGCCCTCCAGCATGTTCAGCCGGACGTCTTCCCGCGGCGGCTGCGGACAGGCCATGAGCATGGTGATCGGGTTCTCGGTGGAGCCTGGGGGGGTCCCCGAGTTCCCATCGGAGTCGCCGTGGATGGCCCAGATGGGCACCTGCCCCAGTTCGCAGCCGCGGTCGTTCCAGGCGGTGTTCCAGTTGCCGCTGATCCCGACCACCGCCGCCACCGGGCTCTCGTCGATGTGCACCCGCAGGTAGTTCGCGATGCCGATGGCGCCGCAGCTCAGCCCGGTGAGGTAGAGCCGGTCGGGGTCCACGTTGTAGGCAGTCCGCGCGTAGTCGAGGAAGTCGCGGATCTCGTTCGCCGAGGGGCACCCCGAGGCGTTCTGCATGGAGAGCACCACGAAGGGTCGCGTGTTGGTCCACTCGTCGCGGTCGATGAAGCGCGGCGGCCCGGCGCCGAGCACGCCCTGGAGATCCCCATCGCTGCCGTCGCCGTTCTCGCCGAGCCCGTGGAAGAAGAGGAGCAAGGGCGCCGGCGCTCCGCTCTCGGAGTAGTTCGGCGGGAGGTACTCCCAATAGCCCACGGCGGCGTCCGTCGTCCCCAGGGGGCGGGTCACGTGGTGCGCGGACGCCATGTAGCTCGGGTCCTCCACCGGCCCCATGTCGAGCCCCAGGTCCGGTACGCCCGAGTCGGGCTCGCCGGGGGATTCGCCCAGATCGGGATCCGTCTCGCCGCCGTCTCCGCCGGCGTCGGTCTCTGCGCCGCCGCCGTCCTCCGTGCCCAGGTCCCGCGCCGCGGCGTCGCTCCGCCCGCCGTCCTCCATCCCCTCCGCGGCGTCGTCGCCGCAGCCGAGGGTCATCGCCAGCATCACCGAGAGGACCGTCCTGCGCATGGGCCGCAGCCTCACCCGGCCGCGACCCCGACGGCCACGCGACCCTCGCACACCGTTCACACCTGCCGACGTCGCCGCAGCAGGAGCGCTCCCAGCACCCAGAGCCCCCCGAAGGCGCCCTCCGGACCTGCGGCGCACCCGCAGCCGTCGTCGCCACCCGCCGCCCCGCCGCCCGCCCCATCGTCCCCGCCGCCGCCCGCGTCGGGCGGCGTGAACGATCCGCCGTCGGGAGGACTCACCGGCCCGGCGTCCACGGAGGGATCCCGCCACTCGTACGCGCCCGCGCTCGGCGGCGTGCTCCGGGGGTACCCCTCCAGATCGACGTCGAGCCCTTCCACCGCCACGCCCGCGCCCACGGCCGGCGAGCCCATCGTCAGGTGGAAGTCCTCGCCGCCCTCGAAGCCCCCCTCGCCGACGCCGACCGTCACGTTGCCCTCGGCGGTCCAGTCGACGTCCCCGCCCGCGCTGATGCCGCCGGCGTCGCCGACCACGAAGTTCGAGAGGGCTTCGCTGGGCCCCAGCATCGCGCCGAAGACCCGCAGCGCGTTCTCCCCGGAGTCCACGATGGTGTTGTGGTGGAAGCGATAGCGCTTCCCGCTGAACCGATCCCGGACGTTGGCGTAGATGCCGTCGGCTTCGAAGTGCGCGATCACGTTGTCGTGGACCCAGGTGTCGTCGGCTTCGAGCACGAGGATCCCGTTGGTGGGCCCGTCGCTGAGCAGGTTCCGCGCGACCTCGCACTGGGAGAACGACCCGATCTGCAGCCCCTGCTGCTGATACATCTCGCCCGCGAGCCCGACCCGGCGGATCACGTTGCGGGCCACCACGCAGCCGCTGCGGGCCATGCCCACCTGGGCGCCGTCCCAGCCGGTGTCCTGGATGATGGAGTCGGTCAGCGCGATCCCTTCCAGGAAGTGCGGCTGGTGGACCTCGCTCGCGCCGTCACAGGTGATGGTGTGCCCGTCGGCCTGGGTGCTCCCGATGTAGAAGCCCTCGCCGCCGGTGTCGTGGACGAAGAGGTGATGGAAGGAGACGTTCCGCTGCACGAAGACGTCCTGGTCGGCGCTGCCGTCGCAGAGCGGATCGGTCTTCGCGCTCACCCCCGCGAACCCGGTGTCGTGGATCTCCACGTGGTCGACCTCGTAGTCGGTGGAGCGGCCCAGCAGCCAGAGACCCACGCCGGGGTAGGGCGTGGTGGCCGGCGCCGAGATCTCGAAGCCGTAGGTGAGCGCGGGATCACCGGTCCCGGTGAGGTGGAAGTCGTGGGAGTCGTCTTCGAAGACCAGCGCGTAGGCCCGCTCCTCGTTGTGGATGCGCACCAGCCCGCCGCAGTTGACGATCTCGATGGGCTCGGCGGCGGAGCCGCTCAGGTGCCGGAAGCGGAGGAACTCGCGCTCGCCCGCCTCGACGCAGACGCGGTCCCCGGGCCCGACGCCTTCCATGTCGCCGTCGAAGCCGGTGACGTCGGTGGGGATGGTGAAGTCGCATTCGCAGTCCTGGGCCGCCGCGGGATCCGCGAGGGCGAGCAGAACCAGAGCGAGAGCGACCGAGGGAGCGACCCGGGCGAAACGCATGAGCGCAGCATAGACCCCCTCCAACGGGGTGGCCTTGCGTGTCGCGCACTCGACACGCAGGGACCCCCGGCGCGGGTCGACTCCCTGGTACGATGGGGCCGTGGACCTCGAGACCCCGCGGGCTCCCCTTCGACCAGTGGCCCGTTCAGCGGAGCGTGCCCGGGTTGGGATACGTCTGGTACACGCAGCCGGCGACCCTCGTGAACCAGGTGCACCTGGGCCGCGCCGGCCTCGACGGTGTGCAGCGTCTCCACGACCTCATCGACGAGGTGATCGCCCGGCGCGCCGACGAATTCCGACCCCACGGCGGGTTGCTCATGATCCACGATTGGCGACTGGTCTCCGGCTACGAGAGCGACGCGCGCAAGGAGTATCTGGAGCGAATGCGCAGCCGTGAGCCCGGCTACCTGCGCGGGGCGGTCGCCATCGTTCGGGACACCCCGCTGCTCCGGATGGCGGTCCAGACCGCGAACATGGTCATGGCTTTTCGGACCGGCGGTACCCTGGAGATGGGTCTCGATCCCGTCTCCGCCCTCGTCCGCCACCGCGTGGAGACGCCCCAGGAGACCGCGTGGCTGCCTTGAGATTCGCCCTCGTGCTGGCGCTGCTCGGATGCGGTGGCGCCGAGGGATCCGCCGGCACCGCGTCCTCCACCGCCGCGCCTTCGCCCGCCGCGTCCTCCACCGCCGCGCCTTCGCCCGCCGCGCCGGGGTCGCCCGCGGCGGACGAATTCGAGACCACCGGCCCGGCTGCGAACCTCCCGGCGCCGCTGGCCGAAGCCCTCGCCGCCCACGACCGCGCCCGGGCCGAGCACTGCGCGCCGCCCCTCGAGTGGTCCGACGAGCTCGCCGCCACCGCCGACGCCTGGGCCGCCGAGCTCCAGAGCCGCGGCTGCCCCCTCGAGCACAGCACCAACGGTCTCGGCGAGAACCTCTTCATGGCCACCGCCGGCAGCCGCACCCCCACCGAGGCCGTCCAGGTCTGGGTCGACGAGCGGGACCTCTACGACTTCGACGCCGGCGGGTTCGACATGCGCACCGGTCACTTCACCCAGGTCGTCTGGCGGGAGACCCAGCGGGTCGGCTGCGCCACCCGGGTCTGCAACGGCATGGACCTCTGGGTCTGCAACTACGACCCGCCCGGCAACGTTCGCGGCGGCTACACCGCGAACGTCCTCCCGACCTCCTGCCGATGAGTCACGAGTGGGGCGAGGGAGCGTAGTAGGGTGCGCCCATGAGCACCTACGAGCTCTACTATTGGCCCACCATCCCCGGCCGCGGCGAGCCCGTGCGGCTCACCTTCGCCATGGCCGAGGTCGCCTATCGCGACATGGCGCGCGAAGCCGAAGACGGCTACGCGCTCCTGCTCTCGTTCAACGCCGGCGAGCACCCCGAGGGGCACCCCTTCGCGCCGCCCTATCTCGTCATCGAGGAAGACGGCGAGCGAACGCTGCACTGGCAATCGGCGCACCTCTGCGACCTCGTCGCCGCGCGCCATGGGCTCTACGCCGAGGCCGACCGATCCCGCGCCGCCAGCCTGGGGCTCACCCTGGCGGACCTCATGGACGAGGCCCACGACACGCACCATCCGCTGGCTACCGGGCTCTACTACGAGGACCAGAAGGACGCGGCGCAGGTCCGCGCGAAGCACTTCCGCGAGGAGCGCATCCCCAAGTTCCTCGGCTTCTTCGAGAGCCAGCTCGACGACACCGGACACCTCGTCGGCGGTCGCCCGAGCCCCGTCGACGCCGTCCTCTGGCACGTCCGAGAGGGCCTCCGCCATGCCTTCCCGAAGGCCATGGCCAGCTTCGCCGGCCGCTGGCCGAAGCTCGACGCGATGACCATCGCCGACCACCCGCCGCTGCGTGCCTACCTCGACTCCGAGGGTCGAATCCCCTTCAACGAAGACGGGATCTTCCGGCGCTACCCCGAGCTCGACGGAGCCGTGGAGTGAGCGCCGAAGAGCTCCTCACCGCGGCTCTGCGGGAGGTCGCTGGCGCGGTCCTGCTCCTCGACGACGAGCTGCGCATCGTGGCCTTCACCGACGAGGCCGCCGATCTCCTCGGGGACCCGCCCGAGCTGGGCGTCAGCGCGCCCAAGATCCTCTGCGGCCACGGCGAGCAGCGCCCGGTCGCCGAGGCCCTCGCCGCCGGGCGCGCGGTCACTGCGGAGATCCTCCGGCCCGACGAGCACGGCCGCAACTTGCCCATCCTGGTCCGCGCCACGCCCCTCACCGGCGACGACGGATCCATCCAGGGTTGGCTCCTGCTCTTGCAGATGGACCCCCAGCGCCGCCCCGACGGTCGCGCCGTGGACACCTTCGGCATCGTCACCCGTGACGCGCGTATGAAGCAGCTCCTGCGCGACGTGCGCAAGGTCGCCCAGAGCCAGGCCAGCGTGCTCGTCCGCGGCGAGTCGGGCACCGGCAAGGAGCTCATCGCCCGCGCGATCCACGACGCCTCCACCCGGGCCAGCGGACCCTTCCGGGCCATCAACTGCGCGGCGCTCCCGGCGAACCTCCTGGAGAGCGAGCTCTTCGGCCACGTGAAGGGATCGTTCACCGGCGCGGTGCGCGACACGCCCGGTCACTTCCGCCTGGCCGATGGCGGCACCCTTTTCCTCGACGAGGTCGCCGAGCTACCCCCCGAGGTCCAGGCCAAGCTCCTCCGGGTCCTGCAGGAGCGCGCCGTGCTCCCCGTCGGTGGATCCGCGCCCATCCCGGTCGACGTGCGGATCGTCTCCGCCACCCACCGCGCTCTCCGGCGCGAGGCCGCCGAAGGGCGCTTCCGCTCGGACCTCCTCTATCGTCTGCGGGTCATCCCGCTCTACCTCCCCTCGCTCCGGGAGCGCCCCGAGGACGTCGAGCTCCTCGCGCACCATTTCCTGGAGCGCCTCCGCGGCGACGACGCCGGCCACATCGCGCCGAGCGCCCTCGAAGCCCTGGTCGCCTGGGACTGGCCCGGCAACGTCCGCGAGCTGCAGAACGTCGTCGAGTACGGGATGGTCATGGGCAACGGCAAGGCCATCACCCTGGCCGATCTCCCGCCCGAGATCCGAGGCGAGGAGGGCGGCGCGCCGGTGGTCACCGTGCCCGACTCCCACTCCGAAGAGCTCGCCGAGAGCCTCTCCCCGGAGGGACGCCGCCTGGTCAACGCCCTGGAGCGCAACGGCGGCCACATGGGCCGCGCCGCGGCCTCGCTGGGGATCAGCCGCACGACCCTCTGGCGCCGCCTGAAGCGCCTGGGGATCGACCGCGAAGAGCTCTGAGCGCCCCCGACCCCACCCGGGGGCGGCCGGTCCGGCCGCAACGGCGTGCAACCGCGAACGAAACCGTTTCGTTGCACCGACCGCCGAGGACCGCCTCGGGAGCGGCGGATCCACGGGGTTTCGCTTGGCACGGTCCATGAAGTGTTCCGTTCCGAGGCAACGCCGCGGGCCTCCCTCGGTCTCATGAGAGACGCACCGACGCGGCCCTCCCCCGGAACGATGAACCTCGAAGCATTCACCCCCTGGTCCTCCCTCGCGGGCGGCCTCCTCATCGGCCTCGCCGCCACCCTCATGTTGGTCTTCAACGGCCGGGTCGCGGGCATCAGCGGCATCTATGGCTCCGCCATCACCGGCTCCGACCCGGCGCCCTGGCGCTGGGCCTTCGTCGGCGGCCTGATCGCCGGCGGCGCCCTGATGCTCCCGCTGGTCCCCGAGCTCTTCACGGTGGCCTACGACCGTACGCCCTGGATGGTCGCCGTGGCCGGCCTGCTGGTCGGCGTGGGTACCCGCTACGGCAGCGGCTGCACGAGCGGGCACGGAGTCTGCGGCATGAGCCGGCTCTCCAGGCGCTCCATCGTCGCGACCCTGACCTTCGTGGCCGCCGGCGCCGCCACCGTCACCCTGGTCCGGATCCTCGGAGGTGCGTCGTGAGCAAGGGCAAGCAGATCGCCATCTCCTTCGTCTCGGGGCTCATCTTCGCCATCGGCCTGGTCCTCGGCGGGATGACCCAGCCCAGCAAGGTCGTCGGCTTCCTCGACTTCTTCGGCGGCGCCTGGGATCCCAGCCTCGCCTTCGTGATGGGCGGCGCCATCCTCTTCCATGCGCCGGCCTACTTCCTCTTCGTCCGCCGGCACCCCAACCCCGGCCGCTTCAGCCTGCCCACCAAGTCGGAGATCACCCTCCCGCTCGTCGGCGGCTCGGTGCTCTTCGGCATCGGCTGGGGGCTCGGCGGCTTCTGCCCCGGTCCCGGCCTGGCCTCCATCCCCACCTTCGGCGTCGAAGCCCTCACCTTCGTGGGCTCGATGAGCGCGGGCATGCTGTTGCACCATGTGCTGACCCGGAAGCCCGCGGCCGAATCCCAGCCCGCGAAACCGAGCCCCTCGGGCGCTCACCCCACCCCGGCCGACTGAACCCCCTCCCGCATCGCGACCCGACGCCCTAGGAGAACCCCATGCTCTTCCGACAGCTCTTCGACAACGAGTCGAGCACCTACACCTACCTCCTCGCCGACGAGGCCCGGAAGGAGGCCGTGCTCATCGACCCCGTCCGCGAGCTCCTCGAGCGCGACGTCACCCTCCTGGACGAGCTCGGCTTGAAGCTCGTCTACGCGCTGGACACCCACGTCCACGCCGACCACGTCACCGCGGCGGGGCTCCTCCGGGAGCGGACCGGCTGCAAGACGGTGGTCAGCGCCGAGGCGGGCGCCCTGTGCGCCGACCTCCGGCTCGGCCACGGGCAGACCCTGGAGGTCGGCCGGATCCAGATCGAGGCGCGCCACACCCCGGGCCACACCAGCGGTGACATGACCTACGTGGTCCGGGACGCCCAGGCGCCCGACGAGCCGCCGATGGCCTTCACCGGCGACACCCTGCTCATCCGCGGCTGCGGCCGGACCGACTTCCAGCAGGGCGACTCGCGCTCCCTCTACTCCTCGGTCCACGAGAAGATCTTCTCGCTCCCCGAGGACACCAAGATCTTCCCCGCCCACGACTACAAGGGCCGGACCATGACCACCGTGGCCGAGGAGAAGAGGCACAACCCGCGGCTCGGGGGCGGCAAGACCCTCGACGAGTTCGTGAAGATCATGGACGAGCTCAACCTCGCCCAGCCCAAGAAGATCGACGTCGCGGTCCCCGCCAACCTCCAGTGCGGCAACGTCGTCGCCGACGTTCAGCCCGTCCGCCAGGACGCGTCCTGGGCTCCGGTCGAGCGCACCGCCGAGGGCATCCCCGAGGTCACCGTCGATTGGGTCCGGGACCACCTGGACGCCGGCCGCCTCCTCGACGTCCGCGAGCCCGACGAGCTCGAGGGCGAGCTGGGCGCCCTCTACGGCGTGGACAACGTGCCCATGGGCGAGCTCGAGGCCGCCGCCCGGGACGCCTCCGCCGAGGAGCGCGCCAAGCCCACCATCGTCATCTGCCGCTCGGGCAACCGCTCGGGCAAGGCCGCCCGGCTCCTGGAAGAGCTCGGCTACGAGAAGGTCGCCTCCATGCGCGGCGGCATGAAGGAGTACCGCGGCGGCGCGGCCGCGAGTTGCGGCTGAGTCCCCATCCGCCGCGAGCCGCGGCAGCGCCCCGTCAGTCCGCCGCGTTCGCCTCGAGGGCGGCGGCCTCCGACGCGGGCACGAAGTCCAGCGAGACCGAGTTGATGCAGTGGCGCATCCCGGTGGGCTCGGGCCCGTCCGGGAAGATGTGGCCCAGGTGTCCCCCGCAGCGGCTGCAGTGGACCTCGGTGCGGGTCATCCCCAGCCCGTGGTCGACCTCGGTCTCGACCGCGCCCTCGATGGCCTCGTAGTAGCTCGGCCAACCGGTGCCGGAGTCGAACTTCGTGCTCGACCGGTAGAGGGGCTGCCCGCAGCCCCCGCACACGTACACGCCCTCGGCGTGGTGGTCGTGGAACTCGCCGGTGAAGGCCCGCTCGGTGCCCTCTTCCCGGAGCACGTCGAACTCCTCGGGGGTCAGGCGCGCGCGCCACTGGGCCTCGGTCATGTGGGCCCAGTCGCCTTCGGCGGCGGGCTGCGCGGGGGCGGCCTCGGCGGCGGGCGGATCGTCGTCGCGGACGGCGCCGCTGCTGCTGCAGGCCAGGAGGATCACGAGGGGGAGGAGGCGAACCATGACGAACCGTACGGGGCCCGGGGGGAAGCGTTACCGCCTGCGGGCGTACGGGCCCATGATCGAGCCGAGGCCCGAGGAGCCTCTTCCGGGGGAACCTCGCCGCCCCGATCGCGTATGATTGCCGCATGATTCAGGGAGCGATCATCGGCCTCATCGTGGGCCTCGTCATGGTGGGCATTCGGTTCGTGCAGCAGAAGAAGGGCGGCAAGCAGGTCGTCGCCGCGCTGAAGCAGGGCGGGCCCGCCGCGCGCGAGGCCCTCGACGGCTACGTGAAACCGGTGCAGGGCAAGGTGTCGGCGCAGAAGCTCCTGAACCTCCTCGAGCGCTACGCCTGGATGGCCATCATGGGCGAGCACGACGCGCTGGTGCAGGAATCCCAGGGCATCGACGGCCAGCTCAACGTCGTCACCCAGCTCCAGGCCCAGGCCGCCGTCGGGCTCCTGGCCCACCGCACCGAGGCCGGCGACCTGGCGTTCCTCCGCTCGGTCGCCGACCGCATCGACCACGAGGGGGGCGCGCTCTCGGGCCTGGTGAAGAAGCAGACCCGAGACCTCGAGATCGTCGCCCGGGCCCTGGACACCCGGCAGCTCGACCCGGAGGCCCTGCAGCGGGTCGTCGGCCGCGCCCGCCAGATGGGCCCCGCGGGCAAGATCACCCGCCTCCGCTTCGCCACCCGCGCCGTCGAGATGGCCGGCGGCGACGCCTCGCAGCTCCGCCAGGAAGCGGACGCCCTCCTGGCCTCGCTGGGCTGAGCGGGCCCGGGGCCGATGAAGGGTTTCCTCCTCGTCGTTCGCGTCCTCCTGGGTTGGGCGCTCGTCGCCGGGTGCGCGGGCGCCGCGACGGTCGGTGGGGGCCGGGTCGAGGTCCCCGACGAGCGGCCCGTGGTGCCCGAGGACGCGCCCGACTGGCTCCCCGCGCTACGCGGGCCCGAGGACTGGTCCGCCTTGGCCTACCGGCCTCCGGACTCCACCGTCGCGCGCACCGAGGTGGTGAAGATCGTCGTCGATCTGGAGGACGACGCGTCCATGCACTTCCTCCAGTCGGGTCGCTGGCCCCTGCACTTCCACTTCGTCGAGCGCTTCATCGATCCGCGCGCCGATCACGCCACCTTCAACGTCACCGAGTACCGGCGGCCCGAGCGGCGCTATCTCCTCGGCTCGGTGGTCCACTACCTCGACGCCGACGTCTGGGCGCTCGAGCTCGTCCCCGGGGACACCATGGCCGCGGAGCGCATCCAGCGGCTCCTCGCCCTGGTCCGCGAGCACGCGCCCTTCCTCGGCGAGCGCCTGCGCTTCCGGCCGCTCTCCGACGAGCAGCGCGCGCGGGCGGCGGAGGTCGCGTTGGCCACCGTGGACGAGGTCGCGCTCCAGGCCGCCACCCGCTACCAGCCCCTGGTCCTCGGCGTGGCCCATGGGTACCTGCGGCTCCTGCGGGACCCGGCCGAGCTCGCCGACGCCCGACCCGAGGACATCGTGGTCCTCGCCGAGGTCCCCGAGGACCTGCCCCCGGTGGCCGGCCTGGTGACCCAGCGACTCCAAGCGCCGCTGGCCCACGTGGCCGTCCTCTCGCGCAGCCGGGGCACCCCGGACATGGCGCTCCGCGACGCGCTGAACGACCCGCGACTCACCGCCCTGGAAGGGCAGCTCGTGCGCCTCGAGGTCGGCGCTCAGGAGCTCCGCGTCGAGGCCACCACGTTGAGCGAAGCCCAACCCCGGTGGGACGCCCGGCGCCCGATGGACCCCTTCGTGCCGCCGATCGATTCGCCCGCGCCGGCCATCCTGATCCCGGTCTCGGACCTCACCCTCGGCGACGTGGGCGTCGCCGGCGCCAAGGCCGCTCAGCTCGGCGAGCTCACCGTGATCGAAGGCGTGGAGACGCCCGGCGGCTTCGTGATGCCCTTCGGCGGGTACCTCGAGCACCGCGCCGCCGCCGGCGTCGACGCGGCGGCCATCGCGCGCGTCGAAGCCATCGAGGACCGCGCCGAGCGCCGCGCCGCCCTCGCCGAGATCCGACGCGCCCTCGAGGAGCAGCCGGTGGACCGCCGGGTCCTGCACCGGGTCCGGGTCGCGCTCGTCCGCGGCCGCCGCCACATCTTCCGCTCCAGCACCAACGCCGAGGACCTGGTGGGCTTCAGCGGCGCCGGTCTCTACCGCTCGGTGGTCGTCGACGCCGACCCCAGCGACGCCCAGATCGCCGACGCCCTACGCACCGTCTGGGCCAGCGTCTTCTTGGAGCGCGCCTGGGAAGAACGCGCCTGGGCGCGCATCGAGCAGCGCAGCGTCGCCATGGGCGTCCTGGTGCAGCCCTTCGTCGGCGACGTCGCCGCCACCGGGGTCGCCACCACCGCCAACCCCTTCACCGAGACCCGCCCGGCCGTCTTCGTGAACCTCCAGACCCGCAACGAGGGCGTCACCGCCGCCGCCGGCGACGAGGTCCCCGAGCAGATGCTGGTCTACACCTGGACCCCGACCCCCGAGGCCTACGTGCTCGCGCGCAGCAGCCGCACCGACGGCGCGCCCATCCTCGTCGGTGACGAGCCGGCGCGCCTGGCCCGGATACTCCAGGCCATTCACCAGCGCATGGTCCCCCAGTGGGGCGACCCCACCAACGCCGCCGACGTCGAGGTCCTGCTCACCACCGACCGCCGCTTCGTCATCGTCCAGGCCCGCCCCATGACCATCCGCTACGCCCCCGGCCAAACCTGGTAACCCCCCGACTTGCCATGGGGACGC
>DCLA01000072.1:0-129318 GCA_002320815.1 Myxococcales bacterium UBA1660
GCCGGAGGTGTAGAGGATGAAGAGGGGGTCCTCCGCGCTCATCCACTCGGCGGGGCACGCGGTCCGGTGCCGGGCGACGGCCTCGTGGAGCCACTCGTCGCGGCCGGCGACCATGGTCACCGCCGAGCCGGTGCGCTGGACCACTAGCACGTGCTCGACGAGGTCGAGGCCCTCGACGGCCTGGTCGGCGATGCGCTTCAGCTCGACGTTCTTGGCACCCCGGGGGCCCTGGTCGGCGGTGATGAGCACCCGGGCGCCGGCGTCCAGGATGCGGTCCCGGAGGGCCTCGGCGCTGAAGCCCCCGAAGACCACCGAGTGCACCGCGCCGATGCGGGCGCAGGCGAGCATGCTGATGGCCAGCTCGGGGACCATGGGCAGGTAGAGGCAGACCCGGTCGCCCCGCTGGACGCCCTTCTCCCGCAGGAGGTTGGCCATCCGGCCCACTCGTGCCTTGAGGTCGCGGAAGGTGATGTGCTCGTACTCGCCGGGCTCGTTCTTGGCCCAGATGATGGCGGTCTTGTCCGGGGTCTTGGCCGCGTGCCGATCGACGCAGTTGACCGCCACGTTGAGCCGGCCACCCCCGAACCAGGCGAACTCCCCATCGCCTTCGGTCTGCAGCACGGTGTCGGGCTCCCGGTACCAGCTCAGGGCGCCGGCCTGGGCGCCCCAGAACTCGCCGGGGTCGCGGAGGCTGCGCTCGTGGAGCTCGCGGTACTCGTCCATGCTCTGGACGCGGGCGCGGCTGCTGAACTCGGCCTTGGTCGGGAAGATGTCGTCGCTCATGGGTCGGGGTTCTCCTTCGACCCATCCGCAGAGCATTCTTCGTGCCGACGGTGCGGGACCCAGGAAACGCCCAGGAAACGGAATTGACACGCCGATGACGCAGAGTGTCATTCGTTCCGTCGAGTAACGGGCGTTACCCGAGGGAACGGCGGATGCGCCCGGTGGGGGGCAGCGAGGGGCCCGCGATCGGGGTCAGCGGTCGGCGTGGCCGCGCGGGATCCCCAGGCGCGCGCGCCGCTCCCACAGGGACTTCCGACTGATCCCCAGCGCCTCGGCGAGCTCCTTCTCGCTCATGGTCTCTTCGTGCTCGAGCACGAAGGCCTTGAGGTACCCCTCGAGGCTCGGGTCCTCGAGCGACGGGAGCGCGGAGGGGCGGACGCTGGACCGGCGCTGCAGACCGAGGAGCTCGGCGGTGACCGGTCCCGACTCGTGGAGGATCACCGCGCGCTCGATGGCGTTGCGCAGCTCGCGCACGTTGCCGGGCCACTCGTGGGTGCCGAGGGCCGCCCGGGCCGAGTCGTCGAAGTCGAGGGCGCCGCGGCCGAGGCGACCGGTGGCTTCCCTCAGGAGCTCGGCGGCGAGCTCGTGGACGTCGTCGCCGCGCTCGCGCAGGGGCGGCAGCTCGATCTCCAGGACCCGCAGGCGGAAGTAGAGGTCCTCCCGGAACGCGCCGGCCTCGACCATCGCGGGGAGGTCCCGGTGGGTGGCGCTCACCACGCGGACGTCGACCGGGCGGGCGCGCTCGGCGCCGACCCGGCGGACCTCGCGCTCCTGGAGCACGCGGAGGAGCCGTGCCTGGGCGTGGGCCGGCAGCTCGCCGATCTCGTCCAGGAAGAGGGTCCCTTCGTGGGCCGCGGCGACCAGGCCGCCGCTCCGGCTGACGGCGCCGGTGAAGGCCCCGCGCTCGTGTCCGAAGAGCTCGGACTCGATGAGGCCCTCGGGAATGGAAGCGCAGTTCACCGGGACGAAGGCCCGCGCAGCGCGGCTGCTCTGGCGATGGATCGCGCGGGCCACGAGCTCCTTGCCGGTGCCCGATTCGCCCAGAACCAGGACGGTGGCGTCGGTGGGCGCGACCTTGCGGATCCGGTCGGCGACCTCGCGCATCGGCGCGCTGGATCCGACCATGCCCTCGACCCGCCACTGGCCCTCGACCTGCTGGCGCAGGGCGGCGTTCTCCCGCTCGAGGCGTCGGCGTTCGACGAGTCGACCGATGATCAGCAGGAGCTCGTCGGGGTCGAAGGGTTTGGTCAGGTAGTCGGCGGCGCCCCGCTTCATCGCGTCGACCGCGCTGCTCACCGAGCCGTGGGCGGTCATCAGGATCACCGGGACCCGGGCCGCTTCGTCCAGGAGCTGGTCGCCGCTCTCCCCGGGGAGGCGGAGGTCGGTGACCACCACGTCGAAGTCTTCGGGCACGGCGTCGCGGGCGGCGGCGACGTCGGCCACCGCGACGACCTCGTGCCCGTGGCGCGTCATGACCCGCTCGAGCTCCGTGCGGATCAGGGCCTCGTCCTCCACCAAGAGGACGCGGCTCATCGTTCACCCTCGTCGCTGCGCGGCACCACCAACCGGAAGAGCGTACCCCCTTCGGCCACCGGCTCGAAAGAGAGCTCACCGCCGTGGTCCCGCGCGATGCCGTGGGCGATGGCCAACCCGAGGCCGGTGCCCTCGCCCGTACCCTTGGTGGTGAAGAAAGGCTCGAAGACCCGCTCGGCGACGGCGGACGGGATCCCGGGCCCGGAGTCCTGGACTTCGATCACGGCGTCGGCTGCGCGGGCGAAGGCCCGGACCTGGACGCGGGCCCCTTTGGGCGAGGCGGCCAGCGCGTTGTCCAGGAGGTTGAAGACCACCTGGGTCAGGGGCTGGCGGGCGCCGAGAGCGATGACCTCTCCGGCCGCCTCCAGGTCGACGTCGACGCTGCGACGCCCCGTGAGCCGGACGAGGCGGATCGCGTCCCGGGCGATGGCCCCGAGGTCGACCAGGGCGCGCTCGGCGGGATCCTCCCGGCGGCTGAACCCCAACATCCCGCGCACGATGCCGTCGATGCGTTCGGCCTCCTCGAGGACGAGGCGCAGCCGCTCGCCGTGCTCGGCGCCGACCTCGGCCATGACGCCGCGGACGACCATGGTGATCCCCATGAGCGGGTTGCCGACCTCGTGGGCCACCCCCGCGGCCAAGGTGCCGATGGACGCCAGCCGGTCCTGGTGCACCACCTGCGCCCGGAGCGCGCGGCGCTCGGTGAGGTCTTCGACCATGCCCACTCGGCCGGCGTCGAGGGGCGCCACGCGGATCCGGAGCTGGCGCTGGCCTTCGGGCGAGGCGACGGAGCGCTCCACGAGGTCTCCCTCGACCGCGCTCAGGAGCGGACCCCACGGGTCGGGCAGCTCGTCCAGGGCGAGCCCGGCGACCTCGGCCTCCGGGAGGCCGGTGAGCTCGGCGAGGGCCTGGTTCCAGACGACCAGGCGGCCGGCGGGATCCACGGCGAAGGTGCCCAGGGGCAGCTCGGCCAGGACCTCACGGAGGTAGCGACGCACCGCCTCGAAGGAGCGTTCGACGGCGGGGCGCGACCGAGGCGAGCGGGCCCGCTCGTCCAGGAAGCGGAGCTGGTCGGCGACGGTGGGCGCGTCGGCCCCGGCGCCGACGGCGGCGCGCGCGACCAGAGGACCGAAGAGATTGGCGAGGTTGGCCTCCACCGCGTCCCGGAGGCGCGCGAGGGGGAGCGGACGGCGTTCGCCGGGGTCGATGGCCAGGTCGGCCGCGGCCCGTTCGATGGCCGTGGCGGCCTCGCGCTCCCCGAGGGTGGCGGCCAGCCGGGACCGCAGAGCGTCGACGGACTCCGGCGCGCCGTCGACGGAGCCCTCGGCGCAGCTCGCGGCGGCGGCGGCCTCGGCGGCGGTGGGCGCCCGGGTGAGGGAGCCGGCCACGAAGAGGATCCCGTTGACCGTCAGGCTGATCCAGACGGTGGCCGCGCGGGGATCGGTCGCGCCGAGACCCACCAGCGCCGGGAGGGTGCTGGCCTCGGTGCCCAGGAAGGGAAGGGCGGTGATGAGGGCCCAGGAGAGCACACCGCCACCGAGCCCCCAGAGCAGGCCGCGCGCGGTCGCCCGGGGCCAGAAGAGCGTGGCCAGGACGCCGGGGAGGAGCTGCAGGACGGCGACGAAGCTCACCAGGCCGAGGTCGACCAGGGTGCCGCGACGGGGCAGGGCGCTGTGGAAGGCGAAGCCGGCCAGGACCAGTCCGCCGACGACCCCGCGGCGGATCCGCAGCGAGCCCTCGCGGGTGAGATCCCGGGTGCCGCGGAGCGGGAGGATCAGGTGGGTGGCCACCATGCCCGAGAGGGCCAGGGTGGAGACCAGGACCATGGCGCTGGACGCCGAGACGCCTCCCAGGAAGGCCAGGAGCCGGAGCGCGGGGAGCTCGGTGGCCGCCAGGACCCAGCGGTCGGGCGGGACCTGCGGAGCGACCGCGTCGCCGATGACGTAGAAGAGCGGCAGCGGGAGGTTCAGGAGGAGCAGCGCCGCGGGGAAGACCCACATCGTGCTCGCCAGCGAGGTCCCCTCCGGCCGCTCGACGAACGCGACGTGGAACTGGCGTGGCAAGAGGAAGCTGGCCACCGCGGCCACCGCGACCAGCGCCACCCAGGGGCCGTCCTCGAGGCCGCCCCAGAGTCGCGCGAGGATCTCCGGGTTCGTGTCCAGGCGTTCGTGGAGGCGGTCCACCCCGAAGGCGCTCAGGGCGCCGACGCCCACGACCAGGGTGGCGACGATCTTCACGGTGGTCTCGAGGGCCAGCGCGGCGAGGAGGCCCGAGCGGTCCTGGTGGCCTTCGGCGTAGCGGACGCCGACCGCGGCGGCGAAGAGCGCGAGGATGGCCGCGTAGACCAAGCCGAGGCCGGCGGGCGCATCGGGGCCCGCCAGGAACGAGGCGGCGTCGGCGATGGCCCGGAGCTGGAGGCTCAGGTAGGGCAGCAGCCCGGCCAGCATGAAGAGGGTGATCACGGGGCCGGCGGCGCGGCTTTGGAACCGGTGGGCCAGGACGTCGGCCAGGGAGCCGAATCGGAGGCGCCGGACCAGGTCCGCGAGGGGCTGCCAGAGCGTCGGGATGGCCAGGCACGCCAGGGTGGGCCCGAGGCAGACGGCGAAGAAAGCGAAGCCGTAGCGATCGGCGAAGCCCACGGAGCCGTAGAAGGTCCAGCTCGTGGCGTAGACGCCCAGGGCGAGCCCCAGGACGATGGGGCTCCGGGCCGCGGCCGCCCAGCGAGGGCGTCGCTCGACCCAGCCGGGGAAGAGGGAGAGGAGACCGAGATAGGCCAGCGTCAGGACCAGCGGGAGCGCGACGGTCATCGCGGCATCCGGCGCGCGAGGAAGGCGCCCACGATGACGAGGGCGGCCCATGGGACGAAGATCGACCACCACGGTCCCCCGACCCAGAGCGCCCGCAGCGGCGACAGGAAGATGAGGCCCCCCACCGCCAGGGCCAGCCAACTCGCTGCCCGCACCCCTCCGCTCATAGGCGTTTCCGCGGGGGACGACTACGGAACTCGTGTTCGGGCGACACGCTCAGGCGAGGAAGCGAGCGCGCTCCTCGGGGGCGGGGAGGGTGCAGGCGTCGGCCTTGCCCCAGATGCGGTAGCGAGCCGACGCGACCATCTTGTAGCCGGCGTCGGTCAGGAAGGTGGGCAGCACGCCGAGCCCGGCGAGCCAGCTCCAGGGGCGGTCCAGATGCCGGGCGATGCGGAAGGCGCCGGCGGAGTACCAGGTGACCCGCTCGGCGTCGCCCTCCCGCTCGACGAAGAGGACGCTGTCGACGTCCGTGGGGACCTCCGGGTGCCGCGCGAGGATCGCCTGGGCGGTCGGGCCGGCCAGCGGGGCGAAGTGGATCGCGCCCTGGGAGTCGTGATCGACGATCCACCGCACGCTGCCGTGGCAGAAGCCGCATTCGCCGTCGTAGAGCACCAGGAGAGGAGGGGTCATGGTCGAAATGCTCCGAGAGGTCAGAGGGAGTCGCGCAGGACGGCGGCCCGTTCCTCGGACCGCTCCCACATGCGCAGGTAGCCCTCGGCGGACTTGAAGAGGGGCTCGAGGTCCTCCGGCGGGACCCCGTCGTTCAGCACGTCCTGGATGAGCTCCGGGAGCATGCCGATGTGGATGAAGCCCTCGGTGTTGAAGTCCACCGTGCGGTTGCCCAGGTGGGGCTCGGTGAAGGTCACGTCGCCCGCCCAGCTGGTGAAGGGGTAGGTCACCGGGTCGGTCTGCTCCGCGCCGCAGCCGCGCTCGCCGAAGCGAGGCCCACGGCCGCCGGCGAAGCCATTGAGGTCGAAGCCGAAGCCCTCGGCGGGGAAGCCGCCGTTGTCGCGAATGAGCTGGATGCGCGCCTGGAAGCCGTCGTCGGCGGTGCCCGGGGTCGAGGGATCGTGGCATCGCCCGAAGCCCGTCTTGGAGATGCCCCCCAGCGCGTAGAGGCGGCCCCCGGCGTTCTGACCGTGGGTGCCCGCGGCCGGGTAGTCGTGGGTTTCCAGGAGCTCCATGGCGCGGACGTATCCGCGGCGCGGGAGATGGTCGATCTCCAGCACCATGCCGCGCTTCATCATCTCCGTGATCAGGTGCTCGCCGAGCGGCGTGAGCCCGTGGTTCTGGCAGTAGTCGCCGACCAGCGGGCCGCTCTCGGTGAGCTCGCCGACGTAGTCGGTGAGGGTGCCCACCGGGTTGTCGGCGAAGCCGGACATGTCGTGCGGCGGCGGCGAGTCATAGACCTCGCGGGGCATGTTCAGCCCGCCGAAGAAGACGTCGCCCTTGTCGAAGGCGCTGCCGATGTCCGGGCACTCCTCGACGAAGTTGAGCCAGTGGCCGGTCTGGATGAAGTTGCCCGCCTCGATGAAGTCGCGGTCGCCGTCACCGGCCGAGAAGGCGTTGTCGAACTTGTGGACCGGGAAGACCACCCGAACGCCGAGGTCGTGGTAGCGGTCGAGCTGGGCTTCGACCCAGGCCTCGTCGCACGTGGGCGCCCCCGCAGGCGGCGTCAGCCAGCAGTCGAAGAGGTTCGAGGTCTCGATGCCCAGCACGATCGCGAGCTTTCCGGCGGCGATGACCTCCCGGGCCTCCGCCGGCGAGGTGACCACCCGGAAGAAGCCTTCGCCGGGGCCGCCCATCTGCGCGTCGATGTAGCGCTCCATCGCGTAGGTCTCCTCGATGATGCGGTCGACGGCGACCATGTCGTTGCACGAGTAGCGCGGGTCCTGGACGTCGGCGCCGACGATGAGCTCGCAGATGATCTGGTTGCTGGTCGCGTGCTGGACCATGAGGCGCAGGCCGCCCATCCAGGCGCGCTCGAGCCAGCGGTAGTACTGGGTCTGGTGCGTCGCGCTCTCGGGGGCGTTGGGCCAGTCGACGAACTCCGGGTAACCCGAGGTGTCGTGGTTCGGCTCCGAGGTGCGCCCCGTGATCAGCCCGGTGATCAGCGCGTCCTGGTCGAACTCCTCCTGGTCGTAGGCGTAGCCGAAGAGGTCCGCGCGGCCGTCCACGCCGTGGGTGACCATCGAGCAATCCGGGAGCGCGTGCTCCACCCCGAGCGGGTGGAAGGGGGCCCCGTGGTAGATGCCGCCGCCCCCGAAGGAGAAGTTGCTCAGGATGTGTGAGTGCGTGTCGACCACGCCGAAGAGTGAGCCGTCGGAGAAGGTGGTGGGCGTGACCGTTCCCTCGGCGTCCAGCGTGAGCTCCGGGAACTCGGCGCAGCCCTCGCGCTCCACCAGGGTGAGCCGCGCGGCGTCGTCGGCGTCCTCCACCAGCCCATCGAAGGCCAGGTAGCGACCGGTGGCCGCGTGCCGCGCGAGGAGCTCGTCCGCCTCGGTGCGCTCCATGGTCCACTCGGCGCCCGGGTCGTACTCGTCGTCGTTCACGAGCACGTCGGAGAGCAGTTCGTCCCGCCGCACGAGCGCGCCCTCGTCGGCCACGAGGTGGTGGCCCTCGGCGTCGTAGAAGAGGTAGGTCGCCAGCTCCGAGGGCTTCAGCCGGAAGACGCTCGCGTCGTCCATCGAGAGCCCGTCGAAGGTGAAGGCGTCGCCGTCCTCGGAAGGCCGGAGCGCGCGCGATCGCGAGCCCTCGGTGCCGACCACCGCGAAGCAGCCGTGGGCCAGCTCGTGGACGGTGGCGCTCGTCCCTTCCGGGACGGGGCTCAGGTTCGATTGGTCGCCGCACGCGAGGGCGAGGACACAACCGGCGAAGAGGACGAGGCGAAGCATGGCGCGGTGGGATCACGGTACGGAAGAGTCCCGGTCGCTGTCGAGCTTCCTGGACGACTCGCCTCCCGTGTAGAGTCGGCTCCATGTTCGTCGCCGCGGCCCTCTATGGGCTCTTCTTGGCCATCATGATCTTCAGCGCGATGTTCACGCCGGCGCTCATCGACCTCTTCGTGGCGGAGCCCTATTCGCTGGGCTCGCACGGCGCCGACTGGGAGTACTGGCAGGGCACGAGCTGCGCCTTCGTGGGGCTCGTCGCCTGGTTCGCGCGCGGGTGGGATCCCTCCGCGCAGCGGGGGGCGGCCGTCGCGCTGGCCTTCGTCTATGGCGTGTGGGGCCTCCAGAACCTGCGGCTGGTCCTGGTGACGGAGCGCTACGGCCTGCTCATGTGGGCGCACGTGCTGGGGTGCCTGGCCATCGGCGTGGCCGCGGCGATCACGGCGGTGCGCCTGCGCGCCGTCACCAAGTGACGTCGTAGACGCAGTATTTGCCGTTGTCGTAGCGGCACTCGACGTGGTTCACCCGCGCGCTGCTCGCGCCGGTGAGGACCAGGCCCTTCTCGATCCAGGACGGGCACCCCGGGCCGCAGTAGTAGCGGTTGGGCGCCGCCTCCTCGCCGACCGGCATCTGGAGCTTCAGGCGCCAGTGGCTCTTGGCCACCTCTTCACCGGTCAGCACGCCCACGTCGAAGTAGCGATTCCACAGCGAACCCGTGCGCTTCATCAGGAACTCGGGCGAGCCCATGCCCAGGATCATCTTGTAGACGGTCCCCAGGTCCGAGTCGGCGATGTAGCTGGCCAGCGCGCGCATCTCATCGTCCGGGTTGCTCCGCGCGTACTGCTCGCAGAGTTGCGTGGTCACCCGATTGACGATGCCGATCGGATACCAGCCGCCGCGAAGCAGGATGCCGCCGAGGACCTCTCGGTCCTGCGGAGAGGCGATCTGCAAGAGAGCCTGCCAGGTGCTCGCCCCGTGGTGCCGGGTGACGTAGTCCTTGGTGTGTACGAGGAGGCTGCCTTTGCCCTGACCGACCGAACCCATGAGCGGCTCAGACTATCACTAGAATGGGTGTGGTGGGGGGTGAAAAATGACCGTCGTACCGTCTGTCCGCGGGACGTCGTCCTTGCCCTGGGAACCCTCGTGCCGGCATTCTCCGCGCCATGTTTCTGTCGTTGGCCGGCAAGCTCGGCCGGAAGCAATCCAAGAAGTTCCTCTACGACCGTAAGGGTCCTTGGCCGCAACCTTCCCCCCGGGAGCCCCTCGGGACCGCGCCGGAGGTCCTCCACCTGCCGTGGCAGGAGCAGGCCGACTGGCAGTGGCACATCGGGCTCCGGTACTTCCGCGACATGTTCCTCTTCTCGCCCCGGGCGGCCGCGGAGAGCGCGCGCTTCGAGGAGCTGCCGGAGGTCACCGATGCGGACATGAACGCGGTGCTCACGCAGGGGATCTACTCGCGTTTTCTGGCGCCTCTGGACCCGATCGACCGGGAGACCTTCGCGGCGGATCTCGAGGGAGACGACGGGATCTTCTACAAGTTCGACTTCTCGCCCATCGAGGACGTCGAGCCCTACCCGGGCATGTACGTGGCCAAGACCATCTCGCTGCTCCGCCGGGAAGCCGCGGACTCCAACGAGTTCGACCTGAAGGCCATCGCGATCGGCGCCGACCGCCTGGTCCTCCGGCCGGGCGACGGGGGCGCCTGGGATCTGTCCAAGTACTACGTGCTGCAGGGCTGCAGCTACGCGACCCTCTTCACCGAGCACCCGAACGTCCACTTCCCCTTCGACACCGTCAACGCGGTGACCAAGGGGAGCATCCCCACGCACCATCTCCTCTTCCGGATCCTGATCCCGCACCTCCGCTTCTCGCTGGTCTTGGACAACGCCGTCCTGCAGGGAAAGGGCTCGGTGATCAGCGATTGGCAGGCGACGATCTACGACCCCTTCACCGCCCGGGCGAGCGACGGTCTGATGTCCTTCTTCGTCGCCGGGTATCAGGGGCGCGAAGGGAACAGCGCCTATCCACGGTGGGAGTATCCGACCCGTCTGGACCAGCTGAAGCTCCCGCCGACTCCCTACGGCGAGTTCCTCCGGCGCTACTTCGATCCCTTCGAGAAGTTCGCGCGGGCGGTGGTCGGCCACATGACCGCCGAGGAGCTCAGCTACTGTCAGGAGTGGTCCCGCTGGATCGGTGAGTGGATCGATGGGTTCCCGGAGGTCTGTTTCCGCCGCGGCGACGGCGCCACCGAGGAGGACGTCGCCGAGGCCGACTGGGAGGATCTCCTCGAACGGGAGAAGGACAAGCTCGCCTTCCTCATCGCGGTGATGCTCTGGGACGTCACGGTGGTCCACTCGACCGATCACTACGACTTCGCCCACGGCGTGCCGGTCGAATACAAGTGCTTTCGCCTCCGGCAGCCGCCGCCCAGCGCGCCCGGCGGGACCCTGGACCGCCGCACGCTCTCCACGAAGATCGATCTCTTCAAGTCGCACCTGGCGCACCGCATGTTCTTCGCGCCCACGACCGTCACGCGGCTCATGGAGGTCGACTACGAGTTCGGCTACGACGCGCAGGGCAAGGCGCTTCGCGCCGAGGAGAACGCGCTCAAGGAGCGGCTCCGCGCGGTCGAGGCGGGCCTGCGCGCCGACGGGATCCCCATCTTCATGCCCCTCGACGAGATGGCGGCGTCCATTCAGTACTGACGGCCCGGCGCCTCGTCGCCGAGCGGCGAGGCGTTGACCCCACCGGGTGCCCGGGGCAGGTTCGCGACGTGACGGTTCAGGTCTACCAGTATCCCAAGTGCAGCACCTGTCGGAAGGCGCTGAAGTGGCTCGACGAGCACGGCGTGGACTACGCCGCGACCGACATCACCGCGAAGCCGCCCTCGAAGACCGCGCTGAAGCGCATCTGGAAGGCGAGCGGGCTCCCGCTGCGCAAGCTCTTCAACACGTCGGGGCAGTCGTACCGCGGTGGCGGCTTCAAGGAGAAGCTGCCCACCATGAGCGAGGACGAGCAGCTCGCCGCCCTGGCGGCCGACGGGAAGCTCATCAAGCGCCCGCTGGTCGTGGGCGACGACTTCGCGCTGGTCGGCTTCTCCGCCGACGCCTACGCCGACCGTTTCGGCTGACGGCGCCGGGTGGGGCTCCTCGATCGGCTGCGGCCCCGGATCGCGCTCTCCACGGCGCCCGCCGCGCCGTCGGTCGTCACCGAGCAGCTGGTCCTCGAGGTCGCCATCGACGCGCCGCGGGCCGAGCGCGTCGACCGCGTCGAGGTCTGGCTGACCCAGACGGTGCGGGTGCCCGGCGGCTCGAGCGAGACCAGCCGGGTCTACCTCGTGCTGGCCAAGGGGCATCGGCTGCGGCGCGGGACCCAGCGGCTACGGCGGTCGGTGCGCATGCCGCAGGAGATCCTCGCCGACCACGACGGCGAGCGCATCGGCGTGGAGACGATCGCCGAGGTGCGGCTGGTGCGGCCCTGGCGGGTCGACGCGCGGCGCCGTTTTCGGCTCCGGATCGCGGCGCCCCCGGCGGCGCCCGAGGTCACGCCGCGAGCGTTCACCACTCTCCGGGACGGCGACGCTCCGCGCCTGGAGGCGGCCATCGACCGGGACCAGCTGGTGCCGGGAGGAACCGTCGCCGGTCGGGTGGGGATGCTCGGCGGCGACGCGGACTCGGTGAGCGTCACCCTGCGGGCTCGAGAGTCCTGGGACGGACGCACCACCGACGGGCACTCGTGGGCCATCACCCTGCCGGGCCCGGTGGTCGCGGGAGCCTCGGCGGCCTTCGCCTTCGGCGTCCCGGCGGCGGCGGTCCCCGGATACACCACGGCGCGCTCGGGGCTGCGGTGGGAGCTGGTCGTCCACGCCGAGCGGCGCCTGGCTCGGGATCTGACGCTGACCATCCCGGTGACCCTGGTGCGCGGCGAGCCGGACCCGTCGGTCGGCGCGGCTCCCCTGGTCGGTGGCGAACGGGTGGCCCGACTCTGGGATGGGGTCGCCCGGGACCACGGGGCGGGCTTCGACGGCGTGGGGATCTCGGCGACGGTGGGGACGTGCCGAGTCCGGGTGGAGCCCGACGAGGGCGGCGCCGGCGTGCGCGCGGTGGTGGAACACCCGGATCTGGGTCTCGACCTGCGAGTCGGGAGCCGCCGCGGGCTGCGGCGGATCTGGGCCAGCCGGCCCCAGGAGTCCTGGGGAGGCGCGGGTCGCTCGCTGGAATGCCGCGAGCCGCATCAAGGCCGCGCATACGCCGAGCAAGTACTGGCGCCCGCCGGCGCGCTCTTGGTCCAGGCGGGGGACCTGCGGGCGGAGCTCTTCGCGTCCGGGGCCGGCGACGACGCACGCCTCGTCGCGCGCTCGCTCGCGGCGGCGATCGGGCTCGCCGAGCGCTACGAAGCGGCGGCGCCGACGGTGCCGATGCCCAGCGCCTTCGCGGGGACCCGCGCCGCCTTCCTGCGCGCGGCGGACGATCACGACGCGCGCTTCGCGCCGGGCCGACCACGGCTCGCGGCTCGGGACGGCAGCTGGTCCGCGGAGGTGCGCGGCGAGCGGCTGGTGGTGACCGTTCGGGCACCGAGCCCCATCGACGCCGCGCACCATCTGGACACCGCGCGGCCGAGCGAGCCCGAGCTGCCGCGGGATGCCCGCGGGCCCTTCGCGCGTCTGCGCGCCCGGGGCGGTCGGCTCCGGGTCTCCGGCGGCGAGGGCACCCTCGAAGGGCCGGTGGTGTCCGACCCCGAAGAGTGGCTCGCGGTGGTGACGGACCTCCGGGCGCTCTTGCGCGTGTTGCGTACCGAGACGGGCCCCTACCGCTGACGCTCAGCGGAGGACGGCCAGCCGAACCACCTCCGCCCGATTGGCCGCGCCGAGCCGCCGGCGGACCTTGGCGAGCAGGTTGCGGACCGTGTGCGGCGAGATCCCCAAGGCCGCGCCGATGGCCTCGTTGGTGTGGCCCAGCGCGACGTGCTCCACGATCTCGCGCTGGCGCGCCGTGAGCCGCTGGTCGCGGCAGACCACCTCGTCGCGCAGGCCGGTCAGCGGGACCGGTCGTCGATGGAAGGCGTCGCCCAGGGCGAGCACCGGGACCAGAGGCTTCACCCGGTCGCGCTCCCGGGCGGAGAACCCGGGGTCGCTGCGGCGGAGCAGGAAGATCACCGCGATGATCGCGCCCTGCACCTCGAGGTGGAGGCCCATCAGGCTGCGCGCACCCAGCGGGCGCTCGACCAGGCGCCGGTAGCGCGTTCGCGCGGCGCCCCGAAAGGCGTCGGCGTCGATGGCCACGCCGCCGTGCTCGGCGGCGGCGCCGCGTAGCGGAGCGAGCTCGACCGCCAGGTCGTCCCAGCGGGTCCGGGTGGCCTCGACGCGGGCGAGGTCCACGCCGACGGCCACCGCGTTTGCGAAGGGCGCGCGGGGCGACATCTCGTGGAAGAGCGCGCCGTCGAAAGCGACGATTTCGCGGAGCCCCTCGAGCGCCGTCCGCCGCCACGCTCGCAGATCCGCGGCGTCGGTCGCGGCGCGGGCCAGGCGGGAGAGCGCGTCGGACATCGTAGTACGAACGTACCACGGCTCCGGGGCACCGGTCGCCGCACCCTCGGGTCAGGAGGCAACCCCATGACCACGACCGCGCTGACCCTCGAGAACCCCCACTGGCTCCAGCCCATCGACTTCCCCTTCCGAACCCGGCGCCTGGCCATCGAAGGCCATGAGCTCTCGTTCGTCGACGAGGGGTCGGGCTCTCCCCTGCTCTTCGTCCACGGGACGCCCTCGTGGTCCTTCGAATGGCGCCACGCGATCCGCGCGCTGCGCGACCGGCACCGCTGCGTCGCGCCGGACCACCTGGGGTTCGGGCTCTCGGCCAAGCCCGCGGACGGCACCTACTGGCCCGCGGACCACGCCCGCCGTCTCCGTGAGCTGGTGGTGCGCCTGGACCTCCGCGACGTGACCCTGGTGGTCCACGACTTCGGCGGACCCATCGGCCTGCCGCTCGCGCTGAACGAGCCGGATCGGATCCGCTCGGTGGTGGTGGTGAACTCCTGGATGTGGCCGCTCGGGGACGACCCCACCGCAGCCCGCATCGCGCGCTTCGTGCGGAGCCCGTTGGGGCGGCTCTTCTACCTCTGGCTGGACGGGTCGCCGCGGTGGCTCTTGCCGGCGACCTTCGCCGACCGCTCCCGGCTGAGCGCGGAGACCCACCGCGCCTACCGGGCCCCCTTCCGCAGTCGCCACGAGCGCCGCGGCCCGTGGACCCTCGGGCGGGCGCTGGGCGAGTGCGACGACTACTACGGAGCCCTGTGGGAGCGTCGCGCCGTGCTGGGGGCCAAGCCGCTCCAGTTGGTCTGGGGGATGGCCGACCCGACCTTCGACGAAGCCCACCTGGACCGCTGGCGCGTGGCCTTTCCCCAAGCGACCGTCACGCGCTTGCCCGGGGTCGGTCACTTCCCCCAGGAGGAGGCCCCCGACGCGCTGGCGACCGCCGTCGCCGCGGCGGCGCGCCGATGAAGAGCACGAGCAGCAGCACTCCGTAGCCGGCGAAGGGCGCGGCGAACCCCAGGATCACCACGGCGGCGCCGCCGCCGAGCACGACGGCGAGCGCTCGCCGGGGGTGCCGGTACGGCCAGCGCCAACGGCGCCGCAGGCGGAGACTCCCGAGGAGCGCCAGGAGGAACCCGAGCAGCATCACCCCCAAGGCCACGCCGACGAGGGCAGGCAGTCGTCCGCCGGCGGTCACCGGCATCCCCTCGGCGGGTTGGGTCGTCAGGAACTGCAGGATGGCCGCTTCGCCCAGGAAGGGGGCGGCGGGGTGACTGAAGAGGCGCGGGAAGCGGAGCCCGCCGTCCAGGGTGGGCCACCCGGTCGCCACCATCTGGGCGGAGAGGGGGTAGGCGTGGTCGAAGCGCCCCATCCGGCGCGCGGCGCCGACGCCGAAGGCGCTGGCCGAGGTGCCGAAGCCATCGAGGATGGGGCCGGCGTCGATCTCGAAGGTCCACTCACCGTGGCCCGAGCCCGCCTCGTACTCGCGGAAGCCGGCGGCCCACCCGCGGTCCTGCCAGAAGAGGCGCTCGTGGGTGCCGTACCAGCGCTCGGCGTCGGCGGGCCAGAGCTCCGGCGCATAGATGCCCACCCAGGAGTTCCCGATGCCGCGGCCCGGCTGAACGGGCGCCGGCGAGCCGGGGCGGAGGTCGACCCGGAAGCGCACCAGGTCGTGGTCGTCGGTGTAGGGCGGCAGGAAGGCGCGCCGGGCCCGTTGGGCGAACGCCGAGTGGTCGGTGCCCAACACGGCGTCGGCGCGCCGGATGTAGGCGACGGCGGCGAGCACGTCGATGGGATAGGTCTCGCCGGGGTAGTCCTCCAGGACGCCGTGGGCCGAGGCGTCGAGGTCGGCGGCCAGGGTCTCCACCTGGTCTCGGAGGAACGCAGCGCGGCGCGCGTCGCCGGTGATGGCCTGGTACTCGGTCAGCCCGCTGATGAGCAGCGAGCGGAAGAAGACGTTGCGGTCGTGGAGATAGTCGTCGCCCCAGTGGGTGCGGACCCAGGTGTGGTGGCTCGGGTCCATGAGGAGATCCCGCGCGGCCTCGACGCTCTCCCGCGCGTAGCCGATGTCGACCCCCTCGGCCTGCAGGGCGGCGGTGGCCTGGAGGTAGAAGACGCAGGTGAAGATGGGCCACTCGGTGGTGGGGACGTCGTGGAGCGGCGCGTGCGCGGCCTCGCCGCTGCGGATCCTCTCACGCGCCCAGGGGGCCAAGCGCGCGCTGAGGCTCTCGTGCAGCGCGAGCGCGCGCCGGGGGATCCCGGGACCGGCGAGGGCGGGATCGTTCAGGTCGCGGACCACCAACGCGGCGGGCGCGAGGAAGAGCTCGATGGCGGTCAGGAGCGCGAGGAGCGCCAGGAAGGCCAGCGCCCATCGGGCGAGACGGTCGGCGCGGGGAGCGCGGTCGGTGGGGGGCGGAGGTGAGCTCGACGAGGTGGGCATGACCTCAGCCTGCGGCGCCGGACGGGGGCGGGGAGCGGGCGTGGGATCGAGCGGTCGCTGCCGGTGCCCGAGCGGTCGCGAAGGCGCCTCAGCGGCTCAAGCGTCGGCGCAGATCCCGGGCGGCCTGCCTCGCTACGGGCACCTGGTCGCCATTGCGCATCACCGCGAGGTAGCCGCCGCTGGGCTGGGGTTGGAGCCGCTCGACGTGGGCGAGGCTCACCAGCGCCCGGCGGTGGACCCGTACGAAGTCGTCATGGCCGGTGAGGCGGCGCTCGAGGTCGGCCAAGGGCTCGCTGCTGAGCCAGCGGCCCTCGTCGCCGAAGACGGTGACCAGGGTCCCGTCGAAGGTCGCGTGGGAGATGGCCGCGATGGCGACCAGGTGGACCTCGTCGCCCACGGTGAGGGCCAGCCGGGTCGCTGGCTCCCGCCGACCGCGCACCCGGTCCAGCGCGTCGTCGAGGGCCTCGAGGGCGACGGGCTTCAAGAGGTAGTGGACGGCACCGCGCGCGAAGGCCGCCACGGCGTGCTTCTCGTGGGCGGTCACGAAGATCACCGGGACGCCGCGGCGCCGGGCCATGGCGGCCAGCTCGAGGCCGTCCACGCCGGGCATGTCGATGTCCAGGAGCGCCACGTCGACCGACGCCGGGTCCATCGTGGGCAGGAACGCCTCGGCGCTGGCGTGTTCGCCGACGACCTCGACGTCGCCCAGGGTCTCCAGGAGCCGCCGGAGCCGCTTCCGGGCCATCTTCTCGTCGTCGACGAAGGCGACACGCAGGGTCATGGGCGGGGCTCCGGCGGGAGGTGCACCTGGGCGAGGGTACCCGGGATGCCCGCGTGGTCCCGGGCTTCCACCGCCAGCGCCGCCCCGTCGCCGTAGGCGAGCTCCAGCCGGCGCCGCGTGGTTGCGATCCCGGTGCCGCCCTCGCGAGGACCCGCGTAGGCCCCGGAGTTCCAGAGCCGAAAGACCATCGCGCCCTCGGTGGCCTCGAGGCTCATGTACGTCGGCGCCCGGGCGTCGCCGTGGGTGAGCGCGTTCTCGAAGAGCGGCAGCAGCACCAGCGGCGGCACCGGCAGGGCGCGGTTCGGCGCCAGGTCGGTGATCAGTCGGTGGCGTTCGTCGTCCCGGAGCGCGTGGAGCCGGTGGAGCGCCGCCAGCACCTCGAGCTCCCGGGCGAGGGGCCAGCTCGGCTCCCGGATCCCATCGAAGAGGAGGCGGAGCATCTGCGCGAGCTCCAGCAGGGCGCGCTCGGCCACGAGGGGATCCTCCCGGCACCACTCGGCGATGGCGCCCAGGGTGTTGAAGAGGAAGTGGGGATCGAGGTGCTGGCGGAGGGCCAGGAGCCGGGCGTCCTCGACCTCCCGCGCGAGGGCCGCGCCCCGATCGGAGACGCGGACCAGGTCGGCGTCGAGGTCGATGTCGCGCGCGAGGATCCACCCCGCGAGGAGGACCAGCACGAAGATGGCGGGGGCCGCCGGCGGGTGCGCGACGTAGGGCTCCCGGTCCCACAGCAGCAGGGGGCCGCCACAGGCGAGGGCGGTCAGCGCGGCCGCGACGAGCCCGAGGACGAGTTGCCGCGCGGGCTGGGGACGACGCCGCACCCACCGGGCGACCGCCGGGACCAGGAGCGCGAAGAGCAGCACCACCAGCATCAGCAGCCCTGTGAGCCGAAGGTCCCGGGTCGCGAGCGCCTCGGTGGCCACGAAGGCCATACCCGCCAGCGCGAGGGGGAGGGTCCGCCGCGGTGCCGCGAGGGCCTGCAAAGTGCTGGGAAGAGAGCCGCTCATGGGCGCTGGAGTATGATGCGCGCCGTGGCGCTGGCGCGCATGGTGATCGGGTCGGTGCTCCTGGCGTGCGTCGTGGGGACGGTGCACGCCCAGCCGGTCATTCCCCCGGGCCAAGAGGAGCGCGTGCTGGGCCTCTTCGCGCCCCTCGGGTTGGGCAGCGAGCGGGACGGCTGGACCCTGGACGGGGTGGCCATCGACCGCGGGGTCATCGAGCTGCGCGTGGTCGGTGGGGACGGCCGGGCCACCCTGCGGCTCCACCACCCCGACGCTCGGCCCGCCGCGAGGGAGCGTACGGCGAGCTTCGCGGTCGAGCGGGAGGGCGCCGATCCATCCGTTCTGGATCCCTGGGTGGCCGCGCTTCGCGCGAACGACGACGGGACCTTCTGGCCCGTCGTCCAGGCCGAGCCCCGGGGCGCGGCGCGCGCGTCGTCCTCGCCGTCCACCCCGCCGTGGCCGTGGCTCGGGTCGGCGCTCGCGTTGGTGCTCGCGCTCGGGCTGGTTCTCGCCAGCGAACGAGGAAAGCCGATGACGGCTCCGACCTTCTCGGCGTCCGTCTCGATGCGTCGGCGAGCGGCGATGGCCTTGGGTCTGGGCGCCGCCTTCTCGGTCTTCGCTCTGTTCCTCATCCCGGCGCCGCCGCTCCACTCGGACACCCTGCGGGATCTCTTCCTGGCCCGGCACTGTCTGGAGACGGGTCGCTGCTTCGGCGCCGACACGTCGTTCGGGGGCCTCGTCCAGCACGCCGGGTGGGTCCGGCTCCTCGCGACCCTGCGCGGGGCCGGGGTCGGACCGGTTGGCGTCCACCGGGTGGTCCTCGCCCTCCACGGGCTGGCGATCGTCGCCATCCAGCTCGCCGCGTCCACCCGGCTGCGGCCCGCGCCCGCGCTGGCGGCGACCGGCCTGGCCGCGCTCCTCTCGCTCTGGGCGGCCGGGCTCCCGCTGGTCTGGAACCCGTCCCTGGTGCCAGTGGCGCACGGGCTCCTCTTCGCGGGGATCCTGCGGGCCGCGCCCGGGCGTGGATCCCTGGGCCGCGACGCGTCCGCGGCGCTCCTCGGCGGTCTCGGCGCGACGCTGGCCATCGAAGCTCACGTGGTGGGCGCGCTCGCCCTCGCGCCCCTCGTCTTCGGGCTCCGGCTCGGCGCGAGCCGGCCGGGCCTGGCGGTGCCCCTCGCCCTCGGCGTGGTCGGGACCCTGGAGCTCGTATTCTCCAGCGCGGGGGTCGCGACCAACCTGGCGGCCCCGGTCTTTCGCGGCGCCGGTCTCCCCCTTCTGATCCTCGGCTTGGGAGTCGCCTGGGCTCTGGGCGCCCAGGTCGCTCGAAGGTGGAACGACCATCGCTGGGTCGCGACCCTGGCGTTCGCGCTCCTGGTGGGTCTCTTGCCCGCGGTCGCCATCGTCGCGCTGGGCCACTTCCTCCAGATCCGCTACTTCGGGCTCGCGCTGGTCCCGGCGGCTCTCCTCGGGGGTTACGCGCTGCAGGCGGTCGATCGCGGCGCCCCGCTTGGGCTGGCGTCGGCGGCGGCCTTGGCGGCGCTCACCGCCCTGGGCCTCGACGTCGCTGTGCAGCGCTTCGGGCAGGTGCTCGACTTCGCCGACGCGGACCGGATCACCGAGGCGCTCGCGGCCCATGGGTCACCCGAGGAGACCTTCCTCGCGCTCCGGGGACCGGAGGCCGGGCTCGTCGCGGGGACCGCGATGTTGGACGCGACGACCGACGCGATCCGCGGGCGACCCGGTGAGGCTCTCCGCTTGGTGCCGGGCGACGATCCGCCGCCGGGGTGGGAGCGCATCGCGACGTCCCTGGGCGGCCTCCTGCTGGGGCCGGCTCGGAGCTGGCTGCGGCTGGACGAGGCCGAGGTCTGCTTCGTGGCGGGGGACGAGCCGACGTGCGTCGCGCTCCGGCAAGGCGACTGGGCCCGTTATGGCGGCGACACCTCGGATGGGACCCGGTTCGTGGCCGACCACTTGCCGCGGCTCCAGCGGGCTCGGGAGGACCTCGATGCGGACGTCGTCGAGGTCTTCGTTCGGGTCCCGGTGATCGGCGCCGAGGCCGGGCCCCGATTCGTGCGCACGCTGCGCGCCTTCTCCCAGGAGGGCCACTGGTCGATCGTCCGGGCCGAGGGGCTCGCCCTGGACATCCGCGAGGATGGACGGGAGGCCGAGTTGCGCGGCGACCCGGGAGCCCGGGGGACGGTGACCTTCGCCTGGAGCGAACCGGTCGGCTTCCTGGTCCCGCTGCTCCTCTTCGACGTCCTCGAGTTCGGCGCCGCCGAGCGGACCCTGGTGGACGCCTTCTGTGCGGAGGACCCACGATGCCGCTGAACCTGCGATGCGCTGAACCCGCGATGCCGCTGAACGGTGACTTTCACCCGTTCCGGACCTCCCGTCTGGTACGCTCGGCGCGATCATGAGCGGCGCTCGGAAGACGTTCGAGTTTCTACGCCGGCGCGGGGACCTCGATGCCCCGGCCGACGACCAGGGGGCGCACGCCACCATCGTCGGCATGAGCGACATCGGGCAGGTGCGGAAGACGAACCAGGACACCTTCGTCGTCGCCGCCCTCGAGAAGACCATCCACGTCCAGCAGTGCGGGCTCCCGGACAACGACGGAGCCAAGCATCGCGAGTCGCCGACGGGTCGGCTGATGATGGTCGCCGACGGGATGGGCGGGCAGCTCCATGGCGAGGTGGCGAGCGCGGTCGTCGTCGACGGGATGCTCCAGTACGCCTTCTCCATGATGCCTTGGCTCCGCTCGACGGCGTCGGGGAGCCAGGACGAGGCGGCCCTCGCCCGGGGCTTCACCGCGGCGGTGAAACGCTCCCACGCGCGCATGCGCGAGGTGGCCGAGCGCAAGGGCTTCACCGGCGACATGGGCAGCACGCTGACCATGGGCTACGTGGCCTGGCCGATGCTCTATCTGGTGCACGTGGGCGACAGCCGCGCGTATCTGCATCGGGGCGGCAAGCTCTTCCGGCTGACCCAGGATCACAACCTGGCCCAGGAGATGGTCGCGGCCAACGTCCTGACCGAGGACGAGGCCCGGCGCTCGCGCTACTCGAGCATGTTGACCAACTCGGTGAGCACCGCGAGCGAGTCGGTGCGGGTCGAGCTCCACCAGGTGCAGCTCCGGTCCAAGGACCGAGTGCTCCTCTGCACCGACGGCCTCTATGGCGAGGTCACGGACGAGGAGATCGGGCAGCGTTTGCTCCACGTCGAAGAGGGCCTCTTGGTGGAGCCCTGCCTGAAGTCGCTGATCTCGCTGGCCAACAAGAAGGGCGGCCGCGACAACATCACCGGCGTCCTGGGTCTCTTCTGACGGCTTCGCGCGCGGCGAGGTAGGCCTCCTCGAGGGAGCCCCCGACGGAGACCTCGAGGACGGGGACCCCGGCGGCGACCAGGGCGGCAAGGACCGCGGGCGCGGTCTCTCGAGGCGCTTCGTCCTCGGCGAGCTCGTAGCTCAGCGAGTCCCCGTCGAGGTCGAAGGGCCGGTCGCCGAAGACCGCGGCGAGCTTCGCGCGCTCGGCGGGTCCGGCGAGCCGGATGCGGATCCGGCGGCTCGCCAGGCGCAGGGTCTCCACCGGCTCCGCGCGGACGCAGCGCCCGGCTTCCAGGAAGGCGATCTCGTCGCAGGTGCGCTCCAGATCCGAGAGGATGTGCGAGCTGACCACCAGGGTCCGGCGGCGCTTCTCCCGGAGGAGGAGCTCGCGCATCTCGACCACCAGGTGCGGGTCGAGCCCGCCCGTGGGCTCGTCCAGGAGCACCAGCCGGGGGTCCCCCACCAGCGCCTGGGCCACGGCCAGCCGACGCTTCATCCCGTGGCTCAGCTCGCCCACCCGGGAGGTGGCCCGGTCGCCGAGGCGGAGCTCGTCGAGGAGACGGTCCGCCTCGCGCGTGGCTTCGGCGCGGGTGAGCCCCTGGAGGCGACCGAAGAAGGTCAGGAGCTGCCGAGCCGACGAGTGCGGGTTGAGGGCGCAGTCCTGGGGCAAGACTCCCAACGCGCCCGCCTGGGCGCGCGGGTGGAAGGGGCCCGAGCCGAGCACGTCCACCGTGCCTTCGTCGGGCTCCAAGACTCCGCTGATGATCCCGAAGGTCGTGGTCTTCCCCGCGCCGTTGGGCCCCACCAGGCCGACCAGGGTTCCGCGGGGGACCCGTAGGTCCAGGCCGTCGAGGGCGCGGGTCCGCCGGTAGCGCTTCACCACACCGCGGAGCTCGACGGCGGCGCTCACGCATCCCTCCGGGCGAAGCGGAGGTACCCGAGGCCCACGTAGACCGCGCCGAGGGCCACCAGGATCGCCAGGGCGGGCGCGCTGGCCTCCAGGCCGGGCCGCCAGAGGTCGAGGCGATGGGCCACCGGGAAGAGCTGCCGGAGCGAGCCCGCGAGCACCGGTGCGGCCTCCACGATGGCGTCCCGCTCCAGGAACCGGTGGAGGCCGAAGACGCCCACCAGCGCGAGCAGCCCCAGCGCGCGGGACCAGGGCACCGAGCGGGTGAGCTGGGAGACGCCCAGCGCGAGACCCAGGTGAGCCCAGACGTAGACGTAGGCGGTGCCCGCGTAGCGGGCGAGGGCGAAGGCGGTGGCGCCGGGCGCGAAGGCGCCGAGCTGGATCCAGCCGGTGACCCAGGAGGCCAAGGCGCCGAGCGCGATGCCCACCGCGAGCAGGAGGCTCTGGCCGAACACCTTGCCCAGGATCCACCCGGCGCGATCGGTGCGCGCCAGCGCGAAGCGCACCGACCCGCTGCTGACCTCGCTGGCCACCGTGTCGCTGGCGGTGAGGACCGCGAAGACGGGGCCGAAGGCCAGGGCCACCCAGTGGTAGAGCAGCGCGATGGGGGGCACCCGGACCAGCGCCCGCGCCAGGGCGTCGTCGCGGATGAGCCGGGAGATCACCCGCAGGAGTTCGGGGCTCTCCATGACCGCCTGGGTCAGGCTCCCGGGGTCCCGGGTGCGGGCGACCAGGAGCTGCTCGGCCAGGGCGATCTCCACCTCTTGGAGCACCTCGGTGAAGATGAGCGTCGCCCCGATGGCCCCGACCACGTAGAGGACCAGGAAGATGAGGACCTTCCGGGAGCGGAGGGACTCGCCGAGGTCGAAGGCGGCGATGACCGCCGCATCGCGGAAGAGCCCCTTGCCGCTCATCGGCGCTCGAGGGTGGCCCGGGCGGCGGGCTCGAGCCGGTCGAGGTCGACGTGGTTCCAGATCTCCAGCGCGGAGGTGTCGACGCCGGCCATGCGCTCGGGACCGAGGAGCTCTTCCAGTCGCCGCTGGGAGCCGGCGAGGATCCCGGTGACGTCGTGGGTGATGCCCAGCAGATCCCGCGCCGGCGGCGGCTCGTCCCGGGAGGCGAGCATGAGGATCTCTTCGCCGTAGCCCGCGAGGGAGCCGTTCAGCTCGTCGAGGATCCCGTCGAGCTCCGCGGCCTCGTCGTCGTCGAGGTCGGCCTGCTCGAGGAGCGCGGCGCGGGATTGGATGCGGCGCACGCGCTGGACCGTGGCGGCCTCGGTGAAGGCGTCGTAGCGCTCCTCGCGGGAGCGGCGGACGCGGGAGCGCCAGCGGTCGCGCCAGGTCTCCCGCTCCTCGGCGGGGACTCCGCCGTCGACGCCGTCCATCGCGACCCGCGGTCCGTCGGAGGCCTCCGCGCCGGGGTGAGCGACCGGGTCCCCTTCCTCCCGCGGCGCGCCGTCCCCTTGGGTCCGGAGGATGCGGTCGAGGCCGGGTACCGGCGAGCGCCACGTGGATCCCCCGGACTCCATCGCCGCTTCGAGGCGCTGGATCTCGTCCTCGGCCGCGGCGAGCTCCCGCCGGGGTCCGACGCCACCGAGGACGAAGCCGACCACGACCCCCGCGGCGGCGCCGGCGAGGAGGGAGAGCGGAAGACGGGATCGCACGGGCCCTCTCTAGGCATGGTGGGCGCCGTCGTCGAGGCTCGACCGGCGACCTCCGGCCGCTTCGCGTGACCGACCAGCGAGAGGTCGAGTGGGTCCGTGGGTAGGGCTATGACACCGATTTCATAGGGGAAAACATGGGTCGAGGCCGGATCCAGCTGCTACATCCGGACCATGACTTCACTTCGGGGATGGATGGTGGTCGGGGTCGTTCTGCTCGCGGCCTGCGGCGACGACGGTGGGGGCGTGACCCCGGACGCCGCGTTGGTGTGCACCACGGACGAGCAGTGCGACGACGGAGTCTTCTGTAACGGCGCGGAGCGCTGCGCCCCCGGTGACGCGCTCGCCAACGCCCTGGGCTGCGTGGCCGCCGGTGACCCCTGCGCGAGCATCGGGGCCTGCATCGAGACCATGGCCGAGTGCGACACCTCGTGCGCGATGCCCGACGGCGACGCCGACGGCGTCGACCGCATCGAGTGCGGCGGCGACGACTGCGACGATACCGACGCGAATCGCTACCCGGGAAACGCCGAGGTCTGCGACGACGAGGGGCACGACGAAGACTGCGACGCCAGCACCGTGGGCGGCCTCGACCGGGACCGGGACGGCTTCGTCGACGCGCGCTGCTTCAACGAGGGCGGCGCTCAGGGCGACGACTGCAACGACCTGGAAGCCACGGTCTCGCCGCTCTCCGGCGAGGTCTGCAACGGGCGCGACGACGACTGCGACGGCGACGTCGACGAGGGGGTCGCCCTCGCGGGCTTCGTGGACGCCGACGCCGACGGTCGCGGGGACGACGCCTTCGCGATGACCGCCTGCGCGGGGGCGGCGCGCTTCGCCGTCCTGGGCTCCGACTGCGACGACGGCGACCTCAGCGTGCAGCCGGTGCAGAACGAGATCTGCGACGCCAAGGACAACGACTGCGACGGCTCGATCGACGAGAACGCGCGGCCAGCCCTCTGGTACGAGGACGTCGACGGGGACGGCTACGGCGACGTTCGCGGCGCGCGGTTGGTCCAGTGCGACCCGCCGCCCGGATACTCGCTCTTGCCCACCGACTGCGCGCCGGGTGACGCCAGCCGCTCCCCGGTGGGCGTGGAGATCTGCAACGGCCTCGACGACGACTGCAATGGCGTCGCCGACTTCGCGGCGACCCCCGGCGACCTCGAGGACGACGACCACGACGGGATCCCGGACGTGAGCTGTGGCGGCGGCGACTGCGACGATCTGGACCCCTTCGTGGGCCCGGGGCTGCCCGAGTACTGCAACGGCCGCGACGACGACTGCGACGGGATGGTCGACGAGGATCTCACCGAGTCCGACTTCTACGCCGACCGCGATGGCGACGGGTACGGCGCCGGTCCGGCGATGGCCCTCTGTGGGCTCGTCCCGGGGCTCGTGCCCCGGGCCGGCGACTGCAACGACCTCGACCCCGGGACCACGGTGGATGCCATCGAGCGCTGCGACAACGTGGACAACGACTGCGACGGGAGCATCGACGAGGGCGCGGCGAGCACCTGCTCCGGAGACCACGCGATCTACGCCTGCGTCGACGGGTTCTGCGAGATCGCCCAGTGCACGGGCACCTTCGGTGACTGCGACTTCCGCGCCTCCACCGGGTGCGAGACCGACCTCGCCATGGCCGCCAATCACTGCGGTCTCTGTGGCGCGTCCTGCGGGGGCGCCGGTCCCTGCGACGCCGGGACCTGCGCCAGCGGGGACCCCATCACGGTCTCGGCGATGGGCAACCTCTACGACACCGGCGGGGCTCTGCTGACGTGGATGCCGGTCTACGCGCCCCTCACCGGCCCCACCCGCTCCACCACGACCGACGCGAGCGGGGCGTTCTCCCTCGACGTGCCCGGACTCACCCCGGTGGTCGCCGGCGGCGGTGGCTGCTTCCCGACCCTGTACGAGTTGCGCAGCTTCGCTCTGGGCCCCTATTCCGAGCCGCCGATGTTCTTCCAGGGGTTCTCGGGCACCGATCTGGTGCCGCTGGAGACGGACGAGGTGGTGTTGCTGGCGATGGAGGCCGCGTCCCTCGTCCCGGGAGCCCCGGCAACCCAGCTCCCCGACCGCGGGATCGTCTTCGTGCTCGCCGACAACTTCGTGCCCGATGTGCCGGGGGCCGCGACGATCAACCTGACCGACGCGCCCGCTCTGGGTCTCACCGGTGCGCGGCCGATCGCCATGGAGACCTTCACCGGTGACAATCGCCTGGGCGCCATCGTCGGCGCGGGGGAGGTCACCTCGGCGCTGGTGTTCATGAACGTCCCCCCGGGACCGCTGGAGATCGCCGTCGAGGGCTGCACGGTCGCCTACAGCCCGGGGATCGTGCTGCCGGGGACGGCGACCTTGGTCTCCATGAGCTGCCTCTCGATCTCGGCGGGCTGAGCGATGCGGGGTATCGAAGGGGTAACGAGTCGCTGCCGGGCCTACGCCGCGGGGGTATACGGGGGCATGGGGATTCGATCGTCACTTGTGGCGTGCGCTCTGGCGCTCGTCGTCGCGGGCTGCGGGGACGACGCCACGCCCACCCTCGACGCCGCCGTCGGTTGCACGGCCGACGTCCAGTGCTCCGACGGCGTCCATTGCAACGGCACCGAGCGCTGCCTGCCCGGTGACCCCCTGGCGAACACGTTCGGGTGCGTGGCCGGCAGCGACCCCTGCGCCGGGATCGGCGCCTGCCTCGAGGTGGAACGTGCCTGCGACGACTCCTGCGCGACGCCGGATGGGGACGCCGACGGGGCCGACCGCATCGAGTGTGGCGGCGACGACTGTGACGACACCGACGCGGAGCGCTACCCCGGGAACGCGGAGATCTGCGACACCGAAGGCCACGACGAGGACTGCGACCTGAACACGGTCGGCGCCCTCGATCGCGATCGCGACGGGTTCATCGACGCGCGCTGCTTCAACGAGGGCGGCGCCGCGGGGACCGACTGCAACGATCTCGAGGTCACCGTGTCGCCCGTCGCCCCCGAGACCTGCAACGGCCGCGACGACGACTGCGATGGCGACGTGGACGAGGGGGTCACCCTCGCCGGCTTCGTGGACGCCGACGCCGACGGTCGCGGCGACGACGGCGCCGAGCTCAACGCCTGCCCCGGCGCGGCCCGCTTCGCGCTGATCGGCGCCGACTGCGACGACGCCGACCTGAGCGTGCAGCCGGTGCAGAACGAGATCTGCGACGCCAAGGACAACGACTGCGACGGCATCGTGGACGAAGACGCGCGCCCGGCCATCTGGTACGAGGATGCCGACGGCGACGGCTACGGCGACGCTCGCGGGACCCGGGTCACCCAGTGCGTACCCCCGCCCAGCGGCTACTCGCTCCTGCCCACCGACTGCGCTCCGGACGACCCCGACCGTTCGCCGGTGGCCGTCGAGGTCTGCAACGGTTTGGACGACGACTGCAACGGGGTGGCCGACTTCGCCGCCGCGCCCGGGGACTTCGAGGACGACGACGGTGACGGGGTCCCGGACGCGAGCTGCGGCGGCGGCGACTGCGACGACCTCGACCCCTTCGTGGGCGCGGGCTTGCCCGAGTACTGCAACGGCCGAGACGACGACTGCGACGGGATGATCGACGAAGAGCTCACCGAGTCGGACTTCTACGTGGACCGGGATGGGGACGGCTACGGGGTGGGCGCCGCGATGCCGCTCTGCACCGATGTCCCCGGGCTGGCCCCGCGAGCGGGCGACTGCGACGACCTGGACCCGGGCACCACCCTCGGTGCCCGCGAGCGCTGCGACGGCATCGACAACGACTGCGATGGGACCATCGACGAAGACGCCGCCGAGAGCTGCTTCGGGCCGAACGCGACCTACCTCTGCGTCGCGGGCGCCTGCGAGGTGGCCACTTGCACCGGCTCGTATGGAGACTGCGATGGCCGCGCCTCCACCGGCTGCGAGGAGGACCTCACCACCGACGGCGCGGTGCCGCACTGCGGCCAGTGTGGCGTCAGCTGCGCGGCCTGCACGGCCGGCGTGTGTCCAGCGGCTCCCACGCGGGTGACCCTGGACACGACCGTCCTGCTCCCCACGGCGGCCATGGTTCCGGGGGTCCCGGCGGTCGCGCCGGAGACGGCCCCCTTGCGCTCCGGCGTCTCCGACATGGACGGCCGCCTGATCCTGGGTCTCCCCGGCCCCACGCCGGTGGTCGTGGGCGGCGCGGCCAACCTCGTCCCCACGGTCTTCGACGTGGGGCCCACGGGCCCGACGAACCGAGCGCGCATGTTCGTCCAGTTCCTCCGCCCAGTGGGCGTGATGCCGCTGACGGGGACCGAGCGGTTGGCGGCCGAAGCGCTGGCCGGGACCACGCAGCGCGCTGGGATGGGCATGGTCGCGGTGGAGGTGGGGATCACGCCGGTGACGCCGACCCCCGTCACCTTGGACCTCCCGTCGGACCCTCCCCTCGGGTTCGAGCGGGCGCGGCCCTTGAGCGCCTCGGGCGGCGCCGCCATCGACGGTACCACCCAGATGCTTCTCTTCCTGAACGTCGAGCCCGGGCCCGTCCGAGCGAGCGGCTCCGCCTGTCGCACGACCTCGTCGCCGGGGCGCGTGTATCCCGGGGCGCTGACGGTGATCGTCCTGGACTGCGCACCGTAGCGCCCCGGACAATGGCTCGATGAGCACCTACCTCTTCGAGACCGACGAGCACCGCGCGCTCCGCGAGCAGGTGCGGCGCTTCGCCAAGGCCGAGATCCTCCCGAACGCCCACGCGTGGGAGGAGGCCCAGGAGTTCCCGCGGGAGCTCTACGCCAAGGCCGCGGCCGCCGATGTGCTCGGCATCGGGTACCCGGAAGAGGTCGGCGGCGGCGGCGGGGACCTGGGTCACGTCCTCGTGGCGAGCGAGGAGATGGTCCTCCACGGCAAGTCGGTGGGGACCTGCGTGGGCCTCGGCTC
Source organism: Myxococcales bacterium UBA1660 (assembly GCA_002320815.1). Lineage (GTDB taxonomy): Bacteria > Myxococcota_A > Polyangia > Polyangiales > Houyiibacteriaceae > UBA1660. The sequence continues at coordinate 28,558 of DCLA01000072.1, forward strand.
CCACGGCATCGCGCTGCCGCCCATCGTGAAGGCGGGGACTCCGGAGCAGAAGGCGCGCTTCGCGGCCCCGGTGCTGCGCGGGGAGCTGGTCTCGGCCCTGGGGATCACCGAACCCGGCGGCGGCTCGGACGTGGCGTCGCTCCGGACCCGGGCGGTCCGCGACGGTGACCACTACGTGGTCGATGGGAGCAAGACCTTCATCACCAGCGGGACCCGCGCCGACTTCGTCACCTGCGCGGTGCGTACCGGGGGCGCGGGCCACGGCGGGATCTCCATGATGATCATCGAGCGCTCCACCCCGGGCTTCTCGGTCTCCAAGAAGCTCCACAAGATGGGCTGGTGGGCCTCGGACACCGCGGAGCTCACCTTCGAGGGGTGCCGGGTTCCCGCCGGGAACCTCATCGGCCGCGAGAACGCGGGCTTCGGCATCATCATGCAGAACTTCGTCACCGAGCGGCTGATGCTCGCCGGTCAGTGCGTGGCCATCGCCGAGCTGGCGCTCCGGGAGACGCTGGCCTACTGCAAGGAGCGCGAGGCCTTCGGCAAGACGCTGATGGGCTTCCAGGTCACCCGGCACAAGCTGGCCGAGATGCAGACACGCATCGCCGCGGCTCGGTCGTTGACCGGTGAGTGCGTGGTCCGCTTCCTGCGCGGGGAGCCCACCATCGCCGAGGCGGCGATGGCCAAGAACACGGCCACCGACGCCTGCTCCTGGGTCTGCGACCAGGCGGTACAGCTCCACGGGGGCTACGGCTACATGCGCGAGTACGTGGTGGAGCGGCTCTACCGCGACGCGCGGCTCTACCCGATCGGCGGCGGGACCCGCGAGATCATGAACGAGATCATCGCCAAGGCCGGCGGGTTCTGACGCTCACATCCCGTCGTCGTACTCGGGCTCCGGCGGCTCGTCGTCGAGCTCTTCGTCGCCGGCGGTGGTGTAGGTCTCGTCGGTCGCGGTCGTGGTCTCCTCGACCTCGTCACCGCCGCCGCAGGCGACCGCACCGAGGGCCATCGCCAAGACCAAGAGGAGGGGGTTCGTGTGCTTCATGCTTCCAGACAACCCCGCAGCACGCCCCGGGTCAAGAGCTTCTCCAGGAGCCCCGAGAGGCCCTCGATGAGCTTCTGGTCGATCGCGACCCCCTGCTTCTGGGCGGCGCGCTGGACGGCTTCGGTGACCGAACGGCGCGCGCTCTCGGCCTGGCGGAGCTCCTCCACCAGGGCGGCGGCCAAGGGATTGAGGCGGAGACACTTCGCGGTGAAGCCGGCGGTCCGATAGACCAGGAGAGCCCCGTCGTAGGCGTCGACGGATCCGTCTTCGGCCCGGCGGTCCACGCCGTGCGCGACGCGAACGAAGCGGCTCGCCACCGAGAAGCAGGGGATCCCCTCGAAGGAGAAGTCCACCACCGATGGCTCGCCCCGCTCGTCGTCGGCTTTCACCGACCAGACGGCGAGCTCGTAGCGCATCATGTCTCGCGCGAACATCGGCGTGCCCATCTCCGGGCACTCGGTCGCGTCGACCCAGGCGACGAACTCACCCGGCAGCTCGCGGAAGAAGCGGGTGGAGGGCGGCGCGGTGGCCAACCAGCGGTCGACCAGGGCGCGGAAGGTCTCCTCGCCGAGCGCCTCGCGGGTGCGCTTCAGCGCCTGCTCGCAGACCCGGTGGAGCCGCGCGCGGACCATCGTGCGGTAGATGCCCCAGCGGTCCGCGTGCTCCATGGAGCCGAGCTCGCTCGGCTCCGCTTCGAGGCAGACGCGCGCGACCTTGGCCTGATGTTCGGCGAGGCTCACGGGTGCACCTCGGCGCCGGTCTCGCGCGCGCGCATGGCGTCGTCGTAGATCCGGGTCAGGCGCTCCACCTCGGCCAGGAGGTCCTCGAGGGGCGGGATATCGTTGTCGCGCTCGAGGAGCACCGGCACCGGGCCCACGTGACGCAGCGCGTAGCCGAGGAGCTCGTAGACGTCATCGCATACGGGCTCTCCGTGGGTGTCGATGCGCAGACCGTCGTCGCGCACGAAGTGTCCGGCCACGTGCATCTGGACCACCCGGTCGGGCGGGACGAGATCGATGAACGCCCGCGGGTCGAAGCCGAAGTTCCGGCTGTTCACGTAGACGTTGTTCACGTCGAGGAGCATCTTGCCGCCCGTCCGCTCCAGGACCTCGGCGCAGAAGCGCGCCTCGTCGAGACCGTCGTCGCCCTGAGGCGCGTAGTAGCTCACGTTCTCGAAGGCGAACTCGAGGTCGATGGCGTCCCGGACTCGGCCGAAACGATCGGCGGCGGTGCGCGCGGCCTCGTCGGTGAAGGGCAGGGGGAGGAGATCGTGGAGCGCCGCGCCCGCGCCGCTGCCGAAGCAGAGGTGCTCGCTGTGCCACCCGGTCCCCACCTCGCCGAGGAACCCTCGGAGCTGGCCCATGTACTCGGTGTCCAGGGCCTCGGTGTCGCCCAGGCAGGTGGAGAGCCCGTGGGTCAGCACCGGCCACCGCTCCCGCGCGCGGTCCAGGTACGAGCGGTAGAGCCCGCCGCGACCGATGTAGTTCTCCGGATGGACCTCGACCCACCGGACGCTCTCGGGGGCCTCGTCGAGGAACCGGGCGGCCATGTCCACCCGGAGCCCCAGGCCGATGCCCTCGGCCTTCTTCTCGTTGGCGCTCATCGTTTCCGTATGCGGGCCACGACGTCGTGGCCCGCATACGGAAACGCCGCGACCGAGGCCGCGGCGCAACCGTGTCCCTCGCCGGAGCGGGGGACGTCCTCACGGCCGTTCAGCCGCAGGAACCCTCACCGCAGCTGGCTTCGCCGCCGCCGGTCTCGACCGAGCCGCCTTCGTCGGCGTCGATCTCGGGCTCGTCCATGGTGGTGTCACCGGTCGAGGCGCCGCAGGAGCCCTCGCCACCGCAGGAGGCCTCGCCTCCCTCGGTGCCGCTGGACTCGCTCTCCGCGGTCTCGACCTCGGCGTCGCCGCCGCAAGCCACGGTGAAGCCGAGAGCGGCGGTCGCCATGGCGACCAGAGTCTGCTTGATAGCCGAGTTCATAATCATTCCTCCAGGATAATGGATACGTTCATCACGCATCGACCGTCGATGCGTTCCCACGCCAACGGCGGCGTGATGATTGAGGGCGGACCCTAGGTCGGAACGTCTCCTCTAGACAAGGGGCGTTCCGACCGAGCCCGAACCATTCAGCCGCAGGAACCCTCGCCGCAGCTGGCCTCGCCACCGGTGGTGTCGATCGAGCCACCCTCATCGGCGTCCATCTCGGGCTCGTCCATGGTCGTGTCGCCGGTGGTGGCGCCGCAGGAGCCCTCGCCGCCGCAGGAGGCCTCGCCGCCCTCGGTGCCGGAGGAATCACTCTCGGCGCTCTCCACCTGCGCCTCGCCGCCGCAGGCGACGGTGAAGCCCAGAGCGGCGGTGGCCATGGCGACGAGCGTGTTCTTGAAAGTCGGGGTCATGTGTTCCTGTTCCTTCGCTGGTTCTGTTCACCGCCGCAGGGCGGAGAAAGCTCACGGGGCCGAACGGTAGTCGCGGCGTCGGGACGAAATCAAGCTTCGGTGCACGCCGGTCCGAGGGGGCCTATGGGTCAGAGCGGGGCTAGTTTCGCCCGACACCACATTTCCTGCCCAGAAATCCGCGACCGGCGACAACAAAATACGATTGGGACCATCGGCGACGATCGTGGCGCCAGCGGCGATCGTACCCGATGCTGTGAGCATGCGGAGTGCCTGGATCCCCACGGTCCTCGTCGCGGCGTGGCTCGGCTGCGCGGCGCCCCAGCTCCCGGCGCCCGAGCGGGCCGCGGGGCCCGGCGGGAGCGCCCACTACCATGTCCGCGTCGACGAGTCGCTCTCGACGCTCTGGGCCGAGGTCTGCTTCGCGGGCGAGCCTCCGAGCGCCATGGTCCCGCTCGGGTCCGAGGCCAGCCAGGCCCTGGTCCAGGTGTATGACTCGGAGGGGGTCGAGGTCCCGCTCCCGGCAGACCGGCGACGGATCCCCCTCGCGCGCTTCGGGCCCGGCGACTGTTTGCACTACGAGGTCGACCTCCTCGCCGCGAATCGCCAGTCGCGGATGACCCTCCGCCGCCGGGGCGATCTCTTGATCACCCAAGCCCTCTGGCTCTGGGCACCCTCCCAGCGACCGGACACGGCCGTGTGCTCCGTGGCCTTCGAGCTGCCCCTCGGCATGTACGCCTCGGTCCCCTGGGCCCGGGAGGGCGACCGCTACCTCCTGGACGAGAGCGCTTTCCGGACGGCCGGCAACACCGTCTTCACCTTCCAGGAGCCGCGGCGCTTCGAGCGCGCCGGGGTGGCCATCGAGGTCGCACGGCTCCCGGGACCCCTCGAGGCCGACGGCGAGGATCTCGAGGCGTGGATCGGCGCGGCCACCGAAGCGGTGGCCGGGCTCTACGGGACCTTCCCCCGCGATCGGCTCCACGTGGTGGTCGTCCCGGCCGGGCCGGGGCGATCCCCGGTCGCCTTCGGCTTGGTGCGGCGCGGCGGGGGCGCGTCGGTGATGTTGCTGGTCCACGAGCAGGCGAGCCGGCGCGAGCTGGTCGCCGACTGGACGGCGGTCCACGAGCTCTCGCACCTGACCATGCCGCTGATGCGCGGCGAAGACGCCTGGGTCAGCGAGGGCGTGGCGACCTATTACCAGGAGGTCCTCCAGGTTCGGGCGGGGAACCAGCCCGAAGAGGAGGCCTGGGCCGCGCTGCTCGAGGGCTTCGGTCGCGGCGCCACGGTGGGGACCCGGCGCACGTTGGCCGACGAGGCCGAGGAGATGCACGAGACGGGGGCTTACCGCCGGGTCTACTGGGCGGGGACCGCTTTCGCCCTCGAGGCCGACGTCGCGTTGCGCACCGAGGCGGGGGTCAGCCTCGATCAGATGATCTCCCGCAGCCAGGGCGCGTGGCCCCGGCGGCAGACGTGGCAGCGCGGGGCCATGATGCATCGCTTCGACCGCCTGGCGGGCTCCGACCTGCTCGTACCGCTGGCCGAGCGCTTCGCGGACGAGCGCGAGTTCCCAGCGATGGGCGAGCTTCTCGGTCGACTCGGGGTGTCCATGGTCAGGGGTAGGGTGGTTCTCGCCGACGATGCGCCATTGGCGCACGTGCGCCGCGCCATCATGAGCCCGCTGCCGGCGTCGCCCCACGAGCGCGATCGACCACGGAAGAACTGACGAGGTTTTCCCGGGATCCTCGTGCTACAGAGGCTCGGGGAGGTACACCTTGTTGCGTAGAACGATGATCGTATCGCTGTGGGTCGCGCTCGCGCCGATGGCGCTGGCCGAGGCCCAAGAGGCGGAGGCCGCCAACGAGACCAATGACGCTCGCGAGCTCTTCTTTCGCGGCCAGGCCGCCTACGAGCGGGGGGACTACGAGGAGTCGGTGGAGGCCTGGGAGGCCGGCTACGCCCTCGATCCCAAGCCCCTGCTCCAATACAATCTCGGCCAGGCCTACGAGCGACTCGGCGAGCTGGCCAAGGCGGTGAGCGCCTTCGAGCTCTACCTGGAGAACGCGGACCCCGACGACCCCAACCAGCAGCGGGCCCGGGCCCAGTTGGCGGCCATCCGGGAGCGGCTCGGTCGCACGTCGGTCGTGGTCCGGGGCGGACCGGAGGGGGCCACGATCCTGATCGACGGCGAAGATCACGGACGCACCCCGCGACCGGACCCCATCGCGGTCGAGCCCGGCAACCACCGGGTGGAGGTCGTCCTCGCCGGCTACGAGCCCTTCGAAGCCGCGGTGACCACGGCCGCCGGTCGCTCGGTCGACGTCGACGTGCAGATGGTCGAGGTCGCCGAGGCCCCCGGCGAGACCCCGCTGGTGCCCATCATCCTGTGGGCTGCGGGCGGCGCCGCGATCATCACCGGCGCCATCCTCGGCGGTATCGCCCTGGGCAAGGCCAACGGGGCCGACACCTCCGACGGGTCCGATGCGGACAGCGCGCGGGGCCTGGCCCTCGGCGCCGACATCGCGATCGGCGTGGGCGTGCTCGCCGCCGGCGCGGGGCTCTTGGTCTTCTTGCTCTCGGGCGACGACGACGAGGACGAGGGCGTGGCCCTCTCGCCGTCGGTCGGACCGGGATTCGCGGGCGCGTTCGCCCGGGGGAGTTTCTGATGCGCCGCTATCTCTTCGCCTTCATCGGCTTGGCCTCCGCCTGCTCGCTCGTCGTCGACGGCAAGCTGGACGGAAAGGAAGCCGCCCCCGACTGTGAAGGGGCGGACGATGGGACCCCGTGCGAGCTCGACGGCTCCGAAGCGATGGGCATCTGTCGCTCCCAGGCTTGCTCGGTGAGCACCTGCGGCGACGGGCTCGTCGACGCGAACAACGAGGAGCAGTGCGACGACGGCAACGAGGTCTCCGGCGACGGCTGCGAACCCGGGTCCTGCGCGTTCAGCTGCGAGGCCGACGCGGACTGCGAGGATATCTTCGTCTGCAACGGCACCGAGAGCTGCGACGCGGCGACGCACACCTGTACCGCCGGGACTTCGGCGGCCGACGGGACGGCCTGCGTGCTCGAGGACGAGAGCGATGGCGAGTGCCGCGCCGGGACCTGCCGCGTGTTCGGCTGCGGCAACGGGCTCCCCGACGACGGAGAGCAGTGCGACGATGGCAACGAGGTGTCCAACGACGGCTGCGAGTCCGATTGCACGGTCTCCTGCTTCACCGACGAGGACTGCGTCGAGCTGGACCAGACGGTCTGCGACGGCGCCGACACCTGCGACACCGCGACGAACACCTGCATGGGCGGCGAGCTCCTCGACTGCGACGACGCGAACCCCTGCACCGCGGACAGCTGCGATCCGATCGAAGGCTGCGTGAACGACCCCACGCCCTTCGACATGGACATGGACGGGCACTTCGCCGGCTGCGAAGGCGGCGACGACTGCGATGACACCGACGATACCGTCTACACCGGCGCGGAAGAGCTCTGCGACGGCAAGGACAACAACTGCGTCATGGGCATCGATGAGGTCGCCCCCGTTTGGTACGTCGACTGCGATGGCGACGGCTTCGCGGCGGACACCAACAACGCCGTGCCCTCTTGCGACGAGCCGGCTCCCTTCGGTGGCACCTGCGGCTGGACCAACACCCGCCCATCGGGGCCGTCGGTGACCGACTGTAACGACGACAACCGACTCGTCTACCCGGGGCAGACCGCCTACCAAAGTAGCGCGATCACCGGTGAGCCCGATCCGACCGACTTCGACTACAACTGCGACGAGGAAGAGACCAGGGACTATCGGCCGCTCCCGTCGGGGGCGCTGATCATCTCCTGCAGCACTGCCTTCGGGCGGTGCAGCGGGACCGCGTACATGACGACCGACACCGCGTGCGGCAGGACGGGGACCTATTCGTACTGCGCCGCTAGCCTGCGCGGGTGCGAGCGCGTCGAGCGGTCCCAGCAGGTGAGCTGCCGCTGAATCCTGACGGGTCGAGCGCCTCGCGGCGCTCGACCGCTCAGCGGCGAATGGTCTCGATGACCAGCGGCTCGATCGTGGGCCGCCGGCTGGTGACCCGGAAGGCCTCGGCGACTCGTTGCGCCGGGGCCTTTGCCTTCCGTCGGTCGTGCACGAAGAGAGTCGCCAGCGGATCTCCGGCGGCGACCTTCTCGCCCGGCTTGGCGTCGATGACGATCGAGACCGCGTGGTCCACGTCCTGGTCGCTGCGGGTCCGGCCCGCGCCGAGGTCCACGCCGGCCAGACCGATCTCGCGGGCGTCGATACCCGCCACGTAGCCGGCCTTGGGGGCCTTCACCACCACCTTCTTGGGCGCGATGACCAGCCGGTCCGGCTCGGCGACGACCCGGGGGTCGCCGCCCTGGGCCTTCACGACCTTCTCCATCAGCGCGACGGCGGACCCATCGGCGATGACCGCCTGCATGCGGGCCCGGGCCTTGGCTTCGGTCTTCTCGACGCCGCCCAGGCGGAGCATCTCCGCGCCGAGCGCGAGGGTGCACTCCACCAGGTCCTCGGGGCCGCCCCCGTGGAGCACCTCGAAGGCCTCCTTGGTCTCGATGGCGTTGCCCACGGTCCGGCCGAGGGGCGCGTCCATACGGGTGAGCAGCACCGAGACCTTCTTGCCCGCGACCTTGCCGGTACGGACGATGGAGCGGGCGAGCTCCCGGGCGCTCTCGGTGGTACGCATGAAGGCGCCCTGACCGACCTTGATGTCCATCACCAGGGCATCGATGCCCTCGGCGAGCTTCTTGGACAGGATGCTCCCGGTGATCAGGGGGATGGACTCGATGGTCCCGGTGACGTCCCGGAGCGCGTAGAGCTGCCGATCGGCGGGCGCGATCTGGGCGGTCTGCCCGAAGATGGCGCACCCGATGGTCTCCACCTGCTTCACGAAGGCCTTGGTGGAGAGGTCGCAGCGGAATCCGGGGATCGCCTCGAGCTTGTCCAGGGTGCCGCCGGTGTGGCCCAGGCCGCGGCCGGCGACCATCGGCACCGGGACCCCACACGCGGCGACGATGGGCGCCAGGCAGAGGCTCACCTTGTCGCCGACACCGCCGGTCGAGTGCTTGTCGACCTTGATGGCGTCGATGCCGTCGAGGTCGATGACCTGCCCGCTGTCCCGCATGGCCATGGTGAGCGCCGCGGTCTCCTGCGGCGTCATCCCCTGGAAGAAGATGGCCATCGCCATGGCGGCCATCTGGTAGTCGGGGATGTCACCGCGGACGTAGGCGTCGATCCAACCGCGGATCTCGTCGTCGCTCAGCTTGCCGCCTTCGCGCTTGCGGATGATGAGCTCGGGAGGTGAGGCGAGGGTCATGGCCTCGGGGTGTAGCAGAAAACTCAGCGCCGTTTGCGCGTCGTCTTCTTCCCCTGGCGCTTGGTCTGGCCGCCCTTCGACTCGCTGCGCTTGGTCTGGCCGCCCTTGGACTGACCGGCCTTGGTCCGGCTCTGGCTCTTCGACTTGCGCCCGTCCTTCGAGCGGGAGCGCTTCTCGCCCTCGCGGGAGCTCCGGCTCCGGCCCCGACCGCGCGTCTTGGTGCGTCGCTCGGTCTTCCGCTGATCGAGCGTGGTGGGCACCGCGAGGATCTCGCGGGAGGCCACCTCCACGCTGGTCAACTCGACCTGGATTCGCTCGCCCAGCTCGTAGATCTGCGCCGAGCGCGCTCCGATGAGCCGGATGCCCAGGTCGTCGAGCTCGTAGTAGTCGTCTTCCAGGGCCTGGAGCGGGATGAGCGCCTCGACGTAGGGGTCGTCGAAGGCCACCCGCACACCGTAGCGATCCACGCTGGAGATCACCCCGTCGAAGTCCTCACCGACGCGATCCCGCATGAGGATGGCGCGGTAGAGGTTCACCACGTCGCGCTCGACCACGAAGGCTCGGCGCTCCAGCTGGCTGGCGCGGGCGGCGACCGAGGCCAGGTGGGGCTTCAGCGTGACCGCGTCGATGGGCTCGCCGCGGAGGACCTTCTTGAGGACCCGATGGACCGCCAGGTCCGGGTAGCGCCGGATGGGCGAGGTGAAGTGGAGGTAGTCCTTGGTCGCCAGGCCGAAGTGCCCGGTCTCCGAGTCGATGCCGTAGACCGCCTGCTGCATCGAGCGGAGCAGCAGGTACTGGAGGACGTCGGCGCCGTCCTTGCCCTCGATACGCCTCAGGAAGGCCGTGAGCTCCTTGGGGTTCCGGGCGTCCTCGACGTCCAGGTCGTGGCCCAGGGCCGCGGCGAGCTGGGAGAAGAGGAGGATCTTCTTCTCGTCGGGCTTGCCGTGGATCCGGTAGATCGCCGGCACGCCGCGCTTCTTCATCTCGGCCGCGACCACCTCGTTGGCCAGGAGCATCATCTCCTCGACCATCTGGTAGGCCACCCGCACGCCGGGGTCGTCCTTGGCGCGCTGGACGTCGACGGGCTCCACGCCGTGCTGGTCGAGGACGACCTTCGGCTCCGGCAGGTCCAGCTCGAGGGCGCCGCGCGAACGGCGCTTCTCGCGCAGGAGACCGGCGAGCTCCCGGAGGCCCTCCAGGTTCTCGATGCGGTCCTCGGCCTCGGGCTGGCTGCGCACCTTGTTGGTGAGCCCCAGCGCGCGGGCGACGCCGCGGTAGGTGAGCTTCGCCCGGGAGCGCATCACGCCCTCGAAGAGCTGCACCGATCGGACCTTGCCGCGCTTGGTGAGGCCGATCTCGACGCCCATGCAGAGCCGGTCGGTGTCGGGGATCAGCGAGGCGAGGTGCGAGGAGAGCTCCCGCGGGAGCATGGGGATCGCGCGGTCGGGCAGGTAGATCGAGCAGCAGCGCTCGAAGGCCGACTGGTCGATGGCGGTGCCGGGGCGCACGTAGTGCGAGACGTCGGCGATGGCGATGACCACCCGCCAGCCGCTCTTCGTGCGCTCGCAGAAGATGGCGTCGTCGTGGTCCCGGGCGTCCTCGGGGTCGATGGTGCAGAGGTCCAGGTCCCGGAGGTCCCGGCGGCCGACCTTGTCTTCCTCGGGGACCTCTTCGGGGACCTCTCGAGCTTCGGCGAGCACGCGCTCGTCGAACTCCTCCATGACCCCTTCGCGGATCTTGATCTTCTGGACCTCGACCGCGGTCATCCCCTGTACGCCGAGCAGGTCGACGATCTCCGCGCCCGGCGTGTCGTCCGAGCCCTGGGGGAAGCGGACCATCCGGGCGATGACCGCCATGTTCCGGTCCTTGGCCTTGGGCGCGTCGCCGATGAGCTCCACCCGCTCCGGGAGGCGCGGGTCGTCGGGCGTCAGCCAGGCTCGGCGGCCGCGCTTCTCGAGGGTCGCGGTGAAGCGCGCCGGGCGGCGGTCGAGGACCTGCACGACCTTGCCCTCGCGCCCCTTGGGCGAGGGGCGGGCCAGGAGCTCCACGCGATCCCCATGGAGCGCGGCGCCCTGGAACTGCGGCGGGACGAAGACGTCTTCGCTGCCGTCGTCGGGGGTGAGGAACGCGAAGCCCTTGGGGTTTCGCATCAGGGTCCCGCGGACCTTGCTCACCGTCGGCCGTTCGACCTCGGCGAGGGGCTGGGCGCGGCCGGGCCGCGTGCGCTTCAGGCGGAATCGCAGGCCCGGCATCTCGGTCACCATGTTCAGGTTGACCAGCTGTTCGAGCGCGTCGAGGACTTCGTCCTTCTGGCTCTTGGGGATGTTGAGGTGGCCACAGAGCTCGGCCACGTGCTGGGCCCGAGGCGCCTGGGCGCGGAGGGCCTCCATGACGGCCTCTCGTTCGATCTTCTTCATGTTCTTCACCCGCCCGGAGGCTGGCCCATCGTACGACGGGCGGTCTCGCGGGGCGGTTTTCTTTCTTGGATGGGCGCGGTCGACGCGACGGTTCGCGGACCACGAATGGGGGAAGGGTGGGGCTCCCAGGCCGAATCGCAAGGTTGGCGCCTCGTCGGGCGTCGTCGATGCGGAGCTGTCGTGGGAGCGGAGTTGGGGGTCGGCACGACCGGAACGCGAGGTCTCAGGGAGCCCCGCCAGAGGACCGCAGCGCGCGGAGAGATCCGTCGTCGGCGCCCACGTAGAGGGTGCCGTCGCTTCCGATCGCGGCGGTGGAGTCGATGTCCGACCCGATGTTGAAACGCCACAGGACCTCGCCCGCGGGCGAGATGGCGTAGAGGGTGTCGTCCTGGCTGCCCACGTAGATGCGGCCGTCGGCGTCGATGCGCGCGGAGGCGCGGATGCGCCCCCCGGTGGGCACGCGCCAGCGCTGGGTGCCGTCGGGGGCCAGGGCGTAGAGGTGGCGGTCGTAGGAGCCGACCACGATGGTGCCGTCGGCGGCGATGGCCGGGGTGGCGCGTACGTCGTCGCCGGTCTCGAAGCGCCAGACGATGGTGCCCTCGGCGTCGAGGGCGAGGACGTGGCCGCGGTCGGTCCCGATGTAGATGGTGCCGTCCGCGCCGACGCTCGCTCCGCCGTCGATGCTGGCGCCGGCGGCGGTCTCCCAGGCGACGGTCCCGCGAGCGGTCAACGCGAGGACCTTGCCCTCCGAGGTGCCCACGACGACCAGGCCGCGGGGGTGGAGGACCGGCGAGCTGCGCACGTGCCCGGCGGTGGGGTGGTGCCAGCGCACGGCGCCGGCGGGGTCGATGGCGTACACGCCGTCGGCCGCCACGTAGAGGGTCCCGTCGGCGGCCAGGGTGGGGCTGGCGTCGACCGGGTGATCCAGATCGATGTGCCAGAGCACGGTGCCGGTGGCGGAGAGGGCGGTCACGTTGCCGTCGTCGCTACCGATGTAGACGGTGCCGTCCGGCGCCACGGCCGCCGAGGCGTAGACCTTGTCGCCGGCGGTGAAGCGCCAGCGCAGAGTGCCGCCCGCGCCCAACGCGGCGAAGGTCCGGTCGAGGGAGCCGATGTAGACGGTGCCGTCGACCCCGAGGACCGGCGAGGCGAAGACCCGCGCGCCGGTGCGGTGGGCCCAGACGACTTCGGGCTCGCTCACCGGGCCGGCGTGCGGGCTCTGGCCGCGGTGGTTCGGGCCGCCCATGAACATCGGCAGCTCGGCGGGCCCGGGGGCCACCTCGGTCTCGCCGCCGCTCGCGCTCGGCTCGTCGCCACCGGGGTTCTCCGAGAAGGTGGCCTCGGTCCCGGTGCTCTCGGCGGCCAGCTCGGCGCGGACCTCTTCGAGGAAGCGGCAGCGCCCCGCGTGGCAGATGCGATCCCCCACGCACTCCCGGTCGGACATGCACGGGGACGACGCGGGCTGCTGGCGACCGCCGCAGGAGGCGAGGGCGGCGGCGAGGAGGAGAAGAGCGGAGGAGAACGGACGCATGGGAAGCCAGGGGCCGGCCGCGCCGCGGGGCGGAGCCGGAGGGTGCGCGTCGGGCGGCTCGGGGAGCGCCGCGCGCAGCGCACCTCTAGCAGCGTGGCCGCCCGCCGTCGACCGGGGGTTCACTCGCTCGCGTCCATGACCGCCACGCGCCCGTCGCTGGTGCGCACGGCGATGCGGCTCCCGTCGGGCGAGAGGGCGACGGCTTCGGGGCGCTCGCCGGTGGGCCACCCCTCGGGCCACCAGAGCTTCGCCCGCGCGCCCTCGTAGCGGAGCACGCCCAGGGGAGTCTCGATGATCCAGACGTCGCCGGTGGGCGTCACCCGGGGCCCGCGGAGGGGCGCCGGGGCGGGGGTGGTCAGACCGAGGTCCTCGGTCCCCTCGAAGCTGGGCCCGACCACGGTCGTGGCCAACCGGCGCGCGCCCGGCGCGCCCACCAGGATCCCCTGGGGCGCCCAGCCGAGGATCCGCCATCGCTGGGGTCCCGTCGGCTGCCCGGTGCAGGGTTCGGGCGCGGCCTCGGCGGTGACCTGGGTCTCCGCCAGGACGGCCCCCGGCCGGAAAGCGTCGACGACCTTCAGGCGGACGCCGTCGCAATGGAAGGCCAGGCGGGCGGAGTGATGGCCTTGGGGATCGATGATGGCGGGCACGCCCGGATCGGGCGCCCGCGAGCCATCGGCGAGGGTGAGCCGCACCGGGGGCTCGCCGAGGAGGGCGAGGGTGGCGTCGTCGCGGAACACCAGGTCGCCCTCGAAGCCCGCGCCGAGGTCGGTGGTCGTCACCCGGGCCCGAAGCGGGGCGAGGGCCGCGGCCATGGCGTCGCCCGCCAAGGCCCGGCGTCGTACCTCGGGCGCGAGGGGATCCAGGGCGGCGATGGCGCCGACGAGGTCGCCCGAGCGGATGCGCGCGACCAGATCGAGCTGCTCGGCGCGCTGGGTCGCCGGGCAGCGGAGCCCGGCCGCGTCGCCGACGTGGAAGGAGACCGGGGTGGCGGGCTCGAAGTCCCGGCACAGCAGCCGGCTCCAGCTCACCACGCGCTCGGTGCGCTCCGCGGCGGCGGTGGGATCGTCCGCCAGCGCCCGTTCGGTCTCGTCCAGCTCGCCGGCGAGCATCTGGAAGGCGGGCTCGGGGTCGAGGATGAGGCCCGCGGCGCGGTCCTGCAGGGGCAGGTCCAGCGCGAGGGCCCCGGGCCCGGTGAGGTGCAGCCGGAAGTCCAAATGCCCGTCGCCGTCGAGGTCTTCCAGGAAGGGCTCGAGGACCAGCGAGCGCGCGACCATGACCCGCTCCTTGAGGCGGGGGGTGCCCTGGCCGACCTCGATGAAGAAGTGGCCGGTGATGGGGAAGGCCTCCTCGCCCAGGCTCTCCCGGGGGTCTCCCTTGCCGTCCACCGCCGTGTCGCAGCGGAGGGTCGCCTGGGCGTGGGCCCAGGTCGGGCTCAGGAAGCGGATCACGACCTCGTCCCGCTCGCAGCGCGCCGGGGCACCGACCACGTCCGCGGGGGCGAGGGAGCCGAGCGCGCGGCTCTGGAAGGTGGCCCCCTCGCGGCGGGCGAGGAGCAGCGCGAGCTCGCCGTTCGCGTCGAGTCCCACCGCCAGCGCGTCCCGGTCTTCGTCCCCGTCGAGGTCCTCGGTGAGCACGGCGAAGAGCTGGCCGCCGGCGAGCTCGACCGGGGCGCCCTCCACGTGGACGACCGGCTGGCCCTGGAGCTCCCGCGAGACCGGGAGATCGGAAGGCGGCGACGGGGGCGGGGCGTCGTCCACGTCGTCGGGGGTCCGCACCGGGACCCGGGGCTGGGGATCGACGTCGTCGTCCCCGCACCCGCCGAGGGCGATCGCGAGGGCCAACATCGAGGGCGGCAGGATCCGGAGGCGGTCCATGGGGCCCGACCCTAGAGGAGATCGGGGTCGGCGTCGCCTGCCAATCGCGGACCGGGCTGCGCCCCGGGGAGCCGCTCGTCGCCCGCCCGCCGGCCGAAGGTGCGACGTGGTCGTTGCGGCCGGGGGCTCGGGCCGCCTATCGTCCGCTCCGTGGGTCAACGCTACTGCCGCCCAACGGTCCCCGGGGACCGCCCATTCCGTTTCGCCCTCGTGCTCGCGCTGGTCGCGGTCGGCGCGGCGGCGCCGGCGCGCGCGCAGCGCACGGGGGCCGGATCGCCCGCGCCCAGCGGGGAAGCGCCCGGCCGCACCGCCGGCGAGCGGGCCGACGAGTCGCTGGCGGAAGGCGCCGAGGCGGAGTCCATCGACGGCCCGGGGACGACCGAGGCCTCCGACGCCGAGGCCCCGGACGACGAGGTCCAGGGGGTCCCCACCGGCGAGGCCGAGCCGCCCAACCTGGGCGCCGAGGCCGCCGACCTCGCTCCCGCGCCGGAGCCCTCGGCGGAAGACGACCCGCTCGCCATCCGCGACGACATGAGCGACGCCGAGCGCACCGCGGCCCTGGAAGCCCAGCGGGACCGCCGCTACGCGCCGAAGATCTCGCTCCACGGCGAATACCGGCTCCGGGCGAGCTTCATGAGCGACATCCCGCTCCAGACCCAGGAGCGCACCGGGCTGCCCACGGAGCTGGGCCAGAACGTCTGGGCCAACCAGTGGCTGCGCCTCACCGGCCGCCTGGAGCTGGGCCATGTCTTCGCGTTCGAAGGCTCGGTGGACCTGGCCGACGGAATGATCGGTGGGCAGGACACCCAGGGGGTCGGCGAGGCCGATCTGCCCCGGGACGGGGAGCGCGCCTTCGACGGCCGCGGGGGCGACCTCCGCTGGCTCTACGGGGAGTGGCGCTCGCCCATCGGCGTGTTCCGGGCCGGTCTCCAGCCGAGCCACTGGGGCCTCGGCCTCGTGGCCAACGATGGGAGCCGCTGGTCCCCTTTCGGCGACTACCGCTACGGCAACTCCAACCTGCGCTTCATGTTCGCCACGCGCCCCGGCGGCGAGGACGTCCCCTTCACCATCGCCCTCGCCGGTGACCTGGTGTACCGGGATCCGATCGCCGATCTCGGCGAGGGCGAGCGGGCCCTGCAGGCGGTCCTGGCGGCGTTCTACGGGGACGGCCGCGAGAAGACCCTCGGGGCCTACGTGGTCTACCGGGCGCAGCGAAACGAAGTCGACGGTCTGGTCACCGACAGCTTCGCCGACGACACCTTGGACGTCTGGGTCCTCGACCTCTTCGCCCAGTGGGAGTGGGAGGACCCGGCCGGCGGCGAGATCGCCGTGGCCTTCGAGGGCGCTCACATCCGCGGGACGACCACCCTGACCCGCAGCGTCGAGCGACCGCAGCACGACGTGCGCCAGTGGCTCTGGGCCGCCCAGGTGGGCCGCCGGGGCAAGAAGGTCGATGGCTTCTTCGAGGTCGGCTACACCTCCGGCGACTCGAACACCGAGGACGGCGCCCAGCGGCGCGCGACCATGCACCCGGACCACCGCATCGGGCTGATCCTCTTCCCGGAGGTCATGGCCTGGCAGACGGCCCGGAGCGCGACCCTGGCCCGGAGCGCGGAGCTCAGCGGCCGCCCCTCGCCGGGGAGCCAGCTCCTGCCCACGAACGGCGGGGTCTCCGGCGCGACCTACCTGTTCAACTGGTGGGACTTCCGGCCCCTGGACTTCATGAACGTCCGGCTGGGCTGGATCTGGGCCCGGGCCACCTCGGACGTGGTGGACCCCTACCAGCAGCGGTCCCAGAGCCGCTCGACCAACTACCTCGGGGGCGATCCGCGGGCGCGCGATCTCGGCCTCGAGCTCGACGCGATGGTCCTCTTCACCAAGAAGCTGCCCTACGGGGTCTCGCTCCAGGCCGGTCTGGACGGCGGCGTACTCCTCCCCGGTCACGCCTTCGACGACGCGGCGGGCGAGCGGATGGACCCCATCTGGCTCGGCCGGATCCGCGGCGGCGTCACCTTCTGACGTCCCTCGTCGGTCTCCCCCAAATGGCGATTCGTGGGGCGTCTGGTGGAATTCTTGGGAATTCCACCGCGACCACGGGTATGTTCTTCGCCATTCGATGACCGGTACTCCCCGCCCGGCGGGGCGTACCATCGACAAACGTTGGATTTTATCGGTCGGTCTGCCCCGGATGGAGCCGCGTGGACACCGATCGAAAAGCTCTGGGCCCGTGGAAAGGCCGGAAGGGGATTTGATCGTGATGAATGGGAACTGGAAGAGCATGGCGGTGGCCATGGCTTTGGCGGTCGGTGCGTTCGGTTGCGGCGACGACGACGGTGACGGCACCACGCCGACCGAGGACATGGGCACCGGCGGAACCGACATGGAGGTCCCGGCCGGCGGCTTCCCCGGGACGACCCCGGCGGGTCTCCCCGCGTACGCGCTCGGCGAGGGCGTCTCGGGCACGATGGCGATGACCACCAGCGCGGCGGACTACTCCTGCGCCGGCTCCCGCACCGCGCCCGCCGGTGGGGCGGACGCGACCTTCACCATGGAGATTCGCGAGTTCCGGGGCGGCACGGCCGTCGAGGGGCTCTGCGTGAAGTTCTTCCCGGACAACGTGGTCGACCTCGGCGCCGACTGTGATCCGGGCTCGGACTTCGTCACCGACGCCTCGGGCAACATCTCGGTCACCGCGCCGGCCGGCGGCTGGTACTCGTACCGGGTTTTCCCGAGCGCCTCCGACGAGATCGTGGACTCGTTCCAGATCAACGAGCTCGCCCCCGCCGACGGCGGCACCAACGACGGCATCAGCGTCGCGGAGAGCACCCTGCGCCTGATCCCCGCCGTTCTCGGTGTCCAGGCCGCCACCGGGACCACTCTGGTGGCCGGCACCGCCCAGGACTGCAACGGTGAGCCCGTCTACGGCGCCATCGCCGCCATCTACCGCGAAGACGGCACCTTCATCGCCGAGGCCGGCGGGAACACCTCGCCCAAGTACCGCTTCTTCGATGGGGACGGCACTCCCTCCACCGCGCAGCGCTGGACCCACGTGGACGGCCTCTTCGGCGGCATCAACATGCCCGTCGACGCCGGCGGCGAGAACCTGCTGGTCGAGCTCTGGGGCATGAACGACGCGGGCGAGCTCGAGGTCATCGGTTGCGAGACCGTGCCCGCGGCCCCCGACGCCGTCGCCATCGTCAACGTCGGTCCGCTCCGCGCGGATGGCCCGACCTGCCCCGGCATGAACTGAGGTCGTGATGCGCCGTCATCTCCTCTGGGGTGCGCTGCTCGCGCTCGCGCCCTTCGCTTCCCTCGCGGAAGCACAAGCCCCGGGTGGGGTGCTCGTAGAGGAAGACGCGGAGGACGAGGGGGACGCCGTGACCGGAGCGGGAGCTTCGGCCACGGTGGACGCTTCGGTCGACGCCGATGCCTCGGTCGACGCCGACGCCGACACCGAGCTCCCGCCGCCGCCCGCCGTTCCGCAGCCCGACGAGGTTCGGGAGGTGGACGCGGACGTCGTCGCTCCCGAGTCGGTCGCTGCGGCGGCCGAACCGGCTCCGCTTCCCGAGCTCCCGGCCTCGCCCGGCGCCAGCGCGGGTGCCAGCGGCGCCCAGGCGTCCGCCGACGTGGGGATCCCCCTGCGCGTCGGTATCCACGGCTACTACCGCGCGCGTTACATGTGGCTCGGTAACGTGCCGCAGAACCAGCTCCGCGTGGCCCCGGAGGACGGGGCCCGCTACCGCCGCTCGGTCAACTCGCACTACGCCTTCCAGCGGCTGCGGCTGACCCCGGAGGTCACCTACGGGCAGGACCCGGACAACCCGGTCGCCGCCCTCTACATGCAGTTCGACGGCCTCGACAACGTGGTCTTCGGCGACAACGCGCGCATCGCGCCCGCGCCCCTCTTCGCGAACGATCCCAGCGTCACGGACGTGGATGGATTCGACATCTCGGACTCCATCCGCCTCGAGCGGGCCTGGCTCCAGTTCCTCATCCCGGTCGGTCAGATCCGCGTCGGCCGCATGCCCAGCCAGTGGGGCATGGGTCTCCTCTCCAACGACGGAAACGGTCTCGGCGAGTGGGGTGACCCCCTCTACGGCACCACCTACGACCGGATCCTCTTCGCGACCCGGCCGCTGTCCATCATCAACGCGCTGACCCGCGGCGACAGTCGCCCGACGCCGCTGGTCCTGGCCATCGCCTACGACAAGCTCGTCGAGGACCCGGTCACGGCGAGCACCGCGTCGCCCTGGACCGGCGGCGGCACGGCGACCTGGGGCGACTTCGGTCCCTTCGGCACCCAGCCGACCCAGCGCTCGGCCATCCCCTTCGCCTACCTCGGTGGCGAGAACAACGACGTGAACGAGCTGGCCACGGCGCTCGCGTGGGTGGACACGGACTTCGGTCCGCGCCCCACCGACGAGCTGCGCCTCGGCTTCTACTACGTCTACCGCTGGCAGAACCGCGGCGGGCACATCGGGGACGCGCTCCCCGACGACCCCACCCGGGAGCTGCCCCTGGTCCCGACCTCTCGAGTCCACATCCTCGACTGGTACTACAAGGTCGACCGCAGCCTCGGGCCCGGTCTGCCCTCCTTCTACTCGGAGGCGGAGCTCACCTGGATCACCGGCCGGTCGAACACGATCCCGATCACCTTCGGGTGCGTCGACGATCCCGACCGCTCGGACTTCGGTGTCTGCAACGAGGCCACCGCCAACGTGTGGGGCGGCGCCTTCCGCGCCGGTGTCCGCAACCAGAAGCTCTGGGGCGCTCTGCTCGAGACCGGCTTCTCCTCCGGCGACGAGTCCATCCTCGCCGACAGCCAGCTCACGGCGCGACCCCTGCACCCCGACTACCACGTCGGTCTGCTCTCCTATCAGGTGGCGCTCCAGGCGGCTTCGGCCATCGGCCTCACCCGCGACGTGCGTCCGCTCTGGACCCGGGGCGGCGTGTGGAACTCCTGGTACCTCTTCCCCCAGGCGCGGGTTCAGCTCATCCCGGGCATCGAGCTCCACGGCGCGTTCCTCGCCTCGTGGGTCCGGAAGCTGAACTTCGTCTTCCAGAACGACCGCCCCGACGGCGACTCCTCCTGCGGCGCCTTCGACGGCGATTGCTTCATCGGCTGGGAGGTCGACATGGCCCTCCGGGTCAAGTGGGGCGAGAACGACCTGCTCCAGTGGGACACCGAGGCCGGCCTCATGAAGGTGGGCAGCGCCCTCCGGAACTCGAGCGGCGGCTTCGGCGACGACTTCCTCTGGACCGTCCAGTCGCGCATGGCGCTCGTCTTCTGACGACGCGCGGAGCCCGCGGGCTCCCACCACGAGAGACGGCGACCTCGAGCATCGAGGTCGCCGTTTTTCGTTGGCGGTGGGGTCGGAGACTCAGTTGCTGGAGACCGCGATCTTCCGGGCGGTGGGCGCCTCCTTCTTGGGGAGTCGGACGGTGAGGACTCCGTCGGCCAGGTTGGCCTCGATGGCCTCGTCGTCCACGGTCTCGGGCAGGGAGAAGCTCCGGGTGAACGAACCATAGGAGCGCTCGACGCGCCGGTAGTCGGCGCCCTCGGTGGTCTCGGCCAGGGTCCGCTCGCCGGCGCGCTCGATCGGGGGCGTCAACCCCCGGCGGCGCGGTGGCGGTTGATCGTTCTCACAAATAGTGGCCAGAGCCCAGCCGGGTGGGTTTGAATCTCCGAAAGGCAGGGCCCGTCGGGCCCCCACATGGATCGAGGGGCTTGAAACGCTCGGGCCTCCCCGGTCGTCTGCTTTCGGAGCGAGCCGGGCTCGCTGGGAGGAACGATGAAGAAGCTTCGCATTTTGACTTTGGCCCTACTGGCCGCCGCCGGCTGTACCGTGGAGGGCGGGGGTTCCGTGGACGTAGACGTCTTCGACCCCATCGGCGGCGACGTCAGCGTGGACGCCCTGTGGACCATCAACGGTCAGCCCGCGTCCGCGGCGACCTGCGCCGAGATCGGCGCGTCCACCGTGGTCCTCGAGGTCTGGGACTCGTCCCGCGGGAACTTCTACACCGAGGCGGCCTGGGAGGTCGCGTGCGCGTCCGGCGGCTTCGTCACCGGCCCGGTCCTCTTCCCGGACACCTACGACCTCCGCTTCGTGGCCTATGACGCCGCGGGCGTCGAGGTCCTGGCGACCGACTACGCCCGCGTGACCGCGCTCGCCGGCGACATCATCGAGGTCACCGGCAACTTCGTCGGCACCGTCGCCCCCACCGAGGCGACCCTCTCCGGGAGCTGGGAGATCGACGGCGTCACCGCCGACGCCGCCTCCTGCGCCGCCGCGGGCATCGACGAGGTCGTGCTCTCCATCGCCAACGACGCGGCGGGCACGGACATCTACGTCGAGTACGTCTTCGACTGCGCCCAGGGGTCCTTCGATGCCCGCAGCGATAGCCCCGAGGTCACGATCCCCATCGGGCCGATGTACTTCAGCCAGTGGTACGCCGAGGCCGCGGACGACTCCGTCCTCGCCGAGAGCGACTGGCTCGAGCTGCAGGTCGTCTCCCCGACCACCCACGCGAACCTCGCGGTGCCCAACTTCCCCGGCGGCACGACCCTCATCGTGAACCTCTTCTGGGAGACCGGTCTCGGCACCGGCATCTACGGCACCTGCGCCGACGCCGCCGTCGACACCATGGGCTACGAGCTCTACCTCGGCGACACCGCCATCGTGAGCGACTTCGGGGGCGCCTGCGCCAACCAGCTCATCTTCGACGACCCCGCCGCCGACATCTACGAACTCGACGTCTCCGGCGACGCCACCGACGGGACCAAGTGGGGCATCACCTGCACCGGGCTCAGCGTCAGCTCGGGCATGGTCACCTACGACTGCGACGTGGACGTTCAGCCCTGAACCGACTCGTTCGATTCACGAAGGGGAGCCCGGCGGCGCGATCCGTCGGGCTCTCGCTCGTTCTGGCCCTGAGTTCCTGCGGGGTCTGGGCCGCGCTGGGGAGCTTCGGGTGCACCGTGCCCGAGGAGTTCGACCCCACCGGCGGCAACGTCGCGGTCACGGCGAGCTTCACCATCGAGGGCGCGGCGCCCTCCGTGGAGGTGTGCAGCGCGGCCGGCGTGGCCTACGTGAAGCTGCGGATCTGGGAGCAGTACCCCGGCGGCACCTCGTACAGCGAGGACGCCTGGCTGGTCGCGTGCCCCACCGGCGTCGTCACGACCGAAGCCGTGCTCCAACCGGGGACCTATCGCGTCGCGCTCTATGCGGTCAGCCTCGACACCGACGCCGACGCTGCGGTGCCCTCGGCGGACGAGCCGATCGACCCCAGCATGATCAGCACCTCGGACGTGGCCTTCGCCGACATCGCCGTGGTGACGTCGGAGGGCTCGGCGCTGACCGTCTCACTGGACCTGTCGGCGCAGATGGGCGAGGAGTAAGTCGTGTTCCGTTTTCCCCCGATGACGCCGGTAGTCAAGGTCTGGTTGGCCACCACCCTGGCCGCGCTGGTCGGCCTGATGATCGCCCACAACTTCGTCGGGCTCGACGTGGTGAGCCTCCTCGCGCTCTCCAGCCCGGTGGGCGTGCCCACGGCCTGGCAGGTGGTCACCTATCCCCTGGCGCAGCCTCCGACCCCCCAGGGGCTCATGGGCTATCTCATCGGGGCCCTCTTCTTCTGGCTGGTGGTGGCGCCCTTCGAGCTCCGCTACGGCGCCAAGCGTCTGGTGCAGCTCCTGGTGGTGCTCACCCTGGCGGCCGCGGGCGGAGCGCTCCTGGCGAGCCTCCTCGCGCCCGGCGCCCTCTACGGCTTCGGTCCTCAGCTCCTCGGGGTCATCGCCGCGTACGCCTGGGCCATCCGGAACCAGGGCCAGCTCAGCTTCTTCGGCGTGCTGCCCATGAAGGCCATCCACCTCATCGGGCTCTGCGTGGCGCTCAGCCTGCTGCAGTTCCTGGCCAGCCGGAACGTCATGGCCTTCGCCGCCGACCTGGCCTCCGTGGGCGCGGCGATCGCGTTCATGGCCCGGCTCGAGCGGCGACCGCGGACTCCGAAGAAGCCCAAGAAGGGCGACCGCGGCCACATGCGGGTCATCGAAGGCGGGAAGCAGTGGCTGAATTGAAGCTCCCCGCGCCGCCAGCGTCCTTCCATGGGGCCGACTACCTGGGTGGGCATCCGATTTGCAACGACAGGCCGTGAACACCCCGGACCGTGAACTGCGGTCCACGATTTTCGAGCTCGTGACGCCTGGGCGCGCGAGGGACACCGGTTCGCCGGTGAGGACGGGAGAGGAACTGAGATGATGAAGAGACTCTTGAAGACGGCGCTTCTCGGCACCCTGGGCATGGTGGCCTTGGGCGCGAGCGGCTGCGTGGTGGTGCTCGACGACTACGAGCCCTGTGACTTCGACTCGGACTGCGACTCCGGTCGCTGCGAGACCGTGACGGTGAGCTGGCCCGATGGATCGCGCGTGCAGGACGCCTTCTGCACCGTCGGCTGCTTCGACGACTTCGACTGCCAGTATACCGCGGCCGGCTTGCCCGGTACCTGTGACAGCCTGGGTGGCGGCCCCTTCATCTGCTGGGAGACCTGCGACTTCGACAGCGACTGCGCCCCGGGTTGGGTCTGCGACGTCAGTCGAGACGGCTTCGACAGCTACTGTCTGCCCTACTGAGCCCCATGGACCTCCGGCTCACCGCGCTCGCGGCGACGGTCTTCGTCGTCGCGTGCGTGGACACCACCGATGCCTACCTCGACGACTACTCGCTCTGCGCGATCAGCATCGATTGCGATTCGCAGCGCTGTGAAGCCATCGAGCGCAACGGGGTGAGGGACCGCTTCTGCGCTCGGGCGTGCTCGTCGACCGACGAGTGCGACCCGACGCCGATGGGTCAGCCGGGGACCTGCGCCGACATCGTTCTGACCGAGGGGGACTCCGCGGAGTCGCTCTGCGTCGAGACCTGCACCAGCGACGCCGACTGCGCCGTGGGCTGGGCCTGCCAGGACGACGCCGGCGCGCGCTATTGCCAGCCGGTCCCGCTCGCCACCGGCGAGTGAGAACCAGCGTTCGCGATCGGGACACCCGGTCGCGGCGGAGCCACGAAAAACGGCGACCCGAGGGTCGCCGTTCTTCGTGGAGTCCCGATGTCCGTCAGACGGTCAGGGCGCGGTCGACGAGGCGCTTCTGCTCCAGCTTGTGGGCCGAGCTCGACCCGGTGGCCGGGCTGGCGCTCTCGTCCCGGGCCACGCAGTGGATGGCGCGGCCGGGGAAGATCTGCGGGAGGCGGGCGCTCATGAAGAACCAGGGGCCCATGTTCCAGGGCTCTTCCTGGACCCACATCAGCTCCGCGTCGTCCGGGAAGATCCCGACGGCCTTCTGGATCTCCTCGGGCCGATACGGGTAGAGCTGCTCCATCCGGACGATGGCCACGTCGTTCTGCTCGCGCTCTTCCCGAGCCTCGAGCAGGTCGTAGTAGACCTTGCCGGAGCAGAGGATCACCCGCTTGACGCCCTTGGGCTCCAGGTCGGCGACCTCCGGGATGACGCGCTGGTAGGTGCCCGTCGTCAGGTCCTCCATCGTGCAGATGGCCCGTCGATGCCGGAGGAGGCTCTTGGGGGTCATGACGATGAGGGGCTTGCGGAAGGGCCGGACCACCTGGCGCCGGAGCGCGTGGAAGATCTGCGCGGGAGTCGTCGGGTAGATGACCGACATGTTGTCCTCGGCGCACATGCTGAGGAAGCGCTCCAGGCGCGCGCTCGAGTGCTCGGGACCCATGCCCTCGAAGCCGTGGGGCAGGAGCATCACCAGACCGCTCAGCCGCTGCCACTTGTCTTCGGACGAGCTGATGAACTGGTCGATGATGACCTGGGCGCCGTTGGCGAAGTCGCCGAACTGGGCTTCCCAGGCGACGAGCGCGTCCGGGGTGTCGAGGGAGTAGCCCCACTCGAAGCCCAGCACGCCGGCCTCGGAGAGCGGGCTGTCGTAGATCTCCAGGCCCGCCTGGTCCTCGGTCACGTGACCGAGGCGCGTGTAGCGGCGGCCGCTCTCGCTGTCGAAGATCACCGCGTGGCGGTGGCTGAAGGTGCCGCGGCGGACGTCCTGGCCGGTGAGGCGCACGCGCACCTTGTCGGCGAGGATGCTGGCCATGGCCAGGTTCTCCGCGGTGCCCCAGTCGACGTCGGCGCCGGTCTCGAGGATCTTCCGCTGCTTGTCGAGCAGGAAGCGCTTGAGGCGGCTATGCGGCGTGAACCAGTCGGGGACGGTGGTCAGCGCGTCGAGGAGCGCGTCGAGGCGCTCCCGGGGCACCCCCGTGGGCGTGTCCTCGGTCTCGACGTCCCGGCCACCGCGGTAGTGGTTCCAGAGGCCCTCCATCGAGCGCGGCACCAGGGCGTAGTCCCCCTGGCGCGTCTCGTCGAGGGCGTCCTCGAGGTCCTGCCGGCGGCGCTTCTCGATCTCGTCGGCCTGCTCGCGGTTGATGCGGCCGGTCTCCTCGAGCTTCGAGACGTAGACCTCGCGCACGGTGCGCTTTTGGTCGATGGCCGAGTACATCATCGGCTGGGTGAAGCGCGGCTCGTCGCCCTCGTTGTGACCGTACTTGCGGTAGCAGTAGAGGTCGATGACCACGTCGCGGTGGAAGCGCTGCCGGTACTCGGCGGCCAGCTTCACGACCTGCGCGACGGCCTCCGGATCCTCGCCGTTCACGTGGAAGACGGGGCAGCGGAGCATCCGGGTGATGTCCGTGCAGTAGCGGGTCGCCCGGCTGTCCTCGGGGATCGTGGTGAACCCGATCTGGTTGTTGATCACCACGTGGACGGTGCCGCCGGTCTCGTAGGCCTGCAGCTCGCTCAGGTTGAGCGTCTCCGCGACGATGCCCTGGCCGATGAAGGCCGCGTCGCCGTGGATCAGCAGGGGGAGCACCTGCTCGCGCTTCATGTCCCCGCGGCGGTCCTGCTTGGCTCGGGTCCGCCCCTCGACCACCGGGTTCACGAACTCGAGGTGGCTGGGGTTGAAGGTGAGGGTCAGGTGGACGGTGTTGCCGTTCGCCGTCTCGCGGTCGACCGAGTACCCGTGGTGGTACTTCACGTCGCCGCCGCCGAGGTGGAGCTCGGGGTTGTCGTCGTCGAAGCCCGCGAAGATCTCGCGGACGTTCATCTCCATGATGTTGACCATCACGTTGAGGCGGCCGCGGTGGGCCATGCCCAAGACGACCTCTTCGACGCCCAGCTCGGACGCGCGCTCGATGAGCAGGTCGAGCATGGGGATCACCGACTCGCCGCCCTCGAGGGAGAAGCGCTTGGCGCCGATGAACTTCGTGTGCAGGAACTGCTCGAAGATCTCCGCGTCGGTGAGCTTGGTCAGGATCCGCAGCTGCTGCTTGGCGGTCAGGTCCAGCCGGTTGCAGGTGGACTCCATCTCCTCCTGGAGCCAGTTC
Organism: Myxococcales bacterium UBA1660; assembly: GCA_002320815.1. Classification (GTDB taxonomy): domain Bacteria; phylum Myxococcota_A; class Polyangia; order Polyangiales; family Houyiibacteriaceae; genus UBA1660. Next base: position 54,534 of record DCLA01000072.1, read on the forward strand.
CGCGCCTCGCGGTCCTCCAGGAAGGTGAACTCCACGCCGATGCTGCGGGTGTAGGTCTCGCCCAGCCGCTCGAGGATCTCGCGCAGGGTCGCCGTGGCCGGGCCGGCCATGTCGCCGCTGCTGAAGACGGTGTCGGGGTCGACGGTGGCCAGACCGTAGCGCTCGAGGAAGAGCTCGTCGGGCTCCGACTGCTGCTTCAGCCCCAGCGGGTCCAGCTCGGCGAAGAGGTGACCCCGCACGCGGTAGGCGTTGATCAGCGCCGAGAGCCGGCCCTGCAGCTCGGTGGCGTCGAGGACGTCCTGGCTGGGCGGGAGCGAGCGCCGGTCGCTGGCGCGCCGGTCGATGAAGGGCAGGTTCTCGGCGGTCGGCGGCAGGTGGAAGACCTCCGCCGGGGTGCCGTTGCCGTTGCTGCCGTTGCTCTTGGGGAGCGCGGGCGGGCGGGGCAGGTGCGTTCCGGGGACGGCCTCGGCCGGTGCGGCGATCGCACCGGGGGAAGTCATCTCGGGCCACTCCTGCGGCTCCAGGCGGTCGAAATAGCGACGCCACGCCTCGTCCACCGAGGCGGGGTTGGCCATCCACTGGAGGAACTTCTCCTCGACCAAGCCTTGGTTCACGCCGAAGTCGTCGTGTCCCATACGTCCGAAATCCTTTTTCTTTCCGCTCGCTACTGCATGTGCACGGAAGGGCTCTCGGCGAGCGTCGCCCATTCCGCGTAGGTGCGCGTCGACCTTACTTCTTTCGGTGGGGACGGGCCAGCCGCGAGGGCGCTACGGGTGCACCTTCGCGCGCCGGCTCCGCGGAGGCCGCGGGGCCGGGCTCGGGGTCGGGGCCTCGCGGGGCTCTCAGGCCATCAGCAGGGCCGCATCGTCGCGGTCCATCCAGGCGATCTTGCTGACCCCGTTCTGCGCGAAACGCAGGGCCGCGGCGCGGGCGCGCTTGGACCCGGCGCCGCCGTCGGCGTGCTCCAGGGCCCACTGGGCGTGCTCGGCCAGGCGGGCCAAGGCGGTGGCGCGACCGAGGGTCAGGGCGAAGCGGCGCGCGCCGGCTTCGAGATCGTCCATGCTCTTGCCCTTGGCGGTCTGGAGCCACTCGACCGCCTGGCCGAAGGCCTTCTGGGCCACGGTGCCCACCTCGACCAGGGCGGGATCCTTCAGGCTCGACGCGCAGCGCGCGAGCTCCTCCTGGAGCGCGCCGAGGGCCTCGGGCTCGTGGCCGATGGCCCGGAGCACGTCGAGGGAGAGGACGTTGGTGGTGCCCTCCCAGATGCTGAGCACCTGGGCGTCGCGGAGGAGCATCGGCAGCCCGGTGTCCTCGACGTAGCCGGCGCCGCCGAAGGCCTCGAGGCACTCGCTGGCCAGCCCCACGCCCTCGCGGGCGGTGGTGAGCTTCACGATGGGCGTGAGCAGCCGGAGCAGGGTGGAGTTCGCGTTCACGTCGCGCTCCTCGCGGCCGAGGAGCTCGGCGGCGAAGTGGGCGAGCTGGAAGGCGCCCTCGTACTCGGCCTGGAGGCCGGCGACGGTGTCGATGTGGAGGGGCTTCTGGTCGAGGGTCGCGCCGAAGGCGAAGCGACGCCGCGCGAAGTCCTTCACCAGCGCGAGACCGCGCCGCATGCCGGCCACCGCGACCACGGCGTTCCAGGTGCGGGTGATGCTCAGCATCGGGACGATGTTCCGGATGCCGGAGGTGGTCCCGAGGACGAGTTCCGCGGGCGTGCCTTGGAGGGCCAGCTCGGCGGTGGGCAGCTTGCGGGTGCCCAGCTTGTCCTTGAGCCGGTTGATGTGGATGTTCCGGAGCTTCCCCTCGTCGTCGCGGCAGTCGACGTAGAAGAGGGCCAGGCCGTGGCCGCCGCCGGGGTTGCCCTCGGGCCGGCCCAGCGTGAGCGCCATCTGGCTGGTGGCGGCGCTGGTGAACCACTTGCGGCCGTAGAGCCGCCACTGACCGTCTTCCTCGCGGGCGATGGTCTCGGTGAGGCCGACGTCGGAGCCGCCGGTGGACTCGGTCATCCACTGCCCGCTGGTCCAGAACTGGCTCGGATCGCGGCTGGTCAGGTGCGGGACCGCGCGGTCGATGAGCTCTTGGTTCCCGCTGGCGATGAGCGTCCGGGCGGCGCCGTCGGTCATGGCCAAGGGGCAGGTGAAGACGTCGGTCGAGGGCGCGAAGAGGTGGACCAGACCGAACTGGTGCAGCCGGGCGTGCTCGCCGAAGCGATCCTCGTAGGCGGCCGCGACGATGCCGGCCTCGGCCGCCTTGGGCTCGGCCTTCTTCCAGACCTCGGTGAGCTCGATGTGGTCGATGCGCTCGCCCCAGGCGTCCCAGTGGGTCAGCACCGGCTCGTTGAGTCGGTCGCGCTGGACGACCTCCTGCATCTCCACGGCCCACTGGCCCAGCTCGCGCATCTCGCCGTCGATGGCCGCGTAGGCGTCGGCGGGGAGCTTGCGCTCCAGGTGCTCCCGCAGGACGGCGTCGTCGTCCCACTGGTTGGCGAGCTGGGGAGGGGGCTGGTTGAAGGGCTCTTTGATGGTCATCGGCTCAGCTGCTGGTCCAAGAAGGTGAACATGCGGGCGTACTTCTCTACCAAATCGCTCAGGCGCGTGCCCGCTCCGTGCCCCTGCTGGGTGTCCAGGTGGAAGTACACCGGGAGGCCGGAGCTCGTCGCTTCCTGGAGCGCGGCGGCGAACTTGGTGCTGTGGGCCCAGTGGACCCGGCTGTCGTGGTCGGCGGTCTCGATGAGCACGGCGGGGTAGGCCACCCCGTCGCGGACCTGGTGATAGGGCGAGTAGCCATGGAGCCAAGCGAACTCCTCGGGCTTCTCGGGATCGCCGTACTCGCTGATCCACAGCTCCGCCGGGGGGAAGCGGTGGTAGCGGACCATGTCGTAGAGGCCCACGTAGCTGGCGGCCGCGTGGAAGCGGTCCGGGACCCGGGTGACCATGGCGCCCATGAGCAGGCCGCCGTTGCTGCCGCCGGTGATGCCGATGCGCTCCGGCGCGCTGAGCCCGCTCTCGGTGAGCCAGCCCAGGATGGCCTCGAAGTCTTCGAAGACGTGGACCTTGTTGCCCAGCATGCCGGCCTGGTGCCAGGCCTCGCCGAGCTCGCCGCCGCCGCGGAGGTGGGCGACGGCGTACACCCCGCCCTGCTCCAGCCAGTAGAGCGCGTTGCGCGAGAAGCGCGGGAGGATGTTCACGTTGAAGCCGCCGTAGCCGTAGAGGAGCACGCGCGCCCGGCCGTCGGTGGGCTGGTCGCGGCGGCGGATCACGTGGACCGGGACCTCGGTGCCGTCGGCGGAGGTCACGTGCTCGAGCTTCGCCTCGTAGACCGACAGGTCCAGGTCGATGGGCGTGCGGACGGTCTCGGTGAGCGCGCCGGTGCCGGCGGCCACGGTGAAGAGGCTGGGGGCCTGGAGGTACCCGCTGAAGGTGAAGGCCAGGGTGTCCACCCCGGGCCGACCGGAGACCCCTTCGATGGCGCCGCGGGTGGGCAGCTCGACCTCGCGCTGGGCGCCGCCGGTCTGCAGGTAGAGGCGCGAGCGGATGGCGTCGATGTAGTGGAGGGCGAGGCCGTCGCCGGCGAAGCTCCAGTCCTCGAGCACCGCGGCGGTCTGGGGCACCAGCTCCTCCCAGCGGCTCGGCTCGGCCGCGCGCCGGACGTCCACCTTCAGTAGGCGGTACCGGGGCGCGTCGCGGTTGGTGTAGAGGTAGAGCGCGCCGTCGTGGGCGGTCGCGTGGGTGAGGCTCTCGTGGCCCTCGGTGACGGTCACGAAGCGGCCCTGGTCACCGGGCGCGACGGCCGTCCCCCGGCGGCCCCGGTCGAAGAGGAAGACGTCGCTCTGGGACCACCCGCGGAAGACGTTGATGACCAGGTAGCGCCCGTCCTCGGAGACCTGCGGCGCGGGGAAGTCGGTGGGCCGCTCGGCGCCGAAGACCCGGCGGTCGTCGTCGGGGGAGCCGTCGGCCATCGCGTGGAAGAAGACCCGCGGGAAGTAGGCGTCCTCGCGCTCGGCGTCGAAGCCCTCCTCGCCCTCCTTGGGGTAGCGGGTGTAGTAGAAGCCGCTCGCGTCCGGGAGCCAGGCCACGTTGCTCCACTTGGTCTTGGGGATGCGCAGCGGCAGCAGCGCGTCCTCGGCCGCGTCGAGGTCGAGGACGTGCAGCACGCTCTTCTCGTCGCCGTCGTGGGAGATCCCGAAGGCCAGGCGGCTTCCGTCCGGGCTGGGGTAGTACCAGTCGAGGGCCGCGCGCTCGCCCCAGGTCGCGGTGTCCGCGGCGTCGACCAGGAGCCGCTCGGTCTCGCCCTCGCGGAGGTAGAGCGCCGGCTGCTCCCGGCCCCCCTCCTGCTTCTCGTAGACCAACCGGACCGGGCGCTCGCCGCCACCGACCACGGCGCCGCCGTCGACGGAGCCGATGGCCAGGAGCTCGCGCAGGCGCGCCCGGGTGCCGTCGTGGATCGGCAGGGATTCGTCGGTGCGCTCGGTCTGGGCGGCCATCCAGCGCTGGGTCAGGGCCGAGTCGCGCTCCAGGGCGCGGTAGGGATCGGCGACCTCGGTCTCGTGGAGGGTGTCGGTCGTCGCTCCACGACGGGCCTCTTCGTTCAACGCTCCCAACATCGCCCCCCAATCCCGCGCCTCTTCCCGAGGCGGCGGCGGCTCCGGCTGGGGAGTCGTCCGCACCTCGCCACCACAGGCCATCAGCACGGCCAACCCGAACCCGGTCCAACGCATCGCCGAGATCCCTCCCATCCCGGCGCCCTGGCCGCAACCGTTTCGCGCCGGAGCCCGCGTGCGCGGTCGGTCCGCATGGGGCACCCTCGAGCGCCATGGCGCGCATCTTCATCGCCCTCGCCGGAGTCCTCGGTGCCCTCGCGGTCGGACTGGGGGCCTTCGGCGCCCACGGTCTCCGGGCCAAGCTCGAGGCCCTCGACGACGGGGCCAAGCGCCTCGGCTGGTGGGAGACCGCCGCCCACTACCACTTGGTCCACGCGCTGGCCGTGGGGCTGGTGGCTTTCGTGATCGCCCGCGCCCCCAGCTCGCTGGGCAACGGCGCCGGCTACGCCTTCACCGCGGGGGTGCTCCTCTTCAGCGGGTCGCTCTACGCGATGACCCTGGGGGCCCCGCGCTGGTTCGGCGCCATCACGCCCCTGGGGGGCCTGGCCTTCATCGCGGGCTGGGTGCTCCTGGCGGTGAGCGGCTACCGGGCCCTCGGATGACCCGCGGGATTCGGATGAGCCGGTGAACTCGAGGAAGCCCTTTCGGCAGCTCCCCTTCCGTGCGCTCCCCGAGACGCCGCGGCGCGCGCACGACTTCCTCGAGCTGCCGACCGAGCGGGTGACCGTCGAGGTCGACGGGGAGCGGTCGAGGATCACCCACCGGGTCGTGGGGCCGGCGAGCGCGCCGCCCCTGGTGCTGGTGCACGGCCTGATGACCAGCGGGTACAGCTTCCGCTATGTCGTCCGCCCCCTCGTAGAGGCCGGCTTCCGTGTGCTGGTCCCCGACCTGCCCGGCGCCGGCGCGAGCGACGCGCTCGCCGCGCCCCACTCGGCGCCGCGGCTCGCCCGCGCGTTGGGGGCCTACCTGCGCGCGACGGGGACCTGGGGCGAGCGCGTGGTGGGCAACAGCATGGGCGGGTACCTGGCCATGCGGCTGGCCCTGGACGAGCCGGCCGCGATGAGCCGGCTGGTGAACGTGCACTCGCCGGTCCTGCCGCTCCCGCGGCTCCACGCGCTCCACTTCGCGCTGGGCACCGGGCTGGCGCGCCGGGTCCTGGGGCGGGTGGTGGCCCTCGATCCCGAGCGCTGGGTCCACCGCAACGTGCACTACCGCGACGAGACCTTGAAGAGCCGCGAGGAGGCCCGGGTCTACGCCGAGCCGCTACGTACCCGCGCCGGGCGGCGGGCCTTCGCGAGCTGGCTGGGCGACGGGCTCGACCCCGCGGACCTGGAGACCTTCGCGCGCGACGTGGGGCGCTCGTCCGCGGGGTTCCCCATCCCGCTCCAGCTGGTCTACGCGCGCACCGACCCCATGGTGCCGCCGGAGATGGGCGAGGCGCTCCACCACCTGGTGCCCGACGCGCCGATGGTGTGGCTGGAGGAGAGCTCCCACTTCGCCCACGTGGACACCCCGGAGGCGTTTCTGGCGGCGGTGCTCCCCTTCCTTCAGGCGTAGCGGCGGCTCCTCCGGGCCCGGCGGTTCTTCCGAGCCCGGCGGTTCTTCCGAGCCCGGCGGCTGCGCGGCTCAGGCGCGCAGCTTCCAGCCGCGACCGAGCAGGCCTCCGGCCACGGCCAAGAGGACCACCAGCAGGGTGCCGATGAACGCCGCCGCGTGGGTCACCGGGACGTCGCTGACTCCGAGGAGCCCGTAGCGCAGGCCGTTCACCATGTAGAGGATCGGGTTCATGCGGCTCACCGTGTCCCAGGGCGCGGGGAGCATGTTCACCGAGTAGAAGACGCCGCCGAGGAAGGTCAGCGGCGTGAGCACGAAGTTCGGCACGATGCTGAGGTGGTCGAACTTCTCGGCCCAGAGCGCGCTGATCACGCCGAGGCAGCCGAAGCAGAGGGAGACCCCGCAGGCGAAGAAGACGACCCAGCCGGGGTGCGCCATCCGGAAGCCGCTGAACAGTCCGGCGACCAGGTAGACCAGGCTGCCCACCACCAAGCCCCGGAGCATCGAGGCGCCCAGGTAGGCGACCAGCATCTCCAGCGCGCCCAGGGGCGCGACCAGGATGTCGACGATGGTGCCGTTGATCTTGGACTGGAAGAGACTCGAGGAGGCGTTGAGGAAGCTGTTGGAGATCAGCGCCAACATCACCAGACCGGGCACCACGTAGTCGATGTAGGGGACCCCATCGACCTCGCGGAGGCGGGAGCCGAGGGCCACGCCGAAGACCAGGAAGTAGAGGCTGGTGGTGACCAAGGGGCTGAACACGGTCTGCATCCAGACCTTGGCGAAGCGCCGGCACTCCTTGAGGAAGAGGGTGCGCAGCGCGGTGAGTCGCGCGCGGCCCTCGGTGGCGTCGAGGTCGTCGTTCATCGCGGGGCCTCCTCGGCGCCTTCGCGCACCAGCTGGACGAAGATGTCCTCTAGACGCTTCTCGCCGCCTCCGCGAGCCATCATCTCGTCCCGGGACTCCACCACCAGGAGCTGGCCCTTGCGCAGCACGCCGATGCGGTCGGCGAGCATCTCCGCTTCCTCGAGGTAGTGGGTGGTCAGCACGATGGTGGTCCCCTCGTCGCGGAGCCGGCGGACCTCCTCCCAGAGCTCCTTGCGCAGCTCCACGTCCACGCCGGCGGTGGGCTCGTCCAGGAAGAGGAGCTTGGGGTGATGCACCAGCGCTTTGGCCACCAGGAGGCGCCGCTTCATGCCGCCCGAGAGGTGGCGCGAGTAGGCGTCGCGGTGGTCGCTGAGCGAGAAGGTGGAGAGCAGGGCGTCGGCCCGCGCCGGGTCCGGCTTCTGGCCCATCAAGCCCTGCTGCACGAGGAGCGACTGGTAGGGGCTGAGGAAGGGGTCGAAGTTGATCTCCTGGGGGACCAGCCCGACCAACCGGCGGGTCTTGCGGAAGGCCCTCTGCACGTCGTGGCCGAAGACCTCGATGGTCCCGCCGGTGGCCCGGGCCAGCCCGGTGATGCAGCCGATCAGCGTGGTCTTACCGGCGCCGTTGGGGCCGAGGAGGGCGAAGATCTCGCCAGGGCGGACCTCCAGGGAGACGTCGTTCACGGCGACGAAGTCGCCGAAGCGTTTCACGACGTGGTCACAGCGGAGGGCGGGGGGAGCTTGGCTCATGCGCGCCGGGACCTTGGGCTCTGGACGCGCGCTTGTCACGCGAGGGCCCTCGGATCGCGCAGGATTGGGCAATGATTTCCTCGTATTGGGGGTGATCCGGGGAAACCGTTGGCGCAAAACGTAAATGTCATTTACTAAATGACCATGGGTCACGAAGTCGAGTCTCCGCGCCAGCGCCGTCGGCGCGCCAACCGCGACCGCATCCTCGAAGCCGCGGTCCAGGTCGCGGTGGAAGACGGCATCGACGGGTTGGCCATCGCCCGGGTCGCCGAGCTCGCCGACTACACCCCGGGCGCGCTCTATCGCTACTACCCCTCGAAGGACGCGCTGCTCACCGCGGTGGTGGAGCGGGTGATCGGGGAGCTGGCCGAGCTGATCCGGGAGGCGGATGCGTCGGCCGCCGAGCCCCTCGGCCGCGTGGCCGCTCAGGTGAGCGCCTACCACGCCTTCGCCATCGGCGACGGCCACGGATTCCAGCTCATCGCGGCGATGGTGGGCGACCCCCGCGTGCTGCTCCCGGAGGACGCCGACGCGGCTCAGGTGATGGGCGCCATGGTCCGCGCCCTCGCGCCCTTGGCGACCGCTCTCGAAGCTGCGGTCACCGCCGGCGACCTCGAGCCGGTCGAGGCCCCCGAGACCACCGCCGAGCGCGCGATGCTGCTCTTCTCGGCGTTCCACGGCGCGCTCCAGCTCCGCAAGCAGGCGCGCATGGCGCCGGGGCTGATCGACGTCGACCGCATCGCCTTCCAGACGGTGCGCCTGATCCTGCGGGGCTGGGGCGCACGCCCCGAGGCCCTCACCGTCCTCTCGCACCACGGAGTCGTCCGATGATCCTCGTCCTCGCCGCGTTCCTCGGGGCCCTGACCTGGTCCCTCCTCGAGTACTGCATCCATCGCTGGGCTGGCCACGACCGCCGCTTCCGGAAGAACGTCTTCGCCAAGGAACACACGGCGCACCACAGCCAGGGCGACTACTTCGCGCCGGCGTGGAAGAAGGGCCTGGCCTTCGTGGCGGCGCTGGCGCTGGTGGCGCCGCCGGCGATGGCCTTGGCGGGGTTCGCGGCCGGGCTCGCCTACGCCCTGGGGCTCGCGGGGTTCTACCTGGCCTACGAGACGCTGCACCGGATGGAGCACGTGCACGCGGGCATCGGACCCTACGGTCGGTGGGCGCGGCGGCATCACTTCCACCACCACTTCGTGAACCCGCGCGCCAACCACGGCGTGACCTCGCCGCTCTGGGATCACGTCTTCGGCACCTACGAGAAGCCGGCGACGATCCCGGTCCCGGAGAAGCTCGCCATGCGCTGGCTCCGGGACCCGGCGACCGGCGAGGTCTGGCCCCGACTCCAGGGGACCTACCAGCTCCGCGGTCGCCGCGCCTGAGCCGCACCGAAGCTGCACCCGGCGCAGCACCGGGCGCGGGCGGCTCCCGCCTTCGCCGAGAGTCAGCGGTGGCGGAGGTGGAAGCTCCGCGGCCGCGTCAGGTGCTCGAAGCCCACCACCGAGAGCGTGGCGCCTCGACCCGAGTCCTTCACGCCCACCCAGGCCAGCTCCGGGTCCAGGAAGTCGCAGCGGTTCATGAACACCGTGCCGGTCTCCAGCTCCCGGCCCAGCCGCTCCGCGCGCTCCAGGTCGGTGGTCCAGATCGACGCGGTGAGGCCGTAGCGGTTGGCGTTCATGAGGCGCAGGGCCTCCTCGTCGCTGGCCACGGCCTGGATGCCCACCACCGGCCCGAAGGTCTCTTCGGCCATCACGTCCATGGCGCCGTCGACGTCGACCAGCACCTGCGGGCCCAGGTAGGTCGCGCCGCGATCCTCGCCGGGGTAGGGCGCCTCGATGAGACGCTTGGCGCCCGCGCTCACCGCGCCGGCGATCTGCGCCCGGATGGACTCGGCGCTCCGTTCGCGGACCACCGGACCCAGGGTGGTGGCGGCGTCCAGGGGATCACCCAGCACGTAGGCGCGGGTCTGCTCGGCGTAGGCCTCCACGAAGCGATCGTAGTGGTCCTGGTGCACGTAGATGCGCTCGATGCCGCAGCACGACTGGCCGGCGTTGTAGAAGGCGCCGTCGACCAGGTTGGGCACGGTGAAGTCGAAGTCGGCGTCCGCCGCGACGTAGGCGGGATCCTTGCCGCCGAGCTCCAGACCCACGGCGATGAAGCGCTCGGCGGCGGCGCGGTGGACGGCGCGCCCCCCCTCGACGGAGCCGGTGAAGCAGACGTGGTCCACCCGGGGGTCGCCGACGACGCCGGCGATGGTGTCGTGGTCGGCGACCAGCGACTGGAGGAGCCCCGCCGGGAGGGTGCCCTCGGCGGCGGCGGCGAGGCGCTCGGCGACCAGCGGCGTCTGATCCGAGTGCTTCAACACCACCGCGTTGCCCGCGAGGAGCGCGGGGACCAGCGCGTTGACCGCGGTGAGATAGGGATAGTTCCACGGCGCCAGGATGAGCACCACGCCCAGCGGGACCCGCTCGATGTAGCGGGTGAAGCCCTCCTTGGGGCTGGGCTCGATGCGCGCGAGGGCCTCGGGCGCCAAGCGCATCATCGTGCGGGCGCGGTCCTCGAACCCTCCGATCTCGCCAGGGGTGTCCTTCAGCGGCCGGCCCATCTGGCGGGTGAGCTCCTCGGCGAGCTCGGCCTTCTTGGCCACCACCGCGTCCACGAAGGCGCCGACGGCGCGGATGCGCTCGTCCAGGGAGAGCCGGCGCCACTCGCGCTGTACGGCGACCGCGCGATCCAGGGCGGCGTCGATCTGCGCGGCGGTGGCGAGCTCCAGCTCGGCGACCAGGGATCCGTCGATGGGCGAGAAGGTCTTCTGCATCACGCCGATCGGACCGCGCGGGCGCGTCGCCGTCAATGGCGAAGCGCAGAATCGACCGCCTCACCGCTCGCCCGCGAGGGCGTGGCCGAGGCCGAGGCCGGCTCAGTCCAGGGCGCCGAAGAGCTTCTGGAGCTCGAACACGTGCTCGCCGCGGACGTCGCCCGCGAGGCCGATGCGCATCGAGATGTTGGTCACCTCGCCGCCCCAGGGCCACCAGAGGCCGTAGGCGAGGATGGACTCGTCGCCCCGGGCGTAGAGCCGCTGGTCCTTGCGGACGCCCTCGGTGAAGCGGGCGACCTCGCCCACGAGCTCCGGGGCGCGGGCGATGGTCCGCTCGCGGTACTGGAAGGGGAAAGCCGCCTCCACGAGGCGCTCGGCCTCGGCGACCTCGGAGAGGTCGAAGGTCGAGGCCGCACACTCGAAACGGCGGTCCCAGCTCCAGCCGCGCGCCATCCAATCGGCGCGGAAGGTCTTCAGGGCGGCGAAGATGTCGGTCAGCGTCGCGTTCACGGATTCAGCATACCCGGCGAGAGCCGGTTCAGTACCAACCATTGTCGCGATACCAGGCGTGAGTCCGCCGGATACCCTCATCGTGGTGGACTTCGCACTGGAAACCGAAGTCCTCGCGCGCCTTGGCGCCGGAGCAGAGCCAGGCGTCCTGGAAGCCCATCCGCGCCTTCTGGCGGTTCATCAATCGGGGCTTCCCGTCGAGACGCGTGGCCAGCTCGCCGGCGTGGGCGGCGAGGCTCACCAGGCGATCGCCGAGGTCGAGCTTCAGCGCGCGCTTGCCGATGGTGGCGACGATCCGGTCCTGGAAGCGGCCCCAGGTGGTCGGCTGATCGTCGGTGAGGAAGTAGCCATGGCCCACGGTCTCCGGGTGCTCGGCGGCCGCCAGGATCGCGCGTACGCAGTCGTCGACGTAGATCGCACTGAACCAGCGCCCCTGGTTCCCGAAGAAGAGGTTCACCCGCTTCGCCGCGGCCTTGAAGAGCTCGAGGTAGTCGACGTCGCCGGGGCCATAGACGCCGCTCGGGCGCACGATGGTCCAGCGCAGGTCGGACGCCTCGACGACCTCCTCGGCCTCGAGCTTGCTGAGCCCGTAGTGCTCGATGGGCCGCCGGGGCGCGTCTTCGGCCAGGGGCCGACCGGGCGCGGCGGGGCCGTAGGCGGCGAGCGACGACACGTGGACGAAGCGCTCGAGGGCGGGGTGCTCCAGCTCCAGGGCGCGCACCAGGTTCTCGGTGGGCATCACGTTGCCGCGGGCGAAGTCCTCGTAGGTGCGACCCTTGGTGACCCCGGCGACGTGGAAGACCCGGGTGGGCTTCTCGTCGCGCACGATGGCGCGGAGCCGCTGGAGATCGTCATAGCTCGCCTCGACGGTGCGCCCCTCCTTCGCAGGGGGCGAGCCCGGGCGCCGGATGGCCACCACGTCGTCGCCGCGCTCGAGGAGCGCATCGCGCAAGCGGCGCCCGATGAAGCCGCTGGCGCCGGTGATGAGGATCGTCTCTCCGCTCATGGCTGCGTTGTAGCCCGCGGGGCCGGGGCATCCAACCGCGGCGCCGCGGCGTCGTCGATCCCGGCGTTCACTCCGGCGAGAACTTTGAAATTGTCGAAGGATCTTCTCGAAACGCCTCCGCGCGGCGGTCCGTCATCACCCCCACCATGGAGAACATCATGACCCGACGACTCTCGCCGCTGGCCCTCGCCGGCGCCCTCGCCCTCGGTGCCTGCGGTGGCGCCGAGCCCGAGCCCCAATACCCGGAGTACGACGAAGAGCCGGCGGCCGCCGCGCCGGTCGTCGAGGCGGAGCCCGAGCCGGAACCGGAGCCCGAGCCGCCGCCCCCGCCCGCGGTGCGGGTCGTCGCCGGCGAGCGCACGGCCATCGAGGGCTCGGCGCCTTCGCTGCGGATCACCAGCCCCCGCCGCAACCAGCGGATCCGGCGCGGTGACGTGATGGTGCGGGCCCAGCTTCGCAACTGGGAGCTCGGCGAAGCCCCTGGCAAGCACGTGCACCTGATCCTGGACAACGAGCCCTACATCGCCCTGCGCGACCTCAGCGAGCCGCTGAACCTCAACGAGCTGGTGCAGGAGAAGCTCGGCCACGAGCTGGAGAGCGGCACCCACGTGATCCGCATGTTCCCCAGCCGCTCCCAGCACGAGTCGGTCAAGGAGGGCGCGCCTTTCGCCATGGTCGTCTTCTCCTACGAAGAGCCCACCGACGACTTCGAGCTCGACGCCTCGGCGCCGATGCTCACCTACAGCCGCCCCAAGGGCTGCTACCCCGCCGGCGAGCGGGTGCTCCTCGACTTCTACCTGACCAACGTCGAGGCCCTCGCCGCCGACGGCTTCCGGGTCGCCTACGAGATCGACGACCTCGAGGGTGAGGTCACCTCGTGGAACCCGCACTGGATCGAGAACCTCCAGCCTGGCGAGCACGAGATCGAGTTGACCCTCCTGGGCGCCGACGGCGAGCCGGTCGAGGGGCCCTTCAACCACACGGAGCGCACCATCACCATCGCCGACGGCCAGTGCCCCAGCGCCGCCCCGCCCGCCGCGGAGGACGATGACGATGCCGACGAGGACGACGAGGACGACGACTGAACGTCGCGTCCGGGAAGGACGACGGCCGGATCCCTCGGGGTCCGGCCGTCGTCGTTTCGGCGTCGTTCAGCGTTCGGGTACCGGGCGGAGCTCGTCGGTCCCGTGCAGCGCCGCGTAGCCCTGCCGCAGCCCGAAGCAGCGGCCGCGCAGAGCGCACTCGGCGCACGCCTCGGCGAAGAAGACCTCGCCGCGCCCGTAGCCATCGGGCGCTTCGGCCAGCGCGAAGAAGCGCTGATGGTCGGCGGGCACCAGACAGAGCGGCATGCCGCACATGGAGTCGAAGCCGCGCAACACGACCCCCAGCTCGTCGGCGCGCTCGATCGCTCGGCTCAGCTCGTCGGCGACGTCGGTGTAGCGCGGGATCAGCTCGGCGGTGCGCGGCACCACGTCCGTGCTCGGCGCGACGAAGGAGACCGCGAGCTCCACTCCGGGCCAGCGACTCGCCAGCAGCTCGACGGTGCTAACCAGGTCGCGGCGGTTGGTCGCGCAGAGCACGAAGTTGGCCCGCACCGCGGCCCCCGCAGCGACCAACGCGTCGAGCCCGCGCACGGTCTTGACGAAGGTCCCGGGCGCGCCGGTGACGGCATCGCAGACCTCGGCGCTCGACCCGTGCAGGGAGACGAAGAAGAGGTCCACCCCGGCGTCGAGGAGCGGCGCCACCGGGACCGCGTCGCCGAGACGCGTGGCGTTGGTCTGCACCTCCACGTGCGGCGCGCCGGCGGCCTTGGCCAGGCGCGCCCACCGAGCGAGCTCGGGGTCCAGCGTCGGCTCGCCGCCGGAGAGCGCGATGGCCATCCCCGCCGCCGCGGCTTCGTCGATGGCGCCGCGCACGGCGTCGCGCTCGGCGGCCGGAAGGTGCGTGGAGACGAAGCAGAAGTCACACGATTGGTTGCAGCGAAAGCCCACGCGGACGGTGCGCACCTCCCGCACGCTGCCGCCCGGGAGCCGCTCGACCTCGTCTTGGAAGAGCTCCCGCGCGATCTGCGCCTCGGGGGTCGAGATGAGGCTCAGCCGCCGCCGCACCCGGTCCTGACGGATGGGCTCCGGCTCGCCGTCCAGCGTGGCCGCGAGGGGGATCCCCGGGCAGCGATCCTCGGCGACGCAGCCCGAGCAGGCGGGCCGCCGCGCGTGCCCCCGCCGCTCCCCGCCCCCGGGGGTCAGCGAGAAGAGGTGAGCCATCCGCGCCGGCGCCTCGAAGAGGCAAGGCGGCACGTGGGTGTGCGCCTCCAGGGCCACCGGCAGCTCGAGGCGCCGCGCCGCCGCCTCGGCCCGCTCCAGCGCCCGCGCTCCGGCCCGCAGCTCGAGGGTGCCGGCCCCGGCGTGCGGGACTCCCAGCACCCAGCGCCGAGGCGCGAGGCGGGCCACGTGCTCCGCCAGCTCGGTCAAGTGCGGCGCGTTGGCGGCGACGATCGGCGTCGCGATCTCGAACGCGAGACCGAGCCGCTCGGCTTCCTCGAGGGCGCCGCGGGTCGCGGCGAAGCCGCCGGGATCGCGGGTGATCGCGTCACAGCGCTCGGCCCAGTCGGGCAGGTGGACGCGGAGCCGATCGAGCCCGGCGTCGCGCAGGGCGCGGAGCCGCTCGGCGTCGAGGAGCGCGCCATTGGTCTCCAAGACCACGGTGCGCGCGCGGGTCTTGGCGATGCGCACCACGGCGGGGAGATCGCGACGGAGGGTGGGCTCGCCGCCGGTGAGGACCAGCTCGTCGGCCGCGGCGTCGGCGAGGCGCGAACGGAGCGCGGCTGGGGCGACCACCTCGCGGCGCTCGCGGGGACGGCGGGTGTCGCAGAAGGCGCAGTTCTGGTTGCAGGTCTCGTTGGTGAGGACCCGCGCCGTTCGGTGCCGCGCCATCGTGGAGGGAGCCTAGCGTGAAGGAGCGCGGGAGGGGGATGCTGCGGGTAGCCGGAGCGGAGCGAGCGAAGCGATGCGCAGCGGGATGCCGGTGGCCGAAGCGGAGCGAGCGAAGCGATGCGCAGCGGGATGCTGGTGGCCGGAGCGGAGCGAGCGAAGCGATGCGCAGCGGGATACTGGCCCGATGTGCGCATTGGCCGCGCAGGCCGGTGAGCGAGCGAAGCGAGCGAGGCGGCCCGCGCGGAGCAGCCCGTCTCACGGGGAACCGAATGCTCAGGGCACCCAGAGCGGCGAGAGCGAAGCGCGCCGTGCCGAGCGAAGCGAGGCGACGGCGCGCGCGGAGGTGGGGGGCGAGGCCCCCGGCCGAGCCCCCGGTGACGTCCGAGCGAGCTGGACCCGCGCGGAGCGCGCGGGCCAGCGAGCGCTGGCGCCCGTCACCCAATGAATGCACCGGCACGGTCCAAGGTCGTCAGAGGCCGGGTCGGGGGTGGGGGGGTCCCCGGCGTATCCGTCTCGCGTAGCGACCGGCCGCAGGCCGGTCGCGAGCGACCGACGGAAAGTGAGGGACTCGGTCGCTCCCGCAGGGAGCGTCCGACCCCGAACGGTAGCCGGGGACCCCCCCACCCCCGACCCGGCCGGGTGCCACCAAAAGACGACAAAGACGACGATCGTCCCCGAAGCGCGCGAAAAGACGACAAAGACGACGATCGTCCCTGGGATCACCCAGCGTGGAATTGAAAACGGGGACGACGAGCGTCCCCGAGGGTCCCGAAGAGGGAGAGGGTCAGCGAGCCGCGAAGGCGCTGTCGGCGGCCGCCTGCGGCTCGACCGCGACGATCCGGAGACCCTCGATGAGCCCACGCAGGTGGTCCTCTCCGAGGAAGGACCACACCTGGTACACGCAGCCCTGACCACCGACGCTGATGGTGGCGCTGGCCACACCGTCCTCGCTGACGATCTCGGTGAAGCTCCCGTCCGCGTAGGTCGGGGCGGGGGCGGCGTCGGTGTCCTCGTCGTTGAGGGAGTCCACCGGCATGCTGGTCCCGGCGACGCCGAAGGCGCTGCGGCCGCAGCGGCGGCAGGTGTCGCCGCTCTCGCTCACGCCGGGCGCGCCGGCCTGGTCGAACTCGAAGGCCCAGCCGCCGTCCAAGGTGCTGGCGCGGGCGCCGGTGGCCCCGGCGGGCACGAGCGGCGCGCACCACCCGTTGTTCTCGGCGGAGGTCCAGGCGCCCAGGAGGGCGGCGTCGGCGTCGGCGGCCGCGAGGGCCTCGGAGGACCAGGGCGCGTCCGGCAGGCCGGCGAGCTCCTCGGCGGAGTACGCCGGCAGGATGAAGTCCGCCGGTGCCTCGGCGCGCGCGACGGGCGTCGCCGCCTCGGTCTCGCTGCCGGCCGCGGCCGTGGCCACGCTCGGGTTCTCGAAGCTCGCGGTCTCGGTCGTGCTGGTGCCGCACGCCGCCATCCCCATCGCCAGAACGATGGCCCCAATGCTGCTCTTACGCATGTCTTCCTCCGGATCGGCGTCGCCTGGCTTCGCCCGCCAGCGCGTCGTCCGAGAAGAGCCCTACATGAGGGGGGATCCAGGGCGCAAAAAAGTGGCGAGGGGCGGGTCGTTCAGAGGCCGCCGGTGGCGATGAGCCAGGCCAGCGTGGCGAGCGCCCAGGCCTCGAGGAGGACCCCATTGCGCACGAGCTTCTCGACCAGGCGGCCGTCCCGGTCGCGGATCACCGTCGGCGCGTGGCCCAGCGTTCGCCCCTGCCGATAGGGACCGTTCCCCGCCGCCGTCAGCGTGAGGTCCGGGAGGTAGAGGGTCTCACCGGCGGCACATCCGGTGGGCCACTCCGCGAGGAGGTAGCGGCAATGGGCTCCCTGGAGCTCGGGCTGCTCGTGGGTCCCGCCCAAGACGCCCCCGGCCCAGCGGAACACGACGGCCGCCAGACCCAGATGGAGCACCCCGGCCACGGCGCTGGCGCCCACGCCGACCAGCAGGAACTCCGCGTCCGGCACCCGGAGACCAGGCGGCGCGAGCAGGAGCCCCAGCGCGATGAGCGGCACCAGCGGGCCGACCCCGCGCTCGGCGCTGGGTACCAGACCGCGCGGCGCGCGGCCCACGTGGGCGACGAGCGCCATGCTCACGATCACCAGCGCGAGGGTCCGGAAGAGCCATAGGTCGCCCGTCTGGGCGGACGGGGTCAGCCGAAGCATGCGGTCGAGCGCGACGAAGCCGATCCACGCCGGCCAGAGCGCCAGGGCCTGAAGCAGCGCGAGCAGCCCACCGGGTCGCCGCATCCACCTCCGTGCCAGGTCGCTCGCTCGCACTCCCACAACTTGCCAGACCGCGCCGGGACCGGCACGGCCTCCCGTCGTCTTGCGCGCTGTCTACCGCGTGGTAGACAGTGTTCGACCGCTCGGTAGAGAGCGCCGCACCCCATGGCCACCCCCGACGTCCGCGCTCAGCTCCTCGCCGCAGCCACCCGGCTCTTCGCCGCCCGGGGCTTCGAGGGCACCTCCCTGCAGGCCATCGCCGCCGCGGTGGGGATCCGGAAGCCGAGCCTGCTCTACCACTTCGGATCGAAGGAAGAGCTGCGGCAGGCGGTGCTCGACGACCTGCTGGCCCGCTGGAACCAGGTGCTCCCGGAGCTCCTGATGGCCGCCGCCGAGCGGGACCGCTTCGACGGGGTCCTCGACGCGATGACCGACTTCTTCCTGGACGACCCCGACCGCGCGCGGCTCCTGGTCCGCGAGACCCTCGACCGACCGGAAGACGTGCGCGACCGGCTGGAGCGCTACGTGCGCCCCTGGGTCGCGGTCGCCCTGAACCAGCTGAAGGCCGCCAAGAGCGAGGGCCAGGTCCATCCCCGGGCCGACCTCGCCGCCTACGTGGTGCACCTGGTGCAGCTCGTGGTGGGTTCGATCGCGGTCATGGACACCCTGGTCGCGTTGCTCCCCGAGGGCGACGTGGACCGCCGCGAGCGGCTCCGGACGGAGCTGCGTCGCATGGCCAAGGCGGGGCTCTTCGTCCCGCGCGCGGCCGCCCCGAAGCAGTACGAGGTGGCCGCGGAGTAGCGGCCTCGAGAGGACGGATCATGGCGAGCTTCTATGACGACAACGAAGACCTCCGCTGGTACGTGGACACGGGGATCGACTGGGCCCCGCTCATCGAGCTCACCGAGCGCCGCTTCGCCGACGCCGACGGCCCCCAGGACGCCGCGGAGGCGCTCGAGCTCTACCGCGACGTGCTCCAGATGATCGGCGAGTTCGTCCCCGCGGAGATCGCGCCCCACGGCGCGGCGATCGACCGCGAAGGCGTCGAGCTCGTCGACGGCGAGGTGGTCTTCCCGCCGCGCCTCCAGAAGATCTTCGACCAGATCCGCGACCTCGAGCTCCACGGCCTCTGCGTTCCCCGCGAGCTCGGCGGGACCAACGCGCCGATGCTCCTCTACTTCCTGGTGTCCGAGATGATCGGCCGCGCCGACGTGTCGGTGATGGCCCACCACGGGTTCCACGGCGGCATGGCGATGGCGGCGCTGATCTTCTCCATCCGCGAGGGGACCACCACCATCGATCCCGAGACCGGGCGGATCACCGAGACCCGCTTCCGGCAGATGATCGACGAGATCGTCCGCGGCGAGGCCTGGGGCTGCATGGACATCACCGAGCCCGACGCCGGCTCGGACATGGCCGCGCTCCGCGCCACCGCCGAGCAGGACGAGGACGGCAACTGGTTCGTCACCGGCGAGAAGATCTTCATCACCAGCGGCCACGGAAAGTGGCACTTCGTCATCGCCCGCACCGAGGACGCCGACGATCCCGAGGACCCGATGGCCGGCCTCGCCGGGCTCTCCTTCTTCCTGGTGCCCACCTACCACGAGGAGAACGGCGAGCGGACCCGGGTGGTCGAGCTCACCCGCGTGGAAGAGAAGATGGGTCACCACGGCTCGGCCACCTGCGGCCTGCTCTTCGACCGGGCTCCGGCGCAGCTCATCGGCCAGCGCGGCGAGGGCTTCAAGCACATGCTGACCCTGATGAACAACGCCCGGGTCGGGGTGGGCTTCGAGTGCCTGGGCTTGGCCGAAGCAGCCTGGCGCGCGGCCAAGGCCTACGCCGCCGAGCGCGGCTCGATGGGCAAGACCATCGACCGCCACGAGATGATCGCCGACATGCTCGACGAGATGGAGGCGGACATCGTCGCCATGCGCGCCCTGGCGGTCACCGCCGGGTACTCGGAAGAGATCGCGCAGAAGCTCCTCCTGGCCCTGGACCACACCGGGAACTTCACCGCCGAGGAGCGCGCCGCTGCCGAGCGCGAGATGAAGAAGCGCCAGCGCATCGCGCGTCGCCTGACGCCGCTGCTGAAGTACTGGGGCGCGGAGAAAGCGGTGGAGATCACCCGCCGCGCCATCCAGATCCACGGCGGCAACGGCTACATCGACGAGTACGGCGTCGAGAAGCTGATGCGCGACGCGATGGTGATGCCCATCTACGAGGGCACCAGCCAGATCCAGGCGCTGATGGCGATGAAGGACACCCTGGGCGCCATCCTCAAGAACCCGCGCCGCTTCGTGCAGAAGTCGGCCCAGGCGCGCTGGCTGGCCATCAGCGGCCGCGACCCGCTGGAGCGCCGCGTGGCCAAGCTGCAGGCGCTCTCCTACGGCGTGCAGCAGCAGCTCGTGATGCGCACCGCGGGCGACAAGGTGAAGGGGCTCCAGGGCAAGCCGCTCACCGAGTGGCCGGACCGCTTCCTGAAGCAGTGGAACCCCAAGCGCGACTTCGCCTTCGCGATGCTCCACGCCGAGCGCCTGATCCGCATCCTCACCGACGTGGCCGTGGCCGAGCTCCTCTGGCGCCAGGCCCGGGACCACGAGGAGCGTCGCCCGCTCCTCGAGCGGCACCTGGAGCGGGCGGAGGTGCGCTGCGCGAACCTGGAGCGGGAGATCCTCCAGACCGGCGACCGGCTCCTGGCGAAGCTGGGCCGCATCCCCGCCCCGGTAGCCGAAGCCGCCGAGTGATCGAACCGACCCCGTGGGGGGCCGCTCGTTCCCTCCCCCGAGCGCACCACGGCACTCTCCGCGCGGCCCGTCCGTCCTCCCCCGGGCGGGCCGCCGCGGACCTTTTCTCTGCGGCGTACTACGCTGCTCGGCGATGTACGCCGGCCACCTCGACTTCGCGCATCCGCTGATCCGCACCCTCGACGACGCGCTGCCGCCCGCGCTCTGCGCGGCCTACGTGGCGCGCATCGAAGACGCGGCGGAGCCCGAGCAGGCGCCCATCGTGGGCAAGGACCTGCGGCCCGCCATCGAGCTGGAGACGCGCAACAACACGCGCGTCATGTGGGACGACCCCGCCGAGGCGGAGAGCCTCTTGGCTCGGGTGCGCGACCACGTGCCGGCGACCTTCCACGAGCAGCGGCTCCATGGCGCCAACCCGCGGCTGCGGCTCTACCGCTACGCACCCGGGCAGAAGCACGGCGTGCACTGGGACACCGAGGTGGAGCTCCCCGGCGGGGTGCGCAGTCGGATGACCCTGGTGTTCTATCTGGACCACGACTTCGAGGGCGGTCAGACGGATTTCCCGGAGCTCGGCGAACGCATCGAGCCGCGCGCCGGCCGGGCGCTCGTCTTCCAGCACCGGGTGCTCCACTCGGCGATGCCGGTCACCCGCGGCGTGAAGCACGTGCTGCGAACCGACATCCTCTACCGCTGACCCTCTACCGCTGAGCCGCTACGGCCGAGCGCCGCTCGCTCGGCCGGCGTGGATGTCGGCGGTGCCGGCCCCGAACGGCTCGCGCGCTCGCGCTACTTCCCGCGCTTGCGGTGGTCGCGGATGAGCCCCTCCTGCATCGTCGAGGCGACCAGGACTCCGTTTCGGGTGAACCACCGGCCCTGGCTCAGACCGCGGGCGCCCTGCGCCGAGGGCGCCTCCAGGTCGTAGAGGAGCCAGTCGTCGAAGCGGAAGGGGCGGTGGAACCACATCGCGTGGTCCAGGCTGGCGACCTGCATCCCCGGGTTCAGCCAGGTCACTCCGTGGGGCAGGAGCGTGGTGCCCAGGAGGTGGAAGTCCGAGGCGTAGGCCAGGAGGTACTGGTGGATCGAACCGTCGCCGGGCACCGGGCCGTTGGCGCGGAACCAGACCTGCTTGGCCGGCTGGTCGACCTTGGGGTTCATGGGATCGACCGGCGCCACCGGGCGCACCTCGATGGGTCGCTCGGCGACCACGCGCTCGCGCAGGGCGGCGGGGAAGCTCTCGCGCACCTTCTCCGGCAGCCGGGCGAGGTAGCGCTCCCCCAGCTCCCGCTCGCCCATGAGCTCGTCGGGGTCGGGGACCTCGGGCATCGTCGGCTGCTGGTGATCGAAGCCGTCCTCGAGGATCTGGAACGAGGCCGCGAGGTTGAAGATGGCCTTCCCGTTCTGCACCGCGACCACCCGGCGGGTGGTGAAGCTGTTGCCGTCCCGGATGGGGTCCACCATGTAGACGATGGGTTCCTTGGCGTCGCCGGGGCGCAGGAAGTAGCCGTGGAGGGAGTGCACGCTGCGCCCCTCGGGAACGGTCTGCTCCGCGGCCGACAGGGCCTGACCGACGACCTGGCCTCCGAAGACCCGGCCCCAGCCGAGGTCCTGGCTCTGGCCGCGGAAGATGTTCTCCTCGATGCGCTCGAGGCGGAGGATGTCGATCAGCTCGCGGATGAGCGAGCCGGGCGCGGGGGAAGCATCGGTCATGGTCGATCCTGACGTGCACCGAGATGCGCCGTGACGCCACCGTTTCCCGGCCGATGCTATCGTCTCGCTATGACCGACCGTCTGACCCGGGCCCACGAGCGCTTCGACGCGATGAACGAAGAGGACCCCCACTTGGAGGTGGTCAACGGCGCCGAGGTCCCCAAGGAGCTGGTCTACGGTCGCCGGATGTCCAGCCGCCAGGAGCGCTTCGCGCCCGACGCCCCGGAGACGGTGAAGCTCGCCGTCCGGGCCCAGCACCTCCGGCGCTGGACCCTGCCGCGCTCCGACTTCCCGATGGACCGCGCGGGCTACCTCACCTGGCGGACCCGCTGCGCGAAGATGCACGCCGACCTGGCCGCGGAGGTCCTCGGCGAGGTCGGGTACGACGAGGACACCGTCGCCCGGGTCCGCAAGCTCCTGACCAAGCGCGGGCTCAAGTCGGACCCCGAAGTGCAGATGCTCGAGGACGTCGCCTGCCTGGTCTTCCTGGAGCACTACGCCGCCGACTTCGCCGGTCAGCACGAGCACGCCAAGGTCATCGACATCGTGCAGAAGACCTGGGCCAAGATGAGCGACGCCGGCCACGCGGCCGCGCTCGAGCTGCCCCTCGACCCCGGCGTGAAGGCCGTCGTCGAAGAAGCCCTCGGCGGCTGAGCGCGTGACGAGCCCTTCGGCGCGCCCTGAAGGAAAGCGCAGGCCCCGGAGTCCTCGTGGACCCCGGGGCCTACACCGGTCTCAGCTCACGCTGCGGACCACGCCGGCGCCGACGGTGCGGCCACCCTCGCGGATGGCGAAGCGCATGCCGGGCTCGAGCGCGACGGGGCGCTGGAGCTCGAAGCGGACGGGCCCGCGCTCACCCGGGGCGAGCGGCGCGGCGATGTGGAGGGTCGCGGTGACGTCGGTGACGCCGAACCAGAGCTGGGGCATGTAGCCCGCCCGGAGGGGCGTCCGCCGACCCCCCTCCTCGGGGCCGAGCAGGACGAGGTCGGCCTCGCCCCGATCCCGGGGGAGCACCGAACCCGGCGCAGCGACGACGTCCCCGCGCGCCACGTCGTCCTTGCGGACGCCGCGGAGCAGGAGGCCGACGTTGAGGCCGGGGCGCGCCACGGCGAGGGGTCGTGGAACGCCTCGATGCCCTTCACCACGACGGTCTCGCCGCCGACGAGGGTGACCGAGTCACCCACCGCGAGCTGACCGCGGACCACGCGCCCGGTCACGACGGTGCCCAGCCCCTTCACGCCATGGACGCCTTCGATGGGCATCAGGAAAGGGCCGGTCTCGTCGCGAGGGGGTTCGGGTACGCGGGTGTCCAGCGCGTCGACCAACGCGTCGATGTCGGCGATGGCCGGGTCCTCGAAGCGGCCGGCCTGAGCGGCCTCGAGGGCCCTCAGGGCGGAGCCGCGGACGATGGGTACGTCGGCGTAACCGTAGCCCTCGAGGAGCTCGGCGACCTCCATCTCCACCAGCTCGAGGAGCTCGGGATCGGCGATGTCGACCTTGTTGACGAAGACGACCAGGTGCTCGACGCCGACCTGCCGCGCGAGGACGATGTGCTCGCGCGTCTGCGCCTGCGGGCCCTGCGAGCCGTCGACGAGCAAGATGCCGGCGTCCATCTGGGCGGCGCCGGTGATCATGCCCTTCACGTACTCGTGGTGACCGGGGCAGTCGACGTGGGCGTAGAGCCGCGTGGCCGACGGCCAACGCAGGTGCGTGGCGTGGATGGTGATCCCGCGCTCGCGCTCCGGGGACCGCGCGGAGGCGATGGACGGAACGCAGCGAGGCCCTCGCGGCAGCGCCGGAGGGCCTCGAAGGGCGACGGGACCGGAGGTCGGTCAGCGTCGATACGTCGGGGACTCGGCTGCGCGGAGACGGACGAGGGCTGACACCGAGGTGGTGCAGCGCAGTTCGTCTCGTGTGCGCAGGCGGGTCATCGCGGGCTCAGGTGCGTCCGCGGGGCCGGGTCGTCAACCCCCGCGGTGTTCGGGCGGCGGGATCGAGTAGGTGACCGAGGCGTTGGCCACCAGTACGTCGTCGGCGAAGAGCTCGACGGCGGTGACCGCGAGGCGCTTGCCCAGCTTGAGCATCCGGGCCTCGGCCTCGATGCGGCCGAGCTCGGGCTTGCGGAAGAAGTCGATGTGCAGGTTGGTGGTCACCGTCAGCGCCACCGGGCCGATGAGGCTCAGGATGCAGAAGTAGGCCGCGGTGTCCGCCAGGGTCATCAGGGTGGGGCCGCTGACGGTGTTGCCCGGCCGTAGGTGCATCTCGCCGGGTTCCTGCAGGCGGATCCGGCAGCGACCCTCGCCGACGCGCAGGGTGCGCGAGAAGCCGTGGGCCGCCGGGAAGTGATCGCGCACGAAGCCGTCGATGGCCTCGGGCGTCATCACGTGTTCGTAGGTCTCCGATCGTTCAGCCACCGGCCATCCCCTTCAAGGTGTCCCAGATGGCGATGCCCACGCCGACCAGGGACTCGCCGGCGATGATGCCCGAGGCGATGACCACGATGAAGGCCCGGGCCCACTTGCGATCGATCCGGTGCCCGATGACCGAGAGCACGCCGCCGAGGAACATGCTCACCGCGTAGTAGGCGGGGATGACCAGCGCGAGGCCCATGGCGCCGGGGCTGGGGACCCACTTGCGCGCGTCTTCGCTGAGCACTTTCTCGAGCACCGCGAGGACGACCCCGGCGATGCCGCCGATGGCCATCGCCTGGGGGGCCATCGCGGGCATGGCTTCCAGGCCGTCGCGGAAGAGCTCGGCCACGGTCTTCCAGGCGAGCACGGCGGGCGCCGCCCACTCCTCGGTGAGCAGCATGCTCTGGGGATCGGGGATGAGCAGGAGGTAGCCCCAGCTCCCGAGGGTCGCGCCGGCGACCACGCCGAAGGTCTGCGCGATGGCCTGCTGCCGCGGCGAGGCGCCGATGAGCAGGCCGCACTTCAGGTCGTGCAGGAGGTCGGCGGTCTGGCTGGCGGCGCCACCGGTGACGTTGGCGGCCATGAGGTTGCCGGCCACGTCCCCGGGGCTGGCCACGCCGAAAATGAGCTGGGTGACCTTGCCCATGGGACCCACCGGGGTGATGCCCGTCTCCCCGGAGACGCGGCCGGCCACGATGGCCAGGACGAAGGTGAGGAGCACCGCGCTCATCGCCAGCGCGATCCCGATGTCGAAGAAGAAGACCTGGCCCAGGGTGGCCAGGATCAGCACCGCGATCAGCGCGCCGATGAAGACCTGTCGGGGGACCTCGTGGGCCTGGGAGCCGTCGGCGGTGGCCGCGGCGCGGGTGCCTCGGAGGGCGGCGACCACCGAGCGCCAGCTGAAGGCGAAGGAGGTCAGCGCGGCGGTGACCATCATGGCGACGCCGGGCCAGAGCATCCACTTGTTGAGGGTGCCGAACCAGACCGCGTCGGGCTCGAAGGCGCCCGGCGCGGCCCAGCCGTTGTCCAGGGCCATGGGCGCCGCCCAGCCCCAGGCGATGACGGCGCCGAGGAGCATCGAGGCGCCCGCGCGGAAACCGATGATCGCACCCACGGCGACCATCAGCGGGGACCAGTCGAGCACGAAGCCCAGGTTGGGCAGGGTGTAGCTGGTGGCGCCCGCGCGGGCGGCGGCGCCGCTGGCGGCGAAGGAGCCCGGGAAGGCCAGCTTGGGTACCTTGGCGAAGTGGAGCAGCGCCTTGACGCCGCCGCCGAAGGCGGCGCCGGCGAGGAGGGCCTTCACGCGGGCCATGGCCTCGGAGCCCCGCGCGTACATCTGCTTGATGGTCTCCGCCGACGCGATGCCGCTGGGGAAGGGCAGCTTGTCCACCACGAGCATCTGGCGGCGGAGGCCGATGCCCACCACGATGCCCACCAGCGAGACCGCCAGGGTCCACGCGGCGAGGATGGGCCAACCGAGCTGCTCGCCGGTCAGGATCGTCAGCGCGGGGATGGGCGCGACCAGGCCCGCCGAGCTGATGTTGGCGCCGGCGGAGGCCGCGGTCTGGTTGATGTTGTTCTCCAACATCCCATAGGGCCGGCCGCCCACCCGCTCGACGGTCTTGTAGAGACCGAAGCTGAGCAGCATGGCGGTGATCGACATGTTGAAGCCCCAGCCGATCTTCAACCCGCTGTAGATGTTGCAGAGCGAGAGGATGCCGCCGAGCACCATGCCGGTGATCACCGCGCGCACGGTGAGCTGCGGGTCGGTCGTGTTGGGCGGGGGGAAGTCCGGCTCGGGGCGCGTCTCCGCGGAGGCGCCCTGCTCGGCGCTGGGGGCCACCGGGTCCGCGGCCGGGGGGACCTGCTGCTCGTCGCTCATCCGGCGGAAACCACCACGATTGGGGAGCCGTGTAAAGACGGCGTCGTTCAGCCGCGCGGCGGATGAAAGCGCAGGGCCTCGAGGTCCAGGCGCCCCTTGGCGTCGAAGGCGACGCCCTCCCTCTCCAGCCGCCGCCGCTGGGTTTGGCGCCCGCTGGGGTCGGCGCGGTCCCGGGAGCAGGTGCCCTTGGCGTCCACCACCCGGTGCCAGGGCACGTCGTCGGGGCATTGGCTCATGGCCCAGCCGACGGCCTTGGGCGAGAGCGGCCGCTCGAGGCCCTTGGCGATCTGCCCATAGGTCATCACGCGCCCCGGGGGGATGGTGCGCACGATGGCGTAGACCGGCTCGAAGGCGCTCATGGTGCGAGGGGTAGCGAAGGCGCGCTCAGGGGTCCAGGCGCGCGCAGCCCGCCCGGACCGCGGCGTCGACCTCGGCGACGGTGGTCACCGAGGGCGCGAAGGTCGCACCGCCGAGGTCGCCGTAGACCGGGTCGCCGAGGGCCCAGACCTCCGCCTCGTCCCCCGAAGGCTCGGTCGTCCCGCGGGAGTCGAGGGCGGCCCGAGCGAGGAGCGCGCGGGCGGTGGCAGCGTCGATGCGGCCGCAGGCGTCGGCGGAGGGCTCGTCGCCGACGCGGCCGTCCGCGGTCACCCAGAGGGACCGACCATCGCCCGTGACGAGCACCCCGGAGGGCTCGGCCACCAGGCTGCACTCGGATCCCGCGGCGGCCGCGGCCAGCGCGTAGAGGCCGAGGGCCCGTTCCAGGGTGTCGTCACAGCGGATTGGGGAGACTCCCCGCTCCTCGGTCCAGTGGTCGATCGCGAACCCGAAGCAGTCCGTGGACTCGGGGGGCGTGGTCCACATGTGGCGCACCACGCCCCGGTATCGGTCGAGG
The DNA here is from genome assembly GCA_002320815.1 of Myxococcales bacterium UBA1660. Lineage (GTDB taxonomy): Bacteria > Myxococcota_A > Polyangia > Polyangiales > Houyiibacteriaceae > UBA1660. The sequence continues at coordinate 81,466 of DCLA01000072.1, forward strand.
AGCTCGTCGGTGGCTTCCCCGGCACATCCGTAGAGCGAGCCGCTCTCCACGAAGACGAAGCGCCGCGCGCCCGGGTCCACCTTCAGGCGCTGGGATCGCGGGCCCGCCAGGACACCCACCTCGTTCGCTTCGGGGAGGCTGGCGTGCTCCTGGTAGCAGCCCGCGACAACAGCGAGTCCGAGGGCCAGTCGAGGGAGCGCGCTCATGGGGGGAGCATAGCGGAGCCCGTCGGGGCGGCCATCGGGGCGGAGCTCGCTGAGGTCTCCTTAACTCTGGCCGGCGAGTCTTGTGGGCGTTCGTTCCGTGCGCGAAGAGGGGGGCATGCCGATTCGCTCGCTCGCCGCCTTCGTGCTGACCCCCTGGCTGCTCGCCGGCTGCGGGGACGACGGCGCCCTCTCGTCCCGAGATGCCGGGACCGGTGCCGATGCGGCCGCGTCCGATGCCGCCGTGTCCGATGCCGCCGCCACCGACGGAGGGCCCGCCAACGACGCCGGACCCGAGGCGCGGGCCGCCATCGTCTACGACTTCGCCGCGGGCGATACGATGGCGGATGTCCGCGAGGGCTTCGACTGGGCCGGCGACCGCACCGTCTCCACCGCGGACGGATCGACCGAGGCCGGCGCCGAGCTCGCGCACCGGGCCACCCCTGCGCCGAACGGCGACTCGAGCTCGGAGGTACGCTACTCCTTCCCGCCGACCCTCGAGCTCTACCAGCGGATCCGGCTGCAGGTGCCCCCCAACTTCGAGCACCGCACCTCGCTACGCCTGGCGCTCGCGCCGGGCACCTCGGTCGCCGGCTGGGAGCTGGGCGACGTCATCGTCGGCGCGAACGGCGTGGCCCAGGGAACGCTGCTGGCCATCGCTTCCGACGAGTCGCGCATCTGGCTCGCGAACGCCGACGACCCGCGCATCGACCGCTCGTGGATCGGCACGGCCACCAACGAGACCCGCGGGGAGACCTTCGAGATCACCGACCGCGCTTCCGAGGGCAGCAACAACAAGCTCTGGGCGATCTGGATGGACGGCTACTCCGCGCGCGGCTGGGGCCCCACCGTCGTCTGGGAGTTCTGGCCGGACGGGGAGGGCGGCAGCAACCTCGCGGTCCACTGGTCCCGGGGCGAGCACAACGGCGCCGGCGGGCACCAGATGCACGCGCCCTTCTTCGTGGTCCCCGAGGACCGGGGGTCCTTCTTCGAGATCACCACCCGCCTGGTCGCCGCCACCGACCGCACCAGCGCGGACGGCGTCATCCAGCTCTGGGTGCGCAAGGAGGGCGAGGCGGAGCCCACCCTGCTCCACGACGTCCGCGACGCGAACATCGCGCCTCCGGTGGAAGAGCCGGAGAACGACACCCTGCCCCGGTCGTGGGCCAATGGGTACCTGCTGGGCTGGGCCAACTCCGGCTACACCGAGCGCACCGTCTTCCGCCTGTCCCGCTACGAGTACTGGGGCGCGGTGCGGCCCCCGGACCTCCCGGCCGACTGAGCCCCGGGCCGCAGCTGCGCGCGACCCGGGCGTTTGCGGGCGGGGCGGGTGACCCCAAGAATGGGGAGCGATGTTGCGCTCCCTCCTGATCAAGGTGCCCACGGTGGTGCTGGCGGTGGCTGCCTTCCTGCTCCTCGATGGCGCGGCGGCGGTCCTGGCGGCGACCGCGATCGCCGTGCTGGGCACCGGGGTCCTGATGGCGTTGGTGCTCCACCCGAACTCCAGCGCCTGGGTGAAGACGCGCTCGCGCGCGGACGGCGCGACCGACGCGGTGGCGCTCACCTTCGACGACGGGCCCGACCCGAGCTCCACCCCGGCCATCGCGCGCATCCTGGCCGACCACGGGATCCAGGCGGCCTTCTTCGTGGTGGGCGAGCGGGTCGCGGCGCATCCCGAGCTGGTCCGGGAGCTCCACGCGGCGGGACACCTGGTCTGCAACCACACCTACGGCCACCCCCTCGCGCTGCACTTCTCGCTGTGGTCCACCGCGCGCCGCGAGCTGCGCGCCTGCAACGCGGCCATCGCGAAGGTGCTCGGCCGGGAGCCCACGCTCTTCCGCGCGCCCCAGGGCATCAAGAACCCGGCGTTGGGCGACGTGGTGGGCGAGCTGGCGATGACCGCGGTCGGCTGGGACGTGCGCGGGCTGGACTCGCTGAGCGACGACGCCCGGGCCATCGAGCGGCGGGTCCTCGCCGGGGCGCGGCCGGGCGGGGTGGTGATGCTCCACGACGGCACCGGGCTCGGGGGCCTCGACGACCGCCGCGCGACCATCGAGGCCCTCCCGGGGATCATCGCGGGCATCCGGGCGCGGGGCATGCGCTTCACGCGCCTGGATCAGCTCCTCGAGGTCGAGCCCTACCGCGAGCCGGCGGCCCCGGCCGCGCTGGCCGCGTGAGCGCGTCGGCGCCGCTCGCCGCGCCCGAGGTGCGGGTGCTCTCGGTCCCCGACCTCGACGTCGAGGCCCACGCGGCGCTTCAGCAGGAGGTCTTCGGCGCGGTCCTCGAGGAGAACGGGATCCCCCTCGAGCGCCTGGGCCCGGCGGTCTTCGCGTGGAAACTCGCGCCCCCCGCGGGCCAGGCGCGGGTGGCGGTCGTCGAGGGGCGCGCGGGGTACCTCGCGAGCTGCACCGCCTACCCGCTGATCCTGGCCCGGGGCGCGGAGCGGATCCGCGGCTGGCACCTCTGCGACGCGGCGACCGCGGCCGAGGCGCGGGGCCAGGGCCACTTCGGCCGCGTGCTCGGCGCGTTGACCGCCAGCGTGCCCGGCGACGAGTGGGTCTTCGCGTTCCCCAACGGCCAATCGCGACCGGCCTTCGAGTCGCGGGCCTTCACCAACCTGCAGAAGGTGCCCCTCTGGTTTCGGCCCGTCGGCGGTAGCACCCGCCGGAGCGAGCGAGTGGTGCCGACGGACCGCTTCGGCGCGGACCACGAGGCCTTCGCCGACCAGGTCGCCGACGCCAGCGGTATGATGGCCCTGCGCTCCGCCGGCTACCTCGGGTGGCGCTACGGGGCGCATCCCTACTTCGACTACCAACGCCTCGAGCTCCGGCGCGACGGCCGGCTCGCCGGGCTGATGGTGCTCAACCGGATGGTGGCGCGAGGACGCACGTCGCTCTGGGTGATGGAGCTCCTCGGGGCCGACCCGGAGGCGCGCCGCGAGCTCGCGCTCACCGCCCGCGCGCTGGGCCAGGAGCAGGGGTGCGACGCGCTCCTCGCGGCGTCGAGCGCGAAGCTCCCCGGCGCCCTGCGCATCCCGCCCTGCTTCCTGCCCAAGCAGCACGTGCTCATGGTCCGCGCGGCCGCCGGCCCGGGGCCGGACCCCGGCGCGTGGGAGGTCCAGACCGGCGACTGGGACACCTTCTGAGCCCGCGGCCCGGGCGCTAGCAGGAAGATGAAAAGCGGCCGAAGGTCGCGTTTCATCGACCTGCTCCCTTGCCCCGCCGCAGGCGGATGCCCCGCCGAAGGCGGTTGCCCCGCCGCAGGCGGATGCCTCCGTGTTCTAGGAGCGAATGGCTTTGATCCGACGCCGCGGAGGAGCGCCATCAGCAGGTTGCCCTTGGTGTTGCACTGGCCGTAGCCGTCGCGGAGGACCTCGCTCGCGGCGAGGTCGTCGGAGCGGTTGTAGCCGAACACGATCTCGTCTTTGACGAACGAGTAGACGGCGCCGATGCGCTCGTAGGGCGGCCGGTCGCGCCAGCCGCGGGTGCGGATGAGGTCCTGGATGGCCGGGGCCTCGAAGTCGAGGATGGAGGTGGGTCGCTGCTGCATGACCCCACCCTGGCCCCGGTCGCTGCCTCAGCCTTGAACGTAGCGGCTGAACCCGACGGCCCGGGAGGGCGTGAAGCCGAAGAGCTGCTTGAACTGCCGGGAGAGGTGGGCCGAGTCCGCGTAGCCGGCGGCGTGGGCCGCCTCGGTGAGCGAGGCCCCCCCGAGCGCTGCGCTGGCCGCGACCAGCGCGCGGCGCCACACGAGATAGCCCCGCCAGGAGCTGCCCACTTGATCGGCGAAGAGGTGGCGGAAGCGACCCTCGGAGAGGTGGACCTGGCCCAGCGCGGCCGCCAGATCGACGTCGGGCCAGCGCGCCGTCGCTTCCATCTCGTCGAGCCAGGCGAGGACCCGCGCGACGCGCGGATCGCGGGCGTCGGGCGGGGTGGTCGCCGTCTCGGCCAGCCGCTCCAGCGCGTCTTCGGGGCCGGCCGCGGCGAGAGGCGGTTCGACGACGGCGACATCGGCCGCGCCGAGCCAACGGTCGCGGAGGGCCCGGGCCAGGGAGCCCTCGGGCTCGAGGAGGACCACCAGACCTCCCGCCAGCTCCAGCGCGTGCCGGGTCCCGTTGGCGACGACCAGCGTGGCCCCCCGGTGTTCGCTACCGCCCACCCGGAGCCGCGCGGGGCCGACGGTGACCTGCAGCGCGTGGTGGGCGTGAGGCGCGTTGTCGACGACGTGGCCGGCGAAGATCAGCGCGTCGCCCAGCCGATGGATCGCGATGGCGCTGGCCGGCGGGTCAGAGCCGATGGGTCCCCTCCCGGACCGCGGCCCAGCGCTCCCCGTCGAGCGGCACGTAGCGCTCGCCGTCGAGGACGAAGAGGGGCCCCTCGACCTCGGCCGGGTCGACGCCCTCCTTGGCGAAGGTGGTCTTGCGGACCTTGTGGGTTCCCGTGGTGTCCAGGGCGCGGACCACTCGGACGAAGCGCGGGCGCGCATACGCCGGCAGGCGGGCGGCGGCGCGCGCGAAGGCGGCGGGATCGAACTCGCCGGCGGGGACCACCACCGCCAGGCCCGCGCGGCCCTCGTGGCCGGGGACCGCGACGCCGACCACGGTGACCTCGGCGAGGGCCTCGCTCTCGCCCAGGGTGTCGGCCACCTCCGCCGTGGAGACGTTCTCGCCCTTCCAGCGGAAGGTGTCCCCGATGCGGTCGACGAAATAGAAGTAGTCGTCTTCGTCGCGGCGCAGGAGGTCCCCGCTGCGGAAGTAGCGGTCCCCGGTGCGGAAGACGTCGTGGAGGACCTTCTTCCGGGTGGCGTCCTCGCTCGTATAACCGCGGAAGTCGGTGGCCGCGGTGAGCGGGCGATCGCTGAGCTTCACCAGGAGCTCCCCCGGCTCGCCGATGTCGGTGTCGATCAGGAAGCCGTACCGGTCCCGGACGTGCTCGTCGCGGTCGACGTCGTACTTCACCAGGCGCATCCACCCGCTGCGCCGGAGGGGCACGTGGCCCACCGCGCCGACCCGGCCCTCGAGGTTGATGATGAAGCCCGGGGCCTCGGTGGCGGCATAGAACTCCCGGACCAGGGGGATCTGAAAGCGCTCCTGGAAGCGGGGCCACACGTCGGGCCGCAGACCATTGCCCACGGCGACGCGCACCCGGTGACCCGTCTCGCCCTCGCGCTCGGGCGCGGCGACCAGGTAGCGACAGAGCTCGCCGATGTAGAGGAGCGCGGTGGCGCCGTAGCGGTGCACATCGTCCCAGTAGGCGCTGGCCGAGAAGCCGTCGCGGATGGCCATGGTGGCGCCGGCGGCGATGCAGCTCCCGGCGCCCAGCATGAACCCGCTGGCGTGGTAGAGGGGCAGCGGCGAGTAGAGCACGTCGCCCGGGCCCAGCTCGAAGACCAGCTCGGCGAAGCCGGCCGCGGCGGTGACCGCGCGGCCATGGGAGATGCGGCAGGGCTTGGGCAGGCCGGTGGTCCCGCTGGTGTAGATGTAGATGAAGTCCGGCTCGTCGGCCTTCTCGCCCCCGAGGAGCATCTTGGCCTTGGCGCTCAAGGCTTCGGTCATCGGGCGGCGCACCGGCGCGAAGGTCTCGCTGGGCGCGTGGGCCAGGGCGGTCTCCAGGGGCGCGTCGCGCTCCCCGTAGACGAGGGGATCGCGGTCGAGGGCGCGCAGCGCCTCCTCGAAGCGGCGCTCGGCCACGACCAGCCGCGGCGCCGCCGAGTCGATGGCGTGGGCGAGCTGACGGCCTTCGAGGTGGTGGTTCACCAGGGCCGCGGTGCCCCCCGCGCGCGCGACGCCCAGGACCAGGGCGACGTAAGCGGGCGCGTTGGTCCCCACCAGCGCCACGACGTCCCCGGCGCCCACCCCGCGCTCGGCCAGCACGTGGGCGATGCGGGAGGTGCGCCGGTCGAGGTCGCCCCAGGTGAGCCGCTCGGTGTCCATCACGAAGGCGAGCCCGCCGGGATCCTTGGCCGCGTTGCGGATGGCCGCGTCGACCAGGGTGCCGCCCGCCGCGGCGCTGGCCACCAGCGGCAGGGTCCCCAGGGCGAGCCGCGGCAACGCGCCGAGCTCCTGCTTCAGGGGTTCGCGATAGGAGCTGCGCCCCAGGCCGCGCACCACGTCCTTGGCGGTGCCGAAGGTGGCGTCGAAGAGACGAGCGAAGCGGGACTCACCAGCCATCGCCGGCAGCTTACACGCTCGGGTGGGGCGACCGCGTCGGCGGCGTCAACGAGGGCGTTCGAGGGCGCTCCACTCGCAGACGAAGACCAGGTCGTCGCCCTCGCGGTGGTAGCGGGAGTCGCTCATGGTGGCGCCCACCAGCTCCAGGCCGCGGTGGAGGTAGCCGGCGACGCGCGCGGCGATGCACTCCGCGAAGACCACCCCATCGCCGATGCGCATGCGGGCGTGGCGATCGTCCACCGACTCCACCATCCAGCTCCCCACGTCGTAGTAGAGCCGGTAGATCTCGCCGCTGGTGTCGAGGAAGGGCGCGATGCCCTCCTTGAGCCCCTGGCGCCGGAACACCTCGTAGGGGCCACCGTCGCCGAATGCGTAGTCGGCGCTGGCGGCGCCGGTGGCGAAGGCCAGGCGGTAGGTGGCCAGATCTCCCCAGAGGCGCTCGGCGGCCTCGGTGAGCTCGAACATCACGCCGCCGTCGTACCAGTTGGAGACCATCACCGGCGTCTGCAGCGCCAAGCGCACCGGCGCGCTGCAGAGCTCGACGATGCGCGCCAGGCCCTCCTCGCCCTGGATGGCCACCAGATACGCCAGGGTGGCCTTGATCGCCGCGCCCTTCACGCGCCACTTCAGGGGGGCCGGCGGCGGGTAGGTCGCGTGGCGCCCGAGCTGGGGCTCGGCCTCGTCGAGGGCCCGGGAGCGGACCAGGCCGTCGTCGATGCGCCGCTTTCGTTCGCGCCGCTCGCGCTCGAAGAACGAACCGGCGTAGTCGCCCAGCCGCACGGTGCGGCCCTCTTCTTCGGCGAGCGCGCGCTGGATGGCGCCCAGGCGCTCGGCCACGCTGAGGGCGGTCTCCGGGCGCATCGCCGGGTCCTTGGCGAGGAGCACGAAGAGGAGCTGGACGATCTCCGGCGGGACGTCCTCGCGCTCGTCCATGATGTCCGGCGGGGGCTCGTGGAGGATCCGGCGGGCGCCCTCGGCCCCATCGGAGCCGTGGTAGAGCCGCCGGCCGGCCAGGAGCTCGTAGAGCACCACGCCCAGGGCGAAGAGGTCGGCGCGCCGATCGGGCTCTTCGAAGCGGAGCTGCTCGGGGGCCATGTAGCCCACCTTGCCCTTGAGCACGCCGGTGCTGGTGGCGGCCCGATCCTCGTCTTCGCTGGACCCCGGTGCGGCCTTGGCGATCCCGAAGTCGGCGATGCGCGCCCGGCCGGCGAAGTCGATGAGCACGTTGTGCGGAGAGACGTCCCGGTGGACCACCAGGAGCCCGCCGGCCTGTTCGTGCACCGCGTGGAGGCCAAGGGCGATCTGCCGGGTCACGTCCACGCAGACCTGCAGCGGCATCTCCTCGTCGAGGCGCTTCACCGCCGAGTAGAGCTCGGCCAGCGAGATCCCGTCGACGTAGTCCATGGCCAGGTAGGGGCCGTCGGTGTCCCGTCCCGTGCCGTGGACCTTCAGCACGTTGGGGTGGGTGACGTTGCCCGCCAGGCGGGCTTCGTCGAACAGAGTGCGACGGGCGCGGGGATCGTCCCGGAGGTGCGGATGCAGCCGTTTGACCGCGAAGAGAGCCCCGGAGCGGTCCCCCCGCTCGACCGCTACGTAGACCCTCGCCATGCCGCCCGAGGCGATCTCGCAGAGATGTCGGTATCCACGAGGCGAAGCCATGGTGCACAATGTTACCCGACTGGAACGCATGAAGCTCCGAAGCCTCGCTCAAAAGACTCACGCGGACGTTTGCTCCGGGCTGTTGCACAACGCGCGCGACGTCCTCGAGCAGCTCCGCGCGGAGGGGAGCGACGAGGCGCGAGCGTGGGAGGCGGCCATCGTCTGCGCCCGGCGGCTGGTCGACGCGGACGCCGGGCCCTGCCCGGACCTCGAGGGGCTCACCGGACCGGCGGCGCTCCTGGCCGTGGCCCACCGCGAGCGCGAGGCGCTGATCGGGTGGGATCTCCCGGCGCTGGAGCGGATGGCCGCGGTGCGCGCGCGCATCGGCGGGACCGACCGGGGCGAGCGGCGCGCGGCGGCCTGGGCGAAGATCCTGCGGGGCGAGGTCGAGGGGCTGGCCGACGAGGGCCGGGCCCTGCACGCCGCCGGATCCCAGGCCCAGGACGCCAGCATGGTCATCGACGCCCAGCTGGTCCGGGCGATGGCCGCGCTCACCGAGGACGATCTCGAGGAGGCCACCAGCCTGGCCCGGCGCGCCTCGCGGATGGCCCGCACCGAAGGGCTCCGGGGCGAACGATTCCTGGCCTCGATCCTCTTGGCCCGGGTGCGTCGCCGCGCGGGTCGGCCTCATCTGGCCACGCGGATCCTCTCCGCCTTGACCCCGATCGCGCCGCCGCCCTGGCAGGGGTGGCTCGTGTGGGAGCGGGTCCTGGCCGGGTCGCGGATCTTCCTGGAGTCGGACACCGATCCCCTCGTGGGCGCGCCGGACGTGCCCGCGGTGCGCGCCGCCGCGAGTCTCATCGGCTGGCTCCGGGCGGCGCGGGCGGGCGACGCCGAGGCCTTCGACGAGCGCCGCGACGCGACCTTGGCGCACACCGCCGGCTTCCGCGACATGGTCCGCGAGGCCACCGCGCTGGCCGCCGCCCTGGACCCGCGGGTGGCCATCGGCGAGGTCCCGCCCCGACTCGGGGCCTGGGCCCGGGGCGACGAAGAGGAGACCCCCGCCGGCCTCCACGGGATCGTGGGGCCGCCCGACGGGCCGGCGGACTCGACCATCGCCTCGGTGGTGGCGCGGCCGGATCGAGCGCCGCGGCGGATCCTGCGGGTCGCGGTGCCCTTGCTCCAGGCCGAAGGGGACGACCCGATGCGGCTCGAGCGAACCCGGCTCCGGCGGGGGCGGGTGGACACGGCGGTGGCCGCGCTGGCCCTCGCTGGCGCCAAGGGGCTCCCCGACCCGGTGCTCTTCGAGAAGGCCTACGAGTTCGAGTTCGTCCCCTCGCTCCACGCGGGGATCCTGGACGTGCTGGTCCACCGGATGCGCGCGCGCCTCGAGGGCGCGGCGACCGTCCATCGGGGTGGGGGGACCCTCCGCCTCGAGCCCCACGGAGTCCTCGTCCTGCCCGATCCCCGCTGCGTGGAGCACGTCGAAGATCGGCTGCTGCGGGTGATCGCCCGCCACGGTGGGGTGACCACCCGGCAAGCGGCCCAGGAGCTGGACGTCAGCGTGCGCACCGCCCAGCTCGCGCTCCGCCGGCTCCTGGAGAGCGGCGACTGCGTACTCAACCGCGACGGCCGGCGCGTGGAGTACCTGGTGGAGGACACCACCTTCACCGAGCCCACCCGCTACTGAGCCGGGAGCGGAGCGCTTCGTGCTTCCCAACGCGCGGGCGACCCTTTAGGCTCCAGGGCACAACGGCCGCAAGGGCGGCCGGGGGAGCAAGACATGCCGACGTGGGCCGAGGTTCAGGAATACGCGCGCTCGAAGTACAAGCTCGCGGAGGACAAGGAAAACAGCTTCAAGCTGGTCTTCGAGTACCAGAACAAGCGCTTGCAGGCGGTCATCGTCTCGCGCTTCGAAGCGATGAACCGCGAGTGGTGCGACTTCGCCTCCGCCGCGTGTCGTCTGAACCAGATGAACCCCGAGGTCGCGCTGCGGAAGAACTTCGACTTCGCGGTGGGAGGCCTGGCCCTCGACCGCGAGATCTACGTCGTCCGCTACAGCGTGCAGATGGCCACCATGGACATGGAGGAGTTCGAGCTCCCGCTCCACGTCGTGGCCTCCACCGCGGACAAGATCGAGCAAGAGTTCGCCGCCGCCGACGACTTCTAGGGCGGTGCGTCGCCCTCTCTGGGTGAACGTCGTCCACGGGCTCGTCCTCCTCAACTTCCTGACGGGGATGGGCTACGCCGCCTATGTCCTCTTCGTGGTGCTCGCGCCCGAAGGGGGCGGCGGACCTCTGTGGAGCCGCGCGGCCGAGGTGCCCATGGAGCTGATGGCTCGCCGTCGGCTCTACGCCCTCGAGTTCTGGGTCGCCTTCGCCGGCTTCGCCGTCTATCTCGCGCTGACGGAGATCGTTCCCCGGATGCGCGTCGGACCCGAGCCCGCGAGCCCACCGGAAGGGGAGTGAGATGAAGTCATGGGGGAAGCCCGGCGAAACCGCCGGCGAGGAAGCCGCACCCGCGAAGCCGGAGGCCGTGAAGCCCGCCGAGCCCGCGCCGTCGGGCCCGAAGCCGGAGCCCGAGCTGCCGTCGGGGTGGCAGACCAAGAAGGCCAGCGGGGTCAAAGCCTGGGGCGAGGGCCGTCGCACCGACGACCCCGACAAGCGCAAGGTGCTCGAGCCCCTCGGCGCCGGCGTGGGGGACGGGAAGAGCTTCCTCTTCCTCTTCGGCCTCAAGGTGCACTCGGCCAACGACCGCAAGCTCTTCGACATGGCCCGGGCCCACATCGACGACGACGTGGAGGTCCTCCGCCAGCAGGGCTTCACCGTGGTCATCGACGAGGAGGCCACCCACCGGGAGATGGTCGAGGCCTTCTACGGCAAGGGCGAGGGCGTGGATTCGCTGGCGCCCGCTGGCGTGTTCTGGCTGGCCCACGGGCACGACGACGGCGCGGTCGAGACCAGCGACGGTGGCGTGGTGAAGCCGGGGGACCTCGACCCGACGCAGGTGCACCCCGAGCTGAAGCTGGTCGTCTTCGCCGCCTGCTACACCGGCTCCTGCTCGCAGACCTGGCGCAAGGCGCTGGGCGGCAAGCCCCTGGTCGTCGGTTGGGGGCGGCCGGTGACCATCGACCGCGCGGTGGACTTCCTCACCGCCGACGACGAGACCGAGACCGACCTCGACGACCTCCTGCGCCGCTACATCCTGGGCAGCGCGCCGGTGCCCGCCGAGGTGGAGATGCGCTGGTCCCCGCTGACCTCCGCCGCGAGCGAGGGCCGCGGCACCGATTTGGCCCAGCGGCTGGAAGGCACCGTGTCCATCCTCCGCGGCAAGGCGCTCCCCGCGCAGGAGGAAGGCGACGCGGCCTTCGTGGTCGACGTGCCCCTCGGCGACGGCCGCTGGCATCGGGCGCGCATCTTCATCGTCGACGGCAACGAGCCCTTCGCCGAGGGGGAGCTGCTCCTCGGCGTGGAGTGCGACGTGGGCGAGCTGAGCAACGTGGTCGACGTGCCGATGCTCCTCAGCGGGATCCCCCAGAACCGCTACGCGCGCGCGATGCTGGTCCAGGGCGCCAAGGAGATGCCCACCATCGTGACCCAGGGCTTCGCGCCGCTCACGCGGGTCCGCGACATGGACGCGGCGGCGTTGGTCTTCCAGTGCTGCCAGTACGCCGACGTGCTGGAGAAGCGCATCTTCGGCGGCGACTCGGGGTGAGGCGGGCGCGACCCCGCTCGTCGGGGTCGCCCTGGAGGATCCGCCGTGGGCTCCGAGTACGAAGCGCTCCTCACCGGGTCGGTCCGGCCCGATCCATCGAGCCTGACGGACCCCCGGGCGCTGCTCTGCCGCGCCCTGGCCGCGACCCGGGCGGGGCGCTTCACCGTGGCCCGGGCGGCCCTCGATCGGGCGCTGGAGCGCGGCGGGTCGAACGGCGCGGTACGCCTCGTCGCCGCCCAGCTCCTCTACGTGACCCGGGACCACGGGCGCGCGCTGGCGATGCTGCGCGAGCTGGGTCGCACGCCGGGCAGTCTCGGGGACCGCGCGCGGCGCGAGGCCATCGACCGCGCCTGGCCCCTGGGGTGGGCCGCCGACGTCCGGGAGCTGCTCGACGAGGCCATGGCCCAGAACCCGGGGAACCTCCGCTGGTTCGTCGAGTCGGCCCGGGTCCACGCGCGGGCGCGCGCCTGGGAGCCCGCCCGTCGCGCGCTGGAAGCGGCGGTGGCCATCGAGGACGGCTCCGCGACCCTGTGGATGGAGCTGGCCGGGGTGGCGGCGGAGGCCGGCCACCGAGCGCGAGCGCTGGAAGCGGCGGAGCGCGCGATCGCGCTCGGCCGCGGTCTTCCGGTCCTCCTCGAGGGGGCCCGGGTGGCGGTGCTGGCCGGGGATCTGGAGCGCGCCAAGGGCTTGCTCCACCGAGCGCGGAGCGAGGACCCGGCCGACGGGCGGGCGCTCCGAGAGTTGGCCGAGTTGGCTCTGTGGCGGGCCGACGGCGCGGCCGCGCTCCGGTGGGTGGAGCTCCTGGAGGGACCCGAAGGCTTCGCCAGCGAAGAGGAAGCCCGGGACGCGGAGCGGATCCGGGCCACCGTGCATCTGCTGGCCGGGCGCCACGCGGAGGCCCTCGCGCTGGTGGAGGGACCCGGCGGCGACTACCGCCGCCCCATGGTCCGGGCCGAGGCCCTGTGGCGCCTGGGGCGGACCGACGAAGCCCACGAGGCCCTCACCCAGGCGAGCATGACCGCCCCGGGCTTCCTGCCCACCGCGTGGCTCCTGCGGCTCCGCTCGCTCTTCGTGGTCGACGTGCGCTTCAAGCGCATGCCCACCGACCGCTTCACCGAAGTGCGCGAGCTCCTCGCGGGGCTGGTCGACGACGCCGACGCCATCCTGGCCAGCGACGACTGGGACGCGGTCCGCGACACCCTGGACACAGCGCTGGAGCGCCTCGCCGGGAACCGCTCGATCACCCCCACCCGCTGGCAGGACGGCGAGCTCTCCCGGCTGCCGCCGATCACCGGCGAACGCTTCGCCGCGCGGCGCGCGCTGGAGAGCATCCGCTCGGTCGCGCCGGACGAGGCGCTGGCGCGGCTCGCGGAGGTCGGCGCGCGCTTCCCCGGGTCGGCGCTGGTGGAGGCCCACCACGGGGAGCTCCTGCTCTGGCTGCGCCGCTACGACGAAGCCCGGGCGACCCTGGAGCAGAGCATCGCCACCACCGCGCGCACTCGCTGGCCCTACATCGGGCTCTCCGCGCTGGACCTGGTGGAGGGCGATCCCGAGGCCTGCCTGGAGACCAACGCCCGCGGCATCCGCGCCATGGACGACACCGTGGGCGCGGCGGTCTACGTGCACCGCGGCGAGGCGTACTACCGGCTGGGCCGGCTGGCCGAAGCCCGCGCCGACCTGGAAGAGGCTCTGCGGATCCATCCCTCGCGGGTCACCGCGCGCATCTTGCTCATCCTCGTCCGGGACGCGGCCGGCGACCGCGCGGGCGCCGAGGCGCTCTGGGCCGAGCTGAACCAGCAGGCCATCGGGCTGCTCTCGGACGCCGCCGCGGCGCGCGGCGTGGTGCTCTTCGACGGGCCCCAGCTCCCGCCGCTGTCCCGGGCCCGACCGGTCCTCGAGGAAGCCATGCGGCTCTTCGGGGCCAACCGATCCTCCACGCTGATGATCTACTTCGCTGGCGAGCGGCTGCGCTTCGCGCCCCACTGGCCCCACGCGGGCCGCCTGCCGCACGACGGCGATGGGGACGACCTGGACCGCACCGAGGCCACCCTGCGTTCGATGTTGCGCCTCGGGGGGCGGCGAGCGCCGGTGGTCGCGGCCCCGACCGCGCCGGAGCCGGTGGACGACCTCACCCGGGAGCTGCGCGACCACGGGCACCTCACCTTGTGCGGCGCGGTGCCGGCGGCGCTCTGCGAACGGATCCGGCGGAGCACGCTGCGCCGCCTGCGGGTGGCGCCCGAGAAGGTCCTCAAGGAGTTCGACGCCGCCCGCGATGCCGACGCCGCGCGCGCGTTCGACCCGGCGGATCCGGCGACCTTCTGGCGGCAGCGCATCGACGTCTACGGCGACGCGAGCATCGATCTGGCCACCGAGCTGCCCGCGGTGTGGGCGGCGGTCACCGCGGCCCTCGGCGGCGCGGAGCGGGTGGCCACGTCGCGCATCGGCGAGAACGTGATCCTCAACCTGGTCCCCGCGCCCCAATGGACCGACGAGCTCCCCGGGCCCGGCTTCGAAGGGTGGCACGTGGACGACCCGCCCGAGCGGGCGCGCCTCGACTCCTGGCGGAACGGGCTGGTGGGGCTGCTGCTCCTGGACGACGTGGCGCCGGGCGCGGGGGCCACCTACCTGGCCGCGGACTCGGTGCCCGTGGTGGCCCGAGCCCTCGCCGCGCGGCCGGAGGGCGTGGACCTCACCGGCTTCGACATCGGCGCCGAGTGGAGCCGCAGCTGCACCCGCTTCGTGGAGCTCCACGGGGCCGCGGGGGACGTCTTCCTCCTGCACCCGCTGGCCCTCCACAGCGCCAGCCCCAACCCCAGCGGCAAGGTGCGCTGGCTGTCGAACCCCATGTTCTACGTCCGCGAGCCCCTGGACTTCGTGCATCCGCGCTCGCCGGTGGAGCAGGTGGTGGCGGAAGTCCTGGGCGCCGGCTGAACGCGAAGGCGGCGATCACCGCGCGCCTGGCGCGCGGCTCACTCGCAGTCGAGCGCGGCCCAGACCACGCCGCGCAGGTCGCCCTCGGCGAACCCGGTGGCCCGATCCTCCGGGTAGCGCTCGTCGAGGTTCGCTTGCACCGGCGGGGGCACCTCGGCGCCGTGGCAGGTCAGGCAGAGTCCGCCGGTGGGGAGCGGCGCTACCGCGTGGGCCTCGCCGTCGACGCGCTCGCTCCAGGGCGCGAAGGCGCCGTCCACCCGGTGCGGCTCGGCGAGGTAGCGACGGGCCCACTCGGGCGCCGCCGCGTTCGCCGGGTTCCGCAGCCCTTCGCTGGTCCGGCCGATGCGTGCGCCCGTCTCCTCGGCGACCCGCGCCCGGATCGCCTCGGCCTCGTCGGCGCAGACGGTGACCGCCGCGTCGGGGCCCTCGCGCATCGCCGCCATCAGCCGGGTCTTCAGCGCCCGCTTCAGCTCGTCGGTCGCGGCCAGGGCCCGCTCCGCGCAGGGCTCGGGCTCGCCCGCCGCGGTGGCCCCCCGGTTCGCTGAGGTCTCCGTCGCTTCCCGCGCCGCTTCGCGCTCCGCGCTCCCTCGCGCGGGACTCTCTCGCGCCGCCGTGCCGCCGGCGTCGTCCGCGCCCTCGTCGCATCCCACGACCCCGATGGCCGCCGAGGCGGCCAGGGCAGCCAGGGCAGCCAGCCCGCTCGCCCGGCGGACCCGACTGGCCGCCGCGCTCAAGGCGCGACCACCTTCCGGACATAGGCGGCGATCTGCTGGATCTGCTCCGGCGTCAGTCGGTCTCCGTACGCCGGCATCGCGCCCACCCCGTTGGTGATCGCCGTGGCGATGCGCTCTTCGCTGGGAGCCAGGGCGTTCAGGTTGGGGCCCACCGAGCCGGTGGTCGCCGCCTCGGAGAGCGTGTGACAGGTGCCGCAGGCGGGCGCGGCGTCGGCCGTGAAGAGCGCGCGGCCGGCCTGCTCGCCCTCGCTGAGCTCCAGGCTCCCCGGCTCTGGCCCCTGAGCGATGCCCAGGCCCGCGGCCTCTTCCTCTTCGAGGATCACCGGCCCCTCGACCACCGCGAAGGTGACCGCCAGGTCCCGCCACCCGTTGTGTCCGTAGCCGCGGTGGTTCTCCACCCGCAGCTCCGGCTGCACCGCGCCCTCCTGGTCGGTGGCGCGGCTGTAGAGGGTGACCTCGCCGAGCTCGACCTCCAGGGGAACCGTGAACTGACGCCAGGCGTAGGGACCCAGGTCGGGGCCGAGGAGCTGCGCTTCGCGCCAGGTCTCGCCGTCGGTGGAGACCTCGACCTTGGCGACGCCCTTGCCGCCGGAGAAGGCCACGCCGTGGACCTGCAGCGGGCCCGCGGCCACCGGGTGCCGGCCGCTCGGGCCGTTGATCCACGACTTAACCGCCATGGTCCACATGGACGGCTGGTCCGGGCTGCCGCTCTCGCCGATGGGCCGGAAGCGGTAGCCGGCGCGCATGATGTGGGCCCGGGTCTCCTCTTCGGTGAAGGCGAGCTTCTTCACGTACTTGATCTGATTGCACCCGTAGAAGCCGGGCACGATCAGCCGCAGCGGTCCGCCGTGGGTGATGGGGATGGGCGCCCCGTTCATCTCCCAGGCCAGGATGCAGTCGTCCAGGGCCTTGGCCTTGGGGATGGATCGCTCGACCACCACCTCGTCGCGGTCGACGTCCTCGGGGAGCTCTTCGCCGCCGGTGCTGGTCAGGAAGCGTGCCGCGTCGGCGGCGCCGCCGAGCTTCTCCACCACGGTCCGCAGGGGAACCCCGCTCCAGACCGCGCAGCCCGCGGCGCCCACGCCCCACTGGGACCCGGAGGTCTCGTGCTCGAAGAACTGCCGGCCGTTGCCGGAGCACTGGACCACCGTCGCCACGGTGGCGACGCCCCACTGCTTCAGCTCGCGCACGGTGACCGCGCGCGCCTCGCCGACGCCCTCCAGGGTGACCTCCCAGTCGTCGGGCCGGGCCACGATGGACGCGGGCGGTAGCGGGAGGTTGTTGCGGACGAAGAAGAGGCTCGCCGGGGTGACCACGCTGGTGCCGAAGCGGTCTCGGCGGGTCTCCAGGGTCAGCGGCTCCAGGCCGTGGACCTCGAAGTCGCGTGGGTCGAGGCCGTCGGGGAGCTGCTGGGCCGCCTGGGCCGCCGGCTCCGGTGTCGGAGCGGGTTCGGGCGCGGGGGTCGGCTCCTCGTCGCTCCCGCAGGCCGCCATCACCGCCGCGCTCCCCAGGAGACTCTTCCGCAAGAAGGCGCGCCGCCCTCGGTTCCGTTCACTCATCGATCACCCTCCATGCACCCTTCGAAGCGCGCCGCGGCCGGCTTGCCGCGGAGCGCGTAAGTCGCGTCCCGCGGACCGCCCACCCCGAACCAATTCCAGACGTAGTAGCCGGCCCCCGGCCGCGTCTCGTAGGCCTCGCAGAAAGCGCCCAGGAGCTCGGCCTGCAGCGCCTGGTCGCGCGGCGCGTCCCGGGTCTCGTCCCAGGGGTAGCGCGCGGCCTCGGCGTGAGCTGGGTAGCCCACCTCGGTCAGCAGCACCCGCCGCCCCGCGAAGGCCCGCAGCTCCTCCAGGCGCCGCGTCCACGCCGCCCGGGCGCCCTCGCTTCCGTCGACCCGGAAGTAGGCGCTCACGCCCACCGTGTCGACGGCGTCCCAGAAGGGCACCGCTCGGTAGCGGTCCCAGTTGGCCGAGTAGACCAGCTCGCCGGCGAACTCGGCGCGGACCTCCGCGGCGAGTCCGCGCCAGCGGTCCGCGTGGCGCTCGAGGTCGTTCAGCTCGCTGCCGACCACCAAGCGCGTGGCCCCCGTACGCTCGGCGAGCTGGGCCAGCTCGCCCACGTGGGCGCCGTAGACGCGGAACCACTCGTCGAGGTCGCGGGGGTCCAGCCGCCCTCGCCATTCGCCGGGCGCGCGCCGCTCGAGCCCGACGATGGGCATCAGCCCCACTCGGAGCCCCAGCGCGCGAGCCTGGTGAATGGTGCGCTCGATCGTGGCCATGCGCGGGCTGGAGCCGTCGACCAGCGCGGGCGCGTCGGCGCGTACGTCGCGCTGCATCAGGCGGTGGACCAGGAGCACGTCGCTGGCGCCGCGACCGCGCATCTCCGCGAGCATCGTGCCGTAGTCGTAGTCGGGATCGGTGGCGAAGAGGCCCAGCGACGCCCCGCGGACGTGCTGGTGCAGCGGGCGCGCCTCGTCGTCGCTCCAGGCCAGAGCGAAGACGGCGACCAGACCCACCAGCGCGACCCTCACGGCTCCACCGGCAGGTCGAGGCGCGAGTACTCGGCCCAGGAGCCGTCGTAGTTGGCGAACGTCGCCTCGTCGGCGCCGAGCTGGAGGAGGGCGAAGTAGACCCCGGCGCTCCGGGTGCCCGATTGGCAGTAGGTGACCACCGGCTGGCCCGGCGCGAGATCGACGTCGGCGAACATCCCGGTGAGCTCGGTCGGCGGTCGCAGGCGATGGTCCGCGTCGACGTCGCGCACGATGGACCACCAAGGCAAGTGGCGCGCGCCAGGGATGCGTCCCGCCCGGGCCGCGCTGGACTTCTGCTGCTCGCCGGTGAACTCCTCGCGCTCCCGGGTGTCCAGGAGCACCGCCTCGTGCTCGGCCACGAAGGCGCTCACGTCCTCCCAATGCGCCAGGCCCATCTCCGTCGGCTCCACGCTCACCGTGCCCGCCGAGACCTCCGCGCCGGGGCCTTCGGCGAGGCGGTGACCGCGGGCGATCCATTGCTGCATCCCGCCATCGAGGATCGCGATGTCCACGCCGTTGCCGCGGAGGGTCCACCAGAGCCGATGGGCCTCGGGACCCCCATCGGTGTAGGCCACCACCTTCGAGTCGTCGTGGACCCCCAGCCGCCGCAGGAGCGCCTGGAGCTCTTCCGGTGGGCGGCTCATGCCCGGGATGGGCTCGGAGCTCGAGTAGTCCCCCCGGTCCAGGGCGCGGGCCGAGGGCAGATGGCCGGCCTCGAAGCGCTCGGTGGGTCGGACGTCGAGGAGCACCAGGCCCCGGGCGCCCAGCGCGGCGGCCAGCTCGGGCACGCTGATCATCATCTCCGGGTGCTCGAACCCGTTGGCGCGCGCCTCGTCGCCGAAGTGCGCCAGGGCCGCTCGGGCGGCTTCGGGGCTGGCGGGGTAGGGGTCCATCGGCTGGCCGGGGCCGTCGGGCTGCGACGACGCCATCGACTCGCCGAGCATCGGGGTGCTGGCGCCGCCCTGCTCCGAAGGCGGCAGGTGGAGGTACCAACCGCCCACCAGCAGCGTCACCCCGAGGAGCACGCCCACGAGCACGCGGCCGCGTTGCGGCAGGACCGCGCCCAGGGGCCACGCGGTGGCCACGAAGAAGTTCTTTGGGAAGGTCTCCACCCCGGGGAAGCCCAGCTTCTTCGGGGGCTCGTCGGGCATGTAGGCGGTGCCGAAGATCCAATCCCAGCAGCTGAAGATGATCCCGAAGTTCTTGGTGGTGGTCCGGTCGCCCTCGTAGTCGTGATGCCAGATGTGCATCCGCGGGCTGTTCAGGAGGTAGCGCAGCGGGCCCCAAGTGATCCCGAGATTGGCGTGGTTCAGGTGCCCGATCAGGGTCCCGAAGATGGCGTGGAAGAGCACCGCCTCGGTGGCGAAACCGAACCACGCCAGGGGCAGGTAGAGCACCGCCCGGTAGACCGCGACCTCGGTCCATTGGAAGCGGAAGGACACGATCCAGTCCATCTCGCCGTCTTCCACCGAGTGGTGGCATTTGTGGGTCTCCCAGAGCCAGGGGACCCGGTGCAGCAGGTTGTGCACGCACCACTGGAGGAAATCGATGGCGAAGAGGGCGACCAGGATCTGCGCCCACATCGGCCAGTCGGCGGCCGCGTTCCGATATACGGCGTCGGTCCACCCCCGGTCGGCGAACCACCCGTCGAGGGGCGGCAGGATCCAATGGGTGGCGATCCCGAAGAAGATCACGCCCAGGAAGTGGCCGTTGAAGACGAGGTGGAGCACGTCCCAGCCCAATGTCCGGCGGAGCTGCTTCTGGTCCTTGCGGTAGGGGAAGAAGCGCTCCAGCCCCGCTACGAAGACGGAGATGGCGGCCAGCGAGATGGGGTAGAGGTAGGCGCTCATCGGGGAGGGTGACGGGCGGGGTCGATGGCCCGAGGAACGGATGGGCTGCAAGAGGTGGACCGCGGTCCCGGGAGCGCGCGTCGCGAGAGATCCCGGGGCGCCTGCACCGCTTTGCAACGGAGGGTGCAACGAGACGCATCCACGGCCCGCAAATCCCACCGGGATCTTTGCTGTTTTCATCGCCCCGAAACAACGTCGAAATCTGGGCGAGCTAGCATCCGCCGATGTTGACGGCCTCGGAGGTCGAAGCTCCCCTCGCGGCACCCGAGCCCGCCGCCGGACCGGTGCGTCGCTGGGCCGCCCGGCTGGACCTGGAGCTGCGCGAGCGGGCCGGGCGAACCCGCCTCGGCCGGGTGGAGCACGAGGGGCCGCTGCGGATCCAGCGGGCCTTCCACCCCGAGGACGACGGTACCGCGCACGTGGTGATCCTCCATCCGCCGGGCGGGTGCGTGGGCGGCGACGAGCTGCGCATCCGCGGCCGGGTCCGCGCTGGAGCCCGCGCGCTCCTGTCCACGCCCGGAGCGGGGAAGATCTACCGCACCAACGGGTACCGCGCGGCCCTGCACACCGAGCTCGCCGTCGAGGCGGGCGCGGCCCTGGAGCACGTGCCCCAGGAGATGGTGGTCTACGAAGGGGCCGACGCCCTGCTGCGCACCGAGGTGGAGCTGGCCCCCGGCTCCAGCTTCCTCGGCTGGGAGGTCGTCTGCCTCGGCCGCCCGGCCGCGGACGAAGGCTTCGAGCGCGGGTCCCTGCGCCTGGACTTCACCGTGCGCCTCGGCGACCGACCGGTCTTCGTCGAGCGCGGCGACGTGGCCGGCGGCGGCGCCTTCGGTGGTGCGCGCTGGGGCCTGGGGGGCCACGCGGCCTTCGGGACGCTGGTCGCCACCGGGGACGCCACCCGTGCCGTGCGCGAGGCCCTGACCGACGCTCGCTGCGAAGCCGGCGCGACCACGCTGCGGAGCGCCGCCGGGCCGCTCACCGTGGTGCGGGCGCTGGGACCCGATGGAACCCGGGTCCGTGCGACCCTGGAGGCCGCCCGCCACCGAATCCGCGACGCCTGGGGGCGGCCGCGCATCGATCCCGGCATCTGGAGGAGCTGATGGAGCTATCACCGAGAGACAAGGACAAGCTGCTGATCTTCTGCGCGGGCCTGCTCGCCGAGCGGCGGCGCGAGGCCGGGATCTCCCTGAACTACCCGGAGGCCATCGCGCTGATCTCCTCGGCGATCCTCGAGGGGGCGCGGGCGGGTAAGACCGTGGCCGAGCTGATGACCCTGGGGACCCAGGTGCTGACCCGCGAAGAGGTGATGGAGGGCGTCCCGGAGATGATCGACGAGGTCCAGGTCGAGGCCACTTTCCCCGACGGCACCAAGCTGGTGACCGTTCACGAGCCGATCCGATGAGCGGCGCGAAGAGCGGCGGCGGGTTCGTGCCCGGTGAGGTCCGCGCGGCCCCGGGCACCCTGGAGCTGAACGCGGGCCGGCCCAAGATCACCCTGGAGGTCGCCAACTCGGGCGACCGCCCGGTGCAGGTCGGCTCCCACTACCACTTCGCCGAGACCAACCCGGCGCTGAAGTTCGACCGCGCCGCGGCCCGGGGCATGCGGCTGGACATCCCCGCGGGGACGGCGGTGCGCTTCGAACCCGGCCAGAGCCGGGAGGTGACCCTGGTCGCCTACGCCGGCGCGCGCGCGGTCTACGGCTTTCGAGGCGAGGTCATGGGCCCGCTGGAGGACGAAGGATGAGCACCATCGATCGCCGCGAGTACGCGGCCATGTACGGACCGACGGTGGGCGACCGCGTCCGCCTCGCCGACACCGACCTCTGGATCCAGGTCGAGGAGGACCGGACCGTCTACGGCGACGAGGTGAAGTTCGGCGGCGGCAAGGTCATCCGCGACGGCATGGGCCAGAGCCAGCGACCGCGCGCCGAGGTCGTCGACCTGGTGATCACCAACGCGCTGATCGTCGACCACTGGGGCATCGTGAAGGCCGACGTGGGCATCAAGGACGGGCGCATCGTCGGCATCGGCAAGGCGGGCAACCCGGACGTCCAGCCCGGGGTGGACATCGCCCTCGGCGCTTCGACCGAGGTCATCGCCGGCGAGGGGCAGATCCTCACCGCGGGCGCCATCGACGCGCACATCCACTTCATCTGCCCGCAGCAGATCGAGGAGGCCCTGGCCAGCGGCGTGACCACCATGCTCGGCGGCGGCACGGGGCCGGCGACGGGCACCAACGCCACCACCTGCACTCCGGGCGCCTGGCACATCCACCGGATGCTGGAGGCGGCCGAGGCCTTCCCGATGAACCTCGGCTTCCTCGGCAAGGGCAACGCCAGCCTCCCGCTGCCCCTCGAGGAGCAGCTCCGCGCCGGCGCGATGGGCATGAAGCTCCACGAGGACTGGGGCACGACCCCGGCGGCGATCGACAACTGCCTGACCGTCGCCGACGCCTTCGACGTCCAGGTGGCCATCCACACCGACACCCTGAACGAGTCGGGCTTCGTGGAGGACACCTTCGCGGCCATGAAGGGCCGGGCCATCCACGCCTACCACACCGAGGGCGCGGGCGGGGGGCACGCGCCCGACATCATCACCGCCGCGGGTCGGAGCAACATCCTGCCCTCGAGCACCAACCCGACGCGGCCCTACACGGTGAACACGATCGACGAGCACCTCGACATGCTCATGGTCTGTCACCACCTGGACCCGAAGATCCCCGAGGACGTGGCCTTCGCCGAGTCGCGGATCCGGAAAGAGACCATCGCCGCGGAGGACATCCTCCACGACCTCGGCGCCTTCAGCATGATCGCCAGCGACTCGCAGGCGATGGGGCGCGTGGGCGAGGTGGTGGTGCGCACCTTCCAGACCGCGCACAAGATGAAGGTCCAGCGCGGCAGCCTCGCCGAGGACCCGGCGGAGCACGACAACTTCCGGGTGCGCCGCTACATCGCGAAGATCACCATCAACCCCGCGCTGACCCACGGCATCGGTCACGAGGTGGGCTCGGTGGAGGTGGGGAAGTTGGCGGACCTCTGCCTGTGGAAGCCCGCCTTCTTCGGCGTGAAGCCCTCGTTGGTCCTCAAGGGGGGCTTCATCGCCATGGCGCCGATGGGCGATCCGAACGCGTCCATCCCCACGCCCCAGCCGACGCACTACCGGCCGATGTTCGGGTCCTATGGCCGCGCCCGGTCCCAGACCTCGCTGACCTTCATGTCCCAGGCCGCCGTGGACGCCGGCGTGGGGGACGCCCTGGGTCTCGCCAAGCGCATCGTGGCCTGCAAGGGCACCCGGACCATCCGCAAGAAGGACCTCGTCCTCAACGACCATGCCCCCAAGATCGAGGTCGATCCGCATACCTACGAAGTGCGCGCGGACGGCCAGCTCCTGACCTGCGAGCCGGCGAAGGTGCTCCCCATGGCGCAGCGCTACTTCCTCTTCTGAGAGACGACCATGCTCGAGATCCGCAGCCGCCACGACGGCGACGAACCCACCGCGACGACCCTGACCCTGCCCTTCGAGCTCCGGCAGCGGAGCCGCCTGCGGGCGACCCTCGCGGACGGCCGGGAGGTGGGGCTCTTCCTGGCCCGCGGGACCGTGCTCCGCGGAGGTGACCGGCTGCGCGCGGCCGACGGGACCATCGTCGAGGTGCGCGCCGCGGACGAGACGGTCTCCACCGTGCGCGCGCCGGACCACCACCGGCTGGTCGTGGCCGCCTACCATCTGGGGAACCGCCACGTCCCGCTGCAGATCGGTGAGGGGTGGCTGCGCTACGAGCACGACCATGTGCTCGACGACATGGTGCGCGGGCTGGGCCTCGAGGTGGCCGCCGAGGAGGCGCCCTTCGAGCCCGAGGGGGGCGCCTACGAAGGAGGCGGCCACTCGCACTCGCACGGCCACTCGCACTCGCACGGCCACTCGCACTCGCACTCGCACGGGCACGAGTGAGCGCGCTCCCCCGACTCTTCCAGCTCGTCAGCCCGGCGCTCCCGGTGGGCGGCTACACCTGGTCGCGCGGCCTGGAGACCGCCGTGGAGCGCGGCTGGGTCACCGACGAGGCCGGCGCCCGCGAGTGGATCACGGGCCTCCTCGGTCACGCCCTCGCGCGCCTCGACGGCCCCCTCCTGGTCCGCGCCCACCGCGCGCTCCGCGCGGGCGACGACGCGGCGGTGACGCGCTGGGCGCGGCTCTACGACGCGACCCGCGAGACCGCCGAACTCCAGCACGAGTCCCAGGCCACCGGGCGCGCCCTGGTGCGGCTCCTGGTCGATCTCGAACTGGTGACTCGCGCCGAGCTGCCGGAGGACCTCGAGGACTGCCACGTGGCCGCCTTCGCCCTCGCCGCCGAGCGGCTGGGCCTCGGCGAAGCCGAGGCGGTCCGCGGGTTCCTCTGGACCTGGCTCGAGGGCTCGGTGGCCGCGGCCATCAAGGTGGTCCCCCTCGGCCAGACCGCCGGCCAACGGATCCTCCTCGGTCTCGGCGACGCCCTGGAAGAGGCCGCCCGGGTGGCCGAGACTCTCCCCGACGACGACCTCGGCGCTTTCGCCCCCGGCCAATCCTTGGCCAGCGCGTGGCACGAGACCCAGCACACCCGCCTCTTCCGATCGTGAGCAACTCCATGACCGAACGACCCGTCCTCCGCGTGGGCATCGGAGGCCCCGTGGGCTCCGGCAAGACCGCCCTCGTCGACCGCCTCTGCAAGCGCATGCGCGACCGCTACCAGGTCGCCGTGGTGACCAACGACATCTACACCCGCGAGGACGCCGAGTTCCTGGTGCGCTCCGAGGCGCTGCCGCCTTCGCGCATCGTCGGCGTGGAGACCGGGGGCTGCCCGCACACCGCGATCCGCGAGGACGCCTCCATGAACCTCGCCGCGGTGGACGAGCTGGTGGCCCAGCACGCGCCCCTCGACGTGGTCTTCATCGAGAGCGGCGGCGACAATCTGGCGGCGACCTTCAGTCCCGAGCTGAGCGACCTGACCCTCTACGTCATCGATGTCTGCGCCGGCGACAAGATCCCGCGCAAGGGCGGCCCGGGGATTCAGAAGAGCGACCTGCTCATCATCAACAAGATCGACCTCGCCGAGTACGTCGGGGCCTCCCTGGAGGTCATGGACCGGGACGCCAAGAAGATGCGCGGCGAGCGCCCCTTCCTCTTCACCGACCTGAAGCGCGAGAAGGGCCTCGACGACGTGGTCTCGTTCATCGAACGGGAAGGCATGCTCGCCTCGTGATGGTGGCCCTCGCCGGCCTCGGCGCCGGAGCGCTCCACGTGGTGAGCGGTCCGGACCACCTGGCGGCCCTGGGCCCCGTCGCCGCCCGCGCGCCCGAGCGCGCGGTGGGCCTCGGCGCGCTCTGGGGCGTGGGTCATGGCGTGGGGGTGCTGCTCATCGCCGGGCTCGCGCGGCTCGGCGGGAGCGCCCTCGATCTCGCGAGCCTCTCGGGCTGGGCCGAGGTCGCCGTCGGCGTCGTGCTCGTGATCCTCGGGTTCCGAGCGCTGCGCCGGGTCCACGACCGCACCACCCACGACCACCCGGTGGCGGTCCGCAGCGCGCTGGGCGTCGGGCTCCTCCATGGCGCGGCCGGCGCGCACCACCTCTTCGTGGTGCTGCCCAGCCTGCTCCTCGAGCCCGCCCAGGCGGCGCTCTACCTCGGCGCCTACCTGGTGGCGGCGGTGCTGGCGATGGCCTGCGCCGGCGGTCTGGTCGCCCTCGGGATGCGCGGCCGCGGGTCGGGGGCCCGGGTGGCCATCCACCGCGCGCTCGGCGCCGCGGCGCTCCTCACCGGTGTGGTCTGGATCGGCGTCAGCCTGGGCTGACGCGCAGGACCAACGTGAGCTCCCGGCGGCGATCCTCGTCGGCGGTCCCCAGCATGCCGGCGTAGTTGGAGCCGGTGCAGTAGACGTCGCCGAACTCGTCCCGGGCGCAGGTGTGGAAGCGCCCGGTGGAGACCTCGCTCCAGGCGCTCCGGGGGGACGGCGGAAGCGGCGTGGGCTCCGGTCGGTCGCTCGTGTCGGTGAGGCCCAACTGTCCTTCGGTGTTTCGGCCCCAACAGGCCAGCAGACCGTCGGCGATGGCGCAGCCGTGGAAGGTGTCGGTGTCGACCTGGTCCCAGGGCCCGGCGTCGATGGTGAAGGGCTCCGCGTGGCCGGTCAGGTCGCCGGTGCCCAACTGGAAATTGCTGTTGTCTCCCCAGCAGTCGATGGCTCCATCGAGCCGCAGAGCGCAACCATGATTCTGGCCTACCACCACCTCGACGTGGGCCGCCTCCGACGTCACTTCGGTGGGGGTCCGTCGCTGGCCGGGCGCGTCGGGCCCGAGGCCCAGCTGATTCGAAGAGTTCCGGCCCCAACACCACAGCGCGCCGCCACGGAGCCCGCAGGTGCTCCCCTGGCCGGTGGAGATGTGCGTCCAGTCGGTCTCCTCGCCGACCTGGAGGGGCACGTCGGAGTCGGTCGTCGAGATGGGCATGACGCCCAGCTGCCCCTCGGCGTTCCGCCCCCAGCAATAGAGACGACCGCTCTCGGTGACCGCACACGTATGCGCCTGTCCTGCGTCGAGATCGAGGACACGTTCCCCGAGCGGCACCGAGGTCGGTACGTCGCGCACTTCGCGGTCCCCGAGCCCCAGTTGGCCATCTTCATTGGCCCCCCAGCAGTAGACCGTCCCGGCGTCGTCCAGGGCACAGGTGTGATCGTTCAGCGCGACCACGCTGACGAAGCGACGGTCGCCGGCGACGCGAACGGGCGTGAGCGAGTCGTCCGCGGCCCCGTTCCCCAGGCGGCCGTCGGCGTCCGAGCCCCAGCAGTAGAGCCCGTCGCCGCCCAGGGCGCAGGTGTGGTCGCTCGCGGCGGCCACCGTGCGACGCCCGGCGATCGGCGAGACCGCGGCGTCCGGCGGCGGCGGCAGGTCGGGGAGCGCGATCCCCTCGTCGGTGCCCGCGTCGCGGCTGCTGAGCGCGGGCCCGCGCTCGACGCATCCGCAGGCGACCAGGGCCGCGAACGCGACGCACCCGAGGCGGGTCACAGCCGCACCCCCACGCCCAGGGCCACGCCCACTTCGAGGCCGTGGGTGCCCATCACGTCGTCGCCGTCGGCGGTGGCCGCGGTCGCCAGGAGCGGGGCGCCCGCCCAGGCGCCCAGCCGGAGCTGGAAGCCCCCGAAGTGCGCCCGCCCCTCGAGCCCGGCGCGGAGCGAGACCGTGGTGCCGGTCACGTCGGATTCGCCGGTGAGCGCTTGGTCGTCGGCCACCCCTCGGAAACGCACCCAGCCGGCGCGCGCGCCGGCGGCGGCCACGAGCTGGAGGCCCTCGGTGGTTCCGGCGAGGGCGACCAGGAGATCCAGCCCGCCGCGCACCGCCACCCCCTCGACCCGGCCGCCGGCCACCACCTCCCGATGGGCGCGGAACCCGCCGCCGGCGAGCGCGACGGCGACGCGCGGGTGGACGCCGATCTCGACGCGAAGGGTGCCGCCGCCGAAGAGGGACCCGCCGGCGTGCCAGCGGAGCTCCCCCGCGAGGCTCAGGAAACGCGCGAGGGAAGGGCGGCCGGTGGCTTCGGCGGCCACCTGGTCTCGCTCCCGACGGACCAGCGCCCGGACCGGTGCCGGCGGCTCGATGGCCGGTGCGGGGGCGTCGACCAAGACCAGCTCGGCCCAGGTGGCCCGGAGCAGCTCGTCCCCGGCGACGGCGATGGCCAGGGCCCGGGCGTCGTCGGGGAAGCCCCCGAGGCCGAGGTCGCGCTCCACCCGCTTCGCGGTGACCCGGTCGCGCACCTCGACTCGGACCTCGTCCGCGTCGACCGCGACCAGCCGCAGCGAGGCGATGGGGGCCTCGTCTTCCGCCTCCAGGCAGAGCTGGAGGTCCTGGACCTCCAGGGCCGCGCGCAGCTCGGCGACGACCGCGCCCTGGCGGCCCTCGGGCCAATCACCGACGAAGATCAGCCCGATGGCCGTGTCGTCCTCCGCGCACCGCTCCGCGCGAGCGCGCGGCGCCACGAAGAGCAGGAACCCGAAGGCGAGGACGGCGACGCGGGGGGACACGCCGGGGAGGATCACTCACAAGCGCCGGTCACGTCACCTACGTGGCGTCCCGAGGGGTATCGCCCGAGGTAGGCGGCCTTGGCCCGCTGGCACGCCGCGGTCTGACCCGCGGCGTCGTAGGCCTCCACCAAGCGACCCCGGGCGTCCTGGGCGAAGGGACCCCCGCCCAGCGCGATCGCGCGGCGGAAGGCCTGGGCCGCCCCGGCGGGATCGCCGAGCTGGTCCAGGCGGATGCGGCCCAGCTCGAAGGCGGCCAGGGCGGCGCGGTCGTCCCGGGGAAAGCGGGCCACCAAGCGGCCATAGAGCCGCGCCGCCTCGCGCGAGTCGCCGCTCCGGCGGGCGTCGGCGGCCTGGCCGAAGAGCTCGTCGGGCCCCACGCGCGCCGCGCGGCGGCCGCGGCTGGGCGGGTCCTCGTCGACATCATCGGCCTCCGCGACCTCGGCCTCGGTGGGCGCGACGTTCTCCGCGCTCTGGACCTCGGGGGCGGGGAGGGTGGCGTCGTCCTCCCAGGTGTCTCCGGCGCGGAGGCGAGCGATCTGGTCGCCGCGGCGCACGTCGACCGCGCCGCGCTCCACCGTGACCCGGACCCGCTCGCCGACCCGCGCGACCTCGAAGGCGGTGCCCACGACGCGAACCTCGACGTCGCCGGCTTCCACCGCGAAGAGCCGGTCGGGGTTGCGCACCACGTCGAAGGACGCGGCGCCGGCGCGCAGGGTCAGGCGGACCTCTTCGCCGTCCTCGCGTACGCGCACCAGATCGGTGTCCGGATCCGCCTGCACGACGCTGCCTTCGGGGAGGCGCACCGTGGCGCCCTCGTCGGCGGTCGCCAGGGTGGTACCCGTCCACTCGGCGGGCTCGCGGGGCCAGAGGACTCCGAGGAGCACGGCGGCCGCCAGGGCCACCACCGCGCCGGCGACGAAACGGCCCCGCCGCGGACTCTCGTCCAGACGGTCCTCGATGGCCGACCAGGTCTGGTCGAGGCGGGCCTCGTCCAGCTCGGGCTCGACGAGCTCGCGTCGGTCCCCGGCTTCCTGTCGTTGGAAACTCATCTCTCTCTCCCCGGTGCCGCATGGGCCAGGACCTCTTCGGCCTCGGCGATGCGGCGCTTCACGGTCGCCGGCGAGCAACCCATCGCGTGGGCCACCTCCGGAATCGTCATCCCCTCGACGCGGCGTAGCACGATGGCCAGGCGCGCGTCGGTGCTCATGCGGCTCAACACACCGTAGATGGCGCGGAGCTCGGCGGCGGCTTCGGGCGAGGTCTGTCGACCCACCAGCCGATCCTGATCGATGGCCTCCCGGTGTCCGGGCAGCAGCCGGTCCCGCAGCGCCCTTCGCCGGAGGCGGCGCCGGGCGGCGTTGACCACGATGGTGCCCAGCCAGCGCGCGAAGGCCTGGGGGTCGTCGAGCTTGTCCAGCCGGGACCACGCGGTGACGAAGGCGTCCTGGACGGCGTCGTCCACGTCGCGCCCGGCGAGGAGCCGGTGCGCCATCCCGAAGGCCATCCGGGCGTGGCGCCGGTAGAGCACCTCGAAGGCCGCCCGGGAGCCGCCCCGGGCCGCGTTCACCAGGTCGGCGTCCGAACGCTCCTCTCCCTGCCGCCGTTGGGCGGCGCGGAGGGGAATGACGACGGCATCGCTGGCCACGGTCATAGGAGCCATGGTCGCCGCGAACCGGCTCACGGAAAAGCACCACATCCACCGGAATCGTCCACTCACCCTCCGGAGGGTCCGCGCTCCGGGACGGGCAAAGAGCCGGTGGCACGGCGGGTCGCGATGATAGGCTCGCCCACCGATGACTCAGCCGACCGCAGGCATGCACTTCCCCTGTCCGAGCTGTGGGGCGCCCGAGATGGGCTTCGACGCGGCCAGCCAACAGCTCCGTTGCCCCTTCTGCGGCCACGCGCAGCCCGTCCCCGCCCAAGCCCAGGCCCAGGCGCCCGCGGTCCAGGACCCGGCGGCGCCTGCGGCTCCTGGTGCGCCAGCCGCGCCTGGCGCAGCGGCGCCCGCGCAATACGGCGCCCACCAGGAGCGCTCGTTGGCCGAGGGGCTCCAGCAGCAGGCTCAGTCCGCGGGGGAGGGCTACGGCACGCCCACTCAGTCCCTGAAATGTCAGACCTGCGGCGCCACCGTGAGCTTCGCCGGGACCAGCATCTCGCAGACCTGCGACTTCTGCGGGTCCCAGCACGTGCTCCAGCAGGACTCGCACCGGCGCGTGATCCGGCCCCAGTCCCTGGTGCCCTTCGGGGTGGACGAGGCCAAGGCGAAGGAGTCCTTCAAGGGGTGGCTGGCCGGGCTCTGGTTCCGGCCCTCGGACCTGAAGCACAAGGCCGCGGTCGGCGCGGTGGCCGGCGTCTACATCCCCTACTGGACCTTCGACGCCCGGGTCCATTCGGAGTGGCGCGCCGAGGCCGGCCACTACTACTACGAGCAAGAGACCTACGTGCAGAACGGCGAGAAGAAGACTCGCCAGGTCCGCAAGACCCGCTGGGAGTCGGCCTGGGGCCGGCGCCAGGACGCCCACGACGACGTGCTGGTGGTGGCCTCCCAGGGCCTGCCGCGGAAGATCGCCCAGCGCTTCTCCACCTTCGACACCAGCCGGCTCATGCCCTACGACCCGCGCTACCTCGCGGGCTGGCGCGCCGAAGAGTACGCGGTGGAGCTCGGGGAAGCCTGGACCGAGGCCCAGCAGACCATCGAGCAGGAGCAGTACGCCCGCTGCGGGCGCGACGTGCCCGGCGACACCCACCGCGGCCTCCAGGTCCAGAACCAGTACAGCGCGGAGACCTTCAAGCACGTGCTGCTGCCGCTGTGGATCGCCAGCTACCGCTATGGCGACAAGCCCTATCGCTTCCTGGTCAACGGCCAGACCGGTGAGGTCCAGGGCGAGGCCCCGATCAGCTGGGTGAAGGTCACCCTCTTCGTCCTGATGATCCTCCTGGTCATCGTGGGGATCGTCATCGCGCTCAAGGCGCGCTGAGCCGCGCCAGCAGCGCCTCGGCCACCGCGTCGGCGCGGCCGGGGCGGCTGCCCTGCCGTCGCCGCACCAGCCGGAGATCCGTCCGGGGCAGGGAGTCGCTCCAGCCCAGCGGGTGGAGCCCGGCCGCCATACCGACATCCACCGGCAACACCGCCGCCCAGGGGCCCTGCCGGACCGCGTCGATGGCCGTGGCCATGCGGTCGACCCGGAGCGTCACCCGGCGCGGGCGGTCCTCGGGCCAGGCGTCCTGGTTGCGGCCCTGCGGGTCCGGCGGGGGCGCGACGAAGACCGGCTCGCCGGGGGCCGGGCGCGCCACGAAGACGTCGTGGGTCAGGGCTCGCAGGACGCGGCCCTCGAGCTCGGGGTCGTCGGGGGCATCGTCCACCACCGCGAGATCGAGGTCACCCCGCGCGAGGGCGTCGGTCGCCGAGCGGCCCGCGGTGGCGTGGAGGTGGGGCTGGAGGCCCGGGTGCAGGGTCGCCAGGTCGCCGAGGGCCGGCAGCACGTAGAGGGGGGCGAAGGGCCCTGGCGTGCCCACGTGGATCTCGCCGAGCAGCGCCGCGCCGCGCAGATGGACGTAGGCCTCGTGCACCTCGCGCATCGCCCGCCGCACGCTGGCCAGCAGCTCCTGGCCGGCGGCGTTGAGCACCAGCCGCCGGCCCACGCGATCGAAGAGCGGTCGCCCCAACTCCTCCTCCAGCAGACGGATGGTCCGGCTGAGCGCGGAGGGCGTGACGTGCAGCGCCGCCGACGCGCTGGGCAGGTGCTCGGTCTCGGCCACGGCGCGGAAGGCGGGCAACCAGGGCCAGGAGGCGGCGAGCTCCCGGGCCCGCTCCATGGAGTCGTTCGTTGAGCTCATTCGAATGGGTCGTGCGAAATGAATCGCCAGCTTACACGAAACATGCAGAGGGGGCCGCTGTAGGACGAGGTCAGACGGGCACTCACTGACCGCCCGGAGGAGAACCCCATGAAGATTCGCTTCGTTTTGATGACCGCCCTCGCTCTCGCCGGCTACGCCTGCGGAGACGACGACGGCGCCACCACCGACACCACCGACTCGGACGCCTTCGTCCCCGAGACGGACGGCTTCGTCCCCACCGAAGACATGGAGGTCGCCATGACGACCTCCACGCTGAGCCTGAGCTTCGACGGGCTGCCCGAGCTGGGTCCGGACTTCGTCTACGAGGGGTGGATCCTCGTCGACGACGCCCCGGTGACCACCGGTCGCTTCACGGTGACCGACGGGGTCCTCGAGCCCGCGACCTTCGAGGTCGACGCCGAGCAGGCCGCGGCCGCCAGCGCCTTCGTCCTGACCATCGAGCCCGCGGTGGGTGACGATCCCGCCCCGACCGATACCCACGTGCTCGCGGGGGATCTCGCCGCCGGGTCGGCCTCGCTGACCATCGGACACGCCGCCGCGCTCGGCGACGACTTCAGCGGCGCCGCGGGCACCTTCCTCCTGGCCACCCCGACCAGCGAGGCCACCGACGACGACGCCCAGGGCATCTGGTACGTCGACCCCTCGGGCGACGCCCCCATGGCCAGCCTGACCCTGCCCACCCTCCCGGCCGGTTGGGCCTACGAGGGCTGGGTCGTCGACGTCTCCGGCGACGAGCCGGCGCCGGTGAGCACCGGCACCTTCCTGGTCTTCGACGCCGCCGACTCGGACGGCGCCGGCGCGACCGCTGGCCCCGGGGACGCGCCCCCCTTCCCGGGGCAGGACTTCATCGACCCCGCCCGGGACCTGACCGTCGACCACATGGCCGTCATCAGCATCGAGCCGGTGCCCGACGATTCCCCCGCGCCCTTCCAGCTCAAGCCCCTCGCGGTGGGCATCGGGGCTGGCGTGGGCATGGCCAACCCGCACACCTTCGACCTGGCCATCGCGGACAACACCATCAGCGGCACCGCCACCTTCGGCGAGTGAGCGCAGGGCCGGCAGGCCGTCGAAGAACGAGCCCGAAGGGCGAGCTCGAAGCGGCCTGCTAGCCGACGCGAATGGCCACCGCCGCTGCGCCGACCCCGGCGCGGCGGGCGGGCTCGGTCAGCAGATTCGCCAGCGCGGCCGGAGGCGCGTGGGGATCGCTCTGGAGGACCCCGCCGACCCGGTTAATGGCGGCCTCCGAAAAGGCGCTCGCCGACCCCATGAGGAGCAGGTCCTCCGGATCGAGGACCGCCTCGGTGAGCACCACCTCGCCGTCGACCAGACCCTCCGCGGGCTGGTCCCGCGGGGTGAGCCGCTGGGGGCTGCCCCGGCGGTGCAGATACACCCGACCGTCGCCGACGGTGGCGACGTGGGCCGCGCCCGCGCCGATGACCAGGGCGACCAGGCCGGCGTCGGGCACGTCGCGCTCGACCAGCGCGTCGCAGAGGTCCACCAACGCCTGGCGCGCCGCGCCCATCGCGAAGCGCAAGCGGTCCCGGGGCTCGGCCGAGCGGTTCGCGGTGAGCCCGCGCTCGAAGCCCTCGAGCACGTGGCGCCGGGTGATGCCCCAGCTCCGGGGCCAACCGATCCCGGTGCTCACCACGAAGGCGCGGTTCCCGTCCAGCCGCGCGATGCCGTGCCGCCCGAGGGAGCGCCCGCGGACTTCCGCCGGGGCCAAGCTCTCGTGGGCATCGCA
Organism: Myxococcales bacterium UBA1660; assembly: GCA_002320815.1. Taxonomy (GTDB): domain Bacteria; phylum Myxococcota_A; class Polyangia; order Polyangiales; family Houyiibacteriaceae; genus UBA1660. The sequence goes on from DCLA01000072.1 coordinate 114,828, forward strand.
GCGCATCGTGCGCCGATGCTATCAGGCTCGGTTGAAGCGGTACTCGCTGATCTGGACGACCATGGCCGCGAAGCCCAGGAAGAGGATGGCCATCATGGCGATCACCGACGCGCCGATCATCATGGGCACGTCGGGCGCGGACTCGGCCATGAGGCCGCCCTTCTCCAGCCCGGCGAGCTGCTGCCCCAGGTAGTTCATGGAGATGCAGCGGAAGTAGCCGGGCAGGAGCCCGAAGAGGAACTCGATCACCGCCAGGTAGAGCGCGCTGATGATGCCTGCGGCCTCCGGCGCCACCGCGCCCCAGAAGGTGCAGAGGCTGGAGTAGAAGAGGGTGAGCAGCGCCAGGGCGCCCGCGGCCTTCAGGGTGCCGCCGAGCTCCTCGACGAGCGCGGAGGGCTCGGTGGCGTAGGCGGCCACGTGCAGGACCAGGGTGGCCCCGACCACCAGGGCGACCCCGAAGAGCGCGCCCGCGGCCCACTTGCCCACGGTGATGGCGAAGCGGCCAGTGGGCCGGCTCGAGAGGTAGGTGAAGGTCCGCGACTCGACCTCTTCACCGATCGCGTGCGCGTTGAAGAGGAAGGGGATCAGGAAGACCAGGAGGTGGAAGAACCCCCAGTCGATACCGTCCCGGACGGCGGCCGCGGCGAGCTCGGCGGCCCGGTCGGGGCCCACCTCGCCGCTGGCGCCGGCGTAGCGGGCGGCGACGACGGCGAAGAGGACCAGTGCCACGGACACGAGGCCCAGCCGCAGCTTGCGTCCGCGGACGAGCCGGCGGGTCTGCATACGGAAGATCACCCCGATCCCGTGACCGAGGGAGGGAGCGGGGGGCGGACCGAGGGGCTCGCTCATCGGGAACCTCCGGGGCCCTGGACCTGGGCTTGGTAGGCCTGTCGCGGGGCGGCGCCCACGGCGGCGTCGGCGCCGGTGCCGGCGCCCGCGGAGGAGCGCTGCACGAGGTAGTGGAAGAGGGACTCGAGATCCGCGTCGGGGCTGGTGATGCTGCCGAGCTGCACGCCCAGCTCGACCACCTTGCGCGCGATGGCTTCGTAGGTGCTGTCCGGGTCCCAGCTCATCACCTCCACGCCCTGGGGCGCGAACTGGACGCCGACGATGCCCTCCACGCCGCAGAGGTGTGCCGCGAGCTCCCGGGGGCGGTCGCACTCGACCCGGATGTGGTGCGGGTGCTCCTCCATCAGGTCACGGATCTCGTGGACCTTGCCCTGGGCCACGAGCTGACCGCGCGCGATGAGCAGGACCTGCTCGGTGAGGGCTTCCACCTCGGGGAGCACGTGGGTGGAGAAGAGGACCACCGCGCCGTTGGCGGCGCGGCGGCGGATCTCGGTGAGGATCGCCTGCCGAGACACGGGGTCGGTGCCCGTCAGCGGCTCGTCGAGGAGGATCACGTCCGGGTCGTGGACCACGGCCTGGGCCAGCTTGGCCCGCTGGCGCATGCCCCGGCTGAAGCCGGCGACCCGTCGGTTCATCGCGTCCTCCAGCCCGAAGGAGGTGAGGGCGTCGATGGCGCGCTTCTTCGCCTCCTCGCGCCCATAGCCGCTGAGCTCGGCCAGCGACTGCACCATCTCCACCGCGGTGAGCTCGTCGTACATCGCGTCCGCCTCGGGGCAGAGGCCGATGCGCCGCAGCGCCTCCGGGTTGGCGAAGGGCCGGTGGCCGCAGACCAGGACCTCGCCGAGGGCGGGGCGGAGCTGGCCGGCGACGAGCCGGAGGAAGGTGGTCTTTCCGGAGCCGTTGGGCCCGAGGAGCCCCCAGATGCCGGGCCCCAGGTGGAGGGAGACCTCCTGGAGGGCGGTGACCTTGCCGTACCACTTGCTCAAGCGGACGGTGCGGATGCTGGCTTCCTGACTCACGAGATCACCTCGGCCTGACGGAGGCGCTGCCGGGCGAGGAGCAGGCCGCCCACGGAGACTCCGAGGAGCACCGGGAGGGCGTGCATCCACCCGATGTCGTTCTCGTCGTCGATCTTGAAGAGGTCGCCGGCGACCTCCTGCAGGAGCGCCGGGATGGACAGGAGGCGCATCCACTCCCAGTCGGCCACCGCGTCCACGATGAGGGCCAGGACGTGGGGGACCAGGAAGAGCAGGATCCAGGCGGTCATGGTGAGCGCCCGGCTCTTGCTCAGCGACGAGACGCCCACCGACGCCGTGGCGCAGACCCAGGCGGCGAGGGCGGCCTGGATGAGCATGGGGAGCGCGTAGCCGAGCTGGGTGAGGCGCTCGCCCTCCGGCGAGCTGCCGGTGAGGAAGAGGACCAGCACGAGGCCGGGGATGGCCAGGAGCGCGAAGACCCAGATGGCCACCGCGGCGATCCGCCCGCCCAGGTACTGGGCCTGGGTCACCGGCTTGGCGAAGTAGAACTGGAAGCTCTTGAACTGGAAGTCCTCGGCGATGGCGCAGGCGCCCGCGCCCAGGGTCACCAAGGAGACGAAGAGCCAGGTCTGCCAGCGATAGACCGACTCCAGGACGCCGCCGCCATCGACGGGGTCGGCCATGCCCGGCTGTTTCGAGTTCAGCCAGTACACGAAGCCCAGGTACCCCAGGGCGATCGCCGTCGGCAGCCAACCGAGGAAGGCGGCGACCTTGACCAGCCAGCTCGCCCAGGCGCGGCGGAGCGATTGGCGCAGGAGCACCTTGGTGTTGTTGGAGGCGGGGAGACGGTCTCCGACGTAGGGTCGGTACCCCAGGTCGCGAATCGCGTTGGCCCCCGGCTGCGCTTCCGCTCGAGCCATCGGCGGGACCGTACGGGAGCCCTGGGAAAGCAGCAAGTACGGCGGAGCGAGGGCCCGCCGAGCCCGGTCACTCCGCGGCTCGGCTCGCCTCTTCGCAGCGCTCGATCAGGTTCCCGGCGTCCTCCGCCTGCTCGCCCCGGGGGGCGGCGTCGACGTAGGAGCGCGCGAGCGCACAGCCCTCCTCGGTGGGCCCGAGGCGCAGCGCGAGGAGCGCCTCGGCCAGCGGTCGGCGAGGCGCGCCGTCGATGGCCGCGCGCCAGTGGGGCTCCGGGTCCTGCCGGCTCCGGGTGGCCACCTTGGCCAAGAGGACCTGAGCCTCGGTGTTCCCCGCGTCGGCTTCCAGGGCCCGCTCGGCGTAGGTCTTCGCCGACGCGAAGCGACCGAGGTTGGCCTCGATCCATCCCCGGACCACCAGGTAGCGGGGCATGTCGCGGGCGGGCGGCTCGGCGCCCTCGGGGGCGTCCGCCGGGATCGAGGCGTCGGCGGCTTCCCGGAGCGCGTCGGTCGCCCGGTTCATCCGGGCGGCGTAGACCTGCGCGAGGGCCATCCCCAGCCAGGCGCGCACGTCGTCGCCGCCGAGCTGGCGGGCGCGGCCGAACATCGCGAAGGCCCGATTGTAGTTCTCCTGCTGCAGGAGGTTCTCGGCCATGGCGAAGCGGACCTCGGCGTTCCGGCGCAGGCCGCGGAAGCGGGAGAGTCGCGTCAGCTCGCGCATGGCGTCGTCGCCGGCGCCCACGTCGACGAGGAAGCGGACCCGGGAGCGCGCGGACTCGAGGTCGACCCCGTGGTCGATGGCGTCGAGCTTCTCCCAGGTGGTCGCGGCGTCGTCCAGCGCGTGGGTGGTGACCTGGAGCTGAAAGAGACCCCGCAGGGCGGGCAGGAAGCTCTCGTCGATCTCGAGCGCCTTGGTGTAGGCGGCGCTGGCCTCGTCCCAGCGCTCGGCCCCGCGGGCGGCGTCGCCCAGCTCCGCCTGGAGCTCGGGGTCGGCGTCGTCGCGTTCGACGGCTCGGCGGAGGACGTTCAGCGCCTCTTCCCAGTCCTCGGCGGCGAGGAGCACGTGGGCCTTGGCGGCCAGGAGGCGGACGTCGTCGGGGCTGTCGGCCAGCGCGGCGTCGACCACGCCCATCGCCTCCTCGCCCTGGTCGTTGGCCAGCATCGCGTGGGCCACCACGGCCGCCACGTAGGGGTGCGTAGGGTCGGCGGCGAGGGCCAGGCGGGCCTGGGCGAGCGCGGTCTCGTCCTCGCCCTCGGCGAGCTCCAGGTCGGCTCGGCGGGCCCGCGCGAGCCCGACGTAGGCCTCGTTCTCGGCGGCGGCGTCGTAGCCGGCGCGGGCGGCGTCGGCCTCGTCCGCGGCCCGGCGGGCGTCACCCACCAGGAGCAGCGCCGCAGGCGACGCGGGCACGCTGCCCATCAGGCGGAGGGCTTCGGCGGCGTCTCCCCGCGCGAGGGCCAACGATGCCAGCACTCGGCCCCGCTGGGCGGGGTCGGCGACCGGCGTATCGGTGCTCGCGCCCTCGATGGCGGCGGCGGCCTCCCGGGTCGCGCCGGCGTCGGCCAGGGCTTCGGCCACGGCCCAGCGGATGGCGGGGAGCGCGCCCCCGAGCTCCAGGGCTTCGGTCGCGTGGGTGCGGGTTCCGGCGCGATCCCCGCGCTCCGCCCTCGAGGCGGCCAGGACGCTCTGTGCCCAGGCCCGCTCGGTGCGGGTGGCGGCGTCGTCGGCGACGACCGCTTCGGCGGCGTCCACGGCCCCCTCGCGGTGGGCCGCGGCGAGCGCGCGGGCGCGGGCGAGGACGCCGGCGGGCCCCTCGGCGCCCTCGACCGCGCTCAGGGCGCCGTCGATGTCTCCGGCGCGCAGCAGCGCGACCGCGTGGTGCGCCTGGTGGCGCGGGCCGTCGAGCACCTGGGCGGCGGTCGCCGCCTCGGCGGTGCCGTCCACGCCGTTGGCGATCTGCGCGAGGCTCTTCGCGTGGGCCGTCTCGGCGGCGAAGTCCCCGGCGCTGATCAGACGGTTGGCGGCCTCGAGGGCGGCGGCGTTCTCCCCCTTGCTCAGGGCGATGTAGACGCTGGCCTTGAGCTTCTCCGAGGCCGCGTGGGCGTCGTCGTCGGGGACCGCGGCCTGGGCGGCCTCGGCGTCCTCGATCGAGCCCTCGCCCTCCAGGGCCAGCATGGCCAGGAGGCGCGCGCGCAGGCCGGGGAGCTCCCCCGAGTCCAGGGCGTCGAGGGCGGCGCGGACGTCGGCGGTCCGGCCGGTGGCGCCGGCGCGCTCGGCGGTGGTCTCCACCGAATGTCGGTGCCAGAAATGACGGACCGCCCAGGCGGTCAACGCGAGCAGGATCAACGCGAAGATCGCCAGGAGGATCTTCCGGATCTTCTGGCGTCGTCGCTCCTCCGGCGGCACCAGGACCTGGCTGACGGGATCGAGGCTCGGCGGTCCATCGACCGAGAAGAGATCGGAGCGCTCGTCAGGCCGGGCCATATCCTCGCCGGATCATCGCGGAAAGGCGCCGAAAAGCGCAAGTTCCCCGGCGCCGTGGGCGGAGAAAGCGTGCGTGCGGACCACGCCCACGGGCTGCGAGAACGTCCACTCTTCGGTCGGGCTCCTCCCACCGAGTCGCTCGGGAAAGCGACTGATTACGGCACCTTTCAGGTCAGGGGCCAGAACACGAAGACCACCAGATTCCACGCGAAATGGGTGGCCATCGGCGCCCAGAGGCTGCCGCGCCAGAGGCGGAGGAGGCCCCAGGCGACGCCGCAGACCAGCGCCAACACGAAGAGTAGCCAGCTCCCGCTGAGGACCTGGGGGATGGCGTAGAGGAGGGCGGCTCCGAAGAGGGCTCGGGGCGCGTTGGGGCCCAGGACGTCGATCGCCACGCCACGCCAGACCACCTCTTCGGCCACCACCGCGAGGGCCAGGACCGGGAGGGCGGCCACCGGTCCGGGCGGGTGCTGGAGGTTGGCGTAGAGGGCGTCCACCTGCGCCTCGGCCCCGGGGAGGAGCCCGAGGGCGAGGGGGACGAGCAGGTGGGTCAGCAGCGCCATCCCCAGACCGAGAACGGCGCCCAACGCGAGTTCGGCGGGGATCGCGCGACGTTCCACCCGGAAGGGCGGGAGGGCCCGGAGGACCAGGGCGCTCCCCAGCGCGCAGACGGAAGCGATGCCCACCCCGAGCCACACGTTGCCCGTGCGGCGGGTGTAGAGCGCCGCCCCGAACGCCGCGGTGGCGATCGCCAGGGCGAGGATGGACCGGCTGCGGGCGGTGGGGGTGTCGGCGATGTCGGCGAACAGAGCCCTCAAGAGCGCGCCTCCGCCCGGCGCTTCATCAGCGCCCGCGCCCGATCGATGGGCGAGGGGGCCCGCTCCGCCAGCGCGTCGGCGACCACGGTGTCGAAGGCCTGGGGCTCCTCGCCGAGCTCCTCCCAGATGGTGCGATGAGTCGGATCGAGATCTTCCACCACGCCTTCGACGAGCTCCTTGGCCATGGAGAGATCCACCCCGGTGACCAGCGCGACCCAGTAGCTGGAGAGTCGGGGGGTGAGGATCGGGACCCGGACGGCCGGGAAGCCCGCGCGCTCGAGCTGAGTGGCCACCCGCCGGAGCACCTCCTCGTGGGTCAGTCGCTCGGGGCCGGGCACCTCGAGGATCCGGCTCTCGCCCGGCGGCAGCTCGGCGGCTCCCACCAAGGCGCGGGCGATGTCCGCCACCCCGACGGGCCACGAGTGGTTCTGGGTCCACGAGGGGAGGACCATCGCGGGGAGGCGTCCGGCCAGGTCGTGGACCATGGTCCAGCTCGCGCTGCCCTCGCCGATGATCATCGCGGCGCGGAGCTCGATGGCCTCGACGCTCCCCTCGCGCAGGATGCGGCCGGTGTTGGCGCGGCTCTGGAGATGCTTCGAGGCGTTCTTCTGCGGCATCACGCCACCCAGGAAGACGATGCGATCGAGGTTGCTTGCCTCGGCGGCGCGGCGAAACGCCTCGGCACCCTTGCGCTCGCGCTCCGGGTAGTTGCCGCCGCCGCCCATCTCGTGGACCAGGTCGAAGGCCACATCGCAGCCGTCCATCGCGTTTCTCAGCGAGGCCTCGTCGGTGATGTTCACTTTCCGCCACTCGATCGAGGGGCTCTTTTTTGCGGCCTTTTTCGGCTTTCGGGAGCCTCCGACCACGTGGTAGCCGGCCTTCTGGAGTTCGGGGATGAGGTGCTGACCCACGAAGCCGGAGGCGCCGGCGACGAAGGCGGTACGGGAGTCGGAGTGGCTCATCGGTTGGTCCACCATGCGAAGCCCGTTCCAGGCTGGGCAGCGAACCCGAAGGCGACCGCCTGCGATCCCCGCGACTTGCGCTATCCTCGGCACGGAGCCCCGAGAGATCGCGCGAGTGCCGAAGAAGAAGGATCAGCTGGACGTCACCGCCACCCTGCCGTTGGACGACACCGACTCGCTCCGGCGCCAGGTGCTCAGCTCGGCGATCGCCGAGGCGCGGCGCCCCATGCTCGTGGTGGTCGTCGGCGCCGACGTGGGCCAGCGGGCGCGCCTGGCGGATGGGTTCACCATCGGGCGCATCCCCGGCCAGGACATGATGATCGCCGATCCCCGGGTCTCCTCGCGCCACTGCCGCATCGAGGATCGCGGCGACGACTGGGTGATCGTCGACCTGGGATCCACCAACGGGATCCGGGTGAACGGCGAGCGCGTCCAGGAGAAGGCGCTGCAGCCCTTCGACAAGGTGGAGCTCGGCGACACGATGCTCCGCTTCGAACTCCAGGACGCCGCCGACCGGGCCTACGACGAAGCCGTCGAGCGCCTCCTCCACGTGGATGACCTCACCGGGCTCTACGTGCGCCGGCGTTTCGACCCCGAGCTGGATCAGATGCTCCGGGACTCACTGGTCGCCGAGATCCCCCTCGGGCTCCTGGTGATGGACCTCGACGGGCTCAAGGCGATCAACGACGCCAATGGACACCTCTTCGGGGCCTTCGTGATCAGCGAGAGCGGCAAGGTGATCGGCCGGGAGCTGCCCACCGGGGCCATCGCCGCTCGTTTCGGCGGCGACGAGTACGTGGCCGCCGCCCCGGGGCTCGATTTGGACGAGACCGCGGAGTTCGCCGAGCGGATCCGCGCGGCCATCGCCGCCCACGAGTTCGTGCGCGAGGGGGTCACCCTGGAGCCGGGGATCTCCATCGGCGTCGCCGCCGCCCCGGCTCACGGACGCTCCCGCGAGGCGCTCTTCGAGAGCGCCGACGCGGCGCTCTACGCGGCCAAGCGGGCCGGGAAGAACACCGTCTGCAAGGCCGGCTGAGGCTTCGCTCGATCGGCGCGTAGATCGATTCGTGATCCGGTGCGACTCAGGCGCCGTGCATCGCATCGAGTTCCCCTGGTCGCGCGCCGTCCGCTCCGCCCTCGTCTTGGTCATCGCCCTCGCCGGAAGCGGGGTCCGCGCGGAGAGCCCGGGGAGCGCCCGGTCCTCGGACGAGCGCGAGGGTCCCCCCGACCTCCCGGGGCGGCCGGTCCTCGCGCCCGCCGAGTCGATCGGTGCGCCGGCTCGCTCCCGCGAGACCGAGCGCGTCCGGGCGCATCTGCGGGGCGCGCTCGCGTCGCTCCACGCGGCGCCGGTCGAGGGCCCGGCGGGAGCCCGGCGGCGGGAACTGGTCGCCGCCCTGGAGAGCTACGTCGAGGTCGGTCGCTTCCCGCGCAACCAGCGCTCCCCGCGGCGACTGCCCCGCTTCATCGACGATCGGGGTCACCGCTGCGCGGTCGCGCACCTGATGATCATCAGCGGACACGGCGCGCTGGCCGCGCGGATCCAGGCGGCTCACGAGTACGACACCATCGACACCATCGCGAGCGGCCCGCTGGGGCCCGAGGTGGCGGCCTGGGCCACCGCGCACGGGTTCATGTTGGAGGAGCTCGCGCACATCCAACCGGCCTATGGCTTCGAGCCCGTCGAGCGGGTCGCCCTCACCGAGGACGCGCTCGCTCACTTCGTGCGGCAGGAGGAGCGCGGGTTGAAGCTCTGCCTGCGCCGACAGCTCGGGAACCGGCCCAGCGAGCTGCGGGTGAGCCTCGCCGTCCGGCGCGCTCCGGGTGTGGGCGAGCCGGACCCGAACGACACCGAGGCCATGCGCGCTCGGGCGGTCCGGGAGCTGACCTTCGAAGGGACACCGGCCCTCGAGCCGCGGACGGAGCGCTGCATGCGCGAGCGGGTCGAGTACTTCCTCCGGAACGTGGCGCTGCACCATCGGCTCACGGAGCGCGGCGTGCGGGCCGAGGTCCGCTACGAGGACCTCAACGTCCTGAGCGACGAGCGGGCCCGGGAGCTGCGGGCGAAGCGGGCCGAGATCCGCGCGCTCCTACGGGAGCGGCGCGCGGCGGTGGAGCGATGCCATCCCACCCACACGCTCGATCGCGCCCAGCCGGCCGTGTTGCAGCTCTATCTGCTGCGCGACGGTCGGGTGGTCCTGGAGCGCGTCGACAACGGCCCCGAGGCGAGCTGTGTGGCCGCCGCGCTGGGCCTCATGGACCGCCGCACTCCCCTGGACCGGCACGCGGAGCCCTTCGAAGCGCGCGTCCGACTCCGGCGAGTCCTCCCCGTCCGTCGTCCGGAGATCCGTCACGAGCCCTTCTGAGGTCGGCCGCCGGGGTCAGAGCGCCTGCCAGTTGCGGGTGGTGATCGTCGCCGAGTACCCGAACCACCCGTTGTCGATGGTGATCGTCTCCGGCGGGGCCGCGGTCACCGGCGCGCCGGGCGCGAGTCCTTCGCCGTAGCGCACGGTGATCGCGCCCTCGGGGCGGCCGTCCAGGCGCTCGTAGCGGCGCTCCACCACCCGCTCGCCGTTCATCTGCTCGGTGACCCGCTCGCCCTCCATCTCCGCTCCGTCGCCCGGCGCGTCCTTGAACCAGGCGCGGTGGATGTCGTGGAAGATGTACTCCGGCGGGAAGGGGAGCTCCCGGGGCATGAAGTTCTCGAAGGAGACCTCCGTGCCGCGCTGGGTGAGCACGAAGGCGCGCCCGCCGTGGGGCGCGAGACCGACGAGGATGAGCTCGTCGCCCTGCTTCTGCAGGACCCCACGGAAGTGCTCTTCGCCCTGGGGGTACCGCATGGTCACGTCCTGCTCCATCGCGAAGTCGGCGCCGAAGCTGGACGGCGTCGCCAGGACCGTGGGGTAGGGCTCCACCTCGCCGGCGTTCTCGGGCGGCGGGGTCGAGCCGCCGCCACAGGCGGCCAACAGGAGGAGGGCGATCGAGGCGCGCATGGTCCAGCCGTAGCCGGCCCGAGCGCCGAGTGCTACACGAGCGCCGTGACCAGTCCGGATGGCGAGACCACGCGCGGCGCGCTGCGCGACTTCGACTTCGACGAGCCGCAGGTCGAGGGCGCCAAGGCCGTCATCGCCTTCGCGGTCCCCGCGGACCTCGCGTACCTGGAGGGCCACTTCCCCGGCGCGCCCATCGTCCCCGGCGTCGCCCAGGTCGTCGCCCTCGCCGAGCGGCAGGCCCGCCGCGTCTGGCCCGATCTCGGTGCCGCCGCGGGGTTGCGGCGCGTGAAGTTCAAGAAGGCCCTCTACCCCGGTGACCGCCTCGAGCTCCACCTCGAGCGGAGCGACGACCGCGTGACCTTCACCATCGAGGGCCCCGACGCCGAGCGCTACACCCAAGGCGCCCTCCTGGTGAAGTAGGGGACAGGTTCACCCCGAGTTCGCCCCTACGAAATAGGGCGATTCCGATCCAACTCGCCCAAGATTCATTCGTCCCCAAACGAGGGTGCCCGTATCCGGCCGGGGCTGCGGACGTCAGCGGCTGCTGGGGACGTCTTTGGGAGCGGGGAGGGGTTCCGGCTCGGCGGGGAGGTCCTTGATCGCGCGGCCCTCGAGGGACCTGCGGAAGAGCTCCTCGTAGCGGCGCTGGGCCTCGTTGCGGCGCTGGACGCCCTGGTCGCCTTCGGGGCTCGGCTCGACCACGTCCACCAGCTCCAGCCGGTAGCGGGCGGTGCCCGACGCGGTCTTCCAAAAGGGCACGCCCTTCATCAGGAAGGGACGGTCCACGTCGATGAAGACCATCACCAGCGGGACCTGGGCGCGCTCGGCGAGCTCGAAGGCGCCCCGCTTGAAGCGATGGAGCGACGTGGCCAGCGAGCGGGTGCCCTCCGGGAAGAAGACCAGCGGGTGCCCGGCCTTCACGTGCTCGGTCATCCGGTCGAGGATGGCCGCGCCCGGCAGCCCCTCTTCCTCGGGATCCACGTTGGGCAGGTAGTGGGTGCTCCGCAGGAGCGCGCCCCAGAAGAAGAAGTCGTACCAGCTCTTCTTCACCACGCAGGTCAGCCGCGGGAACCAATGGAGCAGGAAGAGGACGTCGATGAGCGTCGGATGGTTCGCGACCAGCACGTAGGGGCGGTCCCGGATCGCCTCGGGAACCTCGACGCGCCCATCCAGGCGGATGAGACCCATGAGCCGGGTGCAGCGGATGAACCAGCCGTAGCCCCAGGCGATGAAGCCCGTGCAGAAGTCGCGGGTCCGCTCGCGGTTCCCGATCGTCAGGAGCCAGACCAGCGGACAGAAGACGAGCCCCAGCACCAGGCTCCCGCCGAAGAAGATGGCGAAGCAGACGAAGGTGAGGAGGAGTCGGATGGGCCGCAGCATCAGCGCGAGGGGGCGGGCCCCAGGACCATCGACGTGTTGATGCCGCCGAAGGCGAAGTTGTTGTTCATGACGAAGCGCGGCGCGGTCTCCCGGACCTCGGTGACGTAGTCGAGCTCGCCGCAGCGGGGATCCACCGTCTCCAGGTTACGCCCGGGGAGCAGGAAGCCCCCCTGGAGCATCGCCACGCACCAGGCGCCCTCCATGGCGCCGCAGGCGCCGAGGGTGTGGCCCACGTAGCCCTTGAGGCTCGCGAAGGGGACCTTCCGGCCGAAGACGGCGGCGGTCGCCCGACTCTCGGCGATGTCGCCGATCTCGGTGGCCGTCCCGTGGCCACAGACGTAGTCGATCATGTCGGCGCCGATGCCGGCGTCCTCGAGGGCGAGCTGCATCACCCGCTGCATGCCCTCTTCTCGCGGCGCGGTGAGGTGGGCGCCGTCGCAGTTGCTCGCGTACCCGCAGAGTTCGGCCAGGATGGTCGCGCCCCGCGCCTCGGCGTGCTCGAGGCTCTCCAGCACGAAGGCCCCGGCGCCCTCGCCGATCACCAGACCGTCGCGGTCGGCGTCGAAGGGCCGGGGGCTCATGTCCGGGCGGTCGTTGTACTTGGTCGACGTCGCCATGAGCAGGTCGAAGGTGACCGCGCTCATGTAGTGCATCTCTTCGGCGCCGCCGCAGAGCATCACGTCCTGGATGCCGCCCTGGATGAGCTCGTACGCGGTGCCGATGCCCTGGGAGCCGCTGGTGCACGCGGTGCAGGTGGAGGCGATGCGCCCCTTCACTCCGAAGAACTGCGCGACGTTCACCGCGCAGGTGTGGGTCATCAGCCGGAAGTAGGCGTTGGACTCCAGGCCCTTCATCGAGTGGTCGGTGACCACGGGCATGGAGAACTTCTCGGTCTCGCTGCCGGATCCGCTGGTGGAGCCGAAGGACACGCCGACCCGCTCGCTCTTCAGCGAGTCCAGGTCGAGGCCGGCCTGGGCCACCGCCTGCTCGGTGGCGTGGACCGCGAAGAGAGCCACCGGACCCATGGTCCGGCGACGCTTCCGCGGATAGTGCTTCTTGAGATCGAGCCCCTCCACCGTGGACCCCAGCCGACCTTGGAGGTCGGAGATGTGGTCCCACTCGGGCATGGGCCGGATCCCATGGCGCCCTTCGCGGATGGCGCTCACCGAGGAGTGGACGTCGTGGCCGATCGGCGTGGTCGCGCCGATGCCGGTGATGACCACGCGCCGCTGCTTCGCGGGGTTGCTCAACTCGCGCCTCCGGGGGCCAGACGGTTCCAGGCGTCGTACATCTTCTTGCTCCCGTCGACGATGGCGTCCGCCGACGCGCTCTCCCCGAGGGCCTCGGCGACCAGGACGCGGGTGTGCGCGAAGATGGCTTCGTTGCGCTCGTTGATCTCGCGCCGGTTCCGGGGCGCGCCCGCGGTCTCCAGCGGCCCGAAGGCAGCGCGCCCGTCCACCGACGAGTGACCGGTGTTCTGCTCGAAGTAGCGCCCCTTGGCGCGCAGCTCTTCGCCGGCGTTGCGGAAGAGGGCCGCGTAGTTCTGCAGCATCTCCATGATGAACCCGCGCCGACGCATCGAGCTGCGGATGTGCCGCGGGTCCAGGTGCTCGTCCTTGAGGTACGAGTCGAAGACCAGGTTGTAGTAGATGGCCGTGTCGAAGAAGGCCTTGGCGCGGAAGAGCCCGTAGCTCCCGAAGGTCGGGTAGAGGTCCTGGTAGATCACCAGCGTGATGTCGTACCGGAACTTCATGTAGGCGTCCGCGAGGTCGACCTGCTTCTCGAAGTCGTCGCCCTGGAGGTCCCGGCGGATCAGGTCGACGGTCAGGTCGTTCTCGAAGGAGATGAAGTCGGAGCCCGGGCTGTAGAAGGGGTCCGTGAAGGCGCCGGAGTCCCCGATGCAGGCCCACCGCTCCTTGCCGAAGAAGCGCTTGGTCTGGAAGGCGAGCTGCCCGAAGGCTTGCAGGTCGAGGAGCTCCGGATCGTCGCCGAGGATCTCCCGCACCGCGCGGTGCTCGCGCAGGAACGAGAGGAAGCCCTCGGGCTTGTGCTTCGCCGCGGACCACTGCTCGCGCTCCTGCACGATGCCGACGCTGGTGATGCCGTTGCGCAGCGGGATCAGCCAGAGCCAGTACCCGGGGTACATGAAGTGGTTCGTGGAGAGCCGCCGGGAGGTCCAGCGGACCCGGGCGTGGAACTCGTCGTCTCCGGTGTCGTCCATGTCGGCCAGCCCGCGCATGCGGCCCCAGGCCGACGCGATGCGGTGGCCCTTCTCGGGCACCCGGAGGTCGAGTTTCTTGGCCAGGATGCTCTCGCGGCCGGTGCCGTCGACGATCCAGCGGGCGGACCACTGCTCCTCGCTGGCGTTGGACCCGTCGTCGCCCTCGGGGGTGTGCACCACCGTGAAGCGGTGACCGTCGGCGTCGACCTGGAGATCCTTGACCCGAGCGCCGATGTGCACGGCGACGCCGTCGGCCCGGTTCATGGCCAGCAGGTCCTCTTCGAGGCGGGCCCGGTCGAGCTGGAAGCTGGGCCAAGGCGGGAGCACGCTCACGCCGATCTCGCTCATGTCGGTGAGGGCGGCGTCCTTGGCCTCGGTGTCGAAGAAGTAGCGGAGCCCGTTCTTCGGCAGGTGGTTCTCGTAGACGTAGCCCTGGAGCCCCAACCGCCGGGAGAGGTAGTTGGTGGCCACCTCCACGGTGGACTCACCGACCTTGTAGGTCCGCTCGTGGCTCTTCTCGAAGATGGCCACCGACGCATCGGGCAGCTCGCGGCGGAGCTGGCGGGCCAGGAGGTTCCCAGCGAGGCCCCCTCCCAGGATCGCGACGTCGACTCGGTTCATCGAATGCAAGCTCTCCTCCGACGTCTCGGGGAGTGGTCCCATTCAACGGGGCTCCCTCCATGCGGCCAGGCACGGCGTCGGTCGGGCATGGCCCGGAGGCACGTCATAGCCCCGTGAGGGCGGTTCGTCCATGAAAACCCCGGCGGCCGGTTACAGTGGGGGCGAAACGACATCCAGTGCCTGCGAGCCGCTCGTCGGGGCCCGGAATGGGGCTCCTAGGGCCGGTCGGCGCGGCGGTGAAGGAGCGTCCCTCATGCCAGTGTGCAAGAGCGTCCCT
>DCLA01000072.1:129636-157584 GCA_002320815.1 Myxococcales bacterium UBA1660
AGCGTCCCTTCTGCAAGTCGCGGGGGCGCGCGGGGGTTTTTCGCTGCTATGCTGGCGACCCGTGAACGAGTCGATGGAATGGGACGTGGTCGTCTGTGGGGGCGGGCTCGCCGGCCTCACCTTCGCCCTCGAGGTTCTCCGGAGCGCGCCCGAGGCGCGGGTCGCGGTGGTCGAGCGGACCCGCCGGCCGCTGCCCGAGGCGTGCCACAAGGTGGGCGAATCCAGCGTCGAGCTCGCCTCGCACTTCTTCGGTGAGCGGCTGGGGCTGACCGACTACCTGAGCGAGTCGCATCTCCACAAGAACGGCCTGCGCTTCTTCTCCGGGGACTCCCGCGGCCCGCTCCACGAGCGGCCGGAGATCGGGCCCCCGGAGTTTCCGCTGGTTCCCTCCTACCAGCTCGATCGCGGCCGGCTGGAGAACGATCTCCGCGCCCGGGTCGAGCAGGCCGGCGCCACGCTGGTCGAGGGGCACGCCGTGACCTCCATCGCGCTCGGTGACCGAGGCGGACACCAGGTCAGCGTGGACGACGGGCGAACGCTCGTGGGTCGGTGGGTCGTGGACGCCTCCGGACGGAAGCGGATCCTCTCCAAGCAGCTCGATCTGCGGCTCCCCAGTCCCGCGCGCTCCAGCGCCGCCTGGTTCCGGATCGCGGGCCGCGTCCGGCCCCGCGACCTGGTCCCCGACGACGAGCGCGCGTGGCATCAGCGAGACATCGCCGACGACCGCTGGCTGAGCACCAATCACCTGATGGGTCGGGGCTACTGGGTCTGGCTCATCCCGCTCTCCACCGGCTTCACCAGCGTCGGCATCGTCGCCGACCAGACCCACCACGCCATCGCGGACTTCAACAAGCCGGAGCGCGCCCGGGCGTGGCTCGCCGCCCACGAACCGGAACTGGCGGCGCATCTCGAGGACCTCTCCTTCGAGGACTTCCGCACCATGCCCGACTACAGCTACCTGACCCGGCAGGCGCTGAGCCCGGACCGCTGGGCGTGCATCGGCGAGGCCGCCTCGTTCATCGATCCCCTCTACAGCTTGGGCGGGGACTTCCTCTCCTTGAGCTGCTGCTACACGGCGCGCTGCATCGCCGACGACCTGCGCGGGGAGCTCGACCCGGAGGTCGTCCGGGAGCTCGACGCCATCTACCTGCTCCTGCTGCAGGACTCGTCCCGGACCCTGAGCCGCAACGGGGCCATCTTTCCCCACGCGCAGGTGCTCGGCGCCAAGCTCTGGTGGGACTTCTTCAACTACTGGAGCTTCATGTGCGCCCACTTCTTCCAGGAAGTGTGGCTGCAGGACGCGGCGACGTTGAAGCGCTTCCGGGAGCTGGGGCAGCGCTACTACGATTTGAACACCACCGCGCAGCGGCTCCTGGAGGCGTGGGCCGAGCTCGAGGACGAGCCCTTCACGAACGGCCACAAGAAGATGGTCGGCCTCCCGCTGCCGCGCACCGTCCTGAGCGAAGCCCATCAGGCGCTCGGGGAGCGGCTGGACCTCGACGCCACCTACGCCAAGATGGAAGCGGACCTCGAGGTCGGCCGGGAGCTCGTCGGCGAGCTCCTCGCCCACGCGCTGCGGGATCTCGGGGAGGCCAAGGCGGCCGAGCTGGGCAGGCGCCTGGGAGCTGCCATCGGCGGGCGGGAGCCGGAGGAGCGACAGGCGGGCATGCCCCTGGTCCTCGGCGAGCGCTTTACACGGGTCGACCCGCTCCCCCGGCGGGAACGCCTCGAGGCCTATTCGCGCATCGCCCGGGACCTGGAGCGCGCCCTGGGGCGGGCCGAGGGCGATCGGCCGCTGGGCGAGCTCCTCGATCGGGCCCGGGTCGGAGCAGGGGTACGAATTTCGAGCCCGGCGCCTTCCGAGAGCCGCGTAGGCGCCTGAGCCGAGACTGCCCGCTTGCCCGGGCGGCTGCACCCAGGTAAAGGCCCCACGATCTGAAGAGCCGAGGGACGGCCTCGTCTTTCCCGTTGGACGGCTCAGCCGAAAGACCGATGACCCGCGAAGAAATCTACCAATCGATCGTCGAGATCCTCTCCGACTCCTTCGAGCTGGATCCGGACTCCATCAAGCCCGAGTCGACCCTCTACGAGGAGCTCGACCTGGACAGCATCGACGCGGTCGACATCTTCGTGCAGCTGCGGGACCTCACCGGCCGGCGCCCCGACCCGGAGCGCGCCAAGGAGGTCCGCACCGTGGACGAGCTGGTGACCTTCGTCGAAGAGGAGCTCGCCGCCGCCGAGCGCGGCGACCCCGAGCCCGACGTCCAGATGCCCACCTGAGGGCCTCGTGCACTCGCTCCTGAAGAACCTGCCGCACGAAGGGCCCATGCTCTTCCTCGACGATGTCGAGGAGGTCTCGTGGTCGACCATTCGGACGCGGACCACCTTCGGCCCCGACTTCCTGATGGTCCACGAAGGCGCGGTCTCGCCCCTGGTGGTCCTGGAGCTCTTCGCCCAGAGCGCCGCGGCCCTGATGGCCCATCGGCAGGCGAAGACGGACCGCCCTGACGTCTCCGGCTTCCTCCTCGGTGCCCGCAAGCTCGACGTGCACGTGGACGCCTTCGCCGTCGGCGACGTGGTCCGCACCGAGGCCGAAGAGAAGTGGGGCGCCGGCGCCTTGGCCCAGTTCGACTGCCGCTGCTTCCTCGGCGACCGCCTGGTCGCCGAAGGCGCCATCAACGTCGCCGCCGGTTCCCTCTAGAGACCACCTGGAACACGGCTTGCTGAGGGGAGCGCACGATGCGTTTCTCCGTGCCAGCTCGTGCCATCCCCGCCGTCTTCCTCGTGCTCCTCGTCGGCTGCTTTCGCAGCAGCGGGCTCGACGACGAGTCTCCCGCCGACATGGGCCCCCGGCTGGTCGACATGCCCTTCGCGCCCGATCTCCCCGCGGACCTCGGTCCCGACCTCGGCGCGTCGCCCGAGACGTGCAACTGCTGCGGTCACGTCGTGCCCCGCACCGACACCGCGGGCTGCGGCGGTGGCATCTGCGATCCCTGGTGCCTCCACCCGTTCGAGTGCCAGGAGCGACCCCTCGACGCCCTCTGCGGCTACTCCCACGTGACCGCTCGCCAGCCGACCGCGCTGCCCGTGCTCTTCGGCGGCGATGGCGAGTGCTTCTGCGCCGAGCAGATCCACTGCACCCCCACGGTGCTCGCCGGCGGGGCCATCGAGCTCACCACCCAGATCTGCGCCGACCCGGGCATCGACTGCGACGCCTGCGAGCCCTTCGTCGAGGGGGTCTGCAATCTGCCTCCACTCGACGAGGGCGCCTGGCAGGTCTTCGTGAACGGCGAGCCCGGCTTCATGATCGGCGTGGAGAGTCCCGACGTCTTCCCCGAGATGGGCTCCGTGTGCATCAGCGCCGCCGGCGAACCGGGGGCCTGCGACAGCCCCATCTGGCCCCCGCGCACCGAGGAGCCCGCCAGCGTCTGTCACCCCAGCGGCGCCGACGCGGGGACCCGCGTGGCCATCGACGTCACCCTCGGTTGTCCGAGCTGCACCTCGTTCGCCGGGCCCTGCAACGTCAACGTCTTCGACGACGTGATCCTCGTGGCGCCCACGACCATGGACACGGTGTGTGAACTGGACTGCCCGCCGGTCTGCACCGAGCGGGTGGACACCTGCCTGACCCCCGAGCTGCCCGCGGGCACCTGGCGCGTGCAGGTGGCCGGCCTGGACTACGAGGGTTCGTTGGTCGTCGGCGGCGGCGGTGACCCGGCCGTGGTCTGCAGCTCCGAGCCCTTCCCCGGCGGCTGACCGCGTCGCACCAGGAGCAGCCACGCCGTGGGCGCCAGGAGCAAGCTGGCGATGACGCCCACGGCGGCGGTGAGCCCCATCGCCGAGAGCGCGGGGTTGGTGCTCGTCGCCAGGACGCCGAAGGACGCCATCGTGGAGAGGCAGGCCACCACCAGGCTCACCGCGGTCGCCGGGCCCGACCCATGGGCCTCGGCCTCGACCATGAAGACCCCATAGTCCACGCCCATGCTCAGCACGAGCAGCAGCGCGACGACGTGCAGGAGCGTGGCCTGCATGCCCAGCACGCCCAGGAGGCCCAGCGTCGCGCCGGCCGCCAAGAGCGCGGGCAGGAAGGCCGCCAGGGTGGGACCGATGCGGCGGTAGCGGAGGAACACCAGGAGCAGGACCGCGAGGAGCCCCAGCCCCACCAGCTCCAGGGTGCGGCGCCGCAGCTCGCGGTAGGCCGACGCCACGAATTCCGCCTGGTCGAAGAAGCGCACGCCCTCGATGGCGTCCACCCGCGCGGCGACCGCGTCGGCGTCGCTCACGCCGGTCACGAAGGTGAGCACCGCGACCCCGTCGTCGAGCTCGAGCCGCTGGGTGCGCGCCAGGCGATCGAGGGCCGGCGGGAGGTCGTCCGCGCTCAGCGGCTCGAAGGGGGCCTCCAGCGCTTCCCGGAAGGGCTCGAAGGGCGCCTCCACGAAGCCCTCCTCGCGCAGGGCGCCGACCGTCAGCTCCCAGGCGTCGTCCGGCACCGCCGCGCGCCGGGCTCGCTGCGTCGCCTCCGACGGGAGGATGTCGCGCAGCGAACGGAAGGCCTCCAGCTCCTTCGCCTCGACCGCGACGCCGAGGGCGTCGGCCACCGCGTCGTTGCGCTCCAGCGCCTCCTGCAGCGTGGCGCCCCGGGCCACCACCAGGCGCCCGGCGTCCATCCGCGCGACCCGGTCGCGGACCCGCTCGTCCTCGGCGCGCAGGTCGGCGTCCACCGGGCTCAGGGCGCGCAGGTCGTCTTCCCAGCGCAGCCCGGCGATCCCCGCGGTGAGCCCGAGGGCCACCAGGGGCAGCACCACCAGCCAACCGCGCTTCCGCGCCAGCCGCCCGAGCAGTCGGTCCATGGCGAGGCCCAGCCGCGCGTGGATGCGCGTCGCCCGCGGTGCCTCTGGCAGGAAGGGCGGGAGCACCACGGCGGTGAGCACCAGCGCCGCGGCCACGCCGGCGGAGGTGAAGACGGCCATCTGCCGGATGCCCGGGAACGAGGTCCAGGCGAGACCCACCAGCCCGGCCACGGTGGTCGCCGCGCCGAGCACCAGGCCCGGCGCGATGCGCCGCAGCGTGCGCCAGCCGGCGCGGCCGGTCCCGGGCTCGGGCGGGTCCAGCAGATGGTGGCTCACCAGGTGGGCCACATAGTCCAGCGAGACCCCCACCAGGGTCGCCCCGAAGGCCAGCGTGAGCCCGTGCACCGACCCGAAGGTCAGCCGCGTCACCGCCAGACCCACCGCGAAGCCACCGGCGAGGGGGAGGGCGGAGAGCACCAGGTAGCGGGGGCGCCGGAAGAAGAGGAGGACCAGGAGGATCACCCCCAGGGTCCCCAGGGTGCTGACCCGCTGGATGTCGCCGCGGATCGACGCCTCCGAGCGGAGCGCGATGGCGTGGATCGACGACTGCTCCAGCGTGAGGTCGCCGGACTCGTTCACCTCGGCGAAGGCGTCGGCGATGGCCGCCTGCAGCGCCCGGGATCCGGCGGCGTCGAAGGGCGAGGTGTCGCTGGTCAGGAGCACCACGCCGAAGCGTTGGTCTTCGCCGGCCACATAGGCACCGTCACGCACCGCGAGCCCGCCGCCCTGGCCGGCGCGGAGGCCCTCCATGCGGTCCAGGAAGAGCAGCCAGGGATCCTGCGGCGCGAGCTGGCGCACGAAGGTCCCGGTGGGCGACCCCAGGAGGGTCTTCAACCGACGCACGCGCGCCCGGATGGCGTCTTCGTCGAAGGTGGCGTCCGCCGGATGGAGCCCCAGGCGCCGGGAGAAGTACGCCTCGTAGAAGGCCTGCTGCATGGCCTCGTCGGGCCCCGCGCTGACCCAGCGGACCCCGGGCGCGCCCTCGAGCGCGGCCGCCATCGCCAGGGCGGCCTCGCCCGCGCGCTCGGCGGTGGGTGCCTCCAACGTGAGCGTCGCGGTGCGGGTGAGCTCGCTGCTGGCCAGCTCGGACGAGATCTCGGCGAGTTCCCGGTCGTCCGCGCCCGGCAGGAAGTGGGTGATCTCCGTCTCCACCCGGAGACCCCACGCGGCCCACGCGCCGACCGCGGCCACCAGCAGAAGCGCCCCGACGGCGACTACGCGATCCCGTGCCACGGCCCGCCGTGTACCACGCGGTGTGGGGGCGGCGCCCGTGCTCGCGAGGGCTTTCTGCGCCAGGTGCGTTCCGGGAAGAAGTCCTCGCTGGTAGCGTATGAGGCGCCATGGACCCTGCGCACTCCGACCGCGGCTACGGCCACGCCTCCGGCCCTCAGAGCGGACAGCAGGGGCCCCCGGCATCGGGAGCGGCGCCCGCGCGTCCGGCCGGAGCGGTCCGCAAGGTCCCCTTCAACGCGCTGCCCCAGTCATCGCGCGAGCGCTTCATCGCCAGCGTGAACGGCGGCGGTCGCCCGGCGCCGGCCCTGAGCACGCCCACCATGAAGACCGGCGCCATCGTGCTCTGGGTCCTCTTCGGGCTCGGCGTGGCCTTCGCCGTCTTCCTGGCCCTCGGCGACAACTTCGGCGAGCCCTACGTCCCGGTCCAGTCCATCGAGTACCTCCTGGTCTACATGGCCGGCTTCTGGGCCCTCGCGTACTCGGTGCTGGCCATCTGGCGGCGGGTCTCCCTGGACTCGAAGCTGCCCTTCCAACGCGGCCGCTACGTCTTCCCCACCGATGTGGTGGTCGCCCATGGGGACACCCTCGAGATGCTGCCGATGGGCCGCGTGGCGCGCATCGACGTGGTCCACCAGCACCAGAACGGTCGCTACGTCCGCACGGACATCCGCTTCATCTTCGAGGGCGGCCGCACCGAGGCCTTCAGCGTCTTCAACCGCATGAAGGCCCAGTCGGTCCTCGACCAGCTCCAGGCGGAGCAGCAGCGCCTCCGGGCCGCGGCCCAGGCCGGCGACGTCGCCGCCATGGCCGAGCTCGACCCCTTCCTCGAGGCCCGGGTCCACGGGCTCCTGGACGACCCCCAGCAGATGGCCGACGTCGCCGCCCACGCGCAGGGCGGGCCGCTCGCCAGCGGGCTCCCCAAGTGGCTGGTCTGGGCCTCGCTGAGCGCGCTGGCCTTCGCCGTCCTGGCCGTGCCCACCTTCTTCCTCCGCAACTACTTGAGCGACGAGGCCGCCTTCGACGAGCTGGTCCGCAGCGGCGACCTGCGCGCCATGGAGTTCTACGCGCGCTGGGGCGGCGGTCACGCCGAGGAAGTGCAGAACGTGTACCTCCCCGCCGCGGCCTTCGCCGAGGCCCAGCGGACGGGCACCGTCACCGCCCTCCGCGACTTCGTCCGCGAGTACCCGAACTCGGTCCAGGTGCCCCAGGCTCGCGACGTGATCCACCAGCGCTTCGAGCAGGTGAAGGCCACGTTCATGAGCCAGGCGAACTCCGCCGATCCCTCCATGACCCAGTTCATGGAAGCGCTCCTGGCGTGGCTGGAGGCCCACGACTCCCCGCCGGTCAAGGTGCGCTTCAACCCGCCGAGCACCGAGGCCCTGGCGGCCATGGACGCCGAGCTCCGCTCGCAGCACGAGAACATCATCGCCATCGCGCCGCACTTCACGCCCCAGGCCTCGGCCCAGCGCGAGGAGACGGTCACCCGCATGCTGAGCAACGGCTTCGGCGCGGTCTTCCCGGATGACGTCATGAGCCTGGAGCACGCCGGCCGCATCGTCCCCGGCGCCCCCGAGCCCGAGGTCCCGGTGGTGGACGTGAGCTATGTGGTGGCCCCCTCCGGCGCCATCTACGTCGACGAGTCCGACAACCGGCAGTTCGTGGGCATCCACGTCGACTTCCAGGTCGCCATGAAGATCCCCGGCGTCGCCGTGCAGCACCGCTTCAGCCTGCCCGTCGAGCCGCCCCAGCGCTTCACCGTCTCCTACGACAGCTACGGCGCCGGCGGCCCCTCCGAGGGCCTGGTGTACGCCACCATGGCCAGCCGGGCCTTCGACCAGCTCTCGTCGAAGCTGCGCATGACCTTCTTCACCCCCGGCTCGGCCGCTTTCCAGCAGGCGGCCAACGAGGGCGGCGCCGCGAAGCCCTCGGGCGGGCTCGCCCCCACCGGCGGCGGCCTCGAGGGGCTGCCCCCGGACCTCCAGGAGGCCCTGGATCGCCTGCGCAACGGGCAGGTCCAGTACTGAGGGAGTCGATGCGCAGGCCCCCGGGGTGCCCGGTCGAGGTCGTCGCGAAGCGACCCGGCCGGAGTCCCCACGCACGCGGCTCGTGGTATCGAGGAGGGATGCGCCTCCTGCTCGGTCTCCTGTCGCTCGGCGCCGCCGTGGGCTGCGCGCACCCGGTGGAGGACACGCTCACCCGGGTGCGCGAGGTGCGCGAGCTCCCCATGCCCTTCGCGCTGGTCTACGACGAGCGGAGCGAGGTATTGGGCGGCCAGCGCATCGAGCTCGGGCGCGACGGCATCCTGGTGCGCAGCCGTTGGCGACCGGGGTTCGCCCCGTCGCTGGAGACTCCGGAGCAGCTCGTCGGCGACGCCGAGGACGGGCCCCGCGAGCCCGACGCGGTGGACCGGGCCCAGGTCCCGGCGCCGGCCATCCGGGAGCTGGCGGCGCTCCTGGTGCGCCTCGAAGCCTGGGAGCAGGAGATGGCCGAGGACGAGATCGGTCGCCTCGACGACAGCCGCTCGCGCCTGACCCTTCGGGTGGATGGAGGCGAGTCGCGGATCTGGGAGTACAGCCAGGATCGCGTCCGGCTCCAGCAGGTGAAGTTGGCCCTCGAGCGGATGGTCGACGCGCACCGCATCGCTACCCCGAACGAGGGGGTGGACGAAGCCGAGGCGGAGCCGCCGCTTGTCGAGGCGGGCGACGAGCGTTAAGTATGGGGCTTCATGGCCATTCGTCCGATCCTCCATTACCCCGACAAGCGCCTTCGCACCCCCGGTGAGCCGGTGGAGGAGTTCGGCGCCGAGCTCCAGCAGCTCGTCGAAGACATGGCCGAGACCATGTACGCCGCGCCCGGCGTGGGTCTCGCGGCTCCGCAGATCGGTGTGGCCCAGCGGGTCTTCATCATCGACGTGGCCACCGACGACGACGAGCCCAGCGATCTCATGGTCTTCGTGAACCCGGAGATCCTCGAGAAGCAGGGCGAATGCCTCTTCGACGAGGGCTGCCTCTCCTTCCCCGGTGCCCGCGAAGAGATCGAGCGCGCCGAGTGGGTGAAGGTCCGCGCCCAGGATCAGTTCGGTGAGACCTTCGAGCTCGAGGCCGACGGCCTGCTGGCCATCGCCGTCCAGCACGAGAACGACCACCTCGACGGCAAGTTGATGATCGACCGCCTCGGGGTCCTCCGCCGGCGCCTCCTGCACCGCACGATGACCAAGCGCCAGCCGGCTGCTTAGTCTCCAGGGGTTGGCACCCAACCCCTCTCGCGTCGGCGAGCTCAGCGCCGCGTTTGCATGCGGGCGGGGAGGGAGTAGGTGTCTGACGCATGCGCGCTGCGTTCTTCGGAAGCCCCGACTTCGCCGTCCCCTGTCTCGACGCCCTGACCGAGGTGGCCGAGGTGGTGGCGGTCTACTCCCAGCCGGACCGCCCCGCCGGGCGCGGGATGAAGCTCCGGCCGCCGGCGGTGAAGGTCCGCGCGCAGGAGCTCGGGCTGCCCGTCCATCAGCCGACCAAGCTCCGCAACGGCGAGGTCGCCGAGGCGCTGCGGGCGATGGAGCTCGACGTGGCCCTGGTGGTCGCTTACGGGCGCATCCTGCCCACCGCGATCCTCGAGGCGCCCCGCATGGGCTGCGTGAACGTGCACGCCTCGCTGCTGCCGCGCTGGCGCGGCGCGGGCCCCATCCAATGGGCCATCGCGAGCGGCGACGACCTGACCGGCGTGAGCCTGATGAAGCTCGACGAGGGGATGGACACCGGCCCCGTCTTCGCCAAGGACGGGCTGCCCATCGACCCCGACGAGACCACCGCCGACCTCGCGGTGCGGCTCTCGGCGCTGGGGGCCCGGATGGTGAAGCGCGACCTGCCCGCGTACGTCGCCGGCGAGCTGGAGCCCAAGGCTCAGGAGGGCGAGCCCATCCACGCCCGGATGCTCACGAAGGAAGACGGCGCGTTGGACTTCACCGGGACCGCTCGCCGGGTCCACGACCGGGTGCGGGGCATGCATCCCTGGCCCGGCGCCTACGCCACCCTGGACGGTCAGCGCCTCAAGGTGCATCGCAGCCAGCTCCTCGAGGCGGAGGGCTCCCACGGGAAGCCGGGGCAGGTGCTCGGGCTGGGCGACGAGGGCCTCCGGGTGGCCTGCGGGGAGGGCGTCGTGTCCCTCGCCGAGGTCCAGGAGGCCGGCCGGAAGCGCATGGACGCGGCGAGCTTCTTCGCCGGCCGCGGCACCCCGGAGCACATCGGCCCGGGCGAGGAGAGCGACCAGTGAAGATCTATACGAAGACCGGCGACGCCGGGGACACCGGCCTCTTCGGCGGCGCGCGGGTCTCCAAGGCGGACCCCCGGGTCGAGGCCTACGGCGACGTCGACGAGGTGAACTCCCATCTCGGCGTGGCCCGGGCCCATGGGCTCGGTGAGGACATGGACGAGCTGCTGGCCTTCATCCAGGCCAAGCTCTTCGACGTCGGCGCCGAGCTGGCGAGCGCGCCGGGCTCCAAGGCCAGCGCGCTGCCCCGGGTGAGCGAAGACGACGTGGTCCGCCTCGAGCGCGCCATCGACACCTTCGAGGAAGAGCTCGAGCCGCTGAAGACCTTCATCTTGCCCGGCGGCAGCCCGGGGGCGGCCGCGCTCCACGTGGGTCGGACCACCGCGCGGCGCGCCGAGCGGCGGGTGGTCGCGCTGGCCAGTCAGACCTCCGTTCGCCCGGAGATCGTCCGCTTCCTGAACCGCCTCAGCGATCTGCTCTTCACCGCGGCCCGTGTGCAGAACCACCGTATGGGGGTAGCCGACGTCCCCTGGAAGCCCAGCTGAGTTACGCCGAGGGCGCCGGTCGCGTTGGCGGGGTCTCGGGCCGAATGCTATTCTCTCCCCATGTCCCTCTGTAGGTTCCGTGAGGAGGAGTAATGAATCCCTGACCAGGTCGAACAGGGGGTTCAACCGCCCGTGGTGTGCAGGACCGGCAACGTTCACCGGGAAGCCTTAAGCGGGTTGGCACCGACTCCCACCTACTGAACAAGTAGGGGTTCGACTCCGCAATGACCCCACGTTCCGAACGGTACGGACGCAGAAAGGCCAGCCCTCCCGGGCTGGCCTTTCGATTTCCGTCGGGCCCCTCCCGGGGCGCGGCGGCTACTTGACCGGCGTGGCCTTCAGGGCGGCCTTGCCGTTCTTCTCGTAGACGGTGAAGCGGACGTCGCTGACGCCGTGCTTCTGCACGATGGCGGCCTTGTTCTTCCGCAGCGTGCCCGAGAACTTCACGAAGGTGAGGCCGGCGGTGGCTTCCCCGCACTGGCGCTTCATCTCGATGAACTGCTCGTAGACCTCGCGGAAGTGCCGCTGCTCGTCGTCCTGCTCGGCCGCAGCCGCCAGGAGCTCCTCGGGGACCTGGGCCACCATGGTGGCGCCGTCGTCGTCGTCGTCGTCGTCGAAGGGATCGGGATCCGGGGCCGACGGAGGCGGCGGCGCGGGGGGCGGCGGTTTGGCCGCGCTCGGCGTCGGCGCGGGGGCCGGCGGTGCGGGCCGCGGCGCCGGAGTCGGGGGCTTGACCGGAGGTCCCGGCGGGTTCGCCGCGGGAGGCGCCGGCGGATCGAAGCTGGGGGCCTCGGCGGCGCCGTCGTCCTCGGCGAAGCCGAAGTAGCCGCCCCCGGAGCCCGAGCCACCGCTGGGCCCGAGGATCTCGTCCAGGTCGGCCGCCTTCTTGGTCCCCGGGCTGGCGCCAGTGCCGGCGACCCGCTCGAGGCCTTCGTTCAGGTTGGCGGCGATGCGCCGCATGGCGCCCCGCATCTGACCTTCGTCGACCCGCTGGAGCTGGCCCTTGGCGAGCTGCTCCACCTGGGCGGCGAGGCGGTTCCGCGGGCGGTCGCGCTCGAGCCAGAGGAAGAGCACGCCGAGCAGACCGAGGAGGAGCGGGAGCCCGACCACGATGGGCCAGAAGACCTTGCCCATGACGTCGTCGGGGGTCTTCTGGAAGAGCTGCATCGGCGAGCCGATGAGCGCGTAGGGCCGGGCGATGACGTAGCCCACCTGGGAGAAGCGCGCGGAACCCCGGACCAGCGAGTAGATGCCGCGGCTGTTGGCGTCGAGGTCGATGGGGTTGGTCTTGCCGTCCTCGTCCATCTGCTCGAGGGCCTCGGCGGCCTTGGCCTCCATGAGCTGGTTGCCCGGGGCACCGGAGACGCTGGCCGCGTGGCCGGCGAGGAGCCGCTCGCGCATGAAGAAGCCCAGGCTCGCGCCGGGGATTCGGCTGGAGAGGCGCTGCGCCAGGGTGCTGTCGACCTCGACGCAGTGGACGATGGCGCCGACATAGCGGCCCTGGTCGATCACCGGGCGGGCGGCGACGCGGTAGAGGGCGTCGTTGTAGACCCAGAAGTCGTCGGTGGTGTAGCCGTCGAGGGCCCGGCGAACGACCGGGAACTCGGCGAGGCCGGCGCCGGCCGGCGGGGTGGAACCCCCGAGCTGGCTGACGATGGCGCCCTCGTCGTCGACGGCGAAGAGGAGCTGGGCCGCGGACTCCTCGAGCTGCTGGTTCAGCCGCGCGAGGGTGGTGCCCAGGCTGTCCCGGACGTCGTCGTCCAGGGGCCGGCCGCGACGGGTGGTCGCCTGCCGGAGCGCGTTGCGCACGTCGCCGTGAGCGGCCATCGGCGCGATGCCGTCCAGCCGCTCCCGGGCGTCGTAGCGGAGCCAGAGCTCGAGCTCGGCCCGGTCTCGACGCAGCTGCTCCTCCACGCGGAGGGAGCTCTGCTGGTCGACCGAAGCCTGGGCGACGTAGGCCGCCGCGATGCCGACGCCCGCGAGGGCGGCGATCAGGAAATACCAGAAGCGAGAAAGCACTTGAGCTCGTCTCCGTTCACTCGAGGGTGAGGGGGTCGACGGTGAGCGGGCCGTCGCCGACGGTGACCGCCTGGGTGGTCACCTCTTCGCCGTCCCGATAGACCTTCAGGGTGTACTCGCCGGCGGGGACGCTCTCGAAGGCGTACTTGCCGTCTTCCTCGATCGTCGCGCAGGCGACGAGGTCGTCGACGCCGACGACCCAGCCGTGGATGTGGCCGTAGAGCCGGTCGGTGATCTCGTGGGGACCGCCGCTGGGCACGGTGACCTGCCGGGCGTTGCCGGGCGCGGTGGCCAGGGGCGCGAAGCCCTCGATGCCCTCCGACTGGAGTTCGTGGGTGCAGCCGTCGCGGTTCTCGATGCGCAGGCCGGCGCCGCCCTTGGTCACGATGGTCCGCGGCTGCAGGTCCCCGCCGGTGATCCGGTAGTTGCAACCGATCGGCGTGGCGCCGCCCGAGCCCGTGAGCACGACCGCGAGCTCCCGGGCGGGGCTCCACTTGCGCTCCTTGGGCTCCAGGAAGCCGTTCCAGGCGTTCCAGTAGTACGGCGGCGGTCCCTCGGGCTCGGGGAGGGCCCGCTCGCCGAGCCGGAGCTCGCCGCGGACCGGCCCGGCCATCGCGTGACTCGCCAGGAGGCTGCCGCCTCCGATGGCCGAGGCCACGAGGACCAAGAGGAATGCTCGGGGCGCGCGGAACGAGCCGCGCGGCGCATCAGATTTCATCGACTGCCCACTGTCCCATGGTTTCGATCGGCACGATCGGGAACGGCCGGGGCCCCCACCGGACCCGCATCGACCGGGAGCGATGGTACGAAATGGCGGCCGTCGGGGTCAACGAGCCCGTGGGTCCGCCGGGCCGCGAGCCCCGATGGGGTGGGGCGTCGTGGGCGGGTGTGTGCCGGTCTCGGGTGGACGCCGCGGCTCGCCGGGACCCGCCGTGCGCGGGCCTTGCGCGGCGCCGGACCGGAGCGGTTCAGACGGGCGGCGGGGCGTAGTAGTCGACGACCTCGATGGGCTCGGCGAGCTTCACCTGGACCGTCCGGTGGCTCCCCGCGGCGTCGCCGCCGATCTCCATGGCGACCGGCTCGTCGAACGAGACCTCCATGTGCTCGACGAGGAAGTCGTGGAGCCGGTCGTCCCGGTAGTCGCCGCGCCAGATGGAGCGGATGTTCCAGGCGACGTCGAGGCTGCCCACGTCGACGATGCGGAGGTTGAAGCGGTCCTCGCGATCCTCCGCGAAGGGGAAGATGCGCGCGCCGAAGCCCCAGTACACGACGGTGGAGAACCACACGCCCCGGTACGGGCCGCGGTAGAGGATCTCGCCCTTCTCGACGGGCGGACCCACCGGCTGCCCGTCGACGCCGAGGCGCACGGCGGGCTCGCCCATGTTCCGGATGGTGACCCGGCCGTGGGGCTGCAGGAGCACCTTGGGGAGCGTGCGGCCGGTGATGGCCACGAAGTAGGCGAGGCCGCCGGTGCCCACGTCCTTGAGGATGGGCAGCTTCCGGAAGGCATCCTTGGTGGCGTTGAAGTGGCTCAGCGCCAGCGCGTCGACCCCGAAACCGGCGAAGGGCGCCAGGGTCCCCTCGACGTCCAGGAGCCGGAGCTGGCGGCTGCCGCCCTTCTGGCGCACTCGGGCCAGATCGGCGACCACGCCGCGGCCCTTGTAGTCGGCGGCGCCGAGCACCCAGGCCAGCGCGTTGCCGGTGCCCAGCTTGAGCAGCCCGAAGCGCGGCGGGTCCTTCTCTCGACGCTTCGCCTCCGCGGTGATCCAGGTGACCATCTGGGTGAAGGTCCCGTCGCCGCCGCCGGTGAGGACCGTGGGATAGCCGCGGTCGACGATGCGTCGCGCGATCTCCTGGCCCTCTTCCATGCTGCGGGAGACGAAGAGGTCACCGCTCTGGACGATCTGGTCGAGCATCTCGACCAGGTCCTCCGTCACACGTTTGGCGTTGCCGTTGACGACGACGGCGACGCGATCGAGCTCCGCGGGGTGTTCGCTCATGCGGACGGAGTATCCGCCAACACGTCGTCGATGCAGCCCGCGAGGTGCAGATCCTTCTTCGTCAGCCCCCCGACGTCGTGGGTCGACAGCACGATGTGCAGGCTGTCGTAGACCCACGTGAGCTCAGGGTGGTGGTTGGCCCCGATGGCCAGGTCGGCGATACGCCCGATGGCCCGGACCGCGTCCCGGTCGGAGGCGGCCTTGAAGTCGCGGACGATGGAGTCGCCCTCGCGGCTCCAGTCCTCCGCGCCCTTCAGGAACGCGGCGATGGCGTCGTCGTCGACCTTCTTCGCCATCAGAGCCGGACCAGGCTGGCGCCCCAGGTGAACCCGGAGCCGAAGGCCGCCATCAGGATCAGGTCGCCCTTCTTGGCGCGGCCCTCCTGCATCGCCTCGCTGAGCGCGAGGGGGATGGAGGCGGCCGTGGTGTTCCCGTACTTGTGGATGTTGTGCACGACCTTCTCGGTCGGCAGCTCCAGCTTCTGGGCCACGAACTCGTTGATGCGGCGGTTGGCCTGGTGGGGCACCAGGAGATCGATGTCGGCCACGCCCACGCCGTTGCGCTCGAGGACCGAGCGAGCGACCTCGGGCATCTTGCTGGTGGCCCAGCGGAAGACCTGCTTGCCGTTCATCGCCGGCCACACCTTGCGCTGGTCGATCATCTCGTGGGTGATGCGCGGGATGTACTTGCTCGCCGGCGCCTCGATCCAGAGTTCCTTGGCGCCGCTTCCGTCGGCGTGGACCTCCACGTCCATCACGCCGCGGCCCTCTTCCTCGGTCGGCCCGAGGATGGCGCAGGCGGCGCCGTCACCGAAGAGCACCGCCACGTCGCGGCCTTCGTCGCTCAGATCGATGCCGGTCGAGTGGACCTCGCCGCCGACCAGCGCCACGCGCTCGTACATACCGCAGCGGATCCAGGCGTCGGCGATCTGCAGGCCGTAGAGGAACCCGCTGCACTGGTTTCGGATGTCCAGGGCGGGAACCCCGGGGAGCCCGAGGTAGTCGCCGAGGAAGCAGCCACTTCCGGGGAACTCGTGGTCCGGCGAGAGGGTGGCGAAGATGATCGCGTCGATCTCCGACACCTCGATGCCCGCCTTCTCGCAGGCCATCTTCACCGCCGGGACCGCGAGGTCGGCCGGGCCGATGCCCTCCTCCTCGATGAAGCGACGCTCCTTGATGCCGGTGCGCTGCTGGATCCACTCGTCGCTGGTGTCGAACATCTTCGCCAGGTCGTCGTTCGTCACGACCTTGGACGGCACGTAGTGGCCGACTCCGAGAATGGCGGTGCGGGTCATCTCTCCTCCAGAAATCCTTTCGGCCCCGAAGGGCAGGCGGCGAGCCTAGCCGTGGCCCGATGAGGGCACAAGCCGTGCGCCGCGCAGCGTGCGAAGGCACAGACTTGCCGCAATGCGTCATGAAATGGGGACGTCTGCGACCTTCACCGGTGCCCCCGGTGGACGCGATCCAGGGGATGCGCACCGTGGCGACCGGTGCTAGCTTCGGCGCTCTTCCACGGCCGAGTGGCGGAATGGCAGACGCGGCGGATTCAAAATCCGCTGTCCGCAAGGGCATGTCGGTTCGAGTCCGACCTCGGCTACCGTTTGAGATGATTGGGCTTTCGCGAAATCGTCTCTTGGCTCCGAAGAGCCCGATCGCAGCCTGCTGGCCTTTTCGTGGCCTTTTCCCGGGTCCGGCCGCAGCTCCGGGATGGCCTGGTCGAGTGGCTTCAGTGTTCCGAGACCCAGCTCGGAGACCCGACGTGCGCCCCGTCGGTAGCCGTTGATCATCACGCTGGACTTGTGCCCCGTGCGGTCAGCGACCCAGGTCTCGGTCTTGCCGTTCGCCAAGCTGATGGTGATGAACGTCGCGCGGAGGTCGTGGACTCGGATCGGCACCCGCCGGTCGTTTCGCTCGAACAGTTCAGGGCGGTCGACCCCCGCCTCCTTCAATGCACGGCGAAACGGACGCACCTGGTTCCTCTTCGAGTCGAGTGGCTTCCCTTCGGGGTCGAGGAACACCAAGTCACCAGCGCCGGCACCGACCATCTGATGATAGCGGCGCAACGCCCTGGTGACGCCCGGATCGAGGGCCCACGCGCGCGGGTCGCCGGTCTTGTTCTCGTCGAGCCGCACGGCGCCCCGGACCAAGTCCAGGTCGGCCCAGGTCAGCCTTACGGCCTCACCCGCCCGCATGCCTTCCCGAGCCAGGAAGCCCCAGTACACGCGCATGGCGAGGGGCACGGTGGTGGTGCCCATCAGCATCTCGTCTTCGCCGGGGTAGAGGAAGCTGAACGCCTTGTCGTCGTCCTTGTTCGGCATGAACCCCTTGGGGAGCGGGCTGCTCTCGATGAGGCGAGCGGGATAGACCGCAAGGGACAGAACTCGGTGGATCACCTGGGCCACCTGCCAGCGCGTGGCTGGCTTCAGCTCGTTCGGCAGCGCAGCCATGACCGCCTCCGCGTGGTCGAGGGTGACCTCGGCGACCGGGATGTGCCCGATCAGCCCGTACACGTGCTTCTCGAGACGCTGACGATCGGCCTTCGCCGTCTTCTTCTTCTTGACCTGGTCCGGCCAGCGCCTGTTGAGGGCCCCGCTGGTCCACTGCTCACCGAACTCCCGGAATGTGATGTTGGGCCGAGACATGGGCCCCTGAGCCTCCCCTTGGCAGAGGCGACGAGCCGCCTCGAGCACCGTCGCCAGCGCTTCTTCGTCGGCGAGACCAGCGCGCTCGAGGAGTCTGGGCGCGAGCGCAGCATGCCCGCCATCGCATAGCTGCTTCGCCATAGTCGCGAGCTGTTGGCATCGATGATGCGCCTGGGACTCGTCGAGCGTCGCAGCGAGCTGGAAGCGCATTCGCTTGCCGGCAACCGTGACCCGGGCGACGAAGGAATCACCCCTCCGCTCCAGCGAGCCTGAAGGCCTACGCGCCATGATTCCCCGAGGTCATGAGTCCGCCGGTCCTGGCGTGCAGCCGAGTTCGAGCAACAACCGGTCCGCCTCGTCCCTGCTGGGACGCGCGTCCTTCGACATGCGTCGCTCTTTCTGCTCGGCGAGCCCATCGAGGTACGCGAGGATCGAGTCGCGGCGCACGAGGCGGAGCTTCCCGACGGAGGTCACCGGGGGCGCGCCTGGCCGGCGAAGCAACTCGAGGAACGCTCGCTTGGATAGTCCCAGCAGGTCGCAGTTCCTCTGCGAGTAGTACTCGGGCCGGGGGGCCATCGGGAGGGAGTCGCGCGGGACGACGACTCTCACCTCGAACCCATCGGACTCGAGCGGCTCGCTCATCGAACACTGTCAAGATCCCAAGTCTGAATGCCCATGGCGATCTGTCTTCCTTTCGGTCGGGCCCCCAGTGGCCCGGAACAGATCGCCGGAGGGTGAGCACGTCTTCGAAGTGCGCGCTCACCGACCCGGCCTGGGGGTCGTTGGTGTCGGTGTAGATTGAGGGGTGCGGCGGACGGGCCGGAGGAAGCGCACGGCCTCGTTTGCACCGAGGATGCCGACTCATTCGACCGCCCCGACACCGCTCATGATGCACTGGTCCAGGTCGATGCCAGTGACCTTCTTGGGTAGCACGATGCGGAGCGCGCCCTCCGCCTTCGTAAGCGAGAACCGTGGAACCTGGCCACCACGACGGAGCTTTCGATAGATGTCCCGGAGGGCGGTTCGAGCCACCGCCCACACCCGCCGCTCCTCGAGGAGCACCATGAAGTAGAGCTGCGGAAGCGCGGACCGCTCGACCTCTGGCGACTTCGGGTCGAGGAACCCTGATGCGCTGAAGCCGGCGTGGCCACGACTCCTCCTGGTGCAGTAGAGGAGCTGCGCGGTTGCCGTCTCTCCCCGCTCGAGCTGCACGAACCAATCGTCGTGGACCTCGCCGATCGCGACCGGGCCTCCCGCGGCTTGGATCGTGACGGTGGTCGGGCGACCCACCACGACTCGCTCCAGTTCCACCTCGAACCGACCCAGTTCTTGCCTGAGGATCTCCACCGCGCCTTCGACTCCCGTGGGCACGTCTGGCTTGGAGGAGGTCCCGACGTCGGACCCGTAAGGGGCCAGCGCCTCGTGCAAGGCGTCCGCCAGCTCATCGATGATGGCATCGGCGCGCTCAGCGGAGCCGGTGATCTCGATGAGCTTGGTTCGGAGTCTTTCCACGGCCGATTCGACACCCATTGCATTTCAATATAACATGTACAAACTCACGTCAACTCGGAGGATCACGTGACGAACGAAAGAAACCCGCGGCGGTGTTTTCCGCTGCCTCTCGCCCCCGGCCTCCGGGCCCGGGTGGAGGCGATTCGAGACGCCAACCCACAGTTCACCACCCTGACGTCGGCGCTACTGCACCTGTTGGTGCGGGGCGTCGAGCAGATGGAAGCCGAGTCCCGATAACGAACGAGGCCGGCCACCAGGGGCGACCGACCTCGGCTCGACGTGCAACCTGAGTCTACCACGGACCCCTCCGGCCGGCTGTTGAGCCATGGCCAACACAGCTTCAGGCGCCACCAAGGTCGGTGGCCACCAGGGCGCGAGCGCTCCCTCGGATCGCTCGGGCCTCGTGGGTCTATCCCATCATCCCTCGGGCCGGAGGATGACGCTCTACCATCGCGTCGACGACGGGATTGAATCCGAGGACGTCCCTCTCCGGCTCTTCATCCTCTGTAGCGACAAGCGCGTCGCCAACCATCGAGACGTCGAGGACGTCGCCGAGGTGGAGGATCTGGCGGGCCCCGACGGAAGCTGCCGCTACCGACTCTATCCAAGGGCAGGCGTCAGCCTGGGCGAGGTACGCAGGACCGCGATCTCAGTGGTCCGCGAACTTCATCCAGGAGCCGATGAGGGCGAACTCCGCCGCATCATCAAGGACTGCCCCGACCCTGCCTCGCTCGCGATGATGGAGCAGGGTCTTCGTTGGGGCCATCGGCGAGAGCTTTCCGACCTTCGCGTCATGGCTATCGAGCTGACCGTCGCGCAGTCGGATCCCACCGCCCACTGGGCCGAGGGATCTCACGAGAGCAACCGCATCGTTGCGGTCCACCTGGCGTACTCCAGCAACGTCGAGACGCTGCGCCCGGAGAGGGGTCCGCGCAATCTGTTTGAGCGACTCGAAGCGCGAGTGAAGGCAGTGGACCCGGACCTCATCGTGGGGTTCGGACTACAGAGTTGGGCGCTCAGATTCTTGGAGTCGAAGACGCAGCGGATCTGCATGGGCCGTGGCGACGACGCCGGCCTCCAGAAGAGCCCTCGATACACCGCTTCGACGGGCCAGTGGCGCGATGCCCACTATCACGCGCCAGGCCGGCAACTGATCGACCTGCTGGACATCGTCGGCGCGAGCAAGAAGTTGAGCCGGCTGGGAGGTATCCCCGACGTCGCGAGGCATTTCGGCATCGCCCATACCCGTCGTGATCCAGCACCGTGGCGGCTCAGGAAAGGAGAGCAAGACGGTGACGCGACCGCCGACGCCATCGCTGTCGGAGAGTCGCGCGCTGCGCTCGCACTCGCACTGGCGCCGCATCTGATTCGCCCCCTTCACGCCATCGCCCAATGGGTTCCGATGCCGCTCGAGGACATCGTGGCTGCCAGCCCCGGTGAGCTGGTCGAAGCCATGATGGTCCAGCGGTACCACATCGCCAACGAGCCGTTACCCGTCGTCGGGCCAGTCGCAGCTTTTCCCGGACCGACGCCGGAAGTGCTCCGCGCAGGCAGGCTCCGGAACGTCCACTCCCTCGACTTCCGGGGGTTCTACCCGACCATCATTGCGACTGAAGGCATCGGCCCCGCGTCCGATAGGCTCGGCGTCTTCGTCGATCTCGTCCAGAAACTTCGCTCGGCTCGACTCGCCGCGCTGAACGGAGCCACGGGTTCGGTCACCGGTGGGACCAGCGCCAACCAGAGTCGAGCCGAGGCCGATGGCCTGAAGATGCTCGTGAACGCTGCGTACGGGGCGCTCGCGTATGATCGGTTCAGCTTCGGGGACGGGGAGGCGGCCCACCGCATCGCCCGCCGGGGAGAGGAGATTCTGAACGAGACCATGCTCGCGCTCGAAGCCCGTGGCCTGAAGGTCTTGGCGTTCCAGACGGACGGGGTGCTGGTCCAGAGCGACCTCCCCCGCGAGGGGGTTGAGGAGATCGCCAAAGAGGCGCGGGACAGCGTTTGTGAAGAGCACCACCTTCGCTACGAAGGGGGCCCGTACACAGCACTTCTCACGTCGGCCAATCGAAACGCCGGTGTCCTCTTCGACCCAGCTACCGGTCGCGCAATCTGGAAGGGTCGCTTCCGTATGGGCGACTCGGTGCCCATGGTCCGCGAGGCAGTCCAAGACTGCGCGCTCGGGATCGTCTCCGACGACGCAAACCTGATCAATCATCTACCCCACGCACTGAAGGCGCTGCGCGACGGGACCATGCGCGTCGCCAATCTGGCGATCGAAACGCAAATCCTAGCGGAAGAGGAGGAGACGGCCTACGACCAATCCGCTCGATCTGCGGAAGCGGCCTGGAGCCGGGACCCCGAATATCCGCTCGGCGCACCTCTCCGCTGGTTCGTAAGCCGGGGAGATGGGCCGCAGTACGCCAGAGCGCAGCTCGTCACGTCGAACTCGAGGCGGTCAGCCGCCGACGCCGAGGTCGACATCGACCACTACGCTGACCAAGTACGAAGGCACACTCGCCTCCTCGAGGACGCCCTAGGAACGCCACAGCTCGAGCGGCTCCTAGCCGGCGAGGCGGTCGAGAACATCGACCCTCAGGCTCAGGAGCTGGCGCTCCTTGGCGGCGGGGATGCTCGTTGGTGGGCCGAAGACACCAACCATCCAGGGTCGGTCGTCGATGGTGGTCCCCTCTCCGGTCGTCGACCCGGTAGCCGGGTGAGCGTTTTCGGATTCCGGAACCGAACGATCGCCGCTGCACATGAGTTGGCCAAGCGAGTGCGTACTGGTGATCTGCCCATCCGATTCGGGCTTCGCGAACCCGGAGATACGTCCATGGTGGCGAAGGAGCTGGTCGCCCTACTCGAACAGCATGGTGCCGTAGCCACAAACGACCTGCGAATCGTGTGCGACGGGCGCAGCATCGAGATCTGGATTCGGCAGGCTGCTCTTGCCGTACCCGACCTTGCGAACTTGCCCGCGGTCTACGAGAGAATCGCGAGCAGGCTCGAGCGGGAGCTACGGGCGCGCCTGGGCCCTTGGGCGGAAACGCTTCCGACCGAGCTGTTCGACCGGAGGTTGTACGCCCCGCGAGCCATGATCCCGGCCATCGGGGTCGACGTCGACGGGAGCATGCGCTCGTACGCGACGCTGGACGCGATCGCGTCAGGGCAGTTGGCCGCCAGCCGCGGGGCGCCCCCAGACTGGCCAGCCGTCGGCGCGGGCAGCCTCCATCAGCTCGGCGAGGGGAGCCGGGTGGACCGCCACGAGACGTGGAAGTGGGTCGCTCAACTGCGAGGCCGCAGTAGCAAGGACGCAAAGAAGAAGGCGCGCGCTGCGCGCCGATCCGCCCAAGCCGAGATGTACGAGGCTGCCGGAGTCAAGATGCGAGCGCCCTGCTTCGACAACGTGATCGATCGGCTCACCGCAGGCGAAGCGGTTGACGAGCGAGTGTTCCTGAAAGCCGTCTCCGAGCAGCACACGGTTCTCGGTAGGCCGGCCGACGACGCCGCAGCGGCGCTGGCGGATGCCACTGGGAATCGGCGTCTGAAAAGACGCTACCTGCGCCTGCTCGAAGATGAGCCGCCCACGCTGCGCGGGATCTCCGACGGCGAGCGGTCCTGCGCCGATGCGGCCTCAGTGTGCGAGCCCGCCGCGTGCCATCGGGCGGGGGCGGTTCCGGCACCGGATGCTCCCAGTCGAGAGGAGTTCGTGTCGGAGGCGCGGGCGGCGGTCGCCCTCGCCATGGACGATCCTCTCGTCGTCGGCCGGCCTCGGTCACTCGAGGCCAACCTCCGAGGGGGGAAGACGACCAGCGCCGCCATCCTCACGAGGCGCCTGGTGCGTGAAGGCGAAAGAGTGCTCGTGCTGGTCCCTACTCACCGAGCAGGAGAGACGTTCCTCAAGGCCTACAAAGAGCCTCCAGGGATGCAGAAGGCCAAGGGCGACCTGGCCGTCCAGTACAGAGGCAAGAACGGAGCGACCTGCCTTCAGGAGTTTGGAGGTCAGGAGCACCCGCGATGCCAAAGTTGCGCGCACAACGTCACCCGCATGGACGGCCCCGGCCGGCGACAAGCTCCGGGCGTGACGAAGGTGCGGAAGCGAAAGCGCATCGTGATATCCGAGTCCGACTTGGAGAAGCTCGCGGCGGGGACGGACCTCTGTCCGCGCTCCGCCGGGTTGGCAGCGCTTGCGGCAGCCGAAGTCGTCGTTATGACATTCTCGGCGTTCGCCAACGAGGGCATCCGCCGCTGGCTCGAGTCTGATCGTGCCACGCCGAAGCGCCCGATCACCCACGTCATCGTGGATGAGGCGGACCAGTTCCCCGACCTGGCCGATGGGCACGTCCACCATTTCCCTCTGGCGAGCGCGCGGAGCAACTCTGCTCGGACCTGGTCCGGCCGAGGATGCCACGGCCGACACTGCGGTGAATGCTCGGTCGAGTTCGTTCGTCGCCCGTCCGAGTCCGGCACCGAGGGGCCCGGTCAGCCCAAGCGCCTGGCCGTCCTTCCCTCGGACACCCAGGGCCTTGGCGCGCGTCCCCGTGTGATCATCGAGCGGCTCCGGCACGCAGTGCGACTTTGGCGGTCGCAAGGGGCCGAGGGGCGGAACCTGGAGGCCGTCGAGCACAACATCGAGTTGCTCGGGCAGCTTCTCGTCGAACCGCGCAAGCTGCTGCGCGCTGGGGAACAGCATCTGTCGGCTGCGGACTACCTTGTCCGGCTAGGCCACCACCTTGCGCAGTCGCGACTCGGCGAGCCGGTCCCCCCTGGCGACGAAGAACCCCGGAGGATGCGCCCCTGGCGGTTCGGGTCCGGTTCGAGGACATGACCGCTCAAATCTCCGCAAAGGGCACCGGCGAGGTAGTCGAGCCCGACGACGAGGCCGAGGAGATGTTGCGGCGGTTCGTGGCCTTCGTTGAGCGGGGAACGAAGGGTGGCGGGCACATAGTGCTCCGCCCTCGTCCTCGAGAGGGCTGCTGGCAACCGTCGTGCGAGCTGGAGCTGGTGTACTTCGACCGAGAGGCGTACCGGGCCCTCGTGGACTTTCTGCGGGCTCGCAAGACGTTGCTGACGACGGGGACGGTGCCCTCGCCGGAGCTGCTGGCGCATCGACTGATGCTCGATGGGGACGACCTCGATGTCGCCGACGTGGCGGTCCCGCTCCATCGAGACCTGCATGTGGTTGCCCACACCGTGGGCGCTGGTGCCACCCGACTACCAGAAGCGCCGCGCCGATTGAAAGACGAGCACATCGTAGACCTCCTCACCAAGATCACCCGTGAGCGCCGCGCCACTGACACCGGTGGACCAGCACTGCGAGCCCTTGTCTTCACATCTCGTGGGGCGGACGCCAAGCGGTTCGCTGAAGCCGCAGTGCAGGGCTTCCGTCGCTCGAACGTGAGTAGTCGAGTGGAGCAAGCGCGCGCAGACGGCGCCAGGGTTCTCACCGGCCATGGGCTGGAAGGAGACGACAACCGGGCCGTGGACGTCGAGTTGGTCGTCGATCATCTTCGGTCCACCGCATCGAGGGCGGTCGACCGTGACTTCCACTTGGTGGTGATCGTGGGATCGGGGCTGCCGGGTTTTCACGAACGCCTTCCGGTTGCTGACGGCCTCCATGCCGAGACCGGGAGGTGGGTGGAACCGCTCGACCTCGCCCTCGACGACCGGCGTCGGAGCGTAGTGCAGGCGGCCCTCAGACACGCAGGCATCGGTACGGGCCCTCGTGTGGTCGTCCTCGTGAACGACCTGGCGCCTGCGGACCTCCCTGAGCTGTCCTCTCGGACCGAGAGCATCATCCCCTACTACGCCGACTCGGACGACGACGAGATGGGGGCGGATGCGCAGGTGGAGATCCTCGCTCATGTCGTCGCCGAGCGACTGGAGTCGAAGTAGCCGTGACGTCCAGACTGACCCAGCAGGTCTTCGAGGCTTGGGAGTTGTGTGGGGGGCTTCTCGTGCAGGGGGGGGCGGCTCTCCTTCTATATAGAGGGGGGACCCCCCTCCTAGGAGCCCACAACCCACCTCCCAGGCCCCGATATCGCCGCTGCTCCGTGCTGCGGCCCTCACAGACCCGGTTATCCGGAAATCAGTCGCCTGCCGAGTTTCAGCTTTCGGCCCAATCTGACCCTTTCTGAACCGAATCCTGAAACTCAGTTGGCCTCGAGCCCCTGTCTCACGTACCCCCACGTACCCCCGGTGAGGGCCGGCGACGGCGCCATCGGTAGGTGGGAACTGGAACGAGACCTGGCGGTGTTCAATCAGGGGCATGTTTCAGTCCACGGGGGTACTTGCGCGCATAGGCGACGGATACTCAGCGAAATATCGGACCAACAAGACCGAGCTGAAGTCAACGTGGCGGCACCTCGAGAACGTCGACGACGAAGAGATGCTCTGCATCGCCGCCGATGGCCGTCGGGAACGTCGCCGCGAACACCCGTGACCATCCGAAGTTCTTGCCGGCGAGAATGACCTTGTCGTCCCACGCGCCGTACTTGTCAG
The DNA here is from genome assembly GCA_002320815.1 of Myxococcales bacterium UBA1660. GTDB lineage: Bacteria > Myxococcota_A > Polyangia > Polyangiales > Houyiibacteriaceae > UBA1660. The sequence goes on from DCLA01000072.1 coordinate 155,198, forward strand.
CCCGACACCACCAGAGTCCGATCAGGAAACGTCGGTCGGCCGTGACACACGGATCCTGGAGTTTCCGAGTATCCGTGACCATGGCCCGAGTGCCGGCGGAGTTGCCCCACCATTTTGCCTCGAAGGCCCACTTGGTCTTTTTGGACTCTGCGTCGTGACGCACCGTCAGATCGATCGGACCGCGGGTTCCAGCTCGATCGTAGTCCCAGATGACCGGCACCAGGGGGATCCACGCACGGAAGATGGTGTAGACCAAGGTGCTCTCGAATAGCGGATAGGCCAGCCCTCGATTGGTGGCGTGCGGTCCGCCTCGTTCCAGTGGGGTTCGCCCGTAGAAGGACTGCAACTCGGGCGGGGCGTTGATGAACGCTGCGCGCAGTCGCGCGTCCTCGTCTTCGAGCGCGGCGGCAGCGGCCCTCAAGATGCGAAGAAGGTCGGGGTCTTCCTCTCCACGGCCGTCGAATCGAATGTCCATTGCGACCTACCGTATCAAGGCTCTCGGAAGCGGACGCCCCTTGCCGATTCACGCGTCCAAAGCTGTTCGGCCGAGTGGCTCGCGCGCCAGCAGGTCGTCGGGGGACACGAGGCTGAGCCCCTTCGCTCGCAGCATGTTCGCGGCCACCTCCCGCAGGTGAGCTTCGGCGGCAGCAACGTCGGCTCCATGACCTGCGTCGCGTAGCGTGCCGAGGAGCTGGAGGAACGGCACCCACGGATTCGGGTCGCCGCACTCCCGGCCAAGCTCGAAGAGGACGACCTCATCGAGCATCAGGAGCGCTTGGCTCCAGCCACGAACGGCGTCTACCGGGAGGACGTCGGCGCCGATCAGGCGGGTCGCCTCGATGTAGAGGGTGAGCGCCTGCTTCACTGGCATCGGCTTCTTGGGCGCACCGAGACAGAGGGCCTCGAGCCGTGCGAGGCGCCGCTCGAGGGAGGCGACCAAGACATCGGTATCGACGGTGGACACGCCCGTATGTTCCCACAGACGGTTCGCTGGGAGAAACGTCGGCCCGGGCTTCACACCGTGGTCACGGTTCCGCGGGGCGGGCACCGAGTTCGACGAGCAGAGCGTCGCACACCTCGAGCATCGCTTCCTTCTCCTCCTTCGCCAGGAAGTACCCCAGGGCGCCGCCGGCCAATCCACCTGCGATGGCACCGACACCGAAGAGCCAAGCCCCAGCAGCGGCCCCTGCTCCGGCGCCGGCTGCCGTGTAGGTCTTGAGGTCGCTGTAGTGCTCTCGGAGCGCACGCAGCTCCGCCATCAACATGTCGTGGTACCGGGCGGCGGCCGCGACGTCGCCACGGCGGATGAGAGCGCGGTAGTCGTCGATCTTCATCAAGAAGGCACCGATCCCGATCCGCTCCTTGTCCTCCTCGCCGAGGTCATCGAGCGCCTTCTGCACGCGGGGTGAGGCGTGCCGCAGCACGATCTCATTGGTCATCGGCGTGCCCCGGAACGATTTGGAGCCGGTCTCTCATGGCCATTCCCTCCTCGAAGATCGTCTGGGCCTCGGCCGAGGAGACGCCAAAGCGGCGCGCGAACGTCTCGAGGACGTCCAGCTCGTCCCGTGACACATCGCCATCGGCGGCAGCGATCAGGTAGCCGAAGCCCAACACCCAGCGGCGGTCGTCCCCGTCGAGGATCGCGAGGTCCAGCTCGGCCGAGGCAGGCAAAAGAACCTGGCGGAGGGCGCCGATGGCCATGGAGCCCGTGAGCCCCAGGCCATCGACGACCTCGACGAAGAACGCAGCCTCGGTCGGCTTCAGCACGCCATCCGCCCAGGCGACCTCGCTCAAACAGGCCAGCATCATGATCCGGCGGTCAGCCATGACCGACGTCCACATCACGATCAGCAAGGTGTCGGGACACTCAGTTCCCCTGGAAGTAGCCGACGGCCACGGTGCAAGGCACCCGCCTGCCGGCGAGATTTCGCCACCGGTAAGGCTGTGCGGCGACGCCCGCGAACTGGACTCTCTGATGACGGTTGATGTTGGAAGACCCGGGCGTCACCGCAAACGTGCAAGTCCTGTTGTTCCGCCAGAAGACGACAGCGGTGTGCCCCGACACGGCGTCGGCGTCGACTTGAACGACGACCCCGCCCGCCACGAGGCCCTTGCCACGGTTCGAGTCGGGCTCGCTGCGTAGCTCCGCGTGGCTCGTCCGGGGTAGATCACGCAGCAAGTCGTACCGGACACCTGAGTCACGCAGAAACGCTGCGAGATCGGCCAAGGCCGGGTCGAGTTCGTCGTCACCGGTCGTCGAGAGCATCTCCCGCGAGCGTTCGACTACCTGCTCCACAGAGACGGTTGGTGCCACGGTGACCGAGTCCTCGTGCCGCCAGCGAGTTTCCCACTCGCCGAGGATCGCTAGCAGCCCGTTGATTTACTCG
>DCLA01000093.1:0-9516 GCA_002320815.1 Myxococcales bacterium UBA1660
GACAATGACGACGATCGTCCCGGGGTATGCTGGGGTGTGGAAGCGTTGGAGCAGTTGCTCGAGCGGGTGCGGGGGGCCGACCCGGTGCGGGTCGTGGGTCGCGTGTCCAGCCTGGTGGGCTTGGGGATCCGCGCGGTGGTGCCCGGGGTGCGGACCGGGGAGATCGTGAGCATCGACCGGCGGCGGCACGAGCCGCTGCTCGCGGAGGTGGTGGGCTTCAGCGGCGACGAGGCGACCCTGATGCCGCTGGGCGTGGCCGATGGGGTCGGGCCCGATGACGCGGTGCGACCAACCGGCGCCCCCCTGTCCATCCAGTGCGGGCCCGACCTGCTGGGCCGGGTGGTCGACGGGCTCGGGGAGCCCATCGACGGGGGGCCGGCGCTCCAGGGCGAGCCCTGGTCGGTGATGCGTCCGCCGCCGAACCCGATGGAGCGCCCGCGCATCACGACCCCCATGACCCTGGGGGTGCGGGCGCTCGATGGGCTCACCACGTTCGGCGAGGGCCAGCGGGTGGGGCTCTTCGCCGGCAGCGGCGTGGGCAAGTCGACCCTCATGGGTCAGATCGCGCGCCAGGCCGACGCCGACGTCTTCGTGATCTGCCTCATCGGCGAGCGCGGGCGCGAGGTCCTCGAGTTCCTGGAGGACAGCCTGGGTCCCGAGGGGCGGAAGCGCGGCGTGGTGGTCTGCGCGACCAGCGACGCGCCGGCGCTGGTGCGGCTCAAGAGCGCCTACGTGGCCACCTCGATCGCCGAGTACTTCCGGGACCGCGGCGAGCGCGTCCTGCTCATGATGGACTCGGTGACGCGCTTCGCCCGCGCCGGCCGCGAGGTGGGGCTCGCCGCCGGCGAGCCGCCCGCCCGGCGGGGCTACCCGCCCAGTGTCTTCGCGGCGCTGCCCGGGCTCCTCGAGCGCAGCGGCACGTCGCCGCTGGGCTCGATCACCGCCGTCTACACCGTGCTCGTGGAGGGCGGGGACATGGAGGAGCCGGTGGCCGACGAGGTGCGCGGCATCCTCGATGGCCACGTGATCCTCGACCGCGCGTTGGGCGCGCGGGGCCGCTGGCCGGCCATCGACGTGCTGCAGTCCCTCTCGCGGGTGATGGACGCGGTGACCCCGGAGGAACACCGCGCGGCGGCGCAGAAGGTCCGGGAGCACCTGGCGATCTACGAGGCCAAGCGGGACCTGGTGTCGCTGGGCGCGTACGAGCGCGGCAGCGATCCCAAGCTGGACGCCGCCCTGGCGCGCATCGATCGGCTGGAGGCCTTTCTCCGGCAGGGGAAGCACGAGGCGAGCGACCTGGGCGAGACCCTGGCGGCGCTGAAGGCGCTGGTCTGATCGTGGCCTCCGCGCGGAGGCGGGGATGAGCCGGAAGCCCCTCGCGATCGTCGGCGCCGGTATGAGCGGACTCAGCCTGGCCGTCGCCCTGCGGCGCCTCGGCCGGCGCGTGGACGTCTACGAGGCCGCCGCCGAGCCGCCCCGTTCGCGAACCTTCTGTGGCTTCGAGGTGGAGGACCACCCCTTCACCAGCGCCGTGGGGCACCGCTGGAACGACGTGGTGGTCCGGGGCCCCGGCGAGACCCACCGGCGCCCGCTGGTGCGGCACCCCTACGCGATGATCGAGGGCTCGGCCTTCGTGGACCGCGCGCTGGGGCTCCTCGAGGGGACCGACGTCCGGCTGCACTTCGGCGCGCCCGTCGCCGACGTCGCCGACCTCGCGGACGCCGCGCACGTCTTCGACTCGCGACCCGCGCCGCCGGCGCCCGACGCGCTGCTCCAGGTCTTCGCCGGGCGCTTCGTGCGCACCGCCGAGCCTCGCTTCGATCCCGGCGCGGCCACGTTGATGGACTTCCGCGTGGACCAATCGCGCGGGGTGCACTTCGTCTACGTGCTGCCCACCAGCCGCACCGAGGCCCTCGTGGAGGACACCTACTTCGTGCCCGGTCCGCTGGCGCCCGAGGTCTTCGCCGAGACCCTCGACGCGCAGCTGGCCGCGCTCGGCGATCACGAGGTGCTCGCCACCGAGGCGGGCACCATCCCCATGAGCACCGCCGAACCGCCGCCGGCGCCGCCCGGGGTCACCCGCATCGGGCTCGCGGGCGGCGTGGCCAAGGCCTCCACCGGCTACGCCTTCCTCTTCGCCCAGCGTCACGCTCAGGCCATCCGCGTCGCGCTCCGCGAGGGGCGGCCGCCGCCGGCCACGGTGCGCTCCGCCCAGCAGGTCTTCCTGGACCAGGTCTTCCTGGAGCGCCTCCGCGCCGAACCCACCGCTGGGCATCGGCTCTTCCTGCGCATGTTCGAGCGGACCTCCGGGGACCGCTTGGCGCGCTTCCTCTCCGAGACCGCGTCGCTCCGCGATACCCTCGCCATCATGCGCTCGCTCCCGCTGGGCCCCTTCGCCTGGCAGGCGGTGCGCACTGGTCTCGTCCCTCGCCGACCCTAGAGCAGGTTCCCATGATCCACATCGGCCGCCGACTCCCTCCGCTCCCCGCGCCCACCCGGACCCAGCCGGACTGGGTCCAGGCGGATCCGCGCTTCATCGAGCGCGCGTCGGAGCGAGCCCAGGCGCGGGAAGGCGGCGGGTGGTGCGTCCTCGACGCCTCGCATCGGATCGGAAGCACGCCGCGCCGCTTCCAGGTCGAGGGCGAGGCGTACGTGGTCTACCGCGGCGAGTCCGGTCGCGTGGTGGTGGCGCCCAACGCCTGTCCGCACATGGGCGCCGAGCTCCACGAGGGCCGCGTCGAGGGCGACCAGGTGCTCTGCCCCTGGCACGGCCTCGCGCTCGGTCCCGAAGGCCGCGGCACCTGGCAGTGCATCCCGGCGCACGATGATGGCGCGCTGGTCTGGGCCCGCCTGATCCGGGGCGAGCGCCCCACCGAGCGCCCGATCACCAACCCGCGGCCCGAGGCCTGGATCGGGGGCGTCATCCGGCAGGAGGCGCGCTGCGAGGCCGAGGACATCGTCGCCAACCGGCTCGATCCCTGGCACGGCACCCACTACCACCCGCACTCCTTCGCCACCCTCCGGGTCACCGAGAAGTCCCTCGACCGGCTCGCCGTGCGCGTCGCCTACCGCGCCCTCGGCGCGCTGGTGGTCGAGGTCGACTGCACCTTCCACGCGCCCACCCGGCGCTCGATCGTCATGACCATCACCGGCGGCGACGGGGAGAGCTCGGTGGTGGAGACCCACGCCACGCCCATGGGTCCCGGTCGCGCCGCGGTCATCGAGGCGACCCTGGCCACCTCCGACCGCCGCGGCTTCGGCCTGGCCCAGAAGGCGGCGCCGCTGCTCCGGCCCTTCATCGAGCGCCGCGCCGCCCGCCTCTGGGTCGAGGACGTCGCCTACGCGGAGCGCCGCTACGCGATGCGCCAGAAGGCCCGGCGCCACCTGCAGCTCGCCGCCGAGTAGCCGCTCGATTCAGAGGCGGAAGCGGGCGAGGGGTCCGCGGGGGGGACCGTGGGGGAGCGGTTCCCGGGCCTCGCCGAGGAGCTGGTTGGCGGCGGTGAAGCCGGAGGCGGTGGCCCGCTCCATCAGCGCGCAGGGGAAGGGCATCTTCACGTAGTCGCCGGCGAGCTTCACCCGGGGATCGGCGGTGGCGACGCCGGGCCGCGCGGCGTAGCTGCCGGGGCGGAAGGCGGGGCAGTCCTCGCGGAGGAGGAAGACGTCGTGGAGGACCTTCGCGCCGCGGGTCTCGGGGTAGGCGGTGTGCAGGCCCTGGAGCATCTCGGCCTTCATGGCGGCTTCGTCCATCGTGGGCGGGACGGCGTAGGCGTGGAGCTCGACCACCGATCCGCCGTGGGCGCGGGTCCAGGCGGCGCTCTCGGTCTCCAGCTTCTCGTAGACGCTGATGTTGTCCAGGATGCCGAGGCCGACGGTGCCGGCGAAGGGCGCGCGGTCGGCGCGCACCGGTCGGTCGAGCCAAAGGCGATGGACGGCAAAGGGCCAGGTGGTCTGCAGCGATCCCATCGCGTCGCCGAGGAGGGCCCCCAGGGGCGGCGAGGCTTGGGCCAGGCCGCGCAGGCCGGGGACGCTGAGCCCGAGCACCAGGGCGTCGGCGCGCTCGACGGTGCCGTCGCTCAGGGTGATGGCGATGGGGTCCCGGCCGAGGTTCAGGCGCTCGACGGAGGTCCCGGTGCGGAGCGACGCGCCGCGCTCCCGGAGGTAGCCCGCGAGGGGCTCGAAGAGCCCGGTGGAGAAAGGCTCGCGCATGGTGTCGAAGACCAGGCCCTCGGGGTTGGCCAGGAAGTAGAAGTGGAACTGCATGAGCAGCTCCGCGGCCGAGAAGTCGTCTTCGGGGTTGAAGAAGCTGTGGCTGAAGACCTCGAAGAGCATCCGCCGGGCTTCGGCGGGGAAGCGGAGGGCGTCGAGGTAGTCGGTGGCGCTCAGGCCGTCCCACTTGGCCCAGGTGTGGTCGCCATAGGCCATCATCGCCAGGGTGGGCTTGAGCCGGACCCGGGGGAGATCGAAGAGCCCGATGGTCGGTGTCCGCCAGGCCAGGGTGGCGATGTTGGCGGGGGTCGAGGTGGGCAGATCGCGGAAGGTCTGCACCGCGCCCTCGGGGCCGAGCACCGGGTAGTCCTCGGCGGGCTGAAGCACGCGCAGATCGGGATCCACCCGGCGCATCAGCGCGCGCAGGCAGTGGTACTGGCGGAAGAAGGCGTGGAAGCCGCGCTCCATCTGGAACGGGGTCCCGTCGGGCAGGGTCTCGGTCCACGCGCCGGCGCGGCCGCCCCAGAATTCCTCCCGCTCGGCGACGATCACCTCGTGGCCGGCCTCGGCGAGGACGGTGGCCGCGCTCAGACCGGCCAGGCCGCCCCCGGCGACGAAGACCCTCACGCGGGGCGGCTCGCGAGGAAGCTGTGCACGATGCCGCGCTGCCAGCCGTCCATGGGGAGCGTGTGCACGTCGGTGAAGCCGGCGCGCTCGAGGCGCTCCTCGAAGGCGCGCACGCCGTCGAAGTCGTTCACGCTCTCCCGGAGGTAGCGGTAGATCGAGGCGTCGCCGCTGGTGACCAGCCCGGCGGGCTCGATGAAGCCGGCGCAGATGGCGTTGAAGATCCAGCGGCGCACCGAGTCGTCGCGGACCGAGTACTCGTGGAAGCAGATGCGGCCCCCGGGACGCAGGAGCTCCAGCACGTTGGCCAGGCAGCGGTCCCGGTCGGGCACGTTGCGGATCCCATAGGCCATGAGGATCCCATCGAAGGTCCCCGGGACGCCGGCGCCCCCGGGATCGGTGGCGTCGCCGCGGTGGAAGGTCGCGTTCAGCTCGGTCTTCGCGCGCGCCTGAGCCAACATGCCGGCGCTGGCGTCGAGGCCGACGAGCTCGGCGGCGGGATAGACCTCGCGCAGCGCCGAGGTCGACAGGCCGGTGCCGCAGCAGAGGTCCAGCAGGCGGCCGCCCGGCGGGGCGCCGATGCGCTCGGCGCTCATGCGGAGATGTCGGCGGTAGCCGGGGTTCATCCCGGTCATCAGGTCGTAGCGGCGGGCGACGCCATCGAAGGCCCGCGCCACGTTCACTCGGCTCACGTCCATGTACGCACCATGGTACCCCACTTGGGTCCATCCCGAGGGTGCGTCGAGTTCAGTCTTCGAGGACCGTGACCTCGCTGTTGCAGAAGCCTTCCAGCCCGTTGAAGTGCGCGAAGCGGGAGGCGAGGACGTGCTCCCGCAGTGTCTCGGCTCCGCCCGCGGGCGGGATGTAGAGCACGGGGTTTCCCCGGTCGTCGGTGAGTGGCTCCCCGTCGAGGCCGCGGATGTCGGCGAGGGGTTGCATCCGGAGGTCGTCGAAGGTGATGGGGTTGGCGCCGTCGAAGACCGCGGCGAAGGGTTCGGCACGCAGTGAGGAGTCTTCGGCGAAGGAATCGAAGAAGAGGTGCGTGAGATGCCAGGTGACCTCAGCCTCGGCGACTCCGTTGACCGGCGTGACGAGTCCGAGGGTGCGATCGGACCCCGACATGCAACTGCGATAGGTGACGGCGACCGGGAAGCCGAACGCGAAGGGGTATTCGGCGCCGTCGGTCCCGACCAGCGTCCCCGTGACGAGCTGGGACCAGCCTTCGGCGACCATCTGCTCCGCGAGCGCGACGTCGACGTCGTTGGCCAGTCGGACGCCCGCCGGTGGCGGAGCCGAGGCGAAGCCGACCTCGTCCCACCGGCGGGCTGCCAGCCCATCGAAGCGGAAGACCTCGGCGGCGTTGGGGACGAGCTCGACGAGGACCGGGGCGGGGTCGAGGGCCGCGTCCTCGCCGGTGGTCGTCCGGGCGTAGAAGGCCTCGAGCTCCAGGATGACATGGTCGAAGCGGACGGCGAAGCCGTCGGCCGTCTGCTCGGGGGCGATCCCCAGTCGCGCCTCTTCGAGCGCGAAGGCCCGGACGACGAGGGTCGAGTCACCGCCGGTGTCGCCGCAGCTCGCGGCGAGGAAGAGGGTCAGCGAGAGGACGATTCGGCTCGGGGTCATGGGTGCGGAGTGGGATGCAGCGGGGGGCGTGGGGTGGGCGCAGAGGGGGCGCTCACGGACTCTCGGCGGCTTCGACGCGCAGGCTCCAGCCCGCGGGGTCCCGTAGACCGAGGTACCAGGCGTTGTGCAGCCGGGATGGGGCGTCGATGACGATCTCTTCGTCCGTTTCTCGAGTGGCGCCGCCGGCCCAGTCGTCGAAGCGCATCTGACGTACCCAGAGTCGCGGGTCGGCCTGGACGACGACGGTGGCGCCGGTCTCCAGCTCACCCACCACTGGCAGGGCCTCGACACGGCGCGCGATGCGGTCGTCGCGGACGGTCTCCGGGCCCAAAACGGCCGAGAAGCGCACCACCTGGGAGACCCCGTCGACCTCTCGCCGCGCGACCCCCCGGAGGAATGCATGACCTCCTCGGGTCGGCCCGTCGGCGACCGCGAGACCGAAGCGGGCCTCGTCCAGCACGACGTTGGCGATGTCCACCGGTCCCGCCTCGGCGACCGTCGGGGGGAGCAGCTGGGGCTCGGGGTCCAAGAGGTCGTAGGCGTACTGGTCGAGGAGCTCGGTCACCACACGGCCGCCCACCGTGTTGTCGTCGCCGGCGTGGGCCAGAGCGCGGCCGGGGGCGAAGAGTTCGGCCAACGCGCCGCGCTCGGTCACCGGAGGGGCGAAGAGGTAGATCGGACCGATCAGCAGGCGGGCCTCGAGGAGCTCGACCTGCCAGCCGTCCACGCCGGCGACGACGATGGGGCGACTCGCATCCAGACCTTCGACACGCCACCCGGTCTCGACGAACTCGCCTCCCGTTCCCGGCAGCTCACAGGCAACGGCCCCGAAAAGGCTCGACGCGAGGGCGGTGGAGATGAGCACGGGGACACGCACCGTACTGCTCCTACCTTGGCTCTCGTGCAAATGCAACAGAGTTGCTTATTGTTAGGGCCTTGTATCGGTTCGGTCGGCTCTTTCGGGCGAGCTCAGGTCGAGGTGGAGCGCCAGCGTGACGAGGAAGGTGCGCGGCGCGCCGGCGGAGAAGTGGCGGGTGGCCATCATCGATGGGGGAAGCTCGGCGGCGCGAAAGTTGGAGATGTAGTTCAGCTCCGCGCTTCGGTATCGGGCGTCGAAGACGTTGCGGACGGCGACGCCCACCTCGACGGCTCGCCAGCGAGCGCCGAGGGCGACGTCCACGAGAGTGAAGGCGCTGGCGATCTCCTCGAGGGGGAGCGGGCGGCGACCCACGAACTGAACTCCCAGCGCGGCGCTGAGGTCCAGCTCGTGGTCGCGAACGGAGACCGGCAGGTGTCCGGCGGCGTCGAGCCGACCGACCCAGCCCGGGATGAAGGGCAGGCGGGGCCCGTCGAAGAGGTCGAAGACTCCGCTGCCGTCCGGCTGGAGGTGACTGCGGGTGTAGGTGAGGCTTCCCAGGACGTCGAGATGACGGCGATGCCGCAGGCGCGCCTGAGCCAGCACGCCGCTGCGGGCGGAGGGGCCGAGCAGGCTGTTGCGGCCTGCGGTCGCGTCGAAGACCAGATCGCGCGAGACTCGCGTGGTGAAGGCCGAGGCCCGTACCTCGCCGAACCAAGGTCGCGTGGGGCCCCGCTCCCGCTCGTAGACGACGCCCGCCTCCAGCGCGGTGACCCGGGCGAAGGGCGCCAGCTCCGCTTCCGAGAGGGCCGCGGCGTCGCTGGATCGGGCACCGAGGCCGGCCGAGAGGACGAGATCGAAGCCTTGCAGCATCTGGAGCCGGAGCGTGCCGCGGGGTGAGGCCGCGAGGCCGGATGCCGAGAAGCTGGTGCGCTCGAGGCGCGCACCGACTTCATCCATCCCAGGGAAGGCGCGGTCCTCGACGTCGAAGCCGAAATGGTCGACGCGGATCCCGGCCACCAACGAGAGCCACTCGGTGAACCGGAGGTCCGCGCGGAGATACGCGCCGACCAGCGTCTCGCGGACCCGGCGGTCGAACTCGGTCCGGTAGGGAACGGTGCGCGCGTCTCGCCGACGATCTGCGCGGGTATCCGCGTCGTCGTAGCGAAGCTGGACGCCGGCCTCCAGACGCTGCGCGAACCCGAGCCACATGCGGGCGATCCGGTATCGACTCCGCGCGCCCATGGTGCTCGCGTCGTAGCGTTGATCGAGGTTGTCGCCCCGTTGGATTCCCCCGTCGGTCCGTGGGTCGGTCCGGAAGCCGGTGAAGTTCTCGGTGATCCGTAGCGTTCGGCGACGTAGGAAGACGGTGGTCTCGAGAACCTCTCGGGGCCGGTGGTGACCGAGCCGGGCGACGAGCCCCGCTTGGGAGCTGCTGCCCCCCTGGTTCGGGTCGTAGAAGCAGAAGAACTGCTCGTCGCGGCTCGGTCCACACGCCGAGAGGCGCCCGAGCTCGACATCGTCCGCCCGGACGACCCCGGCCGTCCGCCAGGTCCCGGTCGCGGCGAAGGCCATGAGGCTGTAGCGAACCCGGCGGTCGTCGGTCGCCCCCTCCCAGCGCCCCATGGCCGTTCCGTTGCGGAAGGAGCGGTTGGGGCCGAAGCCGTCCCCCTGGTTGAAGGCTACCGCAGCGAAGGTGCCCTCGGAGGCGCTGGCCGGGCGCCACCAGCTAGCGAGGCGGAGCTCGTCGAAGCGGCCGTATCCGAGCGAGAGGTGGAGACCCGGTTCCCGCACGCCCAGGCGGTACTCGACCGTGCCGGCGGTGGCGAAATCGCCCTGGGAGGGATCGAAGGGTCCCTGCACCACCCGCAGGGAGTCCACCACCCGCGGGATGACCAAGAGCGGGTCGACATAACCGTGCCCGTGGGCGTTGGAGACCTCGTTGATTGGCATGCCGTCGACGAGAACTTCGAGGTCCTCGCCCTCGGCGGCGTCGAAGCCGCGGACGAACATGCCCAAGGCGTGGCCCTCGGTCGCGTGTTGGGTCAGGAAGACGCCGGGAGCGAGAGAGAGCATGCTCTGGGCGCTCGTCCGCGGGACGCGCTGGAGCTCCCCCACTTCCAGATCCAGCTCGCTGGCGGCGACGGGAGGCCGCTCGGCGACGGGCGCCCGCGCGGAGCCGACGGCTCCGAAGCTCCCCCGCTCCG
>DCLA01000093.1:9886-29157 GCA_002320815.1 Myxococcales bacterium UBA1660
GCTCCCCCGCTCCGAGCCGCCGGCGGCGCGGCGCTCGGATGGTTGCCCCCGTGCGCTCTCGGTGCTCCGTACGGGGGGCTCGCGTGGATCGTCCGCGTCGTTGTCGGGCGGGTCGGAGACGTCGGGCGCCGCGGTGCTCGGTTCCCGATCGACCGGCTCGAGGGCCGGCGGGATGTCGAGGCGGAAGCCGATGATCACCGGCACCGCGGTCCCACCGATGCGAGCGGGCTCGAAATGGAGTCCGGCGGCGTGCGCGCGGGCGAGCTCTTCGAGGGACTCTCGGATAGCCGCGAGTTCCTCCTCGGACCTCGGCCCGGGAATCGCCGGCGAGATCTCGCGCACGGCGACGGCGTTCACGGAGCCGTCCGCATCGAGTTCCAGCTCCAAGAGCACTGTCCCACCCACGGGACCCGGAGCGCGCGGGATGGGTGGCTCGTGCCGGAGCCTTGGCGGCGACGGGCCCTCGTCGAAGGAAGTCGCGCCATCCTCCTCGTCTACAGGCGAACGCTCCGGCGTGAGCCGGTCGCGGGTGGGCTCCTGAGCGCCGGCGGCGCCAGCAAAGGCGAGCGCCCCGAGAAGGACGGCGGCGGATGGTCGACGGTTCATCGGCACGGGGACGCAGCCGGGGTTCGCTCGGCGCTGCGAGGCTGGGCGTCATAGTGCGACCGGATTTAAAACGCAACCAAGTTGCAATTGCTTTGGGGCGCTGCTAGCCACCCCCCTCGCGGGGCGGAACTCCCCGCCGAAAAGGAGACTCGAGATGCACGTTCGACAATGGCGCCGGCTGGTACTGCTCATGGGGATGGTCACCGCCATCGGGTGTGGAGATGACGACGGCGGGGTGGATCCGGTGCCCGACGCGGGTCCGCTGCCCACCGGTGACGGAGGTATTCCGCTTCCGGAAGACGGCGGCACCGTCGAGATGGACGCGGCGGTCGAGCCCCACACCGGCGATCTCACCCTCGGTCGTCTCTTGGTCTCCGACCACGAGAGCGCCACCACCTGGATCTTCGACCTCGACGACGAGAGTCCGGCGCTCCTCGACACCTGGACCACCGCAGCGCCGTCTCGGGTCTACGCCGACCGCCACGGCCGCTACGGCTACCTGGTCCAGACGACCGCCAATCGCGTGGACGTCGTCGACTCCGGGATCGTCTTCGAGTCCCACGTCGACCACTACCACATCCACGAAGAGGCCCCGGAGCAGCTCGAGCTGGTGTTCGAGGGCACCGGACCCACCCACTTCACGGTCCACGACGGCTGGGCGACCGCGTTCTACGATGGCTCCGGCTCCGTCGACACGCTCCAAGAGCGCAGCATCTCCGCTGGTTCGCCGATGATCCGCAACATCGTGCCCGGACCGGCTCACCACGGCGTCGCGGTCGTCGCGTTCGGTCACATGCTCGCGACCGTGGGCACCGAGGGGGAGGCGCTCCCGAGCGAGGTGGGTGTTTGGCCGGTGACGGACCTGGCGGGCGAACCCGAGCTCATGGCGGGCCCCTGCCCCGGACTCCACGGCGAGGCGGCCGCCGGGGACTTCGTGCTCTTCGGCTGCTCGGACGGTGTGCTCGTCGTCGAGCTCCACGGCGACCATTTTCACACCGGCTCGATCGCCAACCCCGAGGGAACCCCCGAGGGGACCCGGGTGGGTAGCCTGGTCGCCCACGAGGACCTCCCGGTCTTCATCGGCAACTGGGGCAGCGAGGGGCTGGCCATCATCGATCCGGAAGCGGGCTCCATCACGCCCGTGGCGACGCCGGCCCCGGTGGTGTCCTTCGCCCTCGACATGGAAGGCGAGCACCTCTACGCGCTCACGGCGGACGGCAACCTGCATCGTCTCGAAGCGATGGATGGCGCGCCGGCGGGTGAGCCGCTGGCGGTCACCGGCGAGATCGACCTGACCGGCGGCCATGGCGCCGCGCGACCGGCCCTCGCGGCCGGCGCCGGGCGGATGTACCTGGCGCTCCCTGGGGAGGGCGAAGTTCTCGAGATCCACGGAGCGGACTGGGAAGTCGAGCGAACCATCGTTACCGGTGGCGTCCCCTACTCGCTGGCGGTGGTTTCCGCGTCTCCCGACTGGACCGACGAGGAGCACGAGCACTGAGGGGACGGACGCCGCGGCGGCCTCTTGGAGGTCCGGGGGGTCGTTGGGTTCCCATGGGGCGCTGATGGGCGCCCCATGGGGCTCAGAAGCGGGCGCCGAGGTGGATCGAGGCGCCGATGCCGATGGCGCCGCCGCCGTTGCTCAGCCAGGTGAAGGCGGGGAGGCTGAGCTCGGCGTAGAGGTTGCCGGTGACGTTGTAGGAGGCCAGGGCGCTGAAGCGGACCATGCCCCCGGGGCTGCGCTGGCCGGTGATGGGCATGAAGAGGCCGCCCTCGAGGATCGCGCCGAGGTGCAGCGGGAAGGCGAAGAGGCTGGTGAGGTAGGCCGCGCCGACGTGGAGGTCGAAGGCGCCGGCGGCGCCGAAGTAGAGGCCGAGACCCGCGCGGAGCTCGAGGCCGGGGATGGACTCGAAGCCGCGGCCGAACTGGAGCTCGAAGGAGCCCAGGGCCCCGCCGTCGCCGCCGCTCTTCACCAAGCCGCGGACGCCCAAGCCGCCGGAGAGCATCATCAGGCCGTCGGCGACGCCGTAGCGGTCGCGCTCGTCGAAGGCGCGCTCGGCGGCGGCCTCGGCGTCGGCGGCTTCCTGCGCGGCGCGCTCCCGCTCGGCCTCGCGCTCCGCTTCCTCGGCGGCGAGACGCTGGCGCTCGGCTTCGGCGGCCGCGGCGGCTTCGGCGTCGGCCGCGTCCTGCTCCTGCTGACGCCCGGCGGCGTCCTGGCCGGCGAGGGCGTGGGCTTCTTCGCCCAGACCGGCGGGCCGCATCAGCGCGGCGAGGAGCTGCTGGAGCCGCTCCTCCTCGTGGACCACGCGGATCTCCGCGTCGAGCTCCTCGACGCGGGTATCCGGGGCATAGCCGGCGCGGAAGGTGACCCAGTAGGCCTCGGCGCTCGCGTCGTGGATGATCGGCTGGAGGGTGTAGGTGGCGTTCTGGAGCTCGGCGATGGCCCGGAGATCGTTGGCCGTCTCCGGGATGACCTCCTCTTCGACCTCCATGGCCGCGCCCTCGGAGAGCACGTGGAAGCCCAGGCCGCGGAGGGTGCGGCTGACCGTCGCGTCGAGCTCCTCCTTCATCTCCAGGTCGGCGGAGCCTACCGAGCGGAGCAGCACCACCCGCGCCGCCTGAGCGCTGGCCCCCGCCGGGCTCCCCACGGCCGCGCCGAGGAACCCGATCGTGAAGAGAAGGCGCAGTGCGCCGCGCGATCGAGAAGAGGAGTTCACGTTTGCGCGGAGAATCGCCATGCGAACCCCAATAGGGCAAGAACGAGGCCAGCGGGAGCCACCCGCGCGCGGACTTGCATGGGGGACGCACTTGCGCACTGGCCCGTCGGGGACGCTCTTGCGTAAGGGACGCACTTGCACATCGGGGACGCTCTTTGGCGACCGGGGTCGGCTCCGTGGAGCCACTTCGATGGATCCCCACGCCGCGGCGGACTAGAAGGGGCCCATGAGCGACGACCGTCCCTTTCGTATCCTCGGAGTCCAGCAGATCGCCGTCGGCGCGCCCGACAAGGGGCCGCTCCGGCACCTGTGGATCGACCTCTTCGGGCTCACCGCGACCGGCAACTACCGCAGCGAGGGGCACAACGTGGACGAGGACATCGCCACGCTGGGCAAGGGAGCCCACGCGGTGGAGGTCGACCTGATGCAGCCCATCGACCCGGCGGGGCGACCCAAGGTGGACTCGCCGCCCCTGAACCACATCGGGCTCTGGGTCGACGACCTGCGGGTCGCGATGACCTGGCTGAAGGCCAAGGGTGTGCGCTTCATCGGCGAGCCCGGTCCCGGCGCGGCGGGGCACGACATCGTGTTCATCCACCCCAAGGGCAACGACGCCTTCCCGCAGGGCGGCGAAGGCGTGCTCATCGAGCTCGTCCAGGCGCCGCCCGAGGTCATCGAAGCGCTGAGCTGACGGGGCGGCAGCGTCAGCGGTCGGCTTCGATCTCGCGGAGGGTCGCGGCGAGCTCGCGATGGAAGGCCCGGTAGTCCCATCCCGCGAGCTCGATGTTCTCGTCGACCTGGTCGTCCGGCCGGCGGTGACGTCGGGGAGATCGCCGTCGGTGGTGGCCCACCCCCGCGAACGACAGGTAGCCCCCGCCGGCACGTCGGGGCTGGCTCAGCGATGCCGGAGCCACTGGATCGCGTGGTAGAGCGCCAGCGCCGGGCACACCGCGGCGCCGATGGCGGGCAGGCCGACCACGAAGCCGTCGGTCCACAGGGCCCAGGTGAGACCGAGGGAGATCACCCCGAGCAGGGCGCTCGCGCCAGCCATCATCGCGTGGAAGCGGGGGTCGTCCGCGTCCCGGCGCGCCTCGAGCTTGCGGCGCTCGGCGGCGACGATCGCGTCCAGTCCGCCGCCGGCCCGGAGCTCGTCGCGCAGCGGGACGAACCCGGCGCGCCGGCGGAGGGGCAGGAGCAGGAGCGCCCAGACGAGGACACAGCCCAAGAGCACCAGCACGTAGGCGAGGACCTTCAGCAGCGTGGGCACGGGGCTGCCGAGGTCGGCCGGGATCCAGCCGGCGACCGTCGGGCCGAGGGCGTAGGTGCCCAGCGCCGGGAAGACCAGGGTGCTCAGCGCGAAGACTTGGAACGTGCGGCGGGCGATCACGGCGCCCGGAGTCTACCGCGCGGGAGTCCGTAGGGCGCCGCGGGGTCGCGAGAGGCCCGGGGTGATGGCTGCGAAGGGGGGCTGCGGCCGCGAGGCGACGGCGGCGGTCCTGAAAGGCTAGTCGCCGAGGAGCTTCTGCGCGCCGACGAACGCGCCGACGCCGGCGGCGAGGGGGACGCCGCCGAGGACCACGATCGGGATCCGGTCCAGTGGCCAGAGGAACCACACCGCGGCCAGCGCGACCGCGCCGGCGACGCCTGCGAGGAGGATGGGAACCGCGCCGCGTACGGCCTTCATGGGGCTCTTCTTGCGGAGGGCGGCGTGGAACTCGTCTTCGGCGCTCATGGGAGAGCCGGGAGCGTAGTGCGTGCTCGTATCGCCGAACACGGACACGTCCTTCTGCCTCGAACGGGTGAGATGGGCGGGGTGGGCGTCACCCTCTCCGTCTCGTCGGGGGTGGCCGGCAGCGAGGCAAGGAGCGTCCCTTGTGCCAGTGTGCAAGAGCGTCCCTTCTGCAAGTCGGCGGGTTCGGCAGCGAGGCAAGGAGCGTCCCTTGTGCCAGTGTGCAAGAGCGTCCCTTCTGCAAGTCGGCGGGTTCCTTCTGCAAGTCGGGCGGGTTCGTTCTTCTGCAAGTCGGGCGTTTTTCTCGTGCAAGTCGGCGGGTTCGGCGAGCACGGCGAGGCAAGGAGCGTCCCTTGTGCCAGTGTGCAAGAGCGTCCCTTCTGCAAGTCGGTGTGGGAGGATGGGGGGATGAAGAGACGGGTGGAGGCGTCGGCGTGGAGTGCGGCGGAGCGGAGGTGGGTTAAGGAAGCGGTCGACGAGCTGCGGCGGAATGGGGGGAGGCCCATCGTCCACGGGGTGTTCGAGCGGACGAGCGGCGGGCGGAGTCGGCGCGAGCTGGTCGTGGTGCTCGGTGACGAGCCCGAGCGCCTGGCGCTCTGGGGGTGCCGGGTGGGTGCTCCGCCGGCGCACGAGGCGGGCGGAGGCGTGTGGGGCGACTACGACCGGGTGCTCGGCGAGCTGGCCATCACGTCGGACTGGACCGAGCGCGAGAAGAACGCGATCCGGACGTTCATCGCGCAGGCACGGCGCGCCCGCTGAGAGCAGACGGGTTCGGGCATGTCGGAGAAACCAAGACTCTTCGGTGCCCGGTGAGCACCGGTGTCGGTGGCGGTCCCGTGAGCAATCAGGGGCGCCGGCCCGGCGAGCCCGCGACCGTGGGATCCACTGTGAGGGCGGCGACGATGGCGGCCACGAGCTCCGGCAGCGCGATGGGCTTCGCGATCACTCCGTCCACCAGCGCGGCCTCCTCGGGGCCTACCCGCTCCCCGGAGAAGATGAGGACGCGGGGGCTCGGGGTGACGGCCCGGACCTCCTCGACGAGCGAGAGACCTCGCTCGCCCCGCAGAGTCCGGTCGAGGAGCACGGCGTCGTGATGCGGACCCAGGTGTCTGCGCGCCGTGGCCAGGTCCCCCACCAGGTCGACGCGAGCCCCTGCGCGTTCGAGGACCCTTCCCACCAGACGCCGGATGATCGGCTCGTCGTCGACCACGAGAATGCGTCGACCGTCGAGGTCGGAGGCGGTCGAGCGTCTCGCGGGCGTCGCGCGCGTAGCGTTCGGAGCTTCCTCGCAGAGGGGTAAGATCACGACGAACTCGGCACCGCCACCGCGCCGATCTCTATACGCGAGCTGTCCACCGAGACGGCGGACCGACTCGGCTGCGGTGGCGAGTCCGAGGCCCGTGCCTTCACCGCCCTTGCTCGTGACGAAGGGCTCGAACAGGGTGGCTCGGAGGTCGGCGGGGACCCCCGGACCGTTGTCACTGACGACCAGCTCGATCGTCGGAACCCCGAAGGCGTCCTGTCGTTCCCCCCGGATCCAGATCGCGGGCTCATCCCGGCCTCGTACGGCATGGCTCGCGTTGGTGACGAGATTTCCGATGACCTGCTCGAGGGTCCCCGGGACTTGGCGTACCCACGCCTCCGGAGTGACCGAGACCAGGAATCGAACGCGATCGCGCGTGAGGCGGCGGGCGCCGTTGGCCGCATCCGCACACACCAACCCGACGTTCACCGGCTCGGCCGATCGCGGCTCGTCACGGCGAGCCAAGAAGGCCAGTTGGGCCACTACCGACGCTGCGCGGTCCGCCGCCGCGCGCGCGTCGGCGAGGTCGCGGGCAAGCGCGTCATCGGGTCGGGCCTCGAGGCGGGCCGAGGCGCCGTCGAGGCACGCCGCGATGATCATCAGCATGTTGTTGAAGTTGTGCGTGATCCCAGCGCTGAATCGACCCAGGGCTTCGAGTCGCTCGGCCTCCGACACGCGCAGCCGCAGCATCCGCTCGTGGGTCACGTCTTGCATCGCCCCCTCCCACAGCCGCCCCCGGCGCTGCCCGGAGAAGCGGACGAAGCGCGGTGCATCCACGTGGTGGAGTCGGACGTAAGCCGAGACCCACGTATCGTCCCGTTCCCAGTCTGGGAGGTCCCCTTCGATCCCCGCGCGTAGACGTGCCAGAAAGTCGTCGACCGCCTCGGGCCCCGAACGCTCGAAGAGGTCTCCGGCCACCTCGTCCCAATCGGCGAGTCCCGACTCGAAATCGGCTTTCCAGAGCCCGAGGCCGAGCGCTCGCGCCGAAGCGCCGAGCGAGCGTGCCCACGAGGCTCCGCTCAGGCCGTCGCGCTCAGACATCCGGCGAGCCAAGCGTCGGCCTCCCGCTGCGAGGCGAACGCAACCATGGGAAACGGGGCAGGGATGGCCCACAGTATCGCCCGGAGCGCCATGCGCAGAACGGGCGAGTCCAGGATGAACGCGGCTCCGGTGACGTTCCGGGTGAACAGCGTGTCATGGGTGCGGAGCCATTCGGCGGACTCGCGCACGTAAGAGGGGGGAAAGATGCCAAGGGAGCCTCCATGGACACGAAGGGCGACCCGACCATTGGCGCCGATGGCTCTCTCGAGTTCGCTCAAGTAGGTCGCGAACCCGACTTTGGTCAGCGGGCCCACGACTCGTACGACGATCAATGGACGTCGTGACACATCCACCTCGGCATAGGGCTGTGACTCGCGGTCCACTTTCCTCCCCCCCGGCGTGTATAGCTCAAGGGGGTCCGGACTCCAAACCCACGCCGTCGGCTGCCCCACCAGCAGTAGCGCGCCTTGCGGTCAGTCCGTAGAGGGTCGGCAGCACCAGCAGAGTCGCGAGGGTGGCGGTGACCATCCCGCCGATCACCACCGTCGCGAGCGGCCGTTGGACCTCCGCCCCGACTCCCGTGTTCAACGCCATCGGTACGAAGCCCAGCGCGGCGACCGCGGCGGTCATCAGCACCGGTCGTAGCCGGCCCAGGGCGGCCTCTTCCACGGCCGACCGCGGCGGCCGCCCTTCCTTCTCGAGGTGGCGCGCGCGCGAGACGAGGACGATGTCGCCGAGTACCGCGACGCCGGAGAGCGCCACGAAACCGACCGCCGCGGAGATGGAGAAGGGCATGTCGCGGAGCGCGAGGGCGAACACACCGCCCACTGCGCCAAAGGGGACCCCGGTGAACACCCGCAGCGCGTCGGAGACTCGGCCGTAGGTGAGGTAGAGGAGCGCGAAGACGAGCAGCAGGGTGAGGGGGACGACGATCAGCAACCGCGACCGAGCGCGCTCCAGGTTCTCGAACTGACCGCCGATCCGAGGGTAGGTGCCCTCGGGGAAGTCGATGGTGCCGAGGACGGCGCGCACGTCGGTCACGAACGACTCCATGTCCCGACCGCGCACGTTGGCCTGCACGCTCACCCGTCGCCGAGCCCACACCCGTTGGATGGTCGAGGGGCCGTCGACGACTTCGATCGTCGCGACCTGCTCGAGGGGCACCAGGACCCCGGCGGACGAACGGAGCAAGACCGACCCGATGGCCTCCGCCGAGGTCCGGTGAGCCTCCGGCAGGCGGAGCACCAGGTCGAAGCGTCGCTGGCCCTCGAAGACCTCGCCCAGTTCGCGGGTTCCCAGCGCTTCGACCGTCTCCAGCACCTCGGCAGCCGGAACACCCAGTCGGCCGGCGGCCTCGCGGTCGACATCGACCGCCAGAATCGCCTGCCCGGTGAGCTGCTCGGTGGAGACATCGGTCGCACCGGGGATCCGCTCGATGGCGCGCTGAACTTCCGCCGCCTTGGCTTGCAGGACGTCGAAGTCGTCGCCGAAGACCTGGACCGCGACGTCACTCCGTACGCCCGAGACCATCTCGTTCACTCGCATCTCGATGGGCTGAGTGAAGATCGCCCGCATCCCCGGGAGGCCCTGGAGGGTCGCGCTCATCGCCTCGACGACCTCGTCCTGGGTGTCCCCCCGGGTCCAGCGCTCTCGAGCGGTGAGGGTGATGAAGACGTCGGAGAGCTCGATCCCCATCGGGTCCGTGGCCACCTCACCGGTCCCCGTGCGGGTCCAGACGTGCTCGATCTCATCGGGGAAGTGCTCCAGGAGGATGGCTTCGATCCGAGTCCCATAGCGCACCGATTCCGCCAGCGAGACCCCACTCATGCGGACGGTGTTGATCACCACGGCCTGCTCCCGGAGTCGCGGGACGAACTCGGCGCCGAGCTGGGAAGCGACCAGGGCACCGGCGGCGACGAGGGCCCCCGCGGCGGAGAGGACGACCGCGCGATTGCGCAGCGATCGACGCAGTACGGGTCGATAGAGACGCTGGAGACCCCCGACGAGGCGCCCCGGGTTCAGACGTCGGAGACGCGACCGGAGGCGACCTAGTCCGACCTGCCGGGCCTCGCCAACCCGGTTTCGACGCCGCTGGAGCACGTAGCTCGCCAGCACGGGCATCAGGGTGATGGAGACCATCATCGAGCCCGCGAGCGCGAAGATCACGGTCAGGGCCATCGGCCGGAAGAGCTTCCCCTCCACACCCTCCAGAAAGAGGATGGGCAAGTACACCACGGCGATGATCAGCTCGCCGAAGAGCGTCGGGCGCCGCACCTCGACAGCCGCGTCGCGCACGATCTCCCGAACGCTTCGCCCGGTGCGGTCTCGTTCGAGGTGGGTGGCGGCGTTCTCGACGAGGATCACCGAGCTGTCCACCACCAGGCCGAAATCGAGCGCCCCCAAGCTCATGAGCGTGCCGGCGACGCCGAACTGGAGCATCGCGCTGAAGGCGAAGAGCATCGAGAGCGGGATGGCCGCGGCGACGATGATCCCGGCCCGGAGATTCCCCAGTAGGACGAAGAGGACGGCGACGACGAGGAGGGAGCCCACCAGCAGGTTCTCTGCGATCGTCTCCAGGACGAGCCCGACGAGGTCGCTACGCTGGTAGACGGGGGTGACCGTCACTTCATCCGGGAGGCTCGCCTGCACGTCGGCGAGGCGCGCCGCGAGTCGCTCCGACACGTCGCGGCTGTTCTCGCCCATCAGCATGAAGCCGAGGCCCAGCACCGCCTCGCCTTCGCCCTCGGCGGTGACCGCCCCTCGTCGGATCTGATGGTCCACGCGGACCTCGGCCACGTCGGACAAGTGGATCGTCGTTCCGTCGACGCTGGCGAGCACGACGGCGTTCAGATCCTCGACCCCGCGAACCAACCCTCGACCCTGGATGAGCTGGCCTTCCCCGGCGCGGTCCAGGACCCCGCCGCCCGCGTTGCGGTTGTCTCGACGCAGTACGTTGGCGACGTCGTCCAGCGTGAGCTCGTGGGCGACGAGCCGCTCTGGATCGACCACCACGTGGTACTGCTTCTCGTAGCCACCCCAGGTGTTGATCTCGGCCACTCCCGGTACCTGCACGAGTCGAGGCCGGATGACCCAGTGGTGGAGGGTGCGCAGCTCCTGCGCCGAGAGTGACTCGCTCCTCACGAGGTACTGGAAGATCTCGCCGAGCCCGGTGGTCGCCGGCCCGAGGCTCGGGCGCTCGACCCCATCGGGCAGTCGAACGGACGTCAGCCGTTCCCCGACGACCTGCCGGGCGAGGTAGACGTCGGTGCCATCGGCGAAGATGGCGGTGACCTGCGAGAAGCCGAACTTCGAGACCGACCGCACCTCGGTGAGGCCGGGGAGTCCGCTGATCGATTGCTCGACGGGGAAGGTGATCTGTCGCTCGACTTCCAGAGGCGACAGGGCGGGCGATACGGTGTTCACCTGGACCTGGACGGGTGTGGTGTCCGGGAAGGCGTCGAAAGGGATCCGCTGGAAGCTCAGGACGCCCGCGACCGCGACCACGAAGGCGACGACCAGGACCACGGGTCGGTGGGCCAAGCAGAGATCGATGAGTCGGGTCAGCATCAGGGCTCCGGGACCTCGCAACACCCGGCGCCGACGCTTCCGGGCATCACTTCGGTTCGGAGGAGCACGGCGCCCGTCGTGACCACGGCATCCCCGACGGAGACGCGGCCCTCGACGCTCACCTGCTCACCGCGACCCTCCCGGTGAACCACGCGTGGCTCGTAGACCCCGTCGCCGGTTCGGACGAAGACCACCTCCTGGCCCATGACTCGCTGGACCGCCTCCCGTGGGACGGTGACGCCGGCTCGCGGAGGACCGGTCTCGATGGACGCTCGAGCGAACTGATGGGCACGCAAGCGACCGTCGGGGTTGGCCAGTTCGGCGCGCGCGGCGACGGTGCGGGTGCGCGGTTCCACCTCCGCTGCGATCCACGTGATCTCCCCCGGGAAGGACTCGTCGAGGCCGTCGACCCGCACGTCCATGGGCTGTCCGACGGCGATCCGTACCGCATCGTCCGCGGGGACGTCGCAGAGAGCCCACATCACCGAGGTGTCCGCGATGGTGGCCAGGGTCGTGTCTTCGCTGGCGAGCAGCCCGACGACCGCCGGGCGCCGCACCACGGTGCCCGGGAGGCTCGCCCGTAGCGTGGTCCGGCCGTCGGGGGCGGCGGGGACGGCTCCAGTCATCCGGAGGGAAGCCCCGGCGGAGCGGGCGGCGGCGCGGGCCGCGGCCAGTTCGCGCTCGGCGAGGTCCATCTCGCGGGCGGAGACCGCTCCCGTCTCCAACAGCGCTCGCTTCCGGCCCACGTCGGCCTCGGCCGAGGCGACGCGCTGGCGGCTCGCGAGGAGCTGCCCCTGGACCTCGCCCACCTCGGTGCTCTCGAGGACGAAGAGGGCGTCGCCTCGGTCGACGCGTTGGCCCAGCTCGACTCGGATGTGCCGAACGACGCCGGGTACCAACGCGCGCACCTCCGCTACCCGGTCGGCGTCGAAGGTCAGCCGCGCGGTGCAGGCGATGGTGGGCGTCGCGCGGCTCTCGGTGGCGAGCACGGTCGTGATACCCGCCGAGCGTTCGTGGTCGCCGGAGGCGAGGCGGACGATGCGCGCTTCGATCGCGGCCTCCTCGGCGCCACGGGGCGGGGCAACGGGGTGGCACGTCGGGCAGACCGACTCGGGGAAGCCATGCTCGTCGCACCAATCGCCAGCGGCGCGAAAGCGCGGGACCAGGGATGGGTCGCACACGGTGCAGTGGGACTCCGGCACGGCGTGTTCGGCGCACCATGCGCCGGCGGTGACGTCCTCTCCCTCGTCCGAGTCATGGGTGCCGTGCTCCGCCTCGCCTGGCTCCCCGTGGTCGCAGAGGGGGCACATCGACTCGGGGAGGCCGTGCTCGGCGCACCAGTCGTTCCGATGACGGTAGGCGGACTCCAGCTCGGGGATGCATCGAGGGCAGAGCGCGCGCGGAAGCCCGTGGTCGCATTCGAGGACCGTGGTGGATGGAGAGGATTCGGAGTCGCAGCCGGCGAACCCGGCGAGAAGGAAGAGAACGAGGACGATGAGGCGGTGCATCGGGCCCACGGAGGTGAGGAGCCGCAGGACATCCGCAGCTCGGGCGCGAGGAGGCCGTCGACCCGCGCAGAGGCTCGCGCGGGACGACGACACGGTCGCGGCCGCCGCCGCTTCGCCGGCGGCGTCGGCCAAGGCGACGCGACGATGTCTCGCTCAGGCGCGGGGAGGTCGATACAAGCCGGCGTTCACGCCCGGCGCGTGCCGTCCCGACGGACGCAGCGGAGAGGCCATGGTCACGCCGAGCGGTCCTCGGAGCCGGGCCATCGACGTCGAGGGGGCCGAGGCCCCGCCACCGCCACAGGCACAGCGGGGGCAATCGTCGGGACACTCGTCGTCGTGGCCGTCGGCCGCATGGTCGTCGACGCGGCGCGCTTCGCCGGCCCCAGGCGCGTCGGCCTCGGCGCGGGCGCCCTCGTCCAGGGCCTTCTGGCCGGAGTCTCCATCGTGCTCGTCGTCGCACGAGCACTCCGTCGCGCACGGTGCCGCGCCGGGCCCGACCGCGACGCCGAGCGTCGCGGCCGCGATCAGCATGCTCCCGAAGAGCTGGGCACCGCTGTGCATACCTCCGCAGGGTGGACCGGGGCGCGGGTCCGGGCAAGCGTGGCGCCCGGGAAGGTCCCGCCCGCCGCTCGTGCTTGCCCCCTCCGGATGGGTCTCGCACCATGCGCTCCGTGAAGACCTCGCTCACCGGCATCAAGCCGACGAACACCCCCCACCTCGGCAACTACCTGGGCGCCATCCGGCCCGCGCTGAAGCTCGCCGAGACCTATCGCTCGCTCTACTTCATCGCCGACTACCACGCGCTGACCACCATGCGGGACCCGGCGGCGCTCCAGGAGAGCATCTACGACGTCGCCGCGACCTGGCTGGCGGCCGGCCTGGATCCCAACCAGACGATCCTCTTCCGCCAGTCGGCGGTGCCCGAGGTCTTCGAGCTCTCCTGGGTGCTCTCGTGTCTGCTGGCCACCGGGCAGCTCGAGCGGGGTCACAGCTACAAGGACGCCCTGGCCAAGGGCGACGTGCCCAACGCCGGCGTCTTCTACTACCCGGTGCTCATGGCCGCCGACATCCTGCTCTACGACACCGACGTGGTGCCGGTGGGCAAGGACCAGAAGCAGCACGTCGAGCTCTGCCGCGACGTGGCGCAGCGGGTGAACCACGTCTTCGGCGAGGACACCCTGGTGGTGCCCGAGGTCCACGTGGGCGACGCGCCGCTGGTCCCGGGGATCGACGGCGAGAAGATGAGCAAGAGCCGGGGCAACGGCATCCCGCTCTTCGCCCCCGCCAAGAAGCTCCGCAAGGTCGTGATGAGCATCAAGACCGGCTCGGAGTCCCTGGAGGAGCCCAAGGAGCCGGAGGGCTCGACGGTCTACCAGCTCTGCAAGCAGGTCAGCCCGGAGGCGGCGGAGGCCATGGCCACGGAGCTGCGCAAGGGCGGCTACGGATGGGGCCACGCCAAGCAAGCGCTCTTCGAGGCCCTGGAGGCCGAGCTGGGTCCCCGCCGCGACGTCTACCAGGCGATGCGCGCGGACACGCCGGCCCTGGACCGGATCCTGGACCAGGGCGCCGACCGGGCCCGGGCCATCGCTCACAAGACCATCGGCCGGGTGCGCCACGCGGTGGGCATCTCGGCGACCAGCTCCGCGGACCTGAAGAAGACCGTTCGGTTGAAGCCTCAGGTAGGCTGAACGTCTCATCGACGTCGCGCACGTAGCGCGGCGAGCTTTTCGACGTCCCAATACTTCGTGGAACCCACCTCCGAATCGCGCCTGGACGCGATCCTCGCCCCCGACCAGGTGGTGAGCGTGACCGCCGCCCTCGAGCGGGCGCGGGAGGCCGGGCACGAGGTGGAGGTCGGCCAGCCCAGCGGGGATCTCCGCTGGACCCTGGAGGCGCCCGAGTGGCGGGCGGGGCTCGGTCCCGCGCCGCGCAAGGCGCTGGAGGTCATGGCCGAGGCCGGTCGGCTCCCCCCGGAGTTGGCCGCGCCGGGCACCATGGCGCTCTCCGTCTTCACTCACCTGCCGCCCGATTGCCTGGAGGCGTATCGGGCGCAGCTCTGCGTGGTCCGCACGCTGGCGCCGGAGGCCGCCGCGGTCTTCGACGCCAACGCCTACACCGTCCTACAGACGGCCGATCTCGATGACCTGACTACGGTGCCGGTCCCGCCGCCTCCCACGCGCCTCTACTCGGTGCACGTGGTGATCCGCGAGGGGCTCGCTTGGCTGCACACCCATGGGCTCCAGCGCTGCGGCGCGGTGGAGATCGAGCTGGTGGACGTCCCTCGGGAGCGCGTCTCGGACATGAAGGCGCTGCTGCACGCGGCGGCCGCGCGGCTCATCGAGGAGGCCGCGCCGCCCGGGATGTGCACCGCCTTCGAGGTGAGCCGGGAGACGAACCTGGTGTGGATCCCCTGGGCCAAGATGGCCGCCAAGGGGATCGTGAAGGGCCCGGGCACCCAGCGCTCGAGCTGCCACACTCGGGAGACTGGTGTGCTCCTGGCGAAGCCCAGCCGCTGGCAGCGCAAGGCGTTCCCCCACGAGGTGATCCAGGGGCGACCCCGGGTGTTGGTGAGCCGCGCCGAGTCGATTCGCATGGCCGCCGGCGCGCGGGCCCGCTGGGACCGCTTCCGCGCCCTCTTCGAGGAGCACCGGCGGGACGAGGCCTGGCGCTTCCTGATCAAGGCGGCCTTCGACACGGCGGGTCCCTGCGGGCGCGAGCACCTCTGGATGGATCTGCGCGCCGCGACGGCCGACGGCTGGTCCGCGCAGATCGTCAGTGATCCCTGCCGGGCCTCGCTCTCGCGGGGGGACACCATCGAGGGCGCCCTGGACTCGCTCAGCGGGTTCGAGGTGCGCGCGCCCAGCGGAACCTTCGGGCCCGACGACCTCGTGCGGGTCGAGCGCCACGAAGCCGTGGACGGAAGCGCCTGACCGGCCGCGGAGGGCCGGCGACGGGCCGCGCTCTCCCACCGCTCCCCCGCCGAGAACGACGAGCCGTCTGCGCGCCGCTGTCCCGAAGCTCTCAGCGACCGACCGTCGGGGTGCCGCGACCGTTGCGCTCGCGACGCCCGCCGCCACCGCGGCCGAGCTGCACGTCGACCCGGGCTTCGGCGCCGGGGGCGGGCATCTCCAGCCCCTGAAAGGCCGACTCGAAGCACTGGGCGAACGCGCCGGGCGGCGCCGGGTTCATGGCGACGCCGCTGACCGCGCCGTCCGCGGCCACGTCGAAGGAGAGGTTCATCGGGCCGCGCACGCCGCCGTCCGCGGCGCCGGCGCTCGCCTCCCGGAGGGCTCGCCAGCCGCCGTTCTGCTCCACGCAGTCGCGGATCTGCGGCCGGACGTCGCGCATGGAGTCCATCACGTCGGTGGGCTGGAGGGCGGGCTCGCCCTCGCCGGTGGCCTGGATGCTCACGCGGCGGTTGGCGCGCTCGGCGCGGGCCGCCTGGCGCTCCTCCGGTGTCATGTTCCGCCAGCGCTCGCGCATCTCCCGGCGCTTGGCGCGGCGCTCCTCCGGCGAGAGGCGCGCGTAGGCCTCGCGGTCGAAGCCCATCATGGTGCCGGGCGCGGGCGCCTCGGCGGAGGGCTCGGGGGCGCCGTCGCCGTCTTCCTCGCGGAAGAACTCGTAGGGGTCCACGTCCGGAAAGCGCATCTCCGGGTCCCCCTCGGCCACCACGCGCTCCTCTTCCTCGGCCGCGGTGGCCACCCAGACGAGCGCGGCGACGATCCCCACGAGGAGGACGCCGCCGCCGATGACCAGTGCGCGCTTCACGGCTCCATGCATACCGTCTTTCGATGCGGTGCGGGTAGCCGGCTGTGGGTAGCCGGCTTCAATACCC
This sequence comes from Myxococcales bacterium UBA1660, assembly GCA_002320815.1. Lineage (GTDB taxonomy): Bacteria > Myxococcota_A > Polyangia > Polyangiales > Houyiibacteriaceae > UBA1660. The sequence goes on from DCLA01000093.1 coordinate 26,190, forward strand.
CTGGCTCTCCATCGCTGCCTCGTGCTCGACGTTGAGGGCGGCGGCGGCCTCGGGGGGCGGGGCGCTGCGCACCACGGCCTGGGTGCGCCGCAGGGACGCGGCGCGGTCCCGGTAGGCGGGACCGGCGTCGTCGTACATCGCGGCCGCGGCCTCGAAGGCGACCGCGGCGCCCGGGTCTCCGTCGCGGACCATCTGGATGGCGGCGAGCACCTCGCTGGCGGCCGCGGCCTCCAGGGCCGCGTGGTGGACGTCGTCGTTGCGGCTGGCCTCGACGGTGGCGTCGTCGTCGCTGGCGCGGGCCCCGAGGAAGACCCGGCGCTCGAAGGCGCCGGCGTCGCCGAGCGCGTCCTGGAAGGCCAGGGTGGCGTCGAGGAGCTCGACCATCGCGCCCACGCGGCGCTCCGGAGCGGTCATCTTCACCACCAGGCTCCACTCCTGGCCGGCGGTGAGATCCCCGAGGTTCAGGGCGATGGCGCCGCCGCTGGGCTGGCTCGGGTGACCGACGACCTCCACCAGCTCGACGCCCGGGCCGGGCCGGAGCCGGAGCTGGAGGCCCCGGGCGATGGTCTGCTCCAGGCGGGTCACTTCGCGCTGGAAGACCGCGAGGACCTGGTCGGGCTCCTCGACGTAGGTGAAGGTGCCGCCGCTGGTCTGGGCGAGCTGACCCATGAGGACCTCGTCGTACTCGAGGCCGAGACCCAGCGCGGTGATGGGGATCCCCAGCTGCGCCGCGCGGACGGCCTGGGGCAGCACGGCGGTGGGCGAGTTGGGCACGCCGTCGCCGAGGAGCACCACCCGCTTCAGGGTCGCGCCCTCGCCGGGCCACTGGGCGATCTGGGTCACGCCGGCGGCGAGGCCCGCCGCGAGCTCGGTGGTGCCGCGGGCCTCGATGCCGTCGAGGGTGGCGCGGAGCTCGCCGAGGTCGATGTCGCCGAGCTCGGTGTTGGGCACGAGCACCTCGGCCTCGGAGTGGAAGACGACGACCGAGAGGTGGTCGTCCTCGCGGAGGATGCCGAGGATCTCCTTGGCGGCCTCCCGGACCCGGTCGATGGGGTCGCCCATCATCGAGCCCGAGGAGTCGAGCACCAGCGCCAGGTTCAGGGGCGGGCGCCGGATCTCCCCGACGTCTTCGCTGCCGATGTGCAGCCGCGCCAAGACCTCGCTGCCCTCGGCGCGGATCACCTCGTAGCCCAGGGTGCCGTCCATTCGGACCACGCCGGGGTCCTCCGGTTCATCGGCGGTCCCGCGGAAGCACCCCACGGCGACCATGGTCGCGATCAACGTCGCGCGCAGCGACAGCCCAAGCCTCTTCGTCCTCATCGAGCTCCTCCTCCCGGTCGTCGGGGTGGGGGCTCGGACGCGCGTTCGCGCGCTTCGGTCTGGCCGCGGCGAAAAAAGGTCGGCGTCAGGTGTGGACGACGGCGCCGCCGCGGCGAAAAAAGGTCGGCGTCAGGTGTGGACGACGGCGCCGCCGCGCCGGGGGTCGCCGGCGCCGATCACCTCGCCGCCGCGAGCGAGGACGGCGTGGACGCCGCCGAAGAAGAAGGCCCGGGTGGGGAAAGAGTACACGTGCTCGAAGCGCGCCTGGAGCGCCTCGATGATCCCCGGGGTGTCGTGGCGGTCCTCCATCTCCAGCCACACCGAGGTCTCTTCGGCGTGGACCCGCGGGGCGCGCACGGCCTCGTCGAGGGGCTGGCCGAGGACACACGCGCGGTAGAGGACCTGGGAGACCACCGAGCGGATCCGGTTGGCGCCGCCGCTGCCCAGCGCGAGGACCGAGTCGCCGGGGCCGCGCACGATGGTGGGGGCGATCATCGAGGGGAGCGCGGTGCCGGGCGCGTGCACGAAGAAGCCCTCGGGGTGGAGGTCCTCCTCGCCACAGAAGTTGTTCATCTGCACCTGGGTCCCGGGGATGCAGTAGCCGCAGCCTTCGCCGTTGGTGAGGGTGGTCGCCGCGGCGCCGCCCCAGGGGTCGATGACGCTCAGGTGGGTGGTGCTGCCCAGGGCGCGCTCGTCGCCCTTGGCGCGGGTGCCGGCGCGGCAGGCTTCGGCGAAGCGAGCGACCTCGTCGGCCTCGCGACGCTCGACCGCGGCGCCGGCCAGGGTCCCGGCGATGACGCCGAGGAGCTTCCCGCCCAGGCGCGGCGAGGCGAGGACCTTCCAGTCGCCGACCTCCAGGGCGCGCGGCTCGACGAAGACGGGCTTGGCGCGCTCGAGATCGGTGCGGGTGATCGCGCCGCCGGCGGCGGGGCCGAAGTGCTCCAGGACCGCCGCCTGGAACTCGGGGGGCGCGTCGCCGTGGGCGGCGAAGGCTTCGAGGAGATCGGCCATGCCCGGCATCGGCTTCCGGGAGCCGGGGCGGGGCGAGCGGTCGGTGTCCGAGTAGGCGGACCAGGTCTCCTCGTCGAGGAGGTTGATGGGCCACAGGAGCCGGAAGACCTCGGCGGCCTCGTCGGTGAGGGCCGCGCCGCGGCGCGCGAGGGCCACGGCGGGCGCGACGAGCTCGGTCAGCGGGAGGGTGCCGAAGCGCTCGGCGGCGGCGGCCAGCCCGGAGAGGGCCAGGGGCGGTGCCGCGCTGGCGCGGCCCACGTGGAAGGTCTGGGTCGCGGCGCCGAAGTCGATGTCGATCCCGGCGAAGTCCATCGGGGGCGCGGCGGCCGGCCGCTCGAGGCCGGGCATGGCGGAGAAGAAGTCCACCACCTGGGCCGGCTCGTCGGGGAGCGCGACGGTCATCATGCCCGCGCCGCCGGCGCTGGCCAGCAGGGGCTCGGCGACGAACGACGCCAGCGCTCCGGCCACGAGCGCATCGACGGCGTTGCCGCCGTCTCTCAGGATTGCCGCGGCAGCTTCGGCCGTATGCGGGTTGCCCGCGGCGACGACACCTCTCACGTCGGGGATGCTGATCGATGGGCGCCCATCCGTCCAGCAAACCGCCCCCACCCCGCCGACTTGCAGAAGGGACGCTCTT
>DCLA01000093.1:29489-33057 GCA_002320815.1 Myxococcales bacterium UBA1660
ACTGGCACAAGGGACGCTCCTTTTACGCGCGCCCCCCGCGTCCGGCGGTCGCCGCACGAGCGCCCATCCGTCCAGCAAACCGCCTCCACCCCGCCGACTTGCAGAAGGGACGCTCCTGCATACTGGCACAAGGGACGCTCCTTTTACGCGCGCCCCCCGCGTCGGTCGCCGTACGAGGCCCCCGCGTCGGTCGCCGTACGAGCCCGAAAGCCCCGTCAGCGCGCGACCCAGGCCAAGGCGAGCCGGGTCACCTCGATGTCGCTCTTCCGCGGTCGGATCGTCAGGGTCTCGATGGTGGGCTCCGGGAGCCCCGAACGCGCCGCCAGCTCGCTGCGCAGCTCGCCGTCCAGGGCGCGGATGGCCGCCTGGACCTCGGCGACGTCCTCCTGCGCGTGGACCACGTCCTGCTTCTCCTTCTGGATCCGCTTCGCTCGGCGCGCGGCGGTGGCGGCACGGCTCGCGTGGCCGGCGAGCGTGGTACGGCGCCCGAAGAGCGCGCCGAGCGCGGTGCCCACGGAGAGCGCGGTGTCCAGCTTCCGCTCGTCGACCTGCGCCTGCTGGGTGGCCACCTTGGCCTCCGCGCGCTGCAGCCTCTTCTGGAGCTTGGCGAGCTCTCGGCCGTAGCGCTCGCGGACGGCACCCACCTCGCGGTCGCGCGCTTCGCGGAGGGCCATGCGCACCCGGGCCTCGAAGGCGCTTCGGGTCTCGCCGGGCGCGGCGACGAGCTTGGGGTCCTTGCTCTTGCCGAGCTCCAGCGGGTGGTGCTTGGTGACGTGCTTCTTCACGCCCGAGAGCGCCTTCTTCATGCCCGTCTTGGCCAAGAGCGCGGAGGGCACCGGGCCGAAGGTGGCGCCTTCGACGGGGCCGGGGGCGAGCTGCAGGGAGCGAGGGTCGAAGGTCTGAGCGTCGTCCCAGCGGGGGCCCTCGTCGTCCAAGGGCGCGACCAGCGCGAGCGTGCGCCACTCGTCGACGTCGGCGCGCGCGTTGGCGTAGTGGAGCTCGACGGTGGCCAAGACGGTGGCGACGTAGGCGACGTCCTGGCCCTGGCGGGCCACGGCGGATCCCAGGAAGACCTCCTCGACGTGGTGGGGGATCGCGGGCCGCTGGGTCTCGACCGGGGGTGCGGGCGGCGCCGCATCGGGGCTCGGCGCTTCGGTGTCCTGGGCGGGGGGCGCGAGGCGCTCGATGTGCTCGCGGGTCAGCGGGCCACGCAGGTAGCTCAGCGCCCACCGGGTGTGGAAGAGGGTGGGCGCGTCGTCGTGGACGTTGCGCATCAGGAAGACGCGGCTGCGCAGGCCGGCCAGCGTGGTGCGCAGCTCGCCGGGCGCGGTGTCGCCGTCGGCGCTGCGCAGCCCGTCGAGGACCCGGTCGACGTCGCGCTCGGTCTGGAGCCGGCCGAGCATCCAGGTGCCGCAGTTGGACAGCGCCTTGTAGTCGACGTCCACCGGGTTCTGGGTGGCGAGCACCAGGCCGAGGCCGTGGGCCCGGGCCTGCTTGAGCAGGGTGAGCAGTGGCGCCTTCGACGGCGGCTCCCGGGTCGGCGGGAGGTAGCCGAAGACCTCGTCCATGTAGAGCAGGGCGCGCAGGCTGCCGGTGCCCGGCTGGCGGCGGGCCCAGGCGAGGACCTCGCCGAGCAGCAGGGTCACGAAGGACATGCGCTCGCCGTCGCTCAGGTGCGCGATGTTCAGGATGCTCACCCGGGGCTTGCCGTCGGGGCCGTGGAGCAGGCGCTGCACGTCGAGGGGTTCGCCCTCGCTCCAGGCCGCGAACCCCGGGCTCGCCAGGACGCCGTTGAGGCGCATCGCCAGATCCCGGCGGGCGCCGGCGTCGAAGAAGGTGTCCAGGTCGAGGACCCCGATGCGCTGGATGGGCGGCGCGAGCATGGCCCGGACGAGCCCGCCGAGATCGGCGGTCTCGCCCTTGGCCCAGGTGTGCTGGAGGAGCGCGCCCAGGAAGACGGCGGCGGGGTCGTGGGGGCTCACCTCACCGAGGCCGGCGAGGGCCAGGATGGCGCTGGCGGTCCCGGCGAGGTGGGCGGCCCGAGCGTCGTCGGGCAGGTCGGCCGGGGGCGGTGCGAGGGAGCCCAGCACCGAGAGGGGTCGGCCGGCGCGGCTGCCCGGGGTGTAGAGGGCCAGGTCGACGCGGTCCCGGAGGCGGCGGATGCGCTCGCCGTCCTGACCCCACTGGGCCAGGCCCTCGCGCCAGCGAGTGGCGGTGGCCGCGGCGTGCTCCTCGACGGTGTGACCCTGGCGGGTGGCTTCGCCGGGGTCGACCCAGGGCGCGAAGTCCGCGGGGCGCAGCTCCGGGAAGGTGAGCAGGAGGTTGCCCAGGTCGCCCTTGGGATCGATGCAGATCGCCGGGACGCCGTCGATCGCGGCCTCTTCGATCAGCGAGACACAGAGGCCGGTCTTGCCGCTGCCGGTCATGCCCACCACGAAGGCGTGGGTGGTCAGGTCCTTGGCGTCGTAGAGGATGGGCTCCTGGGTGACCCGGCTGGACGACGGGTCCCAGCGGCGCCCCAGGTAGAAAGCCCCCAGCTTCTCGAAGTCCGGATCGAACGCCCCGCTCATGGTCCCTCCCTACCACGGCGGGCCCCGGGATCAGATCACGGCGGCCGCCGATCAGATCCAGACGAATGTCTGCTGGTTCAGCGCGACCAGCTCGCCGGTGGGCGCGAAGAGCTCCCGGGTCTCGGCCACGTACCCTTCCTCGCCGCCCACCACGCGGCTCAGGCAGAGGAGCGGCGCGGCGGGATCGAGGGTCGCCGGATCCGCCAACCACTGGAGATGGAAGGCGATGGTGGCGATGGGCTTGGGCACCGACTCCACCGAGAACCCGGCGGGCCAGAGCACGTCGGCGTAGGTGGCCACCTCGGCGTGACCCATGCGGTCGGGCGCCGTGCGGGCGCGCACCCAGGCGCCGGTGCGGGGCTCGTCGGCGCTGCTGAAGGGCGCGATGCCCGCCAGGCGGAACTCGAAGTGCTGCGCGAAGACCGGGAACCCGCCGGCGGTCATGGGCAGTGGCTTCAGCGCCTCCCAATCGAGGCTCGCCGGGTCCCGGTCGGGGGTGTCGGCGAAGGGCGTGGGGAGCTTCCGGGCGCCGCCGAGGACGAAGCTGGCGCGCGCGCGGATCTCGTCTTCCTGGGTGAGCGCGACGTCCAGGGTGGTGACGGCGTTGCCGCGGCGGAGCAGGCGCGTCTGGATGCGCGCTTCGCCGGGGAGCACGGGGCCGGTGAGCTCGGCGTTCATGGCGCGGGGCGCGCGGGTGGGGTCCCCTTCGAAGGCCTGGGCAGCGCGGCAGAGCGCGCCGAGGACCAGGCCGCCGAACGCGCCTCGGCCCTGCTGCCATTGGTCGGGCACGTTCCAGAGGAAGCGGCCCTCGCCCACCTGCTCCGGTAGGCCGACTCGATCGAAGGGGGTGCTCATCGCTCCTGGGTCGTGCAGGGGGCCGCGGCGCTACTCGGCGAGGAGGTCGTCGGAGGTGCCCGGGTGCGGGGGGGCTCGCGGGGGCGAGGAGCGTCCCTTGTGCAAGTCGGGGGGGGGAAGGAGCGTCCCTTGTGCCAGTGTGC
>DCLA01000014.1:0-33655 GCA_002320815.1 Myxococcales bacterium UBA1660
GGTCCTGGGGGACGGGGTTGCCGTTCGGGTCGTAGGCGACGGCGCTCGCGCCGGCGCCGGGGGTCACCACCACCTGGGCGCTCGCCGTGCCGTCTGCCGCCGCGGAGTCCGCGCCCTCCTTGTCCGGCTCGGGCGCCGGAGGCGGCTCGGGCGGCGCGTCTTCCTTGGGCGCGGCGAGGACCGCCAGCCCCGCCTGGGCGTTGGCGCTCATCGAGCCGGAGACGTCGAGCACGAAGATGACGTCCTGCGCTTCCTCCAACGGCACGCCGAAGAACTCCACGCCGGCGGCGCCGTCGAGGGCGACGGCGGGCGCGGGCGGCGGGGGCGGCGGCGCTTCGACCCGGATGGTCGCGCTGGCGTTGAGCGCGAGGCCCGCCCGCAGGGGGACCCCCTGGCAAGACGCCAGGGCGAGACCGAGGACCACGAGGAGGACAGAGCGAAGGAGAAGCATGGTATCCAGTCGGCGGAACGCGACGGGTGAGGCGACCGAGCGCCGCGATTGAATATTCACCGCGTCGGTCTTCGTCGTCCTCGCCATCCCGCCATGAGCATACCCTTCCCTTCGCGAGCCGAGCGCGTTTCTGGAGCGCTCCTCCTGGTCCTCGCGGCGCTCGCGGGCGCCGGCTGTCAGCCCCAGGCGCTGGCGACGTCCACCACGCCCGCGGCGATCGCGCCCGAGGTCGACACCAGCGCGCCCCTCGCCGCCGGTCAGGGCCGCCTCGTCGTCGACGTCGAAGACGGCCCGGTCACCGTGGAGCGCATCCAACTGGAGCCCCAGCCGGCCAACGCACCCGGTGAGGGGACCATCCAGCGCTGGCGCTTCGAAGAGCGTCCGGAGGTCCTCTGCGCGAGCACCCCTTGCGTCGTCGATCTCCCCGTGGGCAACGTCTTGCTCGGCTTCCCCACGCTGGGCAGCGAAGAGCTGGTCACCCGGGTCCTGGTGCACGTCTCCGAAGAGCCCACCGTCTACCGCCGCGCCCTCGACCAGTACTTCCCGCGCCGCGCCGGCATGCTCGGCGTCGGGGTCCCCAGCCTCCTCGTCGGTCTCGGTTCGGCGAGCGCCGGCGCGGCTCTGCTCCCCCAGGGCCTCGATCGCGACGACCGCGGCCGCACCATCGCCGGCGCCGTCACCCTCGGCGTCGGTGTCGCCCTCTTCGCCATCGGCTACTGGCTCATCAAACAGGGCCGCCACTCCCTCCGCCCCGGCGCCTCCGTCCACTTCTGATCCGGGGGACAGGTACACCCTGTTTTCACCCCGATGAAATAGGGCGATTCCGATCCAACTCGACCATGATCTATCCGTCCTCGCGTCGGGACCCCAGCGCTCGGCCCCTCGACGAGGTACCCTCCGTCCGATGCGCGCGCTCCGCCCCCTGACCCTCGTCTGTCTCCTCGGTGGGGCATGCAGCGCGGAGGACGCCGGCCACTACGCCATCCTCCAAGCACCCCCGATCACCGTGCCTCGCGCGCCCGTCGTGGAGCCGACCCCCGAGCCCGAGCCCGAGCCCGAGCCGCCCCAGCCGAAGCCCGCCGAGCCCGCCCGACCTCCCTCTTCGACCCGCACCGGCTGCGAGATCTCTCCGCCCCCAGGGTGGAATCGCGAGCGGCCGAGCGAGGCCTCCGCCGCCCGACGCCGGCGCCGGTCCGGCGGCGACCCGCCGCGGACCATCCAAGTGTTCCGCTGAGGGTGCGCGGCGGGCCTCCAGAGTCGAGAGCTCCCGAGAAGGCCGTACGCGGCGCCGGTGAAGCGGGCCGCGAACAGAGTCTTCGGTTTCACCCGATGCAGAGAAGGAGCCGACCGCTCGACTCTCGACCAGCCATGGACCTGCACGAAGCCATCGTGGCCATGCTGGTACGCCCCATCCAAGCCATTCCCTCCGGAACGCAGAGGCATCCGCCTGCGGCGGGGCAATCGCCTTCGGCGAGGCAACCGCCTGCGGCGGGGCAATCGCCTTCGGCGAGGCAGGGGAGCAGCGCGATGAAACGCGGCCTTCGGCCGCATTTCATCGCGTGCTAGACGCCGAGCGCTTTGCGCAGGGGCCGGAGGTCCATCGGGAAGGGCGCGTCGATGCGTCGCCCTGCCGCCGCCACCCGCCACGCGTGGAGCGCCTGCCGCGGGTGGCGATCACACGGCGGGTCCCGGTAGACCTTCTCGCCGACCAGCGGGTGCCCCAGGTGCTGCAGGTGCACCCGGATCTGATGGGTCCGCCCGGTGTGCAGGGTCGCCTCCAGGAGCGCGTGCCCCGGTCCCCGCGTCGCCACTTTGAAGGTGGTCCGCGCTTCCTGGCCGTTGCCGGCGCCCACCACCCGGACGCGACGTCGCCGCTTCTCCAGGGGCGCGTCGACCTCCATCCGCTCCCAGGCGGGCACCCCGTGCACGATGCACTGGTAGACCTTCGAGCCGCCCTTGAGCTTCTTCTGCCAGTCGGCGACCTGGCGCTTGTGCCGCACGAAGAGCAGCACGCCGCTCGTCTCCTTGTCGAGCTGGTGCACCGCCCAGACCGGGTGCCCGAGCTGGTCTCCGAGCTGCCACTGCACGCAGTCGCGGTCGTCGAGGTCGCGACCCGTCGAGGCCAAGCCCGGCGGCTTGTCCACCGCGACGAGCTCGTCTTCTTCGTGGAGGAGCGTGAGGATCAGTCGCTCTCCAGGCGGCCCCGCCACTCGTCCAGGCGGGCGATCTCGTCGGCGTGGAGCTGCGGCCATTCCAGCGGGAGGTTCTCCAGCGCCTGGCGCAGGATCGACGCGACCTTGCGGCGCATGAAGGGCTTGTCGTCCGCGGGGATCGCGTACCAGGGCGCCCAGGGCGTGGAGGTCGCGTTCAGCGCTGCCTCGTAGGCCTCCATGTACTCGTCCCACTGCTCGCGCACGTCGAGGTCCGCCGCCTCGAACTTCCAGTTCTTCGCCGGGTCGTCGAGGCGCGCGCGCAGTCGCTTCTCCTGCTCGTCGCGGCTGACGTTGAGGAAGAACTTCAGGATCAGCGTGCCGTTGCGCGCGAGGTGCTTCTCGAAGTCCCGGATGGACTCCAGCCGCTCGTCCCACACGTCCTTCGGGATGCGCGGCAGCCGCCGTGACGCGAGGAGCTTGGCCACCCGAACGATGAGGACCTCCTCGTAGTGGCTGCGGTTGAAGATGCCGATGCGACCCCGCTCGGGCACCCGCTGGTGGACGCGCCAGAGGAAGTCGTGCTCGAGCTCCTCGGCCGAGGGGCGCTTGAAGGTGAAGGTCTGGACGCCCGCCGGGTTCAGGCCGGTCATCACCGCGCGGATCGTACCGTCCTTGCCTGCGGCGTCCATCGCCTGGAAGACGAGGAGCAGGGAGAAGCGGTCGTGGGCGTAGAACTTCCGCTGGAGCTCGCTGCACACCTCGATGTGCTCGAGGAGGTGCTCCTTGTTCTCCTTCTTGCCCTTCTTCCCCTGCGGGGCGTCGTCGGGCGGCGCGGTGTCCGCCTTGCCGATCCGGAAGGTCCCATCGAAGGGAACGAGGTACTCGCTCTTCGGGAGCTCGCAGAGGAACCCCTCGTCCTTCGACCTCTTCTTCTTGTTCTTCCCCATGGCGCGAGCCTAACGCATCCGGCGTCGCCGCGCGGCGCTCAGAGACCGCCGGCAACGGTGGCGGCGTCGATGGAGACCACCAGCGACCCACCGATGGGGAGGCGCACGACCAGCTCGTCGCCGCTGCCGAAGACCTCACCGGTCCCGGTGTCGGGGTCCAAGGTCGCCTCCACGCCGACGCCCGCGGGCGTCTGGAAGCCGCGCAGCGCCGCCAGGGTCCGCTCCCGGATCCCCGAGGCGTCGATGGGCCAGCGGCTGGCGTCCACCACGCCGAGCAGCCCGTCGAGGGCGTGGATGATCTCTTCGTCCTCGATCGCGGTGATCGTCTCCGGAGTCCAGGCCGCGCCTTCGAGGACCAGCGTTCCCTCCCGGTGCGCCGGCGTCGCCAACGCCCAGAGGGTCCCGCGCAGGGCGCCGGCCAGGGACATCCCCACGGCCAGGCCCACCGGGGTCACCCGGAGGTCCACCGACTCCACGCGGACCACGCCTTCGTCCACCGTCACCGTGCGCCCGACGAGCTGGGACCGCAGCGTGTCGACCATCGGCGCCAGCGGTTGGACCACCTCCACGTGGAGCAGGAAGGGGCCCGCGGGGACCTCGCCCGGCGGCGGCAGCGGCGCCGGCGGCGACGTCGGGAAGCGCGAGGTCACCAGGAAGCGACCGCGCACACCGACGTCGAGGCGCAGCGCGCGTTGGTCCCCGGTGAGCTCGGCCACCCGGAGCCCCTCGGGACGCAGCAGCAGCCGCAGGCGGTCCTCGGCGGCGGCGCCCGACTCCAGCTCGAGCGGAAAGAAGAGCAGGGGCCACACCTGCTCCAGCGCGGAGCGCAGATCGACCCGCGCGGTCTCTTCGTCGATCTGCCGCGCCGCGCGCTCCTGGGCGCGGGCGATGTGCGGGTCGATCATCGAGGTCACGTCGATGTTCAGGAAGGACACCCGGCAGCGCCGGGACCACTGCCGCGGTCCGGGGGTGGTCTCGGTGGCCAGGTTCCACTCGTCGTCGATGAGCAGCTCGGTCCGCAGGGTCACGTCGACGTGGGGGCGCGCCTCGTCGATGCCGCAGCTGAAGCGCATCGGGCCCAGACTCGCGCGAGCCCAGAGCTCCACCGGGAGGGTCCAGACGAGGGCGCCGTGACCGGGCTCCAGGCGCAGATCGCCGCGGATGGCTTCGGCCTCCAGCCGGCCCCCGCTCTCGCGATGGATGGGGTTGGGCAGCTCCCGGTCCACCGTCTCCTGCAACGCGTCCCCCCGAATGACGATGGCCACCGTCGCTTCCGAGGCCGTGGCCTGGGGCTCCGCGAGCGCTCCGGCGACGGGCTCGGGCACCTGGAGCGGGGGCCGGGGCCCGGCGGTGGCGCAGCCGGCGAGGGCGAAGGCGAGGCAAAGCAGACGGGTCACCCCCCGATGATGGTGCCCCGGTAGTGGACCGCCAGGTGTAGAATCGCGAGCGTGGAGCGTTTCGATCTGGTCATCCTCGGAGCCGGACCGGCGGGGGAGAAGGCGGCGGCCCAGGCGGCCTACTTCGGAAAGCGGGTGGCCATCGTCGAGAAGGCCTCCGAGCCCGGCGGCGCGGCGGTGCACACCGGCACCCTGCCCAGCAAGACCCTGCGCGAGAGCGCGGTCTTCCTGAGCGGGCATCGGGCCCGCGCGCTCTATGGGGTCAGCGTGGAGCTCGACGCCGACGCGACCCTGCAGAAGCTGATGGCGCGCAAGGACGCCATCGCCGCCGCCGAGGCCAAGCGCATGCGGGTGAACCTCGAGCGCCACGGGGTGACCTACCTCCAGGGCCACGGTCGCTTGGCCGGCGAGCACCGGGTCACCGTCGACGGCCAGGGCGTCCTGGTGACCCTCGAGGCCGACCACGTGCTCGTCGCGACCGGCTCGAGCCCCCGGCGACCCGAGGGCGTCGCCTTCGGGTCGCCGCGGATCCACGACAGCGACGAGATCCTGGCCATCGAGCGCATCCCGGCCTCGATGACCATCCTCGGCGCCGGGGTCATCGGTTGCGAGTACGCCTGCATGTTCGCGGCTCTCGGCGTGGCCGTGGACCTGGTGGACTCCCGCGCGGAGATCCTGCCCTTCCTCGACGCGGAGATCCGCGAGCACCTCGAGCGCGCCATGGTCGGCCTGGGGATTCGCCTGCGGCAGCCGCACCGCTGGGGCGCCATCGCCGACGTGGGCGACGGGGTCACCGTGGAGCTCGGGGACGGGAGCACCTTGAAGAACGAAGACCTCCTCTTCGCTGCCGGCCGGGTGGGCAACACCTTCGACCTCGGCCTGGACTCGGTGGGCCTCGCCGCCAACGGCCGCGGGCACCTGGAGGTCGACGAGGGCTACCGGACCGCAGTCCCCCACGTGCTCGCCGTGGGGGACGTCATCGGCTTCCCCGCGCTGGCCTCGACCTCGATGGAGCAGGGCTGGGTGGCCGTCTGTCACGCCTTCGGCTTCGACTACAAACGGGAGGTCCACGCGACCTTGCCCTACGGGATCTACACCATCCCCGAGGTGAGCTGCGTGGGCCTCACCGAGGCCGAGGCCGAGGCCGCCGGCACCGCGCACGTGGTCGGCCGGGCGCGCTTCGGAGACAACGCCCGGGGGCAGATCCAGGGCGACGCCGAAGGCATGCTCAAGCTGGTCGTCGACGCCGAGAGTCGGACTCTCCTGGGCGTCCACGTGATCGGCGAGCGCGCCAGCGAGCTGGTCCACCTCGGCCAGGCCGCGATGCTGATGGGGGCCACCGTCGACCTCTTCATCGACATGGTCTTCAACTTCCCCACCCTCTCGGAGGCCTACAAGTACGCCGCCTACGACGCGCTGGGTGCCCTCGCGCAGCGCTCATGAGGCGCGCGCTCCTCGCGGCGCTCCTGGTCGCCTGCGGCGGCGCCGAGGTCCGGCCGACGCCGGCGCAGCAGGCGGTCGTCCGCGAGCTCCTGGTCCCCGAGGCCGAGTGCCGCGCCCCGGGCCCGAGCACGGTGACCCGCGCCGAGGCGCTCGCGGACCTCGATCGACTCGAGCACCTCTTCGCCCGGGGCTACGCCGGCCACGGCGACGTGCCCGCCGCGCGCTGGGCCCAGGCGGCCGCGGAGGTGCGCGCGGACCTTCCCGCCGACCTCTCGCCCCTCGCGCTCCGCGACCGCATCGTCGGCGCCTACCGCTTCCTGGCCGACAACCACGTGGGCCTCTGGGTCTTCGCCGGCGACCGCGACTGGGAGTCCACCGGGACTCACCTGCGCCCCTTCGCCGGTCCACCCCTTCAGCGGAGCACGGAGGGCTGGCTCCTGGACGGAGAGCCCTACGGGGGGACCGCCGACGTGCGCCCCTTCTGGACCCCCGAGGGCCTCGCGTGGCGACCGGTGATCCTGGCCTCCGAGGCCCCGGACGCGGAGGTCCCCTTCGAGCCCCTGCCCCCGCAGTCGCTCCGGGCCGGGCCGGCCTTCGAGCGCGAGGGCGGGCGCGTGGTGCTCCGCTCCCTGATGACCCCCGACGCCGACGCGCTGGAGCGCTTCGTGGCCGCGGCGACCCCGCTGCGCGACGAGCCGGTGGTCACCATGGACATGCACGGCACCGGCGGCGGCGCCGACCGCTATCTGGTGCGCTTCTTCGCGCGCTTCGCGGGCCGCCGGCTGAGCTATTGGACCACCGGCACCCTGACCAGCGAGGCCACGCTCCAGGGCGCGGCGAACTTCTGGGGCTGCATCCGCGCGGCTCGCGGCGACGCCGGCGAGGCCGGCCGCGCCTGGCTCGACGAGCGCATCGCGCGCGCCCATCGGGAGCTCGACGAGGCGGCGCTGCGGGCGCCCTTTCGGGACCTCGAGCGGCAGCCGCGCCACGTACCCCGGCGGGTTCCGGAGGCCTTCGGGGGCCGCTTGATCGTGGCCACCGGGCCCGGGTGCGCGTCGGCGTGCGAGACCACCGTGTTGCTCGCGCGGCAGCTCCCGGGGACCTGGATCGTGGGCCACAACACCAGCGGGACCATGAAGGTCGGCGAGCTCCGCTGGTATCGACTGGAGCACTCCCGGATCTGGCTCGCCCTCGGGCGGCGCGCCCACGAGTCGCCGATCGGCGGCTTCGAGGAGGAGCGCGGCTTCTTGCCGGACCTGTGGGTCGATGGTCCGCTGGGGCCGGCGCTGGAGTCGCTGGAGGCCTGCGCCCGCGACGCGGAGTGCGCCGCGCGCGTCGAGGACGCCATCGCCGCTACGACCGGTGCGCCAACACCGCGTCGGTGACCTGCTCGGGAGCCGATCGCAGAGCGCCGCGACGACTCAGGGGATCTTTAAGAGACTTCCACGCATCGGCGAATCGATTGTCTGCGGATGCCTTCCACCAGAAGGCGAGGCCGAAGAGCGCCATGGACACGAGCCAAAGGCGTTGAACCGGCGTGGGGTCCGGCTCAGTACCCGCCCTGCCGATGGAAGACGAGGAGAACGACAATGGTCTGGGTGGCCGGCTGAAGCGTGAATCGGACCCGGTACTCGCCTACCCGTAGGCGGTACTCGTCGTCGTAGCCCTTGAGCTTCTTGACGTCCCCCTGACCAGTCTCGGCGAACCGCTGAACTGCTTTCGCTATCCGGAGGCGCTGGGCGGGTGGCTGAACGCGGGCGAGCGTCTTGCGAGCCTTGGCGGTCCATACGACGCGCCAGGTCACGACTTCTTCCTCCGGCTCTTGCGCTGTGTGATGCCTTGCTTCGCGGCCTGACGCTTCTCTCGTTCCTCTCGCAGCTCCTCGGCGATGGGCTTGAGGGCCTCGATGAGGCCATCGAAAGAGTAGGCGTTCGAGGTGTACCCGCCGTTCTTGCGGCGGTGTCGCTTCTCAATGAAGCCACCGCGAACGAGTCCATCGAGCGCACGTTGGACGGTGCGGACAGATTGCCCCGTGGCATCGGCGATGGTCTGCCGGGAAGGGAAAGCCTCTTCGTCGACTCGCCACCAGCGTCGAAGGAGTTGGAGCAGCACCGAGAGCTCCGCGGCCGAGATGTTCAACCGTGCTTGGCCATGCAGCAGGGCGTCTGGAATGCCCACCCAGCCTGCTCCCCAGGTCTTCTCGCCCCACTTCTTGGCGTTCTGGCCGAGTTGCGTTTGGTCCGCCTGCTCAGGTGGCTCTTTCTTGCTCATGGCTCGAATCTAGGCACTCAAGATCACGCGCCCAACTCGACCAGAGGGACAGATTGACCCTGTCTCCAGGGATCTGCGTGGTGTAAGTCCGCTCGGTGTATCAGTGTCCCACGTGGTCTTCTTAGTGGGACACTGGAGGCGCTAGGCGAGGGCCATGGTGGCTCCTGCCTAGTGCCATTATGGCTCGCTGCTTTCTTCCGTCAAGCTGGAGACGAGCTTCTCCTGGGTGACGAACTCGCCCTTGGCGAGTTCGGCACGAGCAAGGGCAGCGGCCTGGGCTTCGCTCTCGCTCTCAGGCTCGTCGTCGACTGCAGCGGCTCGCAATGCAGCGAGCACCCGGTCGTCATCCGGTCGATCGCGTAGAGGTTCCACAGGTCATATTGTCAGACTGCGGGTGCCATGATGCAAGGAGACCTCGGGTCATATTGGCAGCCGGAGGCTCTTGAAGCCTCGAACCAAGCTTAGGCCAGCAGGCGCCGCACCGACGTTCGAGGGATGCTGGTGCGGCGAGCGATCTCGGCCTTGCTGAGTCCCTCGGCGGCGAGCTGACGAACTTCGTTGGCCCGGTGGGCCACCGTGGCCGGTCGGCCGAGTCGGCGTCCTTCGCGGCGAGCATGCTCGATGCCGGCGCGGACCCGCTCGCTTCGGGCCTCGCGCTCACACTCTGCGAACGCCGCCAGCATGGCGGCCATGGCGCCGCCGGCTTCGCCGCGTTCGGTGACGGCGTCGCGGGTCATGTACTGAGCGAGCGCAGGGGTGGGGATGCGCTTGAGCTGAGCCTCGAGCTCGAGGGCGGCTTGGGCCGCTTGCTGCATGGTGCGCGCAGCCTGCTCGTGTCGGCCATCCTGCCATTGTCGGCGCCCGGTCCAATAGGCGTTGGAGATCGAGGTTCGGGCAGCGTCGAGG
This sequence comes from Myxococcales bacterium UBA1660, assembly GCA_002320815.1. Taxonomy (GTDB): domain Bacteria; phylum Myxococcota_A; class Polyangia; order Polyangiales; family Houyiibacteriaceae; genus UBA1660. Next base: position 9,569 of record DCLA01000014.1, read on the forward strand.
GCCGCCTTGATGCGAGCGGAGACGGCTCCGATCCACCACGGCGCGTCGCGCGAATCGTAGACCTCGGTGACCCACCGATAGACGGCGCGGCCGGTCCGTTCGTACCTACTGCGGACGTGCGGATCGGCGGGCGTCGTCTGAGCCACTAGTCGATCCTCGGAGCGGCCGGCGCGCGGCCGGCGTCGGTAGGGTATGCGGCGTCGAGCTCCTCGAAGAGATTGAGTGCTCGCCCGCGTGGGGTCCGGGCGCCGAGCTGCAGATGGGGGCACGTCGACGTGGCGTTGCCGCTTCGGCGACGCGGCCGATCAGGTCGCCGGCGGCGAGGCGCTCGCCCGTCTGGACAAAGGGCGCTTCGAGTAGGTGCGCGCCGTAGTAGGTGCGTTCCGCCGCGCGGAGCCGAAACCAGTGGCCTCCGCGCTCGGTGGCTCCGTGGCTGCGCGACGAGCTCGTCACCACCCCGTCCTCGGGGGCGAGTACGTGGCTGCCCTCCGGTGCAAAGATGTCCTGGGCGTGGTGGGTTCCTCCGGGTCGCTCGGCGTCGTGCCAGTCCACGAACCACACGCGATCCCCGCAGGTTTGGCCCTGGCTTCCCTGCGGCCGCTCAGCTCCCTCGGAGTCGGGATGGCCTTCACCGGGAAGGTCCGGATCACGAGAGCACCTCAAAGGTCGCGAAGGCGTTTCGGCACAGCGTGCGCACCGCCACGGATGTTGGCGGGAGCGCGCGGAGAGCCTCGAAGAGGCCAGGCGCGCGATCGGAAGCCAAGAGGCCAAGCGGGAGGCTCAGACACCTGCCAAGTTCGATCCGTCAGCGAAGCGGGCCGGGTATCACCACCGACTCACGCCCTACGGCAGCCAAGCCGAAGAACGGGCAGCTATCGCCCAACTGTATCGGCCCCTCGATCCGGTGGCGCTCATTGGGGAGCCCGATCCGCCGCCCACCCGCACGGTGCGCCGCCGCTCGAAGCGAGACACCGAGAAGCGCTGGCGCGCGAAGCTCGGGCGACGCATCGAGCGCCAGCGGGACCGGTGGTCGGCGAAGCTCGGACAGCAGGGGTGGCATTGCCCCAACCCCCGCGTGGTCACCGCGCCGATGTGGGAAGCCACTCAGCTCGCCATGGGCGAGGAGCGGCACGCACCGCGAGCGCTCCTCAGCGAGCTCCCTGTGGGCCTGGCCGAGGCGTTCATTCGCGTGTGCTGGGCGGAGGGCGTCGATCTACTCACCGATCGGACCTACCGCCGGCACCTGGGCGCCCTGGTGTTCCTCTGGGAGGGCTCGCGCCGGGTGAAGCGTCCGGGGTTCCTTCGAGGGACCTTCGGCTATTCGCGTGGCCTCATCGGGGCGTGTCTCCCAAAGCCGGGGACCTGGGGTGACGGCTACAAGCTGACGGCGGCCAAAGAGTCGATCACCTGGCTCGTGCGTGCAGGCCTGATGCACCGGCACCAGCCCCCCCACCGCGAATACTTCGAGGTACGTGGCATGCCGGACCCCTTGCCCAACTGGGCACGGGGTCCGAGCGGCCAGGCGTACAATGAGTATTGGTTCCCGGCCGAGCTCGTCCGCGGGCCTCAGGGACCAAGCCATCGTCGGGGAGGCCTGCGCGGCTTCTCGGACGAAGTGCGGGACTGGCTCCTCGAGGTCGACTCGGAGGCCGAGCGCGCCGAGTGCGAGCGCGAGGCCCGCGCAGACCTCAAGGAGAGTGCCGAGACGGCCACCAACCCGTCTCGCCCCTCCGGATTTGAGCGAGAGACCCCGATCCAAGGGGACTCAGAGGGCTCCCAGGGCCCGGACTCGCCCGCTCGCTGGTCGCTTCGTCGAAGGGGTCGAGAAGCGCCGGGACGAGTAGCGGCGGAGGTTCCGGTGGCGGCGCGCCCGGTGTAGCGTCCGGCCGACGCCCCGCGTCTCCTTCGTCGAAAGGTGGTCTCCATGGCCCGCGCTCGCTTCTTCGCCCTGATCGTCTCCCTCGCCTTCGCCGGCTGCTCTTCGCCGGAGCCGGGGCCCACCCCCGAGCCCGTCGCCCCGGACACCACCGGCGCCGAGACGGCCGCGCCGGTCTACGACTTCGGCATCGAGGTCTCCGACGTCCTCCGGGTCGGCGGGCAGCCCACCGAGGAAGACCTCGCCGCCGCGGCGGCCGCGGGGGTCACCACGGTGATCAGCCTGCGCACCGACGGGGAGCCGGGCTCCGAGGGCGAGCGGGACCACGTGGGCGAGCTGGGGATGCGCTTCGTGTCCATCCCGGTGGCCGGCCCCGACGACCTCACCACGGAGAAGGCCCAGCAGCTCGACGAGGCCCTCTCCGGCTCCGAGGGCCCGGTGCTCCTGCACTGCGGCTCCGGCAACCGCGCCGGCTCCCTCCTCGGCCTGCGGGCCTACGTCTCCGAGGGCGCTACCGGGGACGAGGCCCTCGCGGTCGCGCGAGGCGCGGGGATGACCCACCTGGAAGACGCGCTCCGCGCCGAGCTCACCGAGCTCTGCGCCGACGAGCCGGCGCGCTGCCCGGGCCGTCAGGACGAGGTCGAGGGGTCCGAGGACGTCGTGCCCGCCGGGCCTGCGCCGGAGTAGCTCTCCTCGTAGAGGGCCTCGCGCATCACCTCGAGCGGCGGGCGCTTGCCGGTCCACCGCTCGAAGGCGAGGGCCCCCTGGTGCAGGAGCATCCCCAGGCCGTCGATGCCGTTGGCCCCCGCGGCGCGCGCGCGCGCCAAGAATGTGGTGTCCAGGGGCGCGTAGACCAGGTCCATGCAGGTGGTGCCCGGTATGAGCATCTCCCAGGGGAGCCCCTCGGCGAAGGGCCTGGCGGCTTCCGGGTCCATGGTCGCGCTGGTCGACTGCACGATGGTCGACGCGCGCCCGAAGGCCATGGTCAGCCCGTCCAGGGTCCGGGCCTCGCCCTTGGCGCCGGCCTTCAGCACCAGGGCCTCGACGAGCTCCTGGGCCTGGTCGCGGCGGCGCGCGGCGATGTCCACCCGCTCGGCGCCGGCGCGGACCAGCGCGGCCACCACGGCGCGCGCGGCGCCGCCGGCCCCGAGAACCAACGCGGGGGCCTCGGGATCCCCGCCGCCCTCCCGGAGCGCGCGGAGGAAGCCTTCGGCGTCGGTGTTCGCGCCGATGAGCAGCGGACCCTGACGGACGACGGTGTTGATCGCGCCGATGCTCGCCGCGATGGGCTCCACGTGATCCACGAGGTTCAGCATCGCCTGCTTGTGCGGCACGGTGACGTTGAAGCCGAGGACCTCCGGGTCACGCCGCATGGCTTCGACCGCTTCGGCGAGATCCTCCGGGGGCGCCGGGAGCAGCTCGTAGGTGCCGTCGAGGTGGAGCGCGGCCAACGCCGCCCGATGCATGGAGGGCGAGCGGGAATGGCCCACGGGCCATCCCAGGAGCAGGAGGCGAATCATTCGTGATTCTCGATCGGCGGCGTGACCAACGCCTCGATCGTACCCTCATGGAGCCGCACGCGGATCGGATCTCCCTCCCGGACCTGGTCGGCGCGCTTCAACGCCTGGCCCTCGGGCCCGAACGCGATGGCGTATCCGCGCCCGAGCACCCGGAGCGGCGAGAGCGCGTCCAGCCGCCCGGCCAGCGCGCCGAGCCGGGCCCGGCTCCGCTGGATCATGGGGCGCCCCAGACCGCGCAGCCGCTCCCGCAGGGTCGCCTGGGCCTCGCGGCGCTCGGCGAGGTTCCGCTCGATGGCCCGCGGCAGCGCCTCCGCCGTGCGCCCGTGGTCCCGGCGCGCCCGCTCGAGCTCCTTGGCCATCGCGCGTCGCAGCCGGTCCTGGAGGACGCGCAGGCGCTCGGCGTCGGCCCGCAGGGCCGCCCGAGGGTTCCGCCGCTCGAGGCGCCGTCGGAGGGTCTCCAGGGACCGACGTCGCTCGTCGAGGTCGCCGCGCAGGTGGCGCTGGGCCCGGCGGGTCAGCGCGTCCAGACGGCGGTGCTCGGCCTGGTAGACCGCGCGGGGATCCCCCAGGCGTCGGTCGAGGCGCTCGAGGGCGATGCGGCTCCGGTCGACCCGCGCGTTCATCGCGGCTTCGAGCCGCCGCCGCCACCCGCGGACTTCCTCGGCCAACGCGGCGGCGTCCGGCACCACCCGCTCGGCGGCGTTCGAGGGGGTCGAGGCCCGCGCGTCGGCCACCATCTCCGCGAGGACGTAGTCGCTCTCGTGGCCCACGCCGCAGACCACCGGGACCCGCGCGGCGGCGACGGCGCGGCACACGGCCTCGTCGTTGAAGGCCCAGAGGTCTTCGGCGCTGCCGCCCCCGCGGCCCAGGATGATCACCTCGACCTCGGGGAGCCGCTGGATGGCCTGGAGCGCCACCACGATGGACCGGGGCGCCTCGGGCCCCTGGGTGCGGCAGTCGGCGACGACCAGCCGGACCGGCGCGCGCTCGTGGGACACCCGGATGATGTCCCGGAGGGCCGCGCTGGTGCTGCTGGTGACCACCCCGACCACCCGCGGCGCCCGGGGCAGGGGGCGCTTGCGGGCTTCGTCGAGGAGCCCATCGGCGGCCAGCTTCTGACGGATGGCCTCGAAGCGGGCGGCGAGGTCGCCCTCGCCCGCGGGGAGCATGGTCTTGACGACGAGCTGGGTCTCGCCGCGCCCCACGTAGAAGTCGAGGGCCGCCCGGACCCGCACCCGGACCCCGTCGGCCAGGCGGGCTTTGACCGCGCCCCGATCGCCGCTGAAGACGACGCCCTTGAGGCTGGCCATCTCCCGCTCGTCGCTCAGCTGGAACCAGACGTGGCCCGAGCGGGCCTCGGTGACCTGGCTGAGCTCGCCCTCGACCCAGAAGTCGCGGAAGCGGCCGCCCAGGGTGTCCCGGATGGCGCCGGCGACCTCGCCCACGCGGTAGACGCGTCGCTCGCTGCGTTCGGCGCGGCGCTCCGCGGGCCGCGAGCGCCGCCCCCATCCTCCGGGCCGGGCCATGGGCCGACGCTAGCACGCTCGCTCGTGGGCGCCGCTCAGCGAACCCGGGCGCGCCAGACCAGCCAGCGCTCGCCGTGTCGTACGAGATCGAGCTGGGCGTCGAGCACGCCGTGCCGGGTCCGGGCCCGCAGGGCGACCTCCGCCTCGTCGCCCTCGATCTCGATGGTGTGCTGGACGACCTCGACCTCGCTGCCGCGCAGGGAGCGGAGGATCCCTCGGGCCCGCTGGGCCAGGTCGGCGTCGGCGTCCTCGTAGAGGTCGTTGCCCTCCCGGGAGCTCACCTCGAGGGGCTCCCGGTCGGTGGCCACGAAGCGGAGCACCTCGTCCAGGCTGCCGTCGTCGACCTCGCCGTCCAGGGCGTCGACCAGCTGCTCCAGGCGCTCCTCGTCGGTGAGCACGAGGGCGTCGGCGGCGGCGGCGAGGCCGCCGATGACGACGGCGATGGCCACGGCGTAGAGGGCGATGCGCTTCATGCCCCCGACCAGTGCAGATCCCCTGCCAACTCGCGAAAATCACGATCGCGGCGGATCCCCGGGGTCCGCCGTCGGCCCGCGCTGACGTTCTGTCATCGGCGGGCGACCCGCCCTCGACAGCTTGGCGACCGGTCCTGGTATGGTCTCCGCCCGTGGAGCCCCGGATCGCCGTCGCACCCCTACACCCCAAGGGCTTCTACGAGGCCCGGCCCGGCGACGTGGTGGTGCGCGACGACCTCTTCCTGCTCGACGTCCGCCACGAGGTCGATCTCGCCAAGGAGATGGGCCACATCCACCAGGTGAACCATCTGCCGCTGGCCGAGCTGGAGGCCCTGGAGCTGCCCCGGGACACCCCGGTGGTCACCGTCTGCAACAACGGCTTCGAGAGCCGGAAGGCGGCGGTTCGGCTGGTGGAGGCCGGCTTCACCGAGGTCTACCACCTGGTCGGCGGCATGCTGCGTTGGAACGCCGAAGAGCGGCCGGTGGCGCGGGTCGACACCTGGCGCGCGGCGCCCCGTCGCTCGTGAATCGCTACGTCGTCGGGTTGGGCGCGAACCTGGGCTCGCGCTGGGCCCTGCAGCGGGCGGCCCTGGTCCGGATGGCGGCCTGGCCCGACACGACGGTCGAGGCCATCGCGCGCCCGCGCCGGACCCCGGCCCTGGTGCTCCCCGGCGAGGCCCCCGGGCCCGACTACCTCAACGGCGCGGTGCGGCTGCGGAGCGCCCTCGGTCCCGAAGCCCTCTTGGACCTCTGCCTCGATCTCGAGCGGGAGCTCGGCCGGGTCCGCGAACGCCGCTGGGCCGCGCGCACCCTCGACCTCGACCTGCTCTGGTGGGACGGCCCGCCCGTGGCCACCGAACGGCTCTCGCTGCCACATCGGGGCCTGAGCGACCGGCCCTTCGCCCAGGCGGGCGTCGCCGACGCCCGGGGCGGGCCCCCGGTGGACGCGCCACCCTTCGCCGTCGCTCCCCAGGTGTTCCCGTCCCAGGTACTCGCGCCCGGTGGACTGCGTACGGCGCGGGCTTGGGACGACGCCGACGCCCTCGCCGTCGCGCTCGGTGCCGCGGCACCCATCGGCCCCTTCGAGCCGCTGAGCGCGCCCACCCCCGCGGCCTTCGCCGAGGCGGCCGCGGGTCGACCGGTGGTGATCTTCGCGCTCGACGGGGACGTCCGCGGCGCCGTCGCGCCCGCCTCGCCGTCCGCCCCCCGCTGGGCCCTCCAGGCCCTGGGGGACGGGGAGTGTGCGGTGCGACTCGTCGAATGATGGATCCCCGGGGCTCGGGCGCGGTACCCTCCCGGGCCATGGCCGATACGCGCAGGGACAAGCGCGCCCCCGTCTCGCTGAAGGTGCGTTTCAAGAGCGCCACCGTCGACGAGTTCGTCGAGCAATACAGCGCGGACATCTCGCGCGGGGGGCTCTTCATCAAGTCGAAGAAGCCGATGAAGGTCGGCACGCTCCTCAAGTTCGAGCTGCAGCTCAAGGACGAGTCGCGGCTCATCCACGGCGTGGGCCGGGTGGTCTGGCGCCGGGAGCCCGACGAGGCGACCGACGTCGCGCCCGCCGGGATGGGCATCAAGTTCATCAAGATGGGCGGCGACAGCCGGACCATGGTCCAGCAGATCGTCGACACCCGGGGGGACAACCCGGGCACCTTCGACGCGGGCGCCGAGGGCCCGAAGAAGGAGGCCAGCTTCTTCCCCGACTCCGGCCCGGCCGATCTGCCGGCCCCCGAGGACCGGACCCAGGTCCGCCACGCCAGCGAGTTCCTCGCCGAGGCCCTGAGCGAGGCCGACGGTGACGCCGCGGCCGAGGCCGAGGCCGAAGCCGAGGCCGCCCGCAAGCGCACCGAGGAGATCCAGAAGGAGCGCGCCGCCGCCGAGGAGCGCCGCAAGGCCGACGAAGCCGCCGCGGCGGCCCGGATCCGCGAGCAAGAAGAGGCTGCGGCCAAGGCGGCCCTCGCCGCCAAGGCCGCCGAGGCCGAGGCCGCGGAAGAGGAAGCCGAGGCCGCCGAGGCCAAGGCGAAGGAAGCGGAGGCCGAAGCCGGCGAGGCGAAGGCCGAGGCCCTCGAGGACGACGCGCCGACGTCGGCCGAGGCGCCGGCCACCGTACCCGACGGTCGCGACGACGCGGCGATCGGCGTGGCGGCCACCGTGCCGGCCGGCGAGACCCTGGTGAAGGAGTCCGCGAAGGCGAAGGCGAAGGAGGCCCCGGCCGCGGCCACCGTCCGCGACGAGCCGCGCCTCTCCAAAAAGGACATCGACACCGAGCGGCCCGCGCCGCCCGCCGAGTCGAGCGGGTCGCCCTGGGTCCTCATCGCGCTGGTGCTGCTCATCGCCGCCGGCGTGGGTGGCTACTTCTGGTGGGCCAACCAGCAGGAGACCTCCGACGCCGAGCTCGAGGCCGAGGGCGTCGTCACCGAGGACGAGGTCGAAGACGTCGAAGAGGAAGAGGAGCTGGTCGAGGAGGAGGAAGAAGAGCGGGTGATGACCACCGTCGCCGTCGCCTCCAACGTGCCGGCCACCGTCACCGTCGATGGCGAAGAGGTCGGCCAGGCTCCCGGCGACATCGAGCTCCCCGTGGGCGAAGAAGCCATCGTCGAGCTGAGCGCGCCCGGCTACACCAGCGCGACCCAGACCCTCGCGGCCAGCGAGGGCCAGGAGCCGCTGACCTTCGAGCTCGCCGCCATGCCCTGGGTCATCGCGATCGAGACCGACCCCGCCGGTGCCCGCGTGACCGCCAACGGTCAGAACGCGATGAGCCCCGCGCGCATCGAGCTCGACGGTCCGGCGACGGAGCCGATGACCGTCGCCGCCACCAAGGCCGGCTTCCGGATGACCACCACCAGCGTCGAGCCCAGCGCCTTCCAGGAGCAGGACGGCGCCATGGTCGCCACCCTGAGCATCCCGCTCGAGGCTCGCGAGGCGGCCGCACCGACGACCATGACCAGCGCGATGGCCGCGGCGATGGAGACCGCGGAAGCCACCATGACCGCCACCCCGGAGCCGACGATGGAAGCGGCGACGATGGAAGCGGCGACCATGGAGGCCACGATGGAAGCGGCCCCCGAGCCGACGATGGAGGCCGTCATGGAAGCCGCCCCGGCGACCATGGACGCGCCGCCCGACAACCCCTTCTGAGCTCTCTCAGCCGCTGGACCGGAGAAACGCCCGCCGGTCCAGCAGCTCCCCGAGCCCCTCGGGGCCGTGGAACGCGAACTCGTAGCACGCCAGGCGCACGGTCGCGCCCTCGCGGGCGTCGATGGCCGCCCGGTCGCTGGTGACCGTGTGGAATCCCAAGGGGATCTCCGCGGCCTGCGGCGCGACGTCGCGCCCGCGGACGAGCACCGGCACGTCCCAGCGGCTGGCGAAGCTCCTCGGATCGGCGGCTCGCTCGGCGACCAGGTCGTCGAGGGTGAACATCCGGGTGCGTTCGCCGCTCGGGTGAGCCATCAGCGAGTCCTATCCGTCATGGGTGGAATCCGCCTTCAGCGTATCCGAGCGCTGGGCCCTCGGCAACGCCGCTCACCCGATCAGCGCGAGGAGGGTCCCCAGGGCGTCGGTCGTGCCTCGGAGGCGCAGCGCCAGCCCGCCCGACGTGGTCCGCAGCGTGACCACCAGCGCGCCGCTGCCGGGGACCTCCCCCAGCGCGCCCAGCGGGGCCACCAAGCGCGCGGCCGCCGGCAGCGACGAGGGCACGAGGACCCACGCCGCCACGACGGGCTCGGCGTCCGCGAGCGCGGCCAGGGCTTCGTCGGCGGCGCCGTCGTCCAGGAGGAGCGGATCCCCCGCGGGCGCCACCACGAAGGTCGAGCCGCGCAGGGCGCTGACGGGCGCCTCGGGGCAGCGGGCCGGCCGACCCGCGAGCCGCGCGCCGGCGTCGGCGCAGCCGGTCGCGGTCGCGGCCAAGGTCGCCAGATAGCCCCGGCCGAAGGCGGCGCGGAGCGGCGCGGCCACCGCGGCGAGGTCCGCCCCGCGGGAGCGCCAGAGCGCGAAGCCACCATGTTCGGTGCCGCCGATGGCCAGGGTCCGGGGCCGCGCGCGGACGGCGTCGCTGACCGCCTCGAGTGCCTCGCGCTCCGTCGGTCGCAGGCGATCACCGGCGATGGCGACGAGGCTCTCGGTCAGCGTGTCCTCGCCGTCGGCGAGGCCGGCGCGGAAGTAGGCGAGGGCGGTCCCGCGGGGCAGGGTGCTCAGCTCGGCCGGAGCGCTGGGCCAGGTGCCCATGCGTTCGGCCAGGGCGGAACCCGGGGTGACCGCGAGGTGGACCTCGGCGTCGACGGTCCGCTCGCCGGCCCGGACCCTCGCCCGCAGATCCCCCACGTCGCCCAGGGCCTCGACCCCGAGCCCGAGGAGTTCGGCCACGCGGACCAGCGCGGCGGTGGGGTCGCCGAGCTCCGGCGGCTCGGCGTGGCGACTGGCTTCGCGGGCGATGTTGACGCGGCCGTGGCGCTCCCACTCGGCCGCCGTGGTGCGGGCGTCGTCGCGCAGCTCGCCGGTCAGGAAGCGCCCGGGCACGACGAGCTGCACGGCGGCGTCCTCGTCGTTCTCGGCGGCACGGTCGCCGAGCGCGACCCGCGCGGCGTAGGCCCCGGCGCGCTCGACCGCGGCGCGGCTGGTGCCCACCACCAAGGTGTCGCCGACGCGCGCGCGCGTCTCGCCGAGCCAGCGGCCGCCCCCGGGCCCGCCTGGCTCCCCCCGGCCCTCCGGGGCACCGTCGACGGCGACGACCCGCTCGTCCCCCAGGGTGAGTTCGCAGTAGGCGGCGTCGGGGGCGACGGCGTCGGCGAGCTCCGGCGCCAGCGGGCGAACCACCTCCCGCGCGTCGGCCGCGGGCAGCGCGCCGGGCGCGCCGAGGGCGGCGTGGAGCCGGGCGCGCGACGCCATGGTGCAGAGCTCGAGGGTCAGCCCCTCGGGGCGCGCGATCGTGGCCGGGGCGAGGGGGGTCTCGGCCTCGGGGGCCTCGGCGGCTTCCTCGGGCTCCGGGCTGTCGCGGCAGTCGCCGCAGCCGATCGCGAGGAGCAGGAAGACGGCGAGCGCACGGGTCACGACTCGGGACGCTCCCAGAAAGCGCGCACCTCGTCGAGGGAGTAGCAGCGGCTCGCGTCGGGCAGGCTGGCAAGGAGGTAGCGCCCGTAGCCCTTGGTGCGGATCCGGCGGTCCAGGATGGCCACCACCCCGCGGTCGCTCTGGGAGCGGATGAGGCGCCCGAAGCCCTGCTGCAGGGTCAGGGCCGCGGTGGGCAAGTGCAGCTCGCGGAACGCGCTGCCGCCGCTCTCCTCGATGGACTGGCTCCGTGCCTTGAGCAGCGGATCGCCGGGGGACTGGAAGGGGATCTTGTCGAGGACCACCAGGCGCAGCGCCGAACCGGGCACGTCCACGCCCTCCCAGAAGCTCATGGTCGCGAAGAGCACGGCGTCCCCGGACTCGCGGAAGCGCTTCAGGAGCGAGCTCTTCGGGGCCTCGCCCTGGACCAGGATGCGGTGCTTGCGGTCGATGAGGGTGGGGCGGCAGGCCTGGGCCAGGGCGTGCATCGAGCGGAAGCTGGTGCAGAGCACGAAGGCGCCGCCGTCGGTGATCGCGTTCAGCGCCAGGATGGACTCGGCGGCCACGTCGACGAAGGCCGGCTCCCGTGGGTCCGGGAGCCCCGAGGGCAGGTAGAGCGCGGCCTGGTCGGCGAACTCGAAGGGCGAAGCCAGCGCGAGCTGTTCGACGTCGGAGTCGATCCCCAGCCGGCCTTCGATGAAGTCGAAGCTGCCACCCGTGGTCAGGGTGGCGCTGGTGAAGATCACCGTCTCCGTCTTGAGCATCAGCTCCTCGCGCAGGAGCGTGGACACGTCGACCGGGCTGACCCCGATGGCCACGCCGTGCCCGCGCCGTGCGATCCACGGCACCGCGCGCCCTTCGGCGGCGTCGGGGACGCGGGCGAGGTCGTCGCGCAGCTCGCCGGCTCGGCGAGCGATCTGTCGCACCGACTCGGCCTCGCGGCCCGCCAGCCGGCAGTGGCTCTCCAGGGCCTCCAGCGCATCGTCCAGCGCGAAGTAGCGCTGCTCCAGGGCCTCGGTGAACACGCTCCGCGGCAGGTCCCGGCGGGACTCGGCGCCGCCCCCGCCGCCGGGCTCGGGCAGCGCCAGGAAGAAGGCGTCCGCGGTGGCACGCAGCCGTTCGGGCAGCGGGCTCCCGTCCTTGATGGCGCCCAGCGCGCCGGTGGCGTCCCGGGCCAGCCGCTCGATGCGCCCGGTGCTGATCTCGGCCCCGAAGAAGACCGTGGCCACGTCCTCGATGGCGTGGGCCTCGTCGAAGATCACCGCGTCGTAGTCCGGCAACACCGCGCCGCCGTGGGGGCCGCGCATCGCCAGGTCGGCGAAGAAGAGGTGGTGGTTCACCACGATGAGCTGCGCCTGGTCCGCCTCCCGCCGCATCGTGGTGACGAAGCAGTCCTCGTAGTGCGGGCATCGCTGGCCGATGCGGGTGTCCGAGCCCGACTGCACGTGGGCCCAGATCCCGGCGCTCTCCTCGAGCTCCTTGAGATCCGAGCGCTCGCCGGTGGTCGTGGTCTCTCGCCATCGCTCCACGATGGCCAGCTGCCGCTTGGCCCAGGGCTCCTCGGCCAGGGCGCTCCGGCGCGCCGCCTCGAAGCGGCGCAGGCAGAGGTAGTTGGCCAGCCCCTTCATGAAGGCCACCTCCACCTCGAAGCCCTCGGGCTCCAGGGTCCGCCGCAGGAGCGGGAGGTCCTTCAGCCGGAGCTGGTCCTGGAGGTTCTTGGTCCGGGTGGCGACCACCACCTTCTTCCCGCTCAGGAGCGCGGGGACCAGGTAAGCCAGGGTCTTGCCGGTGCCGGTGCCGGCTTCGATGAGGGCGACGCCGCCCTCGCGCAGGGCGTTCTCCACCGCGTCGGCCATGGCCATCTGGGCCGGCCGGTGCTCGTAGCCGTCGAGGTCGCGGGCGAGGGGGCCGTCGGGGCCCAGGAGGTCGGAGGCGCGCATGCGGGGCGGAGGGCGCCCGCTCGCTCAGAACGTGACGCGACCCTGCACGTAACCGCCCCCGCGCGTCGGCGCCACCTCGAGGGCCACGCGCTCGTCTTCGTCGGGGCCGCCACCGACCAGGAGGAGGACCACCCCGGTGATGGCGCCGGCGGCGGCCACGAAGGTCAACGCCGTCGAGGTCCGGGCCAGGGCCTGGCCACGGTCGATGTCGTCCTGGCGGTCCGCGGCGCAGACCCCCGCTGGGCAGTCGTCTTCGAGATCGCCATGGATGGCGTGGGCTCGGAGGCCGATGGCCAGGGCGGCGACGCCGACCGCGCCGCTCGCGCCCAGTACGACCCAGGGGACGACGGACGAGCCCTCGGCTTCCGCTGGACCGGGGTCCTCGACGAGCTCGCTCGGCGCTTGGCCTTCGTCATCGCTCATCTCTTCGGCCCGGCTGCGAGAGCGCTCCAGCCGCGCCCGGGCCTCGTCGGCGTCGGGGTGACCCGGGACCGCGTCCAGGAAGGCCTGGTGGGCCTCGGCCGCTTCGTCCCAGCGACCGAGCCGCTCGAGCGTGAGGCCGATGTTGTAGAGCAGCTCCGGCCGCTGGCTCAGCCGATGGGCGGAGCGGAACTCCACCAGCGCCTGCTCGAAGCTCTCCTCTTCGAAGTAGGACACCGCTGCCTGGTAGTGCAGCTGCGCGCGCTGGTCCGAGTCCGAGGCGCCCTGGGCGAAGGCGATGCCCGGGGCCCACGCAGTGCCGGTCCAGACGTCGAACGAAGCGAAGATCACCAGGGCGAGGAGCCAACGGGCCATGGCGCGACCATAGCCTCGTTCGGGGCTCCTCTTCTAGATTCCAGGTCCGTCGATGCGCTAACTTCCGCTCGTGCTTGGACGAATTGGATGGGTCGCGCTGGTCGTGGCCCTCGGCGGCTGCTCCTTCATCGACGACTTCGACTTCGAGGTCGCCCCCGACGGAAGCGTGAGCCCCGATGGCGGGGCCCGCGACATGGCCCGCGACGTGGCAGACGCGGCGCAGGACGCGGGGGACGACGCCGGCGGGCCGCGGACCTGTGAGGACTCGTGCGTCGGCGACGCGATCCTCGACTTCGACGGCACCCAAGGGGCCGGCGCGCTCGGGTGGCGCTACTTCGGAGAGCAACGGGAGCGCCTCGGCCTGGCCTACGAAGCGCTGGATCCCAGCTCGGGTTTCGCTGGGCCGGCGTTCGCGGGGCGCCCGGCGCCTCCGGCCATCGTGGATTGTAGCGAGACCAGCGAGGGGGAGTGCGCGGACGCCGCCGGGGGCTTGCTCATGATCTCGCCCGGCGAGGGCAGCGGCCAGGACGCGGTGCTCTCCTTCGTGGCGCCCGTGGACGGCAACTACGAGGTCCTCACCGAGACCCTCGGCACCGGCGGTAGCCCGGTGCTCACCCTGAGTCGCCAGTCCCGGTGGGACTCCGTCGCCTCGGCGATCACCGGTACCCTGGGGTCCCGCTTCATCCATCTACTGCGGAACGAGTGGGCCCTGATCACCCTCGCTCCCTCGGGGGCCTCCGAGGCGATGGCGTCGGTCTCGGTGCGCGTCTCCACCGACGGCGAACCGGACACCTGCCAGCTCGCCATGCGCTTCGAGGACGGACTACGGGCGCTCGACTGTACCGCCGGAACGGCGACGTTGACCGGGGCCGTGACCCCGACCGCGGGGGACGGGCCGGAGGTCTACTACGGCGGCTCGGCGTACTTCGACGACGGCTCCGGGATCACCCTCGAGGGGCAGCGCATGGACTACTCCGGGGACTTCACGGTTCAGGGGTGGGTCCAGGTCGACCGCGTCGATGCGACCTTCACCGACATCTATCGTGATCACTCGGCGGCCTCGTCGGACACGGCCGGCGGCGTCGGCTTCCAGCTCGACCCCGGGGGCGACATCGGGACCTCCGAGCTCACCGTGCGCTTCGTCTTTTCCCAGATGGGTCCCTTCTCCGGTGAGAACCTCGAGTGCGACGGGTCGATCTGCCGGGGCGCGATCTCCGTGCCGACCCCGGTGGACCGGGCGTGGCACTTCTATCGGCTGGTCCGCACGACCGCCGACGGCCGGCTTCGGCTCTGCGTCGATGGCGACCTGGTGGGTAGCGCGGAGATCCCCGGGACCAAGGACATGTCCAGCCCCATCGACCCGCAGATGGGCGACAGTTTCTTCCGCGGCCACATCGACGAGTGGCGGATCTACTCCGAGGCGCTCCCGTGCGGCGGTTGACCCTCCTGCTGGCCGGCCTCGCGTTGGTGGCCTGCGGGGACGACGACGAGCCGGCCGCGGAGCCGGAAGAGTTCGCCGAGGAGACCCCCCACGAGCCGCCGGAAGAGCGGCCCCTGGTCGACGACGACCCGCTCGCCGGGTTGGACGAAGTCGAGAACCTCCAGGGCGACGAGGCCACCGCCGCCGCCGCGCTGAGGACCGATGTCGAGGTGCCCCCGCGCGGCTGCGCCTTCGCCGACGAAGGGCCGGTGCTCCTCTGGCGGCGACCGGGCATCGCCGCGATGACCGCCGTGGGCGACGGCTTCGCCATCGCCGGCTACGGTCGCAAGGAGGACGGCAGTGAAGAGATCTTCCTGCTCCACTTGGTCCCCGGCCGCATGGCCGATCTGATCCTCCGGCGCGATCTGGAGCACTCGCTGCGCACCGCGCGGGTGGCGCCTCCGGGCCTCGCCGCCCGGGACGGCGGCCGGGTGGGGCTCGCCTACACCGACGGCCGCGCCCAGGTGCACTACGCGCGCCTGGGGCTCGGCGACGACCGCGGCCACTTCGTGGTCGTCGGCCAGGGCGCCGACCAGCGCTACGCCCCGGCCGTCGGCTTTCGCGACGCCGACGACCTGGTCGCCTGGGCCGACGGTTCGGGGGCCGACCACGCGCGGGTCCAGCTCGCTCGGCTCCTCGGAGGCACGCGGGTCAGCGACGTCCGCGACGTGACCCCCGACGCCAGCGGCGCCACCGCCCCCATCGTGGTCGGCGACACCCTCCTCTACGCCGACCATCGCCAGGGGATCTCCAGCCTCTACACGGTGCAGCTCCCCGACGGGCAGCCCGAGGTGCTCCGGCCGGTGTCCCATCTCTTCGACCCGGTCGCCCTCGCGGCGGCGCGCTGGAACGACCGTTGGCTGGTCGGGTACACGGCGGTGGGGAGCGCGGCGCAGACGGCCGTGGGTCTGGTCGTCGCCGACGGGGATCGGACCCCGCCGCCCGCGGCCATCGTACCCTCCAGCGGCTACGGCATGCTTCACGTGGCGGCGACCCAGCTCGCCGAGTCGGTGGTCTTCGTGGCCGACGCCTCCACCGCGCCGGAGCGCGAATCCCCCCGGCGCCTGGACGTCCGGGTGGCCTGGTCCGACGCCACGATGGGCGAGCCGCTGAGCATCCAGGGACCCGAGGGCACCGAGGCCCGCTTCGGGACCACCGCCGCCCACGGCGGAGTGGTCGGCGTCGCCTTCGGGAGCCCCGACGGCGTGTATCTCCGCCTCCTGCGCTGCGACCCCGGCGCCGGCTGAGCGCCCTCAGGCGAAGAGCTCGGCGACCTCACGGAAGAGCTCGGACCAGTCGCAGAGGTACTCCTTGGCGCCCAGCCGCAGGGCCACCGGTCGGTTCTCGGGGGCGAAGTCGCTGGTCGAGAGGACCAGCACCGGGGCCCGCAGGTCCCGGGCGCGCATCTCCATCAGGAGCCGCTCCCCGGCGGCGGCCGGTTCCCCACTGGGGAGCGCGGCCTTCCGCCAACCCCAGTGGGTCATCACCAGGTCGTAGCGCTGGGACTCGAGCGCCGCGCAGGCGGCCTGCCAGGTCTTCACCTTGTCGATGCGGCAGTCCGCGCCGGGCGCGTCCGCGGCGGCTTCCCGGAGGAAGCGTTCGGCATACTCGTTGTTGATCGGCTTCGCGTCGTTCCAGAGGATCCGCTTGCCGCTCAGCCGACGCCCGAGGAGCTGGATTGGGTTGGTCTCGGCGTGCACCGCGGCCAGCCACCGGTCGAAGCCCTGGTGTTCGTCGCCGCGCTCGTGGGCGTAGGGGAGCACCTGGATCCCCTCGTGGCTCCGGAGGTAAGCCCGGTAGTCCTCGGGCACGTTGGGCAGCACCGCGTAGGCGATGGGTGCGTGGGCGTGGTCGCCGAAGATGGAGAGCACCTCCGAGCGCAGCTCGTTCACGTAGGCGTCGGTGAAGGAGAAGCCCAGGTAGAGCACCGTGAAGCGCGCCATCATCGCCCGCAGGAACGAGCGGTAGGACGCCAGCGAGTAGAGCCGCTGCCGGTAGTCGCGCTTGCTGAACACCAGCGCGTCCGCGGTCTCGGCGTCGACGTCGCCGTGGAGCTTCACCACCTGCGGACCGAGGTGCTCCCGGTCCCAGAAGCGCGCCTCCCACCAGCGGTGGGCCTGGGGCCGGAGCGCGCCCCAATAGGCGCCGCCGTCCGGCGTGCGCCCCCGGAGCAGGCCGTCGAAGTTGGTGGTCAGGATGGTGGCGAAGGGCACGCTCCGCAGGAGCTCCAGCCGCCGCGCCATCCGGCCCCCGGGGGTCACCGCCGTGGCCAGCGCCTCGTGCCCCAGCCGCTGCCGCAGGGCCTCCAGGAAAGGCTCCGGGTGCGCATCGCGCAGCATCTGGGCCGCGGCCTCGAGCGCGTCGCTGCGGGGTCGAGCGTCCGCGCCGAGCACCCGCTCGACCATCGCGCTCTCGCCGAGGTCTTCGCCCAGGCGCCGCAGCAGCGCCGGCCACTCGGGCACCAGCGGCGCGCTGAACCCCGCGCCCACGAAGGCGACGCAATTGCCGCCCACGATCTCCGCTCGCAGCGCCTCCGGAACCTCCATGGGACCACTCTGTGCAAATCGACGCCCGGGTAAAGGGGGCTCGTCCAAGACCCTGTACCATCGTGGGATGAACCGTTGGCTCCCGCTCTCGGTCCTCGCGGTCCTCGCCTGCGGCGACGACTCTCCTGGCTCGGAGCCCGACGCGGGCCCCCCGGAGACCGCGATGGTCCTCGACTTCGCGCCGGCCCCCGGCACCAGCTTCCTGGCCCGCGTCAGGCTCACTCCGCCCTCGAGCGATGCCCCCACCTTCGGCGCGACGGGAGCGAGCGTGGAGCCGCCCGTCCTCGTGGACGACCACTGGGAAGCCTCGATCCTACCCGTCGGATCAAGCGGCGAGGTGGCGGTGACGGCCACCCATGGCGACACCGCCGTGACGCGGACCGCGGTGGTGCTCCCCATGCTCGGCGACGGCTGGGGACAGCCGGAGCGGGTCCCGGGGTTGGTGAACACGCCGGGTTGGGAGGACTCGGTCGAGATCAGCCCGGACGGCGAGTGGCTCGTGGTGGGGACCTACTCGCCCGTGGACCTCCTGGCGTGCCTCGCCGGAGGCATCGGGGCCGGGGGTGACCCGGAAGACCCACGGTGCAACACCGCTCCGGGTCCGACGACCGCCCCGGAGCGACCAGAGATGCCCGGAGCCGGTCGTATCTCCGCGGGGGCCATTCGACACGACTGCGCGGCCATCGGGGTGGGCGCCATCGGCACCGCGCTGCCGCCCGTGGCGGCCTACGGGTTCCATCGCCAACCCGACGGGTCCTTCGCCGAGCCCTTCCTCATCGCGTTGGCCATCGACGGCTGCACCATCGCGCCCTTCGGCTTCTCCTTCGCCGAGGCGCCGACCGACGGCCGCGCGCGACTCCTCGCGAGCTACGACTCGCCGGCGGGCGCGGACACCGGGAACGACCTCTGGACCATGGAGATCGCCCTCGGCGCTCCGGTGACGCTGGGCGCCTTCGACCTCTCCACCGGTTCCCCGACGGAGACCGATTTCCAGATGAGCCGGGTGCTCGCCATCGCCGGTGGCCAGGGGAACCCGTACCCCATCCCCGGAGGCGTGCTCTTCGATGACGAGGGCGGCAGCGAGCGACTCTTCGTCGCCTACGCCGAGGGGCCCGGCTTCGCCGACCCGCAGAGGCTCCCCACCCGGTCCGAGGGGCTCGACGCTCAGCCATTCTTGGCGAATGGTCGCCTCTACTGGTCCGAGGACTTCGCCCGCATCGTGTCCGCGCCATGGGCCGATCCAGCCGACCCTGCCTCGCTGGGCGCGTCGCGCGTCGAGCTCGCCGCGGACCCGGTCGCCAGCGCCGGGCGCGTGGCGAGTGTCGGTGAGACGAGCCTCACCGCGGATGGTGTCCTCTACTTCGTGTACACGGTGCGCACGGAGACGGGCTTCGATCCCGGGGTCGCCCGGGTCGCACCCCGCTGACCGGTCTCAGCTCTTGTTGAAGGTGAACTCGTCGTCCGTGACGCCGACTTCGATGGTGTCCCCGGCGTCGTAGCCGCCCTCGAGCATGGCCATCGCCATCGGGTCCTGGAGCTCCTTGAGGATCACCCGCTTCAGCGGTCGCGCCCCGAAGGCCGGCTCGTACCCGAGGTCGACGATGCGCTTCTTGGCCGGCTCGGTGACGTCGAGGGAGATGCGCCGATGCGCGAGGAGCTTGCCCAGGCCGCGGAGCTGGATGTCGGCGATGCCTTCCAGGTCGTCCTTGTCCAGCGGGTCGAAGATCACGATGTCGTCGATGCGGTTGAGGAACTCGGGGCGGTAGTAGGAGTGGATCTCCTCTTCCACGCGCTCCTTGAGCTCCTCCTCGGTGCCCTCGTGATCGAGGATCAGGTGGCTGCCGACGTTGGAGGTCATGATGATGACCGTGTCGGCGAAGGTCGCGGGGCGACCGCGGGAGTCGGTGAGGCGGCCGTCGTCGAGGACCTGCAGCAGGATGTTGAAGACGTCCGGGTGGGCCTTCTCCATCTCGTCGAAGAGGACCACGCTGTAGGGCCGCTGGCGCACCGCCTCGGTGAGGAAGCCGCCGGCGTCCGAGTCCTTGTAGCCGGGGGGCGCTCCGAGGAGGCGGGCGACCGAGTGCTTCTCCATGAACTCGCTCATGTCGAGGCGGGTCAGCGAGGCCTCGTCGTCGAAGAGGAACTCGGCGAGGGCCTTGGCCAGCTCGGTCTTGCCCACGCCGGTGGGCCCGAGGAAGAGGAAGCTCCCGATGGGGCGGCGCGGATCCCGGAGACCCACCCGGCCGCGGCGGACGGCCTTGGCGATGGCGCGCACCGCGTGGTCTTGGCCGATGACGCGCTTCTTGAGGTCGTCCTCCATGCGCAGGAGCTTCGCGGTCTCCTCCTCCATCATCTTGGAGACCGGGACCCCGGTCCACGCGGCGACGACGTCGGCGACGTCCTGGGGGGTGACCACGTCGTGGACCATCATCTCGGTCGGGGCCGGCTCCGCCTCCGCGCCCTCGGTGGCTTCCTCGAGCTGCTTCTCCAGGAGCGGGATGGTCCCGAAGCGCAGCTCGCCCGCCCGGGCGTGGTCCCCGCTGGCCCGCACCTGCTCCAGCTCGCGCTGGGCGGCGGCGAGCTCTTCCTTCAGCCGGCGGACGTCGCCGACACCCTTGAGCTCGCGCTCCCAGCGCTTCCGCATCGCTTCGATGCGCGGGCGGAGGTCGTCGGCTTCGCTCTCCAGGCGCTCGCGGGTGGCCACCGAGTCGTCGTCGTGGTCGTCCACCAGGCTCTGGGATTGGATCTCCAGGGCCTCCAGGCGGCGCCGCAGTCGATCGAGCTCGGCGGGCTCGCTCTCCATCTCCACGCGCACCCGGGCGGCGGCCTCGTCGATGAGATCCACGGCGCTCTTGGGGAGTTGGACTCCGGTGATGTAGCGGCGGGCGAAGGTGGCCGCGGCGACCAGCGCCGGATCGGAGATGCGCACGCCGTGATCGATCTCGAAGCGACCGACGACACCGCGGAGCACGGCGACGGCCTCGTCGAGGGTCGGCGCCTCGACCGGGATGGCCACGAAGCGCCGCATCAGGATGGCGCTCTCGTCCATCGCCTTGCGCATCGCGTCGGGGGTGGCCACGCCGATCGCGCGGAGCTCGCCGCGCTGGAGGGCGGCGGCGATGAGCTGGCCGGCGCCCGCGGCCTTGTCCACCAGGGCCTCGAAGTCCGGGAGGAAGAGGATGATCTCGCCCGCCGAATCCCGGACCGCGTCCAGGATGGCCCGGGTGCGCTCCTCGAGCTGACCCCGGAGGGAGGCGCCGGCGACCAGCGCGCCCATGTCCAGGGCGACCAGCCGCTTGCCGATCAGCATCTTGGGCACGTCGCCCACGGCGATCCGCTGCGCCAGCGCCTGCACCGTGGCCGTGCGACCGATGCCCGGCTCGCCCACCAGGAGCGGGTTGTTCTCGCGCCGCCGGGCGAGCACCTGGAGCATGCGCCGCAGCTCGGCGTCCCGGCCCACCGTGGGGTCGAACTTCCCCTGGGCCGCCAGCCGCGTCAGGTCGCGGCCGAACTCTTCGATGGGGTCTCCCACTTCCTTGCCGCCCTTCTTCTTCGGCGTGTCGTCCTCGCCGACCGTCGCGCCCTCGATGGTCGCCCGCAGCACCGGCGCGCTCAGCCCGCACTGGCGGAGCACGTCCTTCACGCCGCCGCTGGTCTCCTGGGCGCAGGCCTGCAGGAGGTGCTTCACCGCGACCGGCACCCCGCCGTCGCGCGCGGCTTCCCCTTCGGCGCGGCCGAGGAGATCGAGCATCCGGGGGGAGAGGAACGACTTGCCCTCCTTGGTGGTCCGCTGCTGCCGCAGGAGCAGCTCCGCCTCCACCAAGACATCGGTGGGGTCCACCCCGGCGCGCCGGAAGGCCTCGGCCGCCCCCTCCTGGGACTCGACCAGCTCGTACATCAGGTGGAGCGGCTCGACCTCCGCGTGCTTGCGGTCGTCGGCCAGGGTCTGCGCGTTGGCGATCGCCTGCTTGGCGGCTTTTCCATAGGCCTCGAGGCGCAGCGTCAGGGTGGTCATGGCGGCACGTTCCGATCCCGGGCCCCGCCCCGTCAACCGCCAACCGGCCCGCGAGGCCCTGGGGGTACTCCCTCGATGGCCGGCCGGACCGCCTATACTCGCGGCGCCATGATGGGGTCGCAGCGGGACGAGGCGGAGGCGAGGCTCCGGGCCACGGGGTTGGCCGGGACCGAGCTGGCCATCGCGGCGACCATCCGACCGGTGTTGGCGGAGACCCTGGACGGTCCGGTGACGTCCGAGGCGCCGCCGCGGCCGCTGCCGCACATCACCGTCGACCTGCGGGGGAGCCACCCCTCGAGCGCCGTCGACCCCCAGACCCCGGGGACGGCGGACCTCGAGGTGCGGGCGCTGATCGGCGAGGGCGGCATGGGTCGCGTCTTCCTGACCCGGCAGCACTCCCTCGACCGCGACGTCGCCGTGAAGACCGCCAAAGACGGCGCGCCGGCGGCGGCACGGCAGGCGCTCCTGGTCGAGGGTCGCATCACCGGCCAACTGGAGCACCCGTCGATCGTCCCGGTCCACGCGCTGGGCCTCGACGCGCAGGGGCGCCCGGCGCTGGTGATGAAGCGGATCGAGGGGGTGGCCTGGGACACGCTGCTCTCGGAGCCGGGCCACGAGGGGTGGGACGGCTGGGAGGGCACTCCCGATGATCGGCTGGACGGGCACCTGCAAATCCTGGAGCAGGTCTGCAACGCGGTGCACTTCGCGCACGGCCGCGGGGTGGTCCACCGGGATCTCAAGCCGGAGAACGTGCTCATCGGCCGCCACGGGGACGTCTACGTCGCCGACTGGGGGATCGCGGCGCGGGTCGGCGAGGACACCGGCGGCCGGCTCTGCGGGACCCTGGGCTACATGGCTCCGGAGATGGCCCGGGGCGGGGTGGTGGACGAACGCACCGACGTCTACCTGCTCGGGGCCGTCCTCCACGAGGTGCTCACCGGCGAGCTCCGGCACCGGGCCGGCTCGAACGTCGAGGCCTTGCTCCGCGCCCAGGAGTCGACCGCGGCGGTGTACGCCGAGACCGTCCCCGGCGAGTTGGCCGAGCTCGCCAACCGCGCCTGCCACCCGGACCCCACCCAGCGGGTCGCCGACGCCAAGGCCTTTCGACGCGCGCTGCGCGACCACCGGGTCCACCAGGATTCGGTGAGGCTCACGCTTCGCGCCGACGAGCGCCTCGAGGAGCTGGAGCGGCTCTTGACCACGCCGGAGCCCGACGAGACCCAGCGCCGCGCGGTCGACGACCGCATCGCCGAAGCGCGGTTCGCCCTCGACCAGGCGCTCCGGTCCTGGCCCGAGAACGAGGCGGCGCTGCGGGCGCGTTCGAGGCTGGAGGCGCACCTCGCGGAGCGCCGGGCCCGAGCCGAGGCGTTGGAGGCGTTGGCGCGGGAGCGGGATCCCACCCTCGGGACGCGTCAGCGGGCGGTGGCCTTGAGTGTCCTCGCCTTCTTCGGTGTCGCGTTGATGGCGCTCGCGTTCTCGGTGGACCAGCGGGACGTCTCGCCGATGGAGACCGTCACCTATGGGCTCGGTCTCAGCGGCCTCCTCATCGCGCTGGTGGTCGCGCTGCGTCGGCAGGTCCTGCGCAACGAGTTCAGTCGGCAGCTCGTGGCGATGCTCTTCATCGCCGCCGCGCTCGTGCTGATCCCGCGGGTCATCGCGCTCTTCGTCCCGATGGAGATGAGCGCCATCTTCGCGCAGAACGCCTTCGCCCTCGCCGGCGTCGGGCTGATGGGGGGCCTCACCCTGCTTCGCTGGGTGGCCTGGGTGGGCGTCATCATGACCGCCGGGGGGATCGCGGTCCTCGTCGTCCCGGACCACGCGCTCCAGCTCTTCGGCGTGGCCACGGCGGCCTCGATCGTCTTCGCCGCCGTGATGGCCCACCGCACCGCGGACCGCTGAGGGATCAGAACGCGGCCAGGCGGCGTTTCTGGGTCCGTCGACTCGTGAGCCCTCAATCGATCACGACGTGCAGGGTCTCGCCGGGCTCCCGGGGCGCGTACTCGGTCGGTGTCAGTCCGCCCAGGTCGCGTAGCTCGCGGATCAGGTGGCTCTGATCGACGAACCCCTGTTCCACGGCGAAGGCCGCCCACGAAGTCGGCGCGCCGGATCCGAGGGAGCGTAGGGTCCGGCCCAGGCGCGCGACCCGCGCGAAGACCTTGGGCGTGGTGCCGACCTTGCTCAGGAAGCGGCGTCGCAAGGTGGCGGCGCTGGTCCCGAGGCGCTCCGCGGTGGCGTCGACGCGCGCGCCGGCGCCGAGCGCGCGGACCGCGTGCGCCACCGACGGGTCCTGGCGGTTGCCCGGCCAGCGACGGAGGAGCGCGCGCTGGAGATGGTCGAGCGCACCGTCGTCGTCGGCGTCGCCCATGGCGTCACGGAGTACGCGCGCCTCGGGTCCCCAGAGGTCCCCGAGGTCGACCTCCCGGTTCCGGAGCTCGTCCATCGGCGCCCCGAAGAACGGCCAGGCACCCCCGGGCCGAAAGGCGACCCCCGCGATCCGTCGCTGCTCCCGGGGGTCGACCGCCGCGGGGCCGCTGCGGAGACCCACCACGCCGATGCCGCCGATGCGCGTCACGTCCCGCCATTCGTCGCCCCGCAGGCAGGTCAGCGAGTCTCGATCGAGATTCACCAGGAGCTGGAGCCCGTCGCCGGGCAACACACGCTCCAGCGCGTGCGCGTGCTCCCCCCGATGGAGCCAGAGGCTCTTCACGAACGGCGCCAACCCCGCCCCCGGCTCCCGCACCACGAAGCTCACGGCGACATCCTAAGGGACGCACTTGCCAACTTGCGCTTCTTGCACGCTAAAGGGCGCGTCACGGCCGGATAAGGCGTCGGGCTGCGCAAGTTGGCAAGTGCGTCCCCATGGCAAGTCGGGG
>DCLA01000014.1:33951-52847 GCA_002320815.1 Myxococcales bacterium UBA1660
GTCCCCATGGCAAGTCGGGGCGCCGGGGTCGGGGGGCCCCGGTGGGGTCGGTGGGGTGGCTGCTGGACCCGCCGGGGGTGTGCACCGAGCTTGCGCACTCGAGTGGGATCCTGGTGTGGCTCTCGACGTCTGCCGCGTGCGCCCGAGTTGGCATCCGATGTGCTCCTGTGTAGGACATGCGCCGACTCCACCCTGTCGCCCTCGTTTTGGCCTTGGCCTTCCCCGCCGCTTGCGCGGCCCCCGCCGACCTTCCGGTCGACGGGACCATGGAGCCCTTCGCCGGTGGCAAGGCCGACGAGGACCACCCCCTCGCCCTCCTCGGCGACGACGCCACCCTCGAGCTGGCCGCGATGCCCCTCTCCGCGCCGGAGCGCGAAGCCCTCCGGGCCACCGAGCACGAGGACCTGAACGCGGTCGCCGACCTCTTCGACGCCACCTTCGGCGGCACGGCCCGCGTGGCCCTCGACGCCTTCGCCCCCACCGACGACGACGTCCGGCGCGCGATGATGTTCGCCAGCGCCCACGAGCTGGAGCCCCGCGACTCGGAAGCCGAAGTCGCGGGCGTGACCTGGACCGCCGACGACCTGCGAGCCCTCTACGCGCTCGCCTGGCTCGGCGCGCCCGAGTCCCTCCGCGTCTCCCTCGGCGACGGCACCGAAGACCTGAACCCGGCGCTCTTCCACGCCGCCTTCACTCAGCTCATGGCTCAGGGGCACGCCGTGGTCACCGGCCCCTACGATACCGCCGGCTCGGTCTTCACCGACTTCGCCATCCGCCCCGCCCCTCGCGAAGAGGGCGCCGCCGGACCCCGGCTCATCGATCGCGAGGCGGCCGAGGCCTACACCCGCACCGAGGTCGTCGACGCCGACGCCTACTGGTACGTCTTCGCGTCCATCGGCACCTCCCGCGGCTTCGCCAGCGAGTCCTACGTCCTGGCCACGGACGCCGACGGCGACCTCGTCGCCGGCTACTGGACCGCCCCCAACGACGCCTTCCCGCAGCTCCACCCCACGCGCCTCTGGTTCGCGCCTGTCCGCCCAACCGACTCCCTGGTGGACTTCGCCTCCGTCGACGCGGTCGCCGCCGCCTTCGAAGAGACCGTCCCCGGCGCCGTCGGCGACATCTACTACTACGACGGTGACCCCGTCGCCTTCACCGAGAGCCGCTTCCACTGCGCTCGGGTCGGGTTGATCCTCGAGGATCGCTTCCGCGTCGGCGCCGTCACCGTCCGCGCCGACTTCCGCAGCGAGGGCTGGCTCTTCCCCGACCTCGAGGTGAGCCTCTACCACTCGCCCATCGGAGCGGGTCCGAGCCTGGTCACCCTGGCCGAAGACCACGACGAGGAGTCCGGCGAGTGGACCACCGACGAGTTCGCCTTCGACGGCAGCGAGTCCGCCAACGCGCCCTGGGAGCTGCGCGTCTGCGACACCAGCGGGTGGGGGGACGAAGAGGACCTCAGCGGCTACGTCGACTACGTCGAGCTCGAGTTCCACCCGGTCGACTGACCCTCGGTCTATCCTCCGGCGGTGTCGCTCTCCGCGCCCGCCATCGGTTGCCTCCGACTCCCGCCGGGAGCGGAGGCGCCCGTCGTCGAGGCCGCTCTCGCGGCGGGCGTGCGCCTCTTCGACACCGCGCCGACCTACGGGCCCGAGCCCCACGCGCAGGAGCGAACCCTCGGCGCGCTCCTCCGGGGTCACGACGTCACCGTGGTCACCAAGGTGGGCATGGTCCGGCACCGCGACCGTTGGCGCCCCGATGGGCGTCGCAAGACCCTCCTCGCCGACGCCGAGCGCAGCGCGCGCGCCTTCGGCGAGACCCTCGGGCGCCCACCCGATTTGACCCTCTTGCACCTGCCCGACCCGCGGGTCCCCTTCGCGACCAGCGTCCGCGCGCTGGCGGCGGCGGCGAAGGCCGGGCTCACCGGCGCCGTGGGTCTCTCCAACGTCTCCCTGCCGCAGCTCGAGGAAGCGCGGGATCACATCGACGTGGCCGCCGTCGAGGTGGCCATCGGTCCCTTCGACGAGGACCCCACCCGGAGCGGCGTGGTCGAGCGCTGCCGCGCGCTGGGGATCCCGGTGCTCGCCCAGGCGCCCTTCGGCGGGCCCAAGAAGCAGCCGCGCCTGGGCCGGGACGCCGACCTCCGCTGGCTCGCCGACGCCCACGGCGTCACCCCGGAGACGGTGGTCCTCGCCTGGCTCCGCAGCTTCGGGGTGATCCCCCTTCCCGGCGTGAGTCGCCCCGAGACCGCCCGCTTGGCGGCTCATCCCCTGACCCTCCGCGACGACGAGCGCGCCCTCCTCGACGATCGCTTCCCCGTGGGGCGTCTGCTCCGCACGTCCCGGGAAGCCCGCGCGGTCCGTCGCTCGCGCCGCGAGGTGGTGCTCTTCGTGGGCATCCCCGGCGCCGGCAAGACGCGCTACGCCGCGCGCCTCGGCGACCACGAGCGGCTCAGCCGCGACGAGCGTGGGGGCTCCCTGAAAGGGCTCGCGGAGGTCCTCGACGAGGTCCTGGCCGAGGGCACCGAGCGGGTCGTGATGGACGCCACCTACCCGACCCGGGCGAGTCGCAATCGGGTCCTGGAGACCGCCTGGGACCACGGCGCCGCGGTCCGCGCCGTCCACTTCGAGACCCCCCTCGCCGAGGCGCAGATCAACGCGGTCGACCGCATGCTCGATCGGCGCGGCGAGCTCCTCGCCAGCGACGCGCTGAAGACGGCGGGCAAGCGGGACCCCAACCTTTTCCCGCCCCGGGCCCAGCAGATCTACCTGGAGCGCTTCGAGCCCCTGGGCCTCGACGAGGGCTTCGCCGCCATCGAGCGCGTTCCCTTCGAGCGGCTTCCCGTCGCCGGGCACGAGGCGCCCGGGCTGGTCTTCGATCTCGCCGCCCTCGCCGATGTCGCGGCCTGGCGTTCGGGCGAGCCCCTCGACGCGGACGCCATCCGTTCGCACCTGCGGCCGGGGGTGGCCACCCTGGTCCTCGCGTGGCTCCCCCCGGGACCGCGCGACGCGGCCGAGCTCGCGCGGGAGCTGCGCACCGTCGCCCCCGAGCTGGAGCTCGGTGCCTGCGAGCATCCCCCCGGGCCGCCGATCTGCTGGTGTCGCCCCCCGCTCCCGGGGCTCCCGGTGCGCTGGCTGCGCGCCCACGGCGTGGCCCCGGCGAAGGTCACGCACTTCGGCGCGGGCCCCGCGAGCGAGGCCCTCGCCGAGGCGATGGGCTTCCAGTTCCGCCGGCTACGTCAGTAGTAACAGCAGCGGAAGCCAGTGTTCACGAAGGCGAAGTTCTCGTCGCCCACCGTGAAGTCGAACTGGCAGGTGCGGCCACCTTCGACGTTGTTGTATGAGCCGCCGCGGATCGAGTGGATGTCGCTCGAGCCGCGCTCGGTGTTGGTCCACTCCTTCACGTTGCCGCTCATGTCGTAGACGTCGGTCGAGCCCCAGTTCGCGTAGCACATGGGGAAGGTCGGCGAGCCGGTGGGGAAGAGCGCGTCCTGGTCGCCGGCGCTCGGGCTGGCGTCGTACTCCTCGCCGTTGCAGCGGGTGGGCTGGCTGCTGTTGCAGCCGGTGTGACCCCACTGGCAGCTCGTGCCCTGACCCTCGCAGGCGTCGACCCACTCGGCGTCGTCGCAGAGGCGCCAGCCCGAGCCGCCACCGCTGCAGGTCCCCGAGGGGTTCAGCGCGCAGCAGGCGTCGCGGGCCTCGGCCCAGGTCACGTTGGTCCAGGGCAGCACGTTCGGGTTCGCGCAGGCGAGCCCGCTCTGGTTGCCCGCGTTGCTGGCCGTCGCGTCGGGGCGCGAGGCCTCGTAGCGCATGATCCGCGTGCCGCTCGGGAGGGTCGCGGTGGGGATGTTGGCGAGGGGGATGGACTCGTCGGTCCGGCCGTCGCAGTCGTCGTCCAGGTTGTTGCAGCTCTCGCCGGTCGCCGGGGTCGGCGGCGTCGGCGCGTTGCAGCGGGTGGCGCCGGTGCCGTCGCAGACCACGGTGCCCGTGGTCCGGCAGACGCCCTGGGAGCCGCGGGTGCAGCTCCCGCCGAGGCCGGTGAAGGTCTCGTCGACCCGGCCATCGCAGTCGTCGTCCTCGCCGTCGCACTGCTCGGGGATGTCGGCGCCCGACGGGTAGTTACAGACCCAGCCCGAGGCGCCGCCGCAGGTGGCCCCGGTGCCGGCGCAGTTGCCGTTGGGGTTGCAGAAGTTGCTCGGCGCAGTGAGCCCCTCGTCGGTGCGCATGTCGCAGTCGTCGTCGACGCCGTTGCAGACCTCGGCGCCGGAGAAGCTGCAGGCGAACTCGCAGCCGTTGGCGTAGTTGCCGTCGGCGTCGATGAAGCCGGGGTCGCAGCCGCCGACCGCGCAGGCGCCCGAACTGCATACCGGGGTGCCGTTGGCCACCGCGCAGGTGCGGCCGCAGGTGCCGCAGTTGGTGATGCTGGTGCTCAGCGAGAAGCCCTCGTCGGTGGTTCCGTCGCAGTCGTTGTCCACGGTGTCGCAGACCTCGAGGGCCGGGCCGGTCGCGCCCATGCAGCTCAGCGCGCCGCCGGCGCAGCGGAGGGTGCCGGCCGAGCAGGCCCCGGTGCTGGTGCCACAGCTCCCACCGCCGCCGGGGTTCCCGTCGTCGACGGTGCCGTCGCAGTCGTTGTCCACGCCGTCGCAGACCTCGGTGGCCGGCCCGGTCGCGCCCACGCACTGGAGCGAGCCGGAGACACAGGTCTGGCGACCGGCTTCACACGCGCCGGTGTTGGTCCCGCAGAGCGCGCCGCCGTCGGGGTTGCCCTCGTCGGTGTTGCCGTCGCAGTCGTCGTCGGTGCCGTTGCAGGCCTCGGTCGTCGGCGAGACCTCGCCCATGCAGAGCAGGCTGCCGCCGGTGCAGGTCAGGGTGCCGCGGCTGCAGGCGCCGGTGTTCGAGCCGCAGGCCCCGCCGCCGCCGGGGTTGCCCTCGTCGATGGTGCCGTCGCAGTCGTCGTCGCGGTTGTTGCAGACCTCGGTCGCCGGGTCGGCCGGAGTGCAGGAGTACTCGCAGCCGTTCCCGGCCATCCCGTCGACGTCGTAGAAGCCCTCTTCGCAGTCCGTCGCCGGGTCGAAGGTGCAGGTCCCGGCCGTGCACTGGGGCATGGTCACGTGGGCGAAGCGGCAGGTCCGCGCGCACTCGCCGCAGTTCACCGGGTCGGCGTCGAAGTCGATGTCCTCGTCGGTGTTGCCGTCGCAGTCGTTGTCGCGGAGGTCGCAGATCGAGTCGTCGTCGGCGGTGGGCAGGCAGCGGTACTCGCAGCCGGGAGCCTCGGGGTCGAGGTCGAACCAGCCGACGTCGCAGGTGTCGATGCCGCACTCGCCCGCGGTGCACACACCGAAGGCGTGGATCGGCGCGCAGAGGATGCCGCACCCACCGCAGTTGTTGATGTCGGTGTCGGTGTCGATGCCCTCGTCGACGTTGCCGTCGCAGTCGTCGTCGGTGCCGTTGCAGGTCTCGGGGGCCGCGCAGGGATCGGGGCCGAGGTCCTGGTCGCCCAGGTCGACGCCGAAGTCACGGGCTCCGAGGTCGATCCGGCCGAGGTCCTGACCCAGGTCGGGCTGACCCAGATCGACCTCGCCGTCTTCCACGCAGTCCTCGCAGAAAGGGTCGACGTCGCAGCCCCCGTTCACCAGGAGCGAGGCCGCGGCCCCACCCACCAGCGCGGCCCGCCGGAGCGTCGAGCGCCGGATGCGGCGGCGACGCCAGGCGAGGACCACCAGGCCGAAGAGCGCCAGACCCATCGGGGCCATCGGCGACCGGCTCGACTGTGGGGCCCCGCCGGCGACGGTGCAGGCGCAGCCGCCACCGCCGGTGGCGAGGACGCCGCGGCTGCGGTCGTCTTCCTCCTCGCCGGTGCCCATGTCGGGCGCGCCCATGTCGGGCACACCCATGTCGGGCGGCGTGACCGACTCGTCGACGCACTCGCCGTTGCGGCAGACCTCTTCGCCCGGGCAGTTCAGGGCGTCGCAGGGGTCGGCCATACAGTCGCCGGTGAGCGGGTCGCAGAGGAGCAGACCCGGGCAGGAGACCCCCTCGCACTCGTCGGGGATGCAGTCGCCGGTGGTCGGGTCGCAGGTCTCGACGGCCGAGCAGCTCACGCCCGCGCACTCGTCGGTGACGCAGGTGCCGGCGCGGCAGACCTGACCGGGGTTGCAGCTCACCGAGCCACAGCTCGTCTCGCAGACGCCGCCGCGACAGGCCTGGTCCGCCGCGCACTCGGTGGTCGCGCAGGGGTCGGCCTCGCACTCGCCGGTGACGACGTTGCAGTTCTCGTCCGCACCGCAGCCGAGGCTGGTGCAGCTGTCCTCGACGCAGCGGCCGTCGCTCGGGTTGCAGACCGTGCCGCCGCTGCAGACCACGCCGTCACACGGGAAGGTGCACTCGTTGTTCTTGCAGATGCAGTCCGGGTTGTCGGAGCCCGGGCCGCAGCGGACGGTGTCGCCCTGCTCCACGGTCTCCATGGCGCAGGTGGCGTCGTCGCAGCGCGGGGTGACGCAGAAGCACTCCTCGCCGCCGGCGCCGTCGTCGCGGGTGAAGGGGGTCTTGCCGCCCGGGCACTGGAAGCCGAACTCGGTCTCCTGGCAGGGCAGGGCGCAGCCGCACTCGACGCACTCGGAGCCCGGGGGGCAGAGCGAGCCGCCGTCCGGCGCTTCGTCGATGACCGCGTCGCAGTCGTTGTCGTCGCAATCGCAGGCCTCGCGCCCGGGGGGCACGGCGCCGACGCAGACGGGGTCGCCGTCGATGCACTGGATCATTCCGGGCATGCAGAGGCCCTCGCTGGATCCGCAGGCTTCGCCGAGGGGCAGGCCCTCGTCGATGACGCCGTCGCAGTCGTCGTCGAGCAGGTTGCAGGTCTCGGTGCCGGCCATGGTCGCGCCTTCGCAGACCACCATGCCGTCGCGGCAGATGTTCACGCCGGGCGCGCACTCGCCGGTGTCGTCGCCGCAGGGAGCGCCCACGCCGAGGCCCTCGTCTTCGACCCCGTCGCAGTCGTTGTCGAGGCCGTCACAGACCTCGGAGGTCGGTCCGGTGCCGCCCATGCAGGAGAGCACGCCGGCGTTGCACACCGTGGTGCCCGCGGTGCACTCGCCGGTGTCGTCGCCGCAGGCCAGCCCGGCCTCGGGGTTGCCCTCGTCGATGGTGCCGTCGCAGTCGTTGTCGAGGTTGTCGCAGAGCTCCGCCGTCGGTCCGGTGGACCCGCGGCAGACCAGCGCGCCGCCGGCGCAGACCTCCATGCCGCGCTCGCAGAGCCCGGTGTCGCTCGAGCCACAGACGCCGCCGCCGCCGGGGTTGCCCTCGTCGGTCAGGCCGTCGCAGTCGTCGTCGACGCCGTTGCAGGTCTCCATGGACCCGCTGGTGCCGCCGGTGCAGACCAGCGAGCCGCCCATGCAGCGCGTGGTGCCCGGCGTGCAGGCGCCGGTGGCGATGCCGCAGGACGCGCCGCCGCCGGGGTTGCCCTCGTCGGTGGTGCCGTCGCAGTCGTTGTCGGCGCCGTCGCAGATCTCCGCGCTCGAGCCGGTGCCGCCCACGCACATGCCCCAGCTGCCGCTGGTGCAGGTCTGGGCGCCCGTGGTGCAGGCGCCGGTGCCGGACCCGCACGGGCGGGTCAGCCCATCGACGACGCCGTCGCAGTCGTTGTCGACGTTGTCACAGGTCTCGGCCGTCGGCGCGACCCCGGTGCAGGCCCCGAAGGAACCCGCCGAGCAGGTCTGGGTGCCCGTGGTGCAGGCGCCCACGTCCGTGCCGCAGGGGCGCGTGATCGTCTCGTCGATGCGCCCGTCGCAGTCGTTGTCGAGGTTGTCGCAGATCTCGCTGCTGGGGACGCAGCCGCCGCACACGCCCTCGTCGATCGGCCCGTCGCAGTCGTCGTCGATGCCGTTGCAGGTCTCGCTGGGCGCAGCGCCGCAGGTCCCGCAGGCGTTGGCCACGCCCTCGTCGGTGGCGCCGTCACAGTCGTCGTCGGAGCCGTTGCAGCTCTCGGTCGGCGGCAGCCCACAGGTCCCACAGGCGTTGGTGACGCCCTCGTCGATCAAGGTATCGCAGTCGTCGTCGGCGCCGTTGCACGTCTCGACCAGGAGCGAGTCCTGGACGATCTGACCGAGGGCCGCGCTCAGGGTCTCCCGGTCGCTGGCGAAGTACGCGGAGCCGGTGCCACCGCTCGAGGCGATCGAGTTGAGCCCCGCCGCGGCGGTCGCGAAACCGATGACGTACACGTCGATGCCCGCCGCGCGGAGGTTGGCGGCTGCGGCGCTGGGGTTTCCGCCGCAGGACTCATCGCCATCGGTGAGGAGGATGACCGAGTAGGGCCGGCAGGCGCTGCGGCTGTCTCCGGGGATGGTGGTGCCGGTGAGGCGGGTGCGGATCGAGTTCAGCAGTCCGGCCAGGGGGGTCGGGCCGACGGCGCGGAGCTCGCAGTCGCCGCTGCCGAGGTGGTTGCAGAAGTTACCGGTGGTGGTGGAGGTGCTGAACCCGGTCTCCTGGTTGTCCATCCAGCGAAGGAGCGCGTAGATGTTCTCCTGCCCGGCGAAGGTGCCGGTGTCGGGGAAGTCGACCAGGAAGTCACCGGTTCGGCTGCCGACGGTGCAGGCGCCGTCGTAGTTGATGCAGACGTTCGGGCTCCCGCCGCTGCCACTGCTCCAGGTGCGCAGGTCGGGGCGGCCGCCGGTCCCGGGCTCGCACGCGGCAGGCCAGAGGCTGGGCCAGTCGAAGGGGCACGACCCGGAGGGGAGAGCGCTGCCGGTGTTGCACTGGGGGTTGCCGTAGCTGGAGACGAAGGGGCCCGCGGTGTTGCACTCCATCGAGTTGATGCGGTTGCAGTTGGCGCCCGTCGCCTGGTTCTGCGGGAAGCGCGCCAGAGCCCACTCCACGTCGCCGTAGGCGAGGAGGATCTCGGTGAGGGCGTCCTTGGCCACGAAGATGCGGCTGTCGTCGGGCTCCCCGTCGCAGTCGGTGTCGATACCGGCGGTGCAGTTCGTCCCGCAGAGCTCCCCATCGGAGCCGGCGGTGCAGTTGGTGGTCACCCCGTCGCCGAATGTCGGGATCCCGTCGAGGTCGGTGGCCATCGAGCCCGACGTGTCGAAGGCGATGACGAAGCGCGGCTTCGTCTGCGCGTCCGCAACGGAGGTCATCGACGCACATGCGAGCGCCGCCAGGAGAAGCTTTCTGTCCACCGATTTCCTCTCGTCCCGCCGCCCACCACAGGCGGCTCCCACTACGGCTTACACTTTTCCACTCTCACTTGCCGGGGTCAACTGAACCGGGTCGATCGTCACCATCGGCCCCAAAGGGGCGGGGTCTGCGGCCCTCACCCACCTGTAGTTCCTCAGGCGGTGAGGTGGATTCGAACGGAACTGGCCATTTCCACCCATCCTGGGCGACCATGGTCCGGCAGCCTTGGTTCAGGAAGCCCGACCCACCCTGTTGCTCGCCGGCGATGGCGAGCCTCTCGCCGACGCCATCCGCCAGTCGCTCAGCCGACGGAAGATGGTCGTGGAGACGGCGACGACCGCCAAGGTCGTCACCGCGGCCACCGTCGCCGCCCCGGACCTCCTGGTTCTCATGGGCGACGCCGTGAAAGACGGCGGACGGAAGATCTTGGCGGATCTGGCGTCGAATTCCGCCACTTCGGTCATCCCGGTGGCCCTCCTGCAAGCCGACGCCACCCTCGACGAGCGGCTGCGCGCCTTCCGCAGCGGCGCGGTGGCCATCATCCCGCGCACCGCGAGCGTCGACGAGATCGCCCAGCGCGTCGCCGACCTGGTCACCGAGCTCCCCAACCGACCCGGCGAGGCCAAGGGCGCCCTGGGCGAATCGACCCTCGACGAGCTGGTGGATCTGGTGTCCCAACAGCTCCGCACCGGGATCCTCTCGGTCGAGCGGACCGATCCCAAGGAGTCCAACGCGCCGATCCGGCTGGTGCTCGGGCCCGGGGAGCGCGTGGCCAGCGCGCTGGACGAGTTCGTCCGGCACCTCAAGGGGCTCATCGCCGAAGCGGAGCCCCTGGAGTACGAGCTCTTCGAGGCTGCTGGCGGTCGTCTGCGCCTCGACGAGAACGAGGGCTCGGGCGACCTCGAGAGCTATCGCGGCCTGCGCATCATGGTCATGGACGACGACCCGGGGCGGGCCGATGGGCTCGCCGCGGCGTTGCGTGAGCATGGAGCCTCGGTCGCCGTCACCAACGTCAGCGTCGACGGGCTCGAGCGGGCGCACCAGCTCGACCCGGAGATCGTGCTCCTCGACTCCAGCGTCATCGAAGGCGCGGGTTTCGAGGCCGTGCGCACGATGCGCCGGGACTCCCGGCTCCGCTGGGCGAGCCTCCTGGTGCTCAGCTGGGACGAGGTCTGGCCCAAGGGGGCGCCGGCCCCGGACATGGAGGCGCTGGCGGCCAAGATCGCGCCGGTCATCGAGCCCGACCAGGAGCTCCGCGCCCGCGCCGCGGGCGACGAGGCCTTCGACACCCGGCTCGAGCTCACCGGTCCCAGTCGCCTGCTCCGCGCGCTGGTCTCGGTGCCCGGGACCCGGCACCTGGTCATCCGCAGCGCGCAGACGATCCTCACCGTCGACGTGGCCGACGGGCTCATCGTCAGCGTCACCGGCAAGACCAAGGGCGGCACCCTCGAGGGGCTCGACGCCCTCTCGGCGCTCCTGCTCCTGGCCACCGGGCGCGTGCACGTCGAGAAGCGGATGCACCCCTCGGCGGCCAACGTGATGATGCCCGTCGACGAGGCGCTCTCCCTCGCCGGGCCCCGGGGCCTGTCCACGCCGCCGAGCGCGCCGCCGCCGCCCCTGGTCGCTTCCGAGGGAGCCGACGGGGATCGCTCCGATCCCGACCACAGCGGACCGCTCTTCCCCACCAAGGATCGCTCGGCTTCCCGCACCGGACCGGCGAGCCTGGGCGCCGCGACGCGCTCGGAGCTGAGCTGGGACGCCACCGAGAGCTCCGAGGGCCGAGCCCATCCTTTCTCCGCGCCGACCCCCGCGGCGCCCAAATCTCCCGCCGCGGTGAAGACCGCCGCCGCGGGCGCTCCCAAGGCGCCCCGGGCCCCGGCCGCCCCTCCGCGAGCCCCGGCCGCCCCGCCGCCGCGCTCGGCCGGGGTCCCGCCGCGGGCCCCCGCGGTCCCGCCGCCCCCGGCGTCGAAGGCGATGCGCATCGCCAAGGGGATCGAGCCCGCGGGCGCCACGAAGCCTTCGGGCGCCGCGAAGCCTGTGCCGCCCGCGAAGCCGGTGCCGCCCGCGAAGCCCGTGCCGCCCGCCGAGCCGAAGCCGTCCGCGACGGCGGCGGCTCCCGCGACTCCGGCTGCGCCCCCCGCGGCCCCCAAGGGGTTCCGCTCCAAGAAGGCCACGATGGTCGGCGGCATGGTCGCGCCGCCCTCGGTGAGTCCGCCGGCTTCGGTGGAGGACTTCCCCGAGATCGACGAAGGCGATGAAGAGGAAGAGACGGTCATCGGGGACTCCCGGGCGCTCGCCGCCCAGGTCGCGGCCGGGTCGGTGGAGGACGCCGAGGCGTTGGGCCGCGAGCTGGCGCGGGACGTCCACGACGCGCCGACCATGCCGCCGCCGCCGTCGGCGGAGTCCCTGGAGCTCTCCATGGGGGAGCTCGGGGATCTGGACCTCGAGGTCGGCGACCCCGTGGACGAAGCGGAGCTTCCCGAGGCGCCGATCGCGCTGCCGGCCGCCGAGCCCTCGAGCGTCGAGGTGGGGATGGCCAACTACGAAGCCACCTTCACCGGCGACATCGATCCGGAGACGATGAAGGAGCTCCGCTCGGGCTCCCGCGGGGGCGGCAGCAAGCTGGTCGTCGTGGCCGCCGCGCTGCTCGCCCTGGTCGGCTTGGCCTGGGTCGCCACGTGGCGCTTCGCGCCCGACGTGTTGCCGGTCTGGGCCGGAGGCCCGTCGCTCGTCGCCGCGGGATCCAGCGCTGACGACGAGGCGGACCCAGTGGTCCCGGCCGCCGAGGACGCGGGGCCCGCCGAAGTCGACGCCGGCCCGGCCGCGCAGCCCGGGGTCGATGCGGGAGTCGACGCCGGCGCGCCGGACCTCGGGGTGGACGCCGGAGGCAGCGACGAAGAAGCGGTCGCCGAAGCGGACCCCGACGCCGATCCGGACGCGCTCTCCGCTGAAGAAGAGGCCGAGGACGGCGATCCGGACGCGATGAGCGACGAAGAGCGCGACGACCGTTCGGACCAACTGGCCCGGTTGGCCGAGCGGATGCTGAGGGAGGGCGACCTCGGAGCGGCGCGTCGCTACGCCAACCGCGCGCTCCGGATCGAGGATCGGAACCCCCAGGCCCTCGCGGCCAAGGCGGCGGTGCACATCCGGGCCGGCGAGGGCGCCGAGGCCGTCCGCTGGGCGACGCTGGCGGCGCGGCGACGTTCCCGCCGGGCCCGCTACCAGGTCCTGCTCGGCGACGCCCAGCGGGTCGCCGGCGACCAGGCGGCCGCGCGGCGCGCGTACCAGCGCGCCCTCGAGCTGGATCCGGACGACCGCACCGCCCGCGCTCGGCTGGGCCGCTGACCGACGCGCGCCGTGACCACACGCACGAGGCGCGCGCGGTTGCGCAGCGCCTGTAAGGATCGGCCCCGATAGGATGGGGCGCCGGCCGTTCCCGCGGCCGTCGGAGGACTTGGTATGACTGGCTTCGCCCTGCGCCGTTCGGCGCTCATCTTCATCGTCTCGGCCCTGGTGGCGTGTGATCCGGGGAGCGATGACCGCACCGGAAGCGGGGACGGTGATCGCACCGGTGTCGACGCCGGGACGAGCACGGGCGGCCAGGACTTCGGCCCGCCGCAGGACTACGGCCTGGGCGAGTGCGCGGCGACGCGGGTCGACGCCGAGACCGCCCTCGCGCCCGTGGACATCGTGTGGGTCGTCGACAACTCGGGCTCCATGAGCGAGGAGGCCGAGCTCGTTCAGGCCAACCTCAACGACTTCGCCGCGACCATCACGGCGGCAGGCATCGACGTCCACGTGGTCCTCATCACCGCCCCGGGGTTCGTCGACGTGCCCCCGCCCCTGGGCGACGACGCCAGCCAGTTCCTCCGGATCGACGAGGACGTCCAGTCGAGCAACAGCTTCGACAAGCTGCTCTACACCTTCCCGCAGTACTCCAGCTTCCTCCGGCGGACCTCGAGCCTGCACTTCGTGGTCGTCACCGACGACGAGAGCGGGATGTCCGCCAGCGACTTCCACACCCAGATGCTGACCAACCTCGGGCGCACCTTCCGGCTGCACGCCATCGCCTCGCCGCCGGGGTCCTCCCACGCCTTCGGCGGCTTCACGATGCCCGGCTGCGACGGTCCCAACGGCGAGGCCGCGGACAACGGGGACATCTACTGGGAGGAGGCCTCCCGGACCGGAGGGCTCGCCCTCTCCATCTGCGCGGCCGACTGGTCGGTGCTCTTCGACAACCTCACCGCGCAGATCGCGATCCCCATGGCCCTGCCCTGCGCCTACGGGATCCCCGAGCCGCCCGAGGGTGAAGAGTTCGCGCCCAACCGGGTCAACGTCGAGTACACGCCCGGATCCGGCGGCGGCTCCGAGATCATCCCCTACGTCGCCGACCTCGATGGCTGCACCGGCGAGGGCTGGTACTACGACGACCTGGAGGATCCCAACCAGGTCCTGGTCTGCCCGCTGACCTGCCGCCGCCTCGAGGAAGACGCCTCGGGATCCGTCGAGGTGGCCTTCGGCTGCGCCACCGTCATCCGCTGACGCCGAACTGGCGGAGGGGCCCCAGATGCGCTCTAACGCCAGCATGCGCTTCGTCCCGGCCCTCGTCCTCGCTCTCGCCTGCGGCACCTCCGGGGGATCCGGCGGCGGGAGCGAGTCCGACGAAGAATCCATCGTCAGCGCGCCGGAGGTCGAGCCCTCCGGTGGTGGCTCGGCGGAGGTCCCCCAGGACCCGGGCGCGGTGCCGGTGGTCGTCATCCGCCCCGACCCCGCTGGCGCCCCCGGTCGAGCGGTGTCCTTCGTGGTGGAGAGCCGCGGAGAGGGGGCCGCCCGGCTGCGGCCCGAGGTGCTCGTCGAACGGCGCGACGGCGAGACGTGGGCGGCCGTAGAGGGCTCGCCCTTGCTCCGAGCGGATTGCGAGGCCCCGGCCTCCGAGTGCGTCGAGCTGGTGCCCGGCGCCGAGCTCCGCGCCGCCGCGTGGTCGGGCCGCTCGGGCGCGGCCCAGTGCGCCGACGAGGGCGAGCCCCTCGCGGCCGGCGAGTACCGCTTCGTGGTCCAGAGCTGCGCGCCCGACGGGCACCGGCCCCACCGGGTCGCCTCGGCGGGCTTCGCGCTGCGCTGAACCGGGCTCAGGCCGGGGGCGGAGGCGCGCCGCAGCTCGGGCACTGGCCGAGCTCGCAGGCGTAGGTCGCGCCACAGTGGGGGCAGGCCACCCGGCCGAGGGGTTCGCCGGCCAAGCGATGGAGCTCGGGGTAGAGCACCTCGAGCTCGGCGCTCGACATGCGGTCGTCTTCGGCGCTCGGGCTCCAGATGACCTCGAAGGCAACCAGCTCCATGGTCGAGAGCGAGCGCAGGACCCGGAAGGCTTGCCGGAAGCGCTCGGGATCGGCGATGCCGTCGAGGTCGGCGAGCGTGCGGCGGGCGGCGACGACCACGGAGATCACGCAGAGCCCGTCGCCCTCCTCGGGCCGGGCTTTCAGCGAGCCGGGCGCGTCCTGGGTCGCGGTGGCGCCTTCGCGGTTGCGCAGGAGCTCGTGGCGGAAGCGCGAGCGGAGGTCGCCGGTCATCCGCTGGAAGTTCGCCTCGGCCACCGGCGGCGCGGCCGGGCGCGCGTCGTGGGAACCCACGTAGACCCAGGCGGCGCGGTGTTCCTCGAGGGCGGCGATGGCCGCAGCGAGGAGCCGCCGGCGACCCGCGGCCGTCGCCGTGTCGCCGCTACGGGCCATGGCGTCGAGCTGGGCTTGGATGGCCGCCCGTGCGCGCACGTCGACGGCCACCATCAGCGCCGTGACGTCCATGTTGATGGTGATGGGCGGCGCGGGCGACGAGTACGAGGGTGAGGTCATCGCGCCGTGGAAGGGGTGCTTTCGCGTGGCCTTGGCGATCACGATGACGATCAGGATCGCGATCATGATCCCGAGGAAGAGGGGATCGGTCGAACCACCGCCGCCGGAGTAGCTCGAGGTGCTGCTCCCCGAGCTCCAGCTCGAAGACCCGCCGCCCCAGCTGGAGGAGCCGCCGCCCCAGCTGGAGGAGCCGCCACCCCAGCTAGAGGAGCCGCCGTAGCTGGAGCCGCCACCGAAGCCCCCGCCGCCGCCGTAGCTGGAGCCGCCTCCGAAGCCACCGCCGCCGAAGCTGCTGCCCGTGTGTTGGGCGGCGACCGGCGCGGCGAGGCCGAGCGCCAGCGCGAGGCCGCAAGCGGCCAAGAGCGATCGCAGGGTGGTGCGGAGCGGCCCCATCACCCTGGTTCTCTCAAAAGGCGGCCCCTCCCGGCAAGCGTCACGCGGCGATGGGGGCCGAGCAAGTCGGACACTCGCCCAGCTCGCGAGCGAAGGTCGCGCCGCAGTGGCCGCAGCGAACCCGCCCGACCATCGCGCCGTCCACCCGGCGGAGCTCGGGGTAGAGCGGCTCCAGCTCCGCGCTCGACATGCGGTCGTCCTCCTCGCTCGGGCTCCAGACGACCTCGTAGGCGAGGAGGTCCCCGTTGCGCACCTGGGTGAGCTCGCCGAGGGCCTCGATCATCGCGCCGCGGCGGTCCCGGGGCACCGGCAACGGCCCGCGGGAAGCCACGGCGACGGAGACGACGCAGAGCCCCTCGCCCTCCTCGGGGCGCGCCGTTCGGGGGCCGGCCTCGCGGTGCGTGGTCCGTCCCCCCGTGCTCCGCACCGTCTCGTGCCGGAAGCGGGAGCGTAGGTCACCGACGAGCTCGTTGAACACCTGCTGGGCGGAGGCGACGGGGTGCCGGCCGCCTTCGCGGCCCCCGACGTAGACCCACTGCTTCTCCTCGCCGCGGAGCATCTCCGCGACCGTGGTCACCACGATCGAGCGACTCCGCCGGGCGACCCCGCTGGCGACCAGCGACTCGAGGGCGCCCTGGAGCGACCGGCGGGTGTCGCCGCCGACGGCGACGGAGTAGACCGCGACCCGGACCTTGGCGGCGCGCGCGCGGCGCTGGCCGAAGGCCTTCACCATATGAGCCGCCACCACCAAGATGGCCGGGCTGAAGCCGACGAGGAGCGCGAGCCAGACGACCCAGTCGCCCCCCGTGCCACCGCTCGTGCTGCCGCTCGAGCCGTAGTCGTAGTCGTAGTCGTACGAGCTGCTGCTGGATTCGTAGGGGTCGTCGTCGTAGCTGCTGCTGCTCGACGAGCTCCAGTCGTAGGAGGAGCCGCTCCCGCTGCCGTAGTCGCTCGACGACGAGCCCCAGCTGTCCGAGCCCGAAGAGCCGCCGCCCCAGTCGCTGCTCCCGAAGCTGCCGCCCGTCGACTGGGCCTGCGCGCCACTCGCCAGCAGCGCGACGACGGCGAGCGCGATCGGTCCCACCCCTCTCACCCCTCGGTTGTCGCAGGCGGTGGGGGTTCCCGGCAAGGGCTTCCGCTCAGCTGGCGGCGAAGTGGGGGAGCCAGGGTCCGAGGAGGCCGTCGCCGGGCGGCGAGCCGACGAGCACGGCCTCGATGACCATCGCCAGGATCATGGGGATCAGCACCAGCGCCCACGACCACGCGCCGGCCACACCGGCCCGCTCGGCCCCCCGGGCCAAGCGGATGATCCAGGTCACCAGGGGAACCAGCATCACACCCAGGACGACGGGCAGGAGCATCTGGCCGAGACCCTCCGGGGCCGCGAAGGCCACCACCATCGCCGGCACGCCGATTTGCCCTAGCATGGGGTAGAGCCAGGCGTTGGCGAAGACCGCGCGACGAGCGATGGGCCGGGCGTCCTCTTCGCCGTAGGCACGACAGAGGCTCACGTAGCAGGCGGCGAAGCCCACCATCGCCGCGCCCTGGACCAGGAGGCCGATGCCCCCCGCGTTCAACACGTCGCGCCACAGTGGCATCGTGGAGGCCTTCGGGGTCACCTGGAACCCGGGGCCGAACTGCACGGTGTGCGTGAAGGGGATGATCCCCTGCGCGAACGCCGCGACCACGAAGGCGGGGATGCCCCACCACGCCGATCCGACCTCTGGTTCCTCCTGCGCCACGGAGCCGGAGCCTGGGCGCCCGCGGAGGTCGGGGCAAGGCGTCGGCGCTCGGTGTAGACTCGCGCGGTGACCTGGGAGCCGGTAGACCAATG
Organism: Myxococcales bacterium UBA1660; assembly: GCA_002320815.1. Lineage (GTDB taxonomy): Bacteria > Myxococcota_A > Polyangia > Polyangiales > Houyiibacteriaceae > UBA1660. The sequence continues at coordinate 51,192 of DCLA01000014.1, forward strand.
GCCCGATGGCCGCGCGGGTGGGGTCTTCCGGGGAGCGGCGGAGATCGTCGTCGCGGACCGCGGCGCCCCGAACGCGCTGGAGCGCCTGCGGACCTGGTGGCACTCGACCCCGGACCACCCGCTCGAGGCCACCGTGCGTCGGGCTGCGCTCACCCCCGGCTGGCTCTACGTCGAGGGGCGCGAGGGAGGTCGACGTCGGGTTCGGGTCGAGGCGATCGTCGGCGCGCGTCGGGCGGGAAAGCGACTCATCTATGCCGTCGCCGATGGGGAGGACCTGGTCGTCGTGGAGCGGCGGGACTCCTTCGAGAAGGCGCTCGCCGCGCGGCTCGGAGACCGCGCGACGGGGTGGTCCTCGTGGCGGTCCCCCACCTCGCCTCGGGGCCTCGCCTTCGCCACCTTGGGAGCGCTGCTGCTGGCCCAGATGGGCGTGCTGATGATCGTCGATCGCTACGACGACGCGATGCGCCTCATCGCAGAGGGAGAGCCCCTGGCTCGTCCGGCGGCGAAGTTCTACTCCGGCTTCGGCTTCTGCATCGCCGCGCTGATGCTGGTCACGTTCCAGCCCCGCTGTTGGCTCGCCGACTCGGTCGGGCTCACCTCGGTCCGCGGGCTCTTCGGCTGGGTCACCCGGACCCATCCGGTCGAGAAGGTCCGCGCCGTGCGGGTGGAGACGGAGACCCTGCGCCGGGGGAAAGAGTCCGTGTACACGACGGACGTCGAGGTCGAGGTGGCCGGCGAGCGAGCCCGGCTGCGGGTGAGTCGTCGCCGCACGAAGATGGCGCACGACGCCTCACGGAACCGCGAAGAGGCCGAAGCCATCGCCCGTCGCCTGCGCCAGATCTTCGGCCTCGAGGGGTGAGGCTCAGAAGGTCGCGCGCAGATCGAGCCCACCGCCGCCGACGCCGAAGCGCGGGGCCACGCGCCAACCGGGCTCGTCGGAGGCCCAGTACTCCACGTACTGGCGCTTGGAGACCAACCCGCCGATGAAGAGCGCGAGGCCCCCCGCCTGCAGCAGGCCGTCGAGCGCGAAGATGAACTTGGCGCCCGAGCCGAAGGCGTCGTTGCCGACCTCCACGAAGGGCCCGAGCACCGGCACCAGCATCCACGCGGAGAAGTCCAAGATGTCGGTGTAGAGGCTGACCGCGAGGCCGTAGCTGACCGCGAACATCACCGCGCCGGTGATGACTAGACCGATGCGCCGCTTCTCGACCAGGCTGGCCCCCGGAGGGATCTCCATGCCCTCCTGGTAGGGTATCCGCTGCCGCCGCGCGCGGGGCTGATACCCGGGCTGGGAGTAGCCCGGCTGCGGATAGCCCGGCTGCGCGTAGCCCTGGGCCGGCTCCCCCTGCGGCTGGGGGTACTGGCTGGGCTGACTTCCGTAGCCGTCGGGCACCGTCGGGGGCGGGAGCTCCTCGCCGCTCTCCCCCGTCGTGCCCTCGGCCGGCGCCCCTTCGGAGTCCTCCGCGAAGGGATCCGCCTCCGACTCGAACGGGTTCGGGTCCCCGTCGGCCTGCGCCGCCACCGACCCCGCCGTCCCCAGCCCGACCCCGATCAGCCAGGCTCCCACCATCACCATTCGAAGCATCATCCCGAGACCATAGCGCAGCATCCCCCACCCCGCCCCGACTTGCCGTGGGGACGCACTTGCCAACTTGC
>DCLA01000105.1 GCA_002320815.1 Myxococcales bacterium UBA1660
ACGAAGACCATCGCCGTGCAGGGCGCTACCCCCAGGAGGATCATCCCGGCGATGTACTGCTGTGCGTGGGCGGTGGGGACCTGGTCGGCGAAGAGGTACTCGAAGAAGAGCACGCCGAGCCCGGCCATGGTGAAGGGCTTGATGAGCCAGTTGACCACCAGGGTGAGCGCGAGGCCCTTGGGCTTCTTGCCGACGTCCTTTAGGCAGCCGGGGTCCACGCCCAGCATCATGGGGAAGACCATGAGCCAGATGAGCGCCGCGATGACCAGGTTCACCCGCGCCCACTCGAGGGCGGCGACGGCCTGGAAGAGCCCCGGCGCCACCAGCCCGAGGCCCACGCCCGCGGCGATGGCCGCTGCCACCCAGAGGGTCAGGAAGCGCTCGAAGAGCCCCATCGGGGCGTCGTCGGCGCTCATCGGAGCCCCGCGACGAGGGCTTCCAGGAGCGCCACCGCCGCGGGCTCCACGCAGTAGCAGATGCGCGGCCCATCGACCTCGCCGCGGATGAGACCCGCCGCCTTGAGCTGCTTCAGGTGCTGGGAGACCGTCGACTGGGCGAGGGGCAGCTCGTCCACGATGGCCCCGGCGACGCAGCCCTCCTGGCGGAGGAGCAGCCGCAGGATGGCCACCCGCGCCGGATGGCCTAGGGCCTTGGCGAGCTTCGCAAGCGCCTCGTTCGCCTCGCCCTCGTCGGTGGGAACGGTCGGCGACGGCGCGGCCGGCGGGCAGCAAGCGGGGTCCACGGTGCGCATGGCTCTGCGTATATCGTCGAAATGCGATGAAGCAAGCGGCCGGCGGGAAGTTCGGCGCTCCCTGATGCCCAGGCGCTAGCCCTTCGTCGCGTCGCTGCGGATGTGCAGGTCGCGCTGCGGGAAGGGGATCTCGATGTCGGCCGCGGCGAGCGCGTCGTCGATGGCCAGGCCCAGCAGCGACCGGGCTTCGGGCATGTCGGGCGGGTTGGCGATCCAGATCTGCACCTGGAAGTCGATGGAGCTGTCGCCGAAGCCGGTCATGAGCACCAGCGGGCGGGGCGACTCCAGGGTGAAGCGCACCGACTTCGCGGCCGCGGTGAGCGCGGCGTGGGTCTTCTGGAGGTCGGAGCCGTAGGCCACGCCCACCGCCAGGTCGACGCGCATCGACGGGTCGATGTGGGTCCAGTTCACCAGCTCGCTCTCGATGAGCTTGGAGTTGGGGATGATCACGTCCGCGCCGCTCCAGGAGCGCACCGTGCTGGCGCGGATGCCGATGGCGGTGATGGTCCCCCGGAAGCCGGCGATGTCCACGGTGTCGCCCACCTTCACCGGGCGCTCGAAGACCAGCAGGAGGCCGGAGACGAAGTTGCTCACCACGTTCTGGAGACCGAAGCCGACACCGACGCCGAGCGCGCCGGCGAAGAGGGCGAGTTGCGAGAGCCCGATGCCCGCCGCGGCCGCAGCGAGGACGAAGCCGACCGCCAAGACGGTGTAGCGGACGATGAGCGCCGCTGCCGCCGGGACCCCCGGGCCCAACTTCATGCGCGGGGCGACGTCCTCTTCCAGCGCCGCCGAGAGCACCCGCGAGAGCACCACCGCCGCCCAGATGCCCAGGCCGAACGCCAGCACCTCGCCGAGGGAGATGTCCACTTCGCCCAGGGCGAAGGACTCGGCGAGCATCGCGCGGCCCCGGGAGACCACCGCGTCCTGGAGGCGGAAGTAGTCCAGGGCGACCCACAGGAAGCCCACCGTGAGGCCCAGGCGGATGGCCCTGTGCGCGGCCATCCGCGTGATCTCGGCGTGGCGTCCGAGCACGGTGTTCTGCGCCGCCCGGGTCGTCAGTCCCGCTTCCGTGAGACCCATCAGGGCCCAGTGCAGGGTGATGAGGACCACGGCGACGTAGGCGCTGGCGATGACGCCCTCGACCAGGACCACGGAGAGGGGCACGTAGCCCCCGAGCCCGGCCACCAGCCCGGCCGCGGCCACGGCGCTCGCCGCGCCCCAGCCCACCTTGGCGGGGCCCTCCTGGCGGCGCGCGATCACCGCGAAGCCGACCGCGCCGCCGAGACAGCTCGCCAGCAGCACCACGCGATGCGCGGCGCCGTGTTCCTCGAGCAGCAGGCGCAACCACTCCACCAGGTAGAGGCCCACCACCACCACGGTGATCCGGCGGATCCGCGGCGCCGGCCGGACGAAGAGCAGGGGCACGATGGCCAGCACCTGGGCCAACTCGACCACCGCCCGCGGGGCGAGCGGGTAGAAAGCGCGTACGGAGAGCAGCGTGATCATCGCGGTGAGCGCGATGGGATGCTCCAGCGCGTGACGGTCGCCCCGAGCGGCCTGGCCGACCCCGCGCGTCTCGCGCCGGAGCCATTGGAGCCAGGCCAGGACCAGGAGCGCGAAGAGGCCGTGGAGGTAGAAGCGCGGCCCCCCGGTGGTGGCGAAGCGATCCACGGCGTGGGCGTAGTGCAGTGCCGCCGCGCCGAGCTGTTCGCCGAGCGACGCGTGCGGTCGCCCCGCGATGCCGCCGAGACCGACCGGGTGGGTCCGCAGGACCAGCCGCTCCTGGCTCTCCTCCAGGGCGTGCTCGAGCTGAGTGAGCACATCGCCGCTGGTGATCGCGTGGGCCGCGAGGCGCGTCTGGGCACCCAGCACCCGCTCCAGGTTGGCGTCCACGCCAGCGAGGCCTTCGGCGAGGCCGGCGAGGACCTCGTCCACTTGAACGCGCGCGGCCTCCGGGTAGTCGGTGGCCGCCGCGCGGGTCCCTTCCCAGCGCTGCTCCTGCGCGCGAAGCGACTCCAGCTCCTCTTCCAGCTTGCGCGACGACTCCTCGAGGGCCGCGCCGGTCTCGCCGAGGCGCGCGTCGAGCTCGGTCCAGTGCTCCTTGAGGTTCCGCAGCTCGCGGAGCGGCTGCGTCTCCAGCGTGTCCAGGTCGCTGTCGCGCTCGAGGCGCGCCACCCGGCGTCCGAGCGACTCGATCTCCGCCAGGTGGTGCTCGAACTGCGCCTCGTGGTGGATGCGCGCTTCGAGCCGCAGGAGGCCGGTGAGCACTTGCTGGGCCTCGGTGGCCACCTCGGCCGGGCTGAGCACTTCCGGCTCCTGGGCCGCGCTCGGCGCGGCGAGGGCGACGAGGAGCAGGACCAGCGGAAGCCACGAGCTGCGCACGGCGCATCGTCGCAGCGGTCGCGTACTCATCGCAAGGGTCTCGCGCCGAGCGCAATCGACGCGCTCCATTGGAAACCTGCGGCGCTCGGCGCGACGATGGAGGGATGCAACGAACCACCCGCGAGTCCCTCCTCCCAGCCGCCGGGCTCGTGGTCGTCGCTCTCTCCCTCACGGGTTGCTACCGGTCCCACGCGCTCGACGGACCGGCCGATGACGCCGGCGTACCGCCCCCGCGGCTCGACTCCGGGCCCCGGCTAGAGCGGGATGCGGGGCCGCCTCCACCACCGGACCCCGACCTCGAGCCGCCGGCCCCGGGGACGACCGTGGTCCAGCTCGCGGCGGGGTATCACCATGTCTGTGCCCTGACCGACGACGGGGCAGTGTACTGCTGGGGCCGCAACGACGTCGGGCAGGCTGGCGGAGGCTCCAGGCGCCACGTCGCAAGGCCGACCCGGGTGCGGGGGCTACCGCCCATCGCGCGCGTCTCCACCGTGGCCTCCCACGTCTGCGCCGTTGCGGTAGCGGGGGGCGTCTGGTGCTGGGGTCAAAGCCATGCCGGCCAGCTAGGCGTTCCCGAAGACGCGCTCCCCGGCTGCGGGCGCGCGGATTGCAGCCGTATTCCGCTCCAGTCGCGCGTCCTGGGCCCGTTCGAGGACGTGTTCGCTTCCACGAGGGCGACCTGCGTCCGCCGGGACGAGGGGGGCCTCGAGTGTTGGGGGGAGGACGCGGCGGTCGACGCCCTCCCCGCCGAGACGCGCGGGGTAGCGCTCCTCGACTTCGGGCTCCAGCATGGCTGCTTCTTGGACGAGGTGGGCGGGACCGTCCGGTGCTTCGGCGAGGCCACCTTTGGTCGGCTCGGCAACGGGGGCGCGGCGGAGGGGGTGCCGGTCCCCATCGACGCCGTGGTGGCGATGGAGGTCGGCACCGACCATGCGTGCGCCTTGGACGCCGCGGGGGTCGTGCGCTGCTGGGGATCCGATTGGGCCGGGGCCCTCGGCCGCCCCAAGGAGGAGGTGCCCTATTGCACCGCGGACGGTGTCGGAGAGGACTGCAGCACCGAACCCCGCCGGCCGTACGGGGTTCCCCCGGCGATCGCGCTCTCCGTCGGCGAGTCGGCCTCGTGTCTCTTGGACGAAGAAGGATCCCCATGGTGTTGGGGACCGTGGACCGACGCCCGAGGGGGCATGAGCATCTGCGAGGTCGAAGCCGGGAGTTGCGAGGCGCTCCCGATCACCACCGCAGCGATCCGCGGCGCGGTGGCTATCGAGGCGGGGGCGAGCATCGCTTGCGTCCTCCACGGCGAGGGGACCGTGTGGTGTTGGGGCTACGGGGACTACGGCCTCGGCGACGGAGAGGTACGCCCGGGGTTCCAGCCCGACCCGGTGCGCGTCGTCGGCTTCGGGCCGTGAGCCCCCGCCAGGTCAGCCGGTCGACGCAGGGATGGCCTTGGCGTCCGAGACCTGGTGGAAGCCCGCGCGGCGGTTGAAGTCGCCGGCGATGCGCGCGGTGCGGGCCCGGGGGAGCAGACGCGAGACGAACGCCAGCGCGCGGTCCGAGCGGTTCCCGGGGAAAGAGATGGAGCGGCCCCGCGCGAAGTCGTCCAGGGTCCGTGCGGCGACCTTCTCCGGGGTCGCGGCGCCGGCGTGCATCTCGGCGCTGCTGGCGTCGAAGAAGCCGGTGTCGGTGGCGCCGGGGTGGGCCGCCATGACGCGCACGTCGGTGCCGCGCAGCTCCTCGGCGAGGGCCTCGGTGAAGGAGAGCACGAAGGACTTGCTGGCGGCGTAGCTGGCCTGGAAGGGCATCGGTTGGAACGCCGCGACGGACGCCACGTTGAGGATCCCGCCGCGACCCCGCGCGAGCATCGCCGTCCCCAGCCGATGGGTCAGGGCCATCAGCGCGACCACGTTCAGCTGGATGGAGCGCACGTTCGGCTCGAAGGGGCGCGAGAGGAAGGGCCCGACGGCTCCCATCCCGGCGTTGTTCACCAACAGGTCGACCTGGAGCCCGCGGGCCTCGAGGTCCGCCTCGATGCGCTCGGCGGCGTCGGTCGCCAGCAGGTCCGCGCTCAGTACTTCGACCCGCACGCCGTGCTCGGACCGGAGCCGCGCCGCGAGCTCTTCCAGGGCCTTCTCGGAGCGCGCCACCAGCACCAGATGGGAGCCGCGGCGCGCGAGCTCGACCGCCAGCGCCTCCCCGATGCCCTTGGACGCTCCCGTGACCAGCGTGGTAATTCCTTCGTATTCGAACATGACTCGACCTTTCCCTAGGCACGCGGAGCCTCCCCCCGCGGTCTCGAATCCCTTCGAGGCTCGAACCATGTGTTGCTTCGAGGCTCGAAGCAAGGGCGCGGCGTCGAATTGAGCCGCAAGGTCCTCGAGGAGGCCGTCGTGGCCAGCCGGACGGTGACCACCCGGGCCGACGATCGGCTCCAAGCGGTGCTCGCCGAGCACGGCCTCACCCATGCCACCGCGCAGGCCCTCTGGGCCATCGACCCCGACGGCGAACCGCCGTCGATGAAGACGATGGCGCAGCGCCTCTTCTGCAACTCGCCCAACCTCACCTTCGTGGTCGGCCAGCTGACCGAGCGCGGGCTGGTGGTGCGCGAAGTCGATCCCGCGGACCGCCGCTCGCGCCGGGTCACCCTGACCGAGGAGGGCCTCCGGGTGCGCAGTGCCATCACCGACGCCGCCCTGGAGACCAGCCCGCTCCGCGGTCTGACGGCGACGGAGCAGCGGCAGCTGGTGAAGCTCCTGCGCAAGGCCCTCGACTCGACCCCCTGACCGGCGCGACTTCCGCTGACGGATCCTCGCTCCGGTGACGGAATCGGGCATGAATCCAGGAGGATCCGGGCTGCCCGCCAGGGTGACGAACATCCATGTTCTCGGTGTCGCTTCGCGAACGTCGCGGGGCGCTCATACAGGAGAACGATCGATGATCACCGAAGAGACCTACACCCTGACCAACGGCGTCGAGATCCCCAAGCTGGCTCTCGGCACCTGGATGATCCCCGACGACGAAGTCGCCGCCGCCGTCCGAGCTGCCATCGATCTCGGCTACCGGCACATCGACACCGCCCAGGCCTACCAGAACGAGCGCGGCGTCGGTGAGGGCGTCCGCACCAGCGGCGTGGGCCGGGACGAGCTCTTCATCACCACCAAGCTCGCCGCCGAGGCCAAGACCTACGATGAGGCGGCCGCGGCGATCGAAGACTCCCTCGTCGCGCTCGGCGTGGAGGTGATCGACCTGATGCTCATCCACAGTCCGCAGCCGTGGCGCCACTTCGGCGGCGACGACCGCTTCGCCGAAGGGAACCGCGCGGCGTGGCGTGCGCTCGAGGACGCCTACCGAGCCGGCAAGCTGGGCGCCATCGGCGTCTCCAACTTCCAGCGCGTGGACGTCGAGAACCTCCTCGAGGGTTGCCGGACGGCGCCCATGGTCAATCAGGTGCTGGCCCACATCAGCAACCTCCCGACGGTGCTCATCGAGTTCAGCCAGGCCCAGGGCATGCTCGTCGAGGCGTACTCTCCCATCGCCCACGGCGAGCTGATGAAGAACGACCAGGTCACCGCGATGGCCGAACGCTACGGCGTGTCGGTGCCGCAGCTCGCCATCCGCTTCACGCTGGAGCTGGGCCTGCTGCCGCTGCCGAAGACCACCAAGCCGGCGCACATGAAGAACAACGCGGCGGTGGATTTCGAGATCCGCCCCGAGGATCTCGACGTCTTGAAGAACCTCCCGCCCATCGAGGGCTACGGCGAGCACAGCGAGATCCCGGTCTTCGCGGTCAACGGCTGACCTCGCTCGGCCCGCCGAATGCGATGGAACGGCGGCGCTCCGCCCGGGTCTCCGCCACGGCGGCGACCAGCCCCAGCAGTCCGCCAGCATACGACCCGATGTGGATCGCCCACACCGTGACGAAGTGGGGCGCGTCGGGCAGCCGCCAGGTCCGGGTCCACTCGGCGGGAGCCAACTCGGCGACGACGCCGGCGACTCCGAGCGCGCCGAGCGAACGCCCTCGCGCCAGCCGAAGCGGGACAGCTCGCGGAGCTCCATCACGGCGAAGAAGGTGAGCCCGCCCGCCAGTCGATACCCGAAGGTCTGATCGTCCACGGCGCGCGTGTAGCGAACCTCGTGCCTACGGGTGGGCCGTCGCCGGACCTTCGGTATCGACCTCCGGGGCCGCACCCGCATCGTCGTTCTGACGGAGCGGAGTCGCCTCCCGGTCAGGATGGCGACCCCACCGCACCCACCTCGCCCATCGAGACCGTGTGGCTCGCGAGGGCAACGTCTCGGCCCATCGCGCGACTGCGTAGCCACCTCGGCGACGGGGAGGAGACGTGATGCACACCGTACTGGGATCCAATGGTCAGATCGGCACCGAGGTCGCGCGCGAGCTGCGGCAGCGCTTCGACCGCGAGGTCCGCCTCGTCAGTCGCCGCCCCCGGCCGGTGAGCGCCCGCGACGAACTGGTCCCCGCGGACCTCCTCGACCCGGCGCAGACCCATCGCGCCGTGGAAGGGTCCGAGGTCGTCTACCTGACGGCGGGGCTCCCCATGGACACCCAGCTCTGGGTCGAGCAGTGGCCGGTGCTGATGCGCAACGTGATCGCCGCCTGCGCGGCCCATGGGGCCAAGCTCGTCTTCTTCGACAATACGTACATGTACCCGCAGACCGCGGAGCCGCAGTCGGAAGCCACCGAGTTCCGACCCCACGGACCGAAGGGTGAAGTGCGCGGCGCCATCGCCCGCGAGCTCCTGGACGCCATCGCCTCGGGTCGGGTCGAGGGGCTCATCGGGCGCGCGCCGGAGTTCTACGGGCCAGCCCAGACCCAGAGCGTGACCACCTCCATGGTCATCGACCCGCTCTGGGCAGGGAAGACGGCCAAGGTCCTGGTCAGCGCGGACACCCGCCGCTCACTCATCTATACCCCGGACGCCAGCCGTGCCCTGGCCCTCCTGGGCAACACCCCCGACGCCTTCGGCCGCACCTGGCACCTCCCCGTGGACCCCGAGCGCCCCACCTACCGGCAGCTCGTCGAGCGCGCCGCCGCCACCTTCGGCGTCGTCCCGAAGCTGCGGGTCCTGCGCCCGTGGCAGCTCCGCCTGGCCGGCCTGGTGAGCCGCAAGGCGCAGGGGGCGGCCGAGCTCCTCCCCCGCTACGGCGTGGACAACCTCTTCGTGGCCGATTCGTTCACCCGCCGCTTCCCGGACTTCCGCGTCACCACGATCGACGAGGGCCTAGGCGCCATCCGCGACGAGCGTCGCGCCGCCGACCCGTGAGCCACCGAACGGGCCGTCACTCGCCGCGGACCAGGTCCAAGCGTCCCCGATTTCGGAGCTTTTCCGCGGGAGAAATCCCAGTAGCATGGAAATGTGTCAGGTGACGGTATCTACGAGACCGTGTTCACCCATATCGGGGATGGTGTCGTGCTCACCGGTCGGGACGGGATGCTGGCCGATTGGAGTCCCGGAGCGGAGCGGCTCTTCGGGTACACGAAGGCGGAGGCGGTGGGTCGGTCCCCGGACTTCGTGTTCCAGTTCCACCAGCCGGGATTGAACGCCCAGGTCCTGCGGGCGCTGCAGGAGAAGGACTCGTGGCAGGGTGAGCTGCGTTTTCGCCGCAAGGACGGTACCGAGGGCTGGTGCGAGACGCTGGTGGTGCTGGTCCGAGACGACGACGGGTCGCGCCGGCTCACCATCGGTGTCCACCGCGACATCAGCGCGCGGCGCGAGGCCGAGGCCACCGCCCAGGTCAGCGCGGCCATTTTGGAGAACAGTCGCGAAGCCGTGCACCTCATCCGGCGCGAGGACGCGAGCTTCATCTTCGTCAATCCCGCCTTCGAGCGGGTCTTCGGCTACACCGCCGCCGAGGTCATCGGCCAGCACGTGCAGATGATCAACGCGCCGGGGGACCCGGACCCGGCGGCCGTGGCCATGGAGATCCTCGGCCAGCTCGAGGAGAAGGGCCACTGGAGCGGCGAGCTCTGGAACGTGGCCAAGGACGGGCGGGTCTTCCCGTGCCGGGCCCGGGTCACCTCGTTCGACGACCCTCGGCACGGCGAGGTATGGCTCACCTTCCAGGAGGACATCACCGAGGAGCGCCGGGCGGCGGAGCAGCGTGAGGAGATGGAAGAGCGCGCGCGACGGACCCAGCGGATGCACGCACTCGGAGTGCTCGCTGGCGGCATCGCCCACGACTTCAACAACGTGCTCCAGGGGATCCACCTCGCGCGGACCGACCTGGCGGACGTCCTCGCCGGCCAGCCGGACACCGAGGAGCCCCTCACCACCATCGAGCAGCTCGTGCATCGGGGGCGCGGTCTCGTCCGGCGCATCCTCACCTTCGCCCGCCCCAACTCGGAGGTCCTCTCGACCACCGTCGACCTGGCCGAGCTGGTGCGCCGGACGATGGCCATGGTGCGGCCCCTGCTCGATTCCCAGGTCGACGTGGTGGTCGCGCCCCTCCCACCCCGGGCGGAGATCCTCGGCCAGGTGGATCAGCTCCAGCAGCTCGTGGTGAACCTGGCCACCAACGGCGCGCTGGCGATGAAGGGCCGCGGGGGCCGGCTGGAAGTGATCGTCGACGGCGTCCGGCGGGACGAGTCGTCATGGTGGCGGTTGCGGGTGCGCGACCATGGCGTGGGCATCCCCGAGGAGGCCCAGGCGCACATCTTCGACCCCTTCTTCACCACCCGCTCCGTCGGCGAGGGCACTGGTCTCGGCCTGGCCATCGTCTCCTCGGTGGCCGAAGCCCACGGCGCGCGGCTGGCGTTCGACTCCAAGGCGGGGGAGGGCACCACCTTCGAGATCCTCTTCCCGGCCCAGGGCCCCATCGCCTTGGGCGACCGGCCCCGCATCGCCATCGTCGACGACGAGGCCGACATCCTCCGCAACTACCAGCGCCTCCTGGACCGCCGCGGCTACCAGGCCGCGCTCTACCCGAGCGTGGACACCTTCTTGGCCAACCTGGATCAGGAAGCCATCGACGCGGTCCTCACCGACCTGTCCATGCCCGGCCGCAGCGGCCTGGCGCTCGCCAGCGAGATCCGCGCCCGGCGCCCGGGCTTGCCGATCATCCTCATGACCGGCCACGCCTCCCCGGCCACCGAGACCCTCCGCGCAGCCGGCGTCCGCGCCTGCCTGGCCAAGCCCTTCGACTTCTCCGACCTCATCGCCACCCTCGATCAGGTCCTCGCCGACCCGCGCGCCTGAGCGTCCGCGGGGCCGCGAAGTCCCGATGAACGGCGAAGTTCGCCGTCGCCCTTGACGGGGGCTCGTACCGCACCAACATCCATTTCCGTGCTCGGGGGAATTCGCGACGGGGTGAGCCCGCCGCGGCGGACCCCGTGCGTGCGGGCAGCTCGAGAAGCGTGCGGATGTTCCGTGGCGCGCTGCCGACGGGGGAGGACAGCGATGGTTGGATTTCGAGGAGGCGCCAAGGCGCTCGGGATGTGGATGTGCGTCTTCGCGCTGGCCTGCGGCGGCGAGGACGGCGCCGACGGCATGAACGGAGCCGACGGCATCGCCGGGATGGACGGAGCCGACGGCATGGACGGCACCGATGGAACCGACGGCGCAGACGGGACCGATGGCGCGGATGGAGCCGACGGGGCGGACGGGGCCGACGGCATGAACGGCGCGCCGCCCTTCGCCCGCGAGATCCTCTACCTGTCCAACAACGGCAGCGGGAACGTCGGCACCGTCGACCGCCTCGACGAGTCCTACGACCTCGTGCGGACCGTGGAGCCGGGCAACAACGAGGGCATCGACGTCACCCGGAGCGGCGCGTTGGTCCAGGCGGGCGACCGGGACGGCAACGGGAGCCTCCGGACCTTCTGCGGCGTCATGGGTCGCTCCGAGGGCGCGATGTTCGACGGCGACGTCGACCGCGAGATCACCGGGTCCAACACCACCCTGGTGAACCCCAAGGGCTTCGAGATCGCCCATCGGGCCGGCTACCTCCTGGTCGCCAACTTCATGGACTCGACCATCAAGGTCTTCGGGTCCGCCGCCGCCGGCGACGTGGCCCCGGTGGCCACCACCACCCTGGCCGCCAACGCCTGGGACCTCACCTACGACGAGGTGAACGACCGGCTCTTCGTGGCCCAGACCAATGGCACCGTCGCGGTCTTCGACGGCTACATCGCCGGCGACTTCGCTGGCTCCGCGGATCGCACCATCAACCTCGTCGACGGCGGCAGCGCGCAGCTCTCGGTGAACCTCCACGGCATCGCCTACGAGCGCGAGACCGACCGGCTCGTCGTCTCCGACGTCGGCGACGCCGCGGTGAACAGCGACGGCGCCATCTTCGTGATCGCCGACGCCAGCACCGCCACCGGCGACGTCATGCCCACCCGCACCATCGCCGGCGCGGACACCGAGCTCGGCAACCCGGTGGACATCGTCCTGTCCGGTTCGGACCTGCGCGTGGCCGAGAAGGCCCGGGACATGCTCCTGGTCTTCGCCGACGTCTTCGACGGCGCCAGCGGCAACATCCCGCCGGACTACGCGGTGATGAGCACCAAGCCCGAGTCGCTGGCCACCTTCGACGCCGACGCGATGCACCCCGACGTGAGCGACATCGACTCCGCCCTCGCGGTGCCCTTCGTGACCGTCAGCAGCAACCCCGGCGCGGGCATGCCCACCACCGGAACCATCGCGCGGCTGAGCGCCGGCCTCGGCGCCCAGGTCGCCGAGTTCGACGCCGCCGAGAACCTCGAGAGCGTCACCTACGATCTCGATGGCGACGCCTACGCCACCTACGACGTCAGCGGGGGCGGCGGCGGCATCCTCGTCGTGAACCGCCTGGCCACCAGCCGGGACGCCGAGACCACCACCATGACCCGCGACCGCCGCATCGTGGGGGCCTCCACCGGGCTGTTGGCGCCCAAGGGCATCGACGTCGCCAGCGCCATGGGCTGGATCTTCGTCGCCGACGTCGACGCCACCTCCCCCGCCGTGCGCGTCTTCAGCACCTGCGCCGCGGGCGACGCGGCGCCCCTGGCCAACGTGAACACCTCCGGCCTCCGGCCCTGGGACATGGACTACGACGTGGTGACGGACAAGCTCTTCGTCGCCTTCACCAACGGCACCATCGGCATCTACGACCAGTTCACCGTGGGCATGGGCTCGGGCGGTCCGGACCGGCTCATCACCCCGACCGACGGCGGCATGAACGTCTCGGTCAACATCCACGGCATCGACTACGACCCGGCCACCGACTCGCTCCTCGTCTCCGACGTGGGTGCCATCACCACCGGGGCCAACTCCGATGGCCAGGTCTTCGTGATCTCCGGTGCCAGCACCGCCGCGGGCTCGGTCCAGGTCGCCGTGCGCATCGGCGGCCCGAGCACCTTCCTGGGCAACCCGGTCGACATCGCCTTCGACGGCGCCGACCTCTACATCGCGGAGAAGACCAACAACATGATCCTCCGCTACGACGACATCCTGGAGAGCGCCGGCGGCGACCTCGCCCCCGACGCCAGCATGATGTTCACCCGCCCCGAGTCCGTGGCCTTGACCCCGGGCTACTTCAGCCGCCTCCGCTGACCCGCGGCCCGTTGAACCGTCGAAGGGCGCTGCCTCCGGGCGGCGCCCTTCGTCGTTGGCCCGAAGTACGTCGCCTCCACCACCCGGAGCGACTTCCCCTGGACGGGCAGCCACCACGTCGCCGGGGACCTCCGCGAGAGCATCCAAGCCCTCAAAGACGCCACCCCCGCCGGCATCCTCCTCGGCAGTAGCAAGCTCGCCGCGGCGCTCGATCGCCTGGACCTCATCGACGAGTACGTCTTCCTGGTCCACCCCCGGATCACCGGCCACGGCCCGACCCTCTACCAGGAAGCGATCGACACCCCGCGCCGCCTGGAGCTCCTCGCCGCGAAGCCCATGGGCAACGGCGCCGTCATCCTCCACTACCGCCGCGCCTGAACCTCGACGACCGGCGATGGCTGGCCGCGCGGCGCCATCGCGGCAAGCGGCCGCGGGGATGACGTCGCCGGGCTCGGTGGATAGGAAGGAGGGCAATCGATGGGACGCGAACCCCTGGACCCGCCCGAGACGCTGCTCGGGCCACTGCAACGCGGGCTCGGCCGCGGCTACCTCGCGGCCACGCGCGGCGGTGTCGGCGAACACGCGCTGCTGCACTGCATCCTCCACGACCCGCGTTGGGACCCACAGCTGGAGGAGCGCGCGAGCTACTATGCCGAGCTCGCCATCGAGCTGCGCCTCGCGGTGGACCCCCTCGCGCCCGCGATCCGCGAAGGCGGCCCCGCTGGGTCGGGCGGGCTCGCTGCCGACGTCTCGATGGAGATGGCCGTGCGCGGTCGCGCCGACGCCCTCGAGGCTCTCCGAGCGGAGCTGCGACACGAGGGGTGGCTGCTCGCCCTCGACGCTCTCGCCCGGGCCGAGTGGCAGTACGGGCGGACGCTCTTGGAGCCCCAGGACGTTCGCTTCCTCGATCGCCGAGCATACCGCGCGGGCCCGGTTCTTTGGCGATGAGGTCATGTACATCGCGACCACGTACTGCTTCGCGCAGGCGTCGATATCCACGCCGAGGACCTCGTCGACCAGCTCGTGCTGGCCGAGGTCGATGTCAGCGTTGCCGATGGGGATGAGCAGCGCCCGGAAGATGCGGAACGCCGCCGCATAGTCGCGGGCCAAGAAGGCGTGGGTACCCTCCCGCAGGTAGTCATCCACGTCGCTCGGGTCGGCCTGGTGGACGCGCCGCGCGGCGGCGACGAACGCCTCGATCTCGTCGACACGCCGGCCGTTCGGCGTCGCCGGAGCCCAACCGCTCGAAGCTCGGGCCGCACGTTCGACGACCTCGTTCATCAGGCGAGCCTGGGTGGCATCGTCGAGCCAGGGGATGAGAGCCCGGATCAGCTCGCGCAGCCTCTCCGCGTCCATCGCGTCGAGGGCCGCGTCGACGACCGAGTCGCGTTCGCCGTGTCGTAGGTGGGCCATCAGCGCAGCTCCAGGTAGCGCCCGAGAATGCGGGTGACGAAGCGCTCACCGAAAGTCTCGCGGGAGACCAGCGCGCGGATCCTCGCTCGTGTCTCCTCGGCGACGCCCGCATGTTCGGCGGCCTTCATGGTGTGGGAGTGGGCGGCGAGCACATCGACGCCGGTGATCTCGTAGCCGTAGCCCTCGACCAGCCAGCGCAACGCGGCCATGCCCGCCTCGAGCGCGAAGGTCGGGTTCTTCTCCTCGAAGTCGCGCGCTGCCCGCGTCAGGGTTTGCGGCGAGCAGGGTGTCCGATTGGCCAGCTCGATGGCCTCGTCGAAGAGCTTCGCCGACTTCGCCGCAGCGAACCACTTGCCTTCGTCGCCGGGCGTGTGCGCCACCAGGTCGGCCAGCACCTCGGCCTTTGGTTTGCGGGGGTACTTCTTGGCCACCGCCCGGAACCAGGCGAGGTAGGTCCCGGCCTGGTTGGCGATGAGCCCGTACCTCTCGTAGGCCTCGTCGGCGAGCCCCGAGGAGAGCAGCACCTCTTCGCAGGCCCGCGCGATGGCGACGGGGCTGTCGTTCAGACCGCGGCCATCCTCGGCGTAGCGGATGGCCTCGGCCTTCCGCCCCATTGCGGCGAGGGCCTTCACGCCGTACTGCCGGTAGTGCCACATCTTGTAGGGGGCCATGTCGAGCAGCTCGAGAAGCTCCTCGTGGCGGCCCGCCGCGACGAGCGCGCTCAGACAGTTCGTGGTGCCCTTGAAGTAGCCTCGCCGCTCGGGGTCGGGGCTCCACGCCATCTTGCACGTCCCGATGAGCTCGTCCGCCCAGTGGGATGCGACCTCGGGGCTTGCACAGAGCTCGCCCCAGTAGTCCCCGAGCGACTCCAGGTAGGGGATGTCGTCGTCCTGGTAGGCTTCCCACAGCTGCTCGAGCCACTTCGCCCGCGTGCCATCGTCGGCCGGCGCCGCGGCGATGATCTCAACCAGCGCGGCGATGGCGTTGTTCACCGCCGTACCGATGGCTCCCGACGAGCTGTCGACCTGCTCGATGGCGGGCGACACCTTCTCGAGGAAGAGCACCGCCCCCTCGGCGGCGAGAAGCGGGTCCTTGCGCGCCTCCCTCTTGATCTCGGAGACCGCCTCCCTGATCCGCTTGATCGCCGGCTGCGACTTCCATCCGTAGGCGTGCCGACGGAAGCGAGCGCGGAAGGTCCATTTGTGGGCTGGGGCTTTGGCCATCAGGTCCTCTGGCTCTCGCGGAGCCGCGCTTCGAGTTGGTCGGCCTCATCCCCGGAGATGAGGCCGCCATGGCGGGCGTCGGCGATGGCCCGCTCGATGTGCTCGGGGGAGAGGTGGGTGTCGATGACGTCGCGGATGGCCCTCGCCGGCTTGGTGATCGGGACCGGGCCGAGCCAGGTGCGGTCGGCATCCGGGACGTGCCCGTAGCGGAGCACCAGGCCCTCCGGCACTCGGAGCCGACGCCGACACCACGCTTCCGGGACTGTGATGTACACGTGCTTTGGCAGGATGTCGGAGATGTCGTGATGGAAGAGCGCCGTCTCGTGCGAGAAGACGCCGACCTGCTGGGCCCACAGCCAGCACTCGGCGAGGTGCTCCTCGTCGCTCATCGGGAAGTGCACGAGGCGGTAGATGCCGCGCCGGACGCGGCGGAGCCGACCGGCCTTGATGTGTTTGTAGAGCAGCTGCGGCGAGTAGCCGGCCTCGGCTCCCTGCGCGGTCGTGAAGTACCCGGCCTGAAGCTCGGCCGTGGCGTAGAGCGCATCCCAACTCGGCGAAGTGGCCTCCGGCATCGCGCTCACCCGTCGGAGTCGGACAGGGCAAGCCGGTCACCGGCCAGCGCACGAGCACGGGCGTGCTCGATGCTCTCGAGCAGCTTGCGTTCCAGGAGCTCGCGCGGCGGCAGCTCGGTCAGGTAGCTGGCGACACGCACGGAGCCTTCGGTCAGCTCGAGGAGCTCGATCTGCTCCTCGTTCTTGTCGGCGCAGAGGATCAGCCCCAGCGGCGGGTTTTCGTTCGGCTGGCGCTCGTGCTTGTCGAGCCAGCGCAGGTAGAGCTCCATCTGCCCCTTGTCGCGCGCGTCGAAGCGCCCGAGCTTCAGCTCGATCGCGACCAGCGCGCGCAGCGGGCGGTGGAAGAAGAGCAGGTCGAGGTAGTAGTCGTCCGCGCCGATGGACATCCGCTTCTGGCGAGCGATGAAGCTGAACCCCTGGCCGAGCTCGAGCAGAAAGGCCTCCAGCTCGCGAAGGATGGCGGCCTCCAGCTCGGCCTCGCTGAAGTCCGAGGGCAGGCCGAGGAAGTCGAGCACGTAGGGGTCGCGGAAGACCAGGTCCGGCGACATCCGGTCCTCGTCCCGTAGAGCTTCGAGCGTGCCCTCCACAACGGCGTCCGGGCGCTTGGCGATCGCCGTCCGCTCGAAGAGCATTCCGTCCATCTTGCTCTTGAGGGTCCGGGTGCTCCACCGCTCGACCCGGCAGATCTCGGTGTAGAACTGCCGCTTGAGGGGGTCGTCGATGGCGATGAGCTCGCGGAAGTGGGTCCAGCTCAATTGTGAACGCAGTGCGTGCACAATCTCCGCGTCCGGGAAGACCTCGGCAAACCGGGCCATGTAGTGGAGGTTCCGCTTGTTGAACCCACGGCCGAACTCGGCCGTCAGCGCCTTGGCCACCTCGGCGACGACCTGCTCCCCGTAGGCGGCCCGCTCGTCCCCGAGGATCTCCTCGCGCAGCCGCTTGCCGACTTGCCAGTAGAGGGCAACCAGCTCGCTGTTCACCGTCTGAGCGACGCGACCGCGGGTCGCCTCGATCAGGGAGCGCAGCTCCTGGACGAGGGCGTCGGATGAAGGGACGAGCTTGTCGGTCATGCGCGCTCCGTGCTTGGGCCGGGGGAACCGGACGAGCGACATATAAACCTGTGGTTTAGTTTTGTGCAAGCGCCGCCGTCGTGATGTCCCACTGGGCGAACGGGTCGGCTCTACTGTGGTGAAGGCGTGGGCGTGGAGCCTCGCCCGAAGGAAATCCGACGAGGCATGTCCCAACGAGGAAATCGACCGGCTCTACTTCTTTGAAGCCCATCGCGACGGCCTGATCGTCGCCCACATCCTCCCTCTCGGCGCCGTTCACCGGGCGTCTCCGGACTCGTGTGTCGAAATCCGGGGGTTCGATCCCCTTGCGGGATGCCAGCGCGAGTCCGAACGGCCGCTTTCGTTAGAAAAGTGGCTATTCAAATCAAGGGTTTGCGGCGGTCGGCGCTTTTCGGCCGTGGTTGCGTGAAACACGGTGGGCTGGCGAGAGCGCGAAACACTACCGCGAGGCGAGACTCCCGGAGCGAGGGCCGCGTCTCTCATCTCCGCCGCCTGCGCAGGTCGTCCTCGTACTCGGCCAGCGCCTCCCGCTGCTCGGCGGTTCCGGCTTCGCGGGCGGCCGCGAGGATCTCGTCCATCTGGTAGCTGGCGAAGTCGTTGAGCGCGTCGACCACCGTCTCGGCCCACTCGTAGGGCTCCGTGGTCGGCGACAAGCTCCGGAACCATGCCGGCAGCACGCGGTCCCACAGGACGCCGACCTGCCAGGAGCCCGCCTCGTCCGCGAAGAACACGATGTCGTCTCGGCACTGGTCGATCTCGCGCATGAGATCGATGAGTAGCCCGAGTCCCTCCGCGGCCGTCTCGAGCTCACCCTTCTGCTCCGCGCGGAGGCATGCATCGACCAGGCGCGAGTGCTCCGCGATAAAGGTCTGCCCTGGGACTTCTCCATGTAGTTGCGCGAGTTGACGTTGAAGCTCTGGTAGTAGCGGCCGGCCACGCTGTCGCGGTGGAACTGCGGGACCGTGCGCAGCAGGTCGGGCCGTGTGTTCTTGTCGGCCAGGACATCGCGGAGATGGACGTAGTCCGCGATGAGCTCCGGGAACGCCTCGTCGGGCAGCATATCGATGGCCCGATCCAGCTAGACCCGCAGCCCAGTCCCATCGAGCTTCCGGGCCTCGGCGCGGACCTTGTCTCGGTCGATCTCGACGTCTCTCTTCATCGGTCAAACTTGGCCTTCGCGGTCGCAAGCTCGAACGCGTCGGGGCGCCAGCCATCGAGCCACGTCGCGAGACCCTCAGGATCATCGTCGTAGATGTCTTCTCCGGTCTCGACGAAGTGGACCATGCGTTCGTAGCCCGGCGTTCCGCCGCAATCCTCGGGTGGTGCGGCGCGCTCCCCGTCCAAGAGACGCTGCTTGAACGACTCCTTGTCGGAGTGAACGGCGATGAGCTTCACGTCGTGGGTCCAGTCGTCACCGAAGTCGTAGAGGTACTCGCACCACTCCACGACCCGCTTCCCCGTGAAGTAGGTGTTCAGCTTGACGGTCTTCGCGTCCGGCGTCGGCCGGTCGTACTCCTCCCCGCCGGGAAGACCTGCGATGGGCCGCCCCTGTAACGTGGGCAGACGGAACTCCCACAGGTGGCACTCTTGCCAGCCGAAGCCCTGCTGTATCGCTTGATGGAGCTGGGCGAAGGTGGCGGTGGTGCGGAGCAGGAAGCGCCGCCAAATCCGCGGCTGCAGCTCCTGCAAGGAGACCTCGAATTCGTAGTATCTCGGCATCGTCAATCGCTCTCGCTGTCAGATCCTGCTGGTAGCGCCACCCACGACCACGCGTCAGGATCCCACCGGCTGTCGGTGAGGCCAGCAAGCACGGGATCGAGGAACGCTCGGCCGCTTCGAACGCCTCGTCGAGGGTCGACCACCGTAGCTGGTCTTCCTTTGCGATGGTCGCGTAGGCGCCCTCCCACGTGTCGGGCGGTGCCGGGACGCTGTCAGGTATGGCGTGCGTCCCGCGGAAGGCGAAGGTCTGGTCAATGGCAGCGCGTAGCCGACCGGCCTCGACCGCTCCGGCTGTCGCGAGCAGCGCGAGGTCGGGCAGGTCCTTCACCCGCGAGTTCGGGCGAGCGCGCGGCATCGTGTAGGCGTGGAGCTTCTCGGCGACGTGGGTCTCGACCGGGTACACGCGCAGGGTCGGCGGCGCGATGCCCGCAAACGCCAGCGCGTCCTCGGCGACCATCACCTCCGGCTCGCCGAGGATGGGGTCGCCGAACGCAACGTCGACGCCGAACGGGCGAGCGTAGACCTTGCCCGCGAGGCTGCACTCGGCACGGAATCGAACGCCGTCGTATTGCATCCCGTCGTTCTGAATCTCGGGGTGCCGGGCGTGAGGCTGGATGGTGAAGACCATGAAGTCGCCCAGGTCGCGCTTCGCGGCTGCATCGAGCCGGGCGAGGATGTCGTCCGGCAAGCCCATCACGCGGAGGTCGACGTCCGTCGTGGTTCGTGCCCGCTCGATCCGAAGCTCGACGGCGAGGCCACCCTTGAGTGTCACGGCGTCGCCGAGCTCGAGGGCGATGCGGGCGAGGAAGCGGTCGAACACCACGAGCTGGCGGCGACGAGCGAAGTCGATACCTGAAGTCGACGCGGTGCGGAGCCGTTGCTGCAGCGCCTGCTTGAAGGCGGCGGCAGTGCGGTACTCGCGGGTCATGGCTCGAGCCCTCCGAAGGGTTCCAGCGCGGTCTCGACGGCGGCGAGCTCGTCACGCCTGACCAGCCTGCGTTGGAGCGCGTCGAGGGCGGCTCCGCGCAGTAGATCAGGGGGAAGATGCTCCGCAGCGCAGTCCTCGAGGGTGCGCAGCGGAGCAGTTGCCGGCACCGGTCCGAACCAGCGCCGCTCGCCCCCGGCGACGGCGCCGTAGTGGAGAATGACCCCATCGGGGACCCGGAGCCGCCGCTTCCGCCACGCCGCGGGGAGCGTGAGGTGCACCCGCGCGGGCAGCACATCGGAGAGGTCGTGCAGGGCGAGCGCGGTCTGGTGGGAGAAGACGCCCTCCTGCTCGGACCAGAGCCAGACCACGGTAAGGTCCTCGTGGTCGCCGGCGGGGAAGTGCACGAGGCGGTACACCCCGCGCCGCACTCGGACCATGCGGCCGGAGCCCAGATGGTGCGCGAGCAGCTGCGGCGAGTAGCCGGCCTCCGCCGCCTGCTGCGTCGTGAAGAGCCCGTCCTGGGCCGCCGCGATCTCGAAGAGGTGGTCCCAGTCGGGCGATCTGGCGGTCGCCTCGCTCATGCAAGAAGATTAAGCGGAGCTTTAGTTTTGTGCAAGGCGTCTCGACGGGAGCACTGGCGCAAGGAACTTCAGCGAGGCTTTAGTTTCATGCGCCGGTCTTGGTGTCCCACTCGTCGAGGCGGCTGGCTCTACTCAGCTGAGGGTGTGGGCTCGGAGCCGCGCCCGAAGGAAATCTCACGAGGCATGTCCCAGCGAGGAAATCGACCGGCTCTACTTCTTTGAAGCCCATCGCGACGGCCTGATCGTCGCCCACATCCTCCCTCTCGGCGCCGTTCACCAGACGTCTCCGGACTCGTGTGTCGAAATCCGGGGGTCCGATCCCCTTGCGGGACGCTACGGCGAAACATGGCTGAGCGGGCAGCTCTCGCAAGTGTCTGATCTTGCTGGGCTTGCGAGAGCTGGGGCTGACGGGGCGTGGTTGCGTGAACCTGGGCGGCCGTGAGAGCGCGAGACGCCAAGGCGAACCACAGCGGCGGCCTGTCACTCACCCCAGACCACCTCGCAGGCCAGGTACTCACCGATGACGATTCGGACCAGCACTGGCAGTCCCGGCGAAGCCAGGAAGCGGTAGCGGTCCGGCTGAACCACGATCCAGCTGGGCGAGGCTACGCCGTGCTCGAACATCCGGTGCATGGCCCGCGACCCGACCTCCGGGAAGAAGCAGACTTCGGGCGGCGTCTCGAAGGCTTCGCGGCTTGCGTCATCGAGCAACGGCAGCGGCGCGACCGATATCGACGGCTCCTCTGGGTCGACGGTGTGGAGCTCGAACGCAGCGTGACCCTTCGCGAGCTTCAGCACGACGTTCTCGACTCGCTCGAGGTCGGGCTCGAAGAGGGTCTGTCCATCAGCGTCCACGCTCCGCGCCGCTTCGAGAACGGCCGTCAAGGCTGGCTGCCACTCCAGAATCCGTTGCACCTTCTCGCGATGCCGCGGGGTCGGCTGAGCCGAACCTACGAGAACGCAATCGACCAGCGCTGCGCAGTACTCCTCATCCAGGGAAAAGGAGTTGTTGCAGGAGCTGCAGCAGGGCACGACCGGCAGATTGTCAGGGAACGGCTTGTCGAGGAGCACACCCGAGGGCACGTGGTCGCGGGTGTCTGGAAACGCACCACAGTAGACGCAGCCGGCCAATACCCTTTCGTCGCCAGTCGGCTGAATCTGCTTCATGTGCTGGTCCTAAGCCGGTGCGATGATGCCGACATTGATGAGCCCCTCCAGGTGGTCACTCAGGGTCTTCGGCACCGGGCCGCCGTTGATCAACACGCCTGCCTCCATGTTCTTCTCCAGCGCGTGTCCCGTGAGGTTGGCACTCGTGATGAACGCCCGCGCCTCGTCCACCACGGCAACCTTGGCGTGTACTTTCCCGTCGACGAAGGGTTCAGACCTCTCCTTCCAGGTGTAGATCTCCGCACCTGGGACCGACGACCGCATCGTTGCGGCGGGATCGACACTCAGCGTTCCGCCATGCGCCGTGGAAGCCTCGAGGAGCGTGCGAACGCGGACACCCCGGGTAGCCGCATCGTTCATTGCCCTTGCCACCCCCGGTACGTCGTAGGCCACGAAGCTCACCAGGAAGAGGTCGTGCTCGGCGGTCGAGATGAGGTCGATCAACACCTGTTCCGTTCGGCGTGTGGGTACGAACGGCGTCGTGGGTCCGGTCCAAACCAGATCGACGCTGAGCTCGCGCTCGGTCCGTCTGCGCGCCTCAGCCGCGCCCTGAAGCATGCCCGCCAACTCGTGGCCAGTGACTCCCGTCTCGCCCCACGTCGCCAACACGTGCGCCACAGCGGCCCTTGCGGCGGGGGTCCCGACAAGCGTTCGGAGGTTCGGTGGAGACGTGGGGGAAAGATCGCGCACCGCGGTGGCGATTGCCCCGACCTTCGAAGGAGAAACGAGTGCCACCAGATCGACGACCGCGTCCAATAGGGCTTGCATCACAGCCCCTTGAAGAACGCGGCGTCAGACACTTGGAGCGTCGGGATGACCAATGCGCGATCCAGGTATCGGTTGCCACACTCGCACGAAGTTTCGGAAACGAACGAGCAGGCATGGCACGAGGCACCATGGAGCGTCTGGTCCTTCCTTGGATCGTGCTCGGCGCAGAGTGGGTCGGAAGCGCAGACCTTAGCCCGATCGAGGGACTGGCGGAGCAGTCGTCCGAGATTCTCCGGCTTGCCGAGGTCGACGAGTCCGCCGAGGGTTCCGTCGGAGTCCGCGGCAGCAGTGTAGATGAGAATGCCCGCTTGAGACTTCCCGCCTTCCGTCTCGGCGTAGACTCGCTCGCGGATACTCGCGGCGTTGTATCCGCAGTCGAGCGCGAGCTCGCGGATCAGCAGATGGCTGATGGTGTGCAGCAGCGCGTAGCGCAAACCGGGGAACCCAGGATCCGGGTCGAGGCCGCGACGCGCTCGCCAACCTCGGTGGCCACGACGGAGGATGGAACCTAGCGCCCGCGGTCCGGTGTGTGCCGCCCAGTCTTTGAGGGCGTCCTCGTCGAATTGAAGGAATATCCCTTCGCCGTGAACCTGCGTCGCGGGGATCCAGTTGGGCGCTCCCTTCCCGATCGCGGCACGCGGAGCGCGCTCGTCGGCGCCCCCTTCGTTGGGCGATTCCACGCGTGTGAATCCGATGAGCGCATTCACCTCACGCAGCCGTTCGAGCAGCAGCACGCGGGTCAGGAAGGGCTCGAACCCAGTGGGCACGCTGACTTCCTTGCTCATGAAGTGGGGATAATCGCTGGGTGGCGTGGGCGAAGTGAGGACATCCCACTCCGGCCCCTTCAGGTCGATCTCCTCCTCCGACGAATCTTGATTGCGATGGGCCTCGATGGCCTCCCAGACCTGATCGGGAGAGAACGCTTCGATGCCCGGCAGTTGGGCCGACTTCTTCAAGGTCTTGACGACCACCTTGGCTTCGAGCTCGCTCTCCACGTCCTCGAAGAACGTCCAACCATCGCCAATGAGCTGTGCCAGCGGGCTACCGGTCTGCGGGATGGCAAGGACCGAGAGGGTGATCGGAAACCACCCATTGGTTGCGCCCAGCAGGATCGCGCGCGGCGCCTCCTTGCAGTTCTCCTCGAAGCGGTTGAGGTGGGGATGGCGCCCGCGGCACCCCGGGAGATTGTCGCGTCCCGCCTGTCCAAACGCCTGGGCCATACTGCGTGCCGCCTCGCACGAGTCGCAGCGGACCCAGAGGTTCTCCGTCTGCAACGAAGCGCCACTCTCGAAGAAGCGGAGCGTTCCCTTGCAGCTGCTCGGCCCCGCGTGAACGAACCAGTGCCAAGGGAAGTCGTCGAGGTGTCCCTGGCGACACGCCAACAGGAAGCGAGCAGGGACGGCATCAGCATCTCTGGGCTTCTGGTCGCCACGCGAACCAGTGCAGCCCTTGTGCACGAATCGAGTCCACTCGGGTCGAAACCGATTCGCCTTCAACTCGAAGAGGCCCGAGTCGAACGGGGAGAGAAGCCCGCACTTCACGCAGCGCATCCAGCGCGGGAATGGCTTTACCGGCACGCCGACGTACGCCTCGGCGGAGAACGGGTCGACGGTGTCGCTGTCCGTCATCGGTGGCATTCGCAGTGACTCGACCTGGTCGCCAAGCACTCGACGCACCGTGCTCAGCAGTCGAGCTTCCTGAACGGGCTGGCATCGGTTGGGATCCCAGCGGTCGATTCCCATCGTGACCACCGAGAGGTTGGGCAGATCTACGAGCGAGCCGGGACCATAGGTCCAGAGTAGCTGGCTGGGCCGAACTTCACCGACAGGGGTCTGGCTCATGGCTGGTCCTCCTCGGTTTCACGTGGCTGGGCCCGCCAGCTGGGGTCATGGAGGGAGCGGTCGTCCTCCATGATCAGGCGGACTGCGGGCTCGACCTCACGCATGGAGGTGGGGACGGTCCACGTCGACCACGCCCGGATGCCCGGCGACTCGAGGAGCGGGTACGCCAAGGGGCCCGCACCATACTTGCGGTACACGAGCGTCCGACCGCCGACTCCGGCCTCTTTCGCCCATTCGTCGGCCCGTTTCTTGAGCTCGGCTTGAGCAAGACCGCGCTTCGCGGAGTCCTCGGTGACCTCCCACGTTCGCTCGGCCACCGCGTCGACCGTAGCCGTCATCTCGGGTCGACTGGGGCTGGTCATGACGCCCGCGCCCGGATTCGGACCGAACGGCTCATATCGGTTTCTCATGAGGGAGAGCATCGTCCCCGTCAGCCCTCGGTCCATCGCGCGAGGCGAGAATGGGGTGACCGACTGGGCCTCGACATGTTGATAGAATGTCGAGTGGTAGTGCTCGAACGTCTCGTAGTGAGAGAGGTCTCGCGGGCGCGCCCAAGTGAGGACCGCCGCGACGAGACCTGGAAACGCACGGCCGACTCGACTCGT
Organism: Myxococcales bacterium UBA1660; assembly: GCA_002320815.1. Lineage (GTDB taxonomy): Bacteria > Myxococcota_A > Polyangia > Polyangiales > Houyiibacteriaceae > UBA1660. Next base: position 24,572 of record DCLA01000105.1, read on the forward strand.
CGCCTGAATGTACTCGGCCGTTCCCTTGGGCTGGCCGTTGACGACCATGACGCCCAGCCTGTTCACGTCGACACCGACCGAAAGCATGTTCGTCGCGAGAACCACGTCGATCGGCCACGGTCCGTCAGGACCGCGAGGGGTCACCCACTTGCCCTCGGCTGGATCGAACACCGCTTCGAATGGCACCTCGAGCTGGTCGAGGTACTTGGGAATCTCGGTGTTCGACACGCGAGAGGTCAGCTCCGCGATGCTGCCCACGCGGCGTTGAGCCAGCCCCGGTCGATCGACGAGGCTCATCTGGACTCGGAAGGAACGGGTCTGAACATCGTCCTCTGCCAGACGTTTCATGCCCCCGAGTTCACGCAGCGAATTGAAGTAGCCTACGAGCGTCATGAACGGGTCAGCGACCGTGCCAAAGGTGTCGAAGAGCGCCTGCGCAGCCGTCAGGAATGCCGTGTATGTGCGGATCAGTACTGCAGGTCGCGAGCTCCCCGGGGCGCAGATTCCCACGTATCTCCGTCCGGGCTTGGTCTCGATCGAACGTTGAACCGAGAAGAAGTCGTCTTCGACGTCCAACGCCTTGGGCGGGAAGATGGCGAGCCGTCTCATGAAGACGTTGCGCACCTGATCGGCGGCCCTCCGTACCGTGGCCGTGGACGCAATGACCTTCGCCCGAACCTGCTTCTCGTCGAACGTCCACGAGCACAGGTCATCGACGGCAGTCTCGTACAAGCCCACCATCGTACCGAGAGGACCGCTGATGAGGTGGAACTCGTCCTGGATGATGAGATCCGGTGGCCTCACCGGTTTGCACGGTCTAACCTTGGCCGCAGGGTGAGGCTTTCGGGCCCGATGGCCTGTTCCGCAGTCGTGCCCCGGCCAAAGCAGCCCATGTCGTTGGCATTCTTCAGTCACCTGGCCGAACAAGGTCCGGACCTCGGGCCGCCACGCCATCATCGCGAACTTGTCGACCGTCGCGATCATCATCGTTGGCGGCCGGTGGTAGATCTCTTCGTCGACGACCTTGACGGGCAGGCCCGGGTGCGCGTTCCGAGCCGACTTCGTCTTGCTGAACTCGCACTGACCGAGCTTGTCCCCGCAGTAGAGCGCCGTCCGCCCCCCGACCTTGTCGACCTCGATGTCTCTGCCGGCAAGCACCTCCGTGCCACACCAAGGGCAGCTCGTGAGCTGAGCAGGTGACGCGATCCCAGATCGGTTCCGGTCTTTGTCTCGAATCGCTTGAATCGCCTGGTGGGAGCGCTCGGTCGTACCTGGCGTGACCTTGTTGCCGACCCAGAGTCCGAGGGTGAAAGGCTCCTTGCCCCACTTGTCCTCATCGGCCCAACGAATCGACTCCATCGAGCAAAGAAGGGTCGCAGCACGCTGGAATTGCTGGAGCGTCAGTAGACGCAGCGTGTAGCGCATGATCACGGCGAGGCCACGGCCACCGTCGCGTCCCTCTACGACTCCCTGCAGGCGCCGGATCGCCATCGCGAAGGCGGCAACACCCAAGTAGGCCTCGGTCTTACCGCCGCCCGTCGGGAACCAGATGAGGTCCGCGAATGCCTCGGCCGGGCTGGTGCGGTCGCTGTGTCGCGGGTCGGTGAGTGACGGCATCGAAAGCAAAAGAAACGCGAGCTGGAACGGACGCCACGAGCGGTTCCGGCGAATGTCGATGTCGTCGAGGGTGACATCCTCGCCCCGGCGCTTTCGGAGCGCGTAGATGCTCCGAACCCGCTGGCGTGCCATCGCGCGGTTGGCAAACCGAAACGCCTCCAGAGCATTCGCATCGGCGAGCACGACCGCGATGCCGGCGCGCAAGCGCTCGAGCGCGGTCTTGCATCGACCGATTGCATCCTTGGACGGTTGGTCGTGTCCGACGATCTCCGTGCCGACGCGTGCCTCCTGCTCAGCAATCCAGAGCTCGTAGTCATCGACGAGCGTGCGGAGCGCCATCTCGAGATCTGGCGGTGCCATTTCCGCGAGCGAGGTCATGTCGAGCCACCCTCGCTCGACCATCGTGCGCATCGCCTGGCGATCCTGAGGGTCCAGCCCGGGCGTTTCCGTGATGGGAACCTCGTACCGTGGGATGACCTCGGTCCGAACCTGGATGGCCCGCGTCGGATCATCTGGCGGCGTGTCGGAGTGGACCGCCACCCCATGCCCGACGGCGAACTCCACATGCCGGCGGTAGATCAGGCCGAGGTGGTCTCGTTCGGGATCATCGACGACCGCGTCGTTGCTGGGCCGTCGTACGAACACGGGGTCCGCATCTGCCGAGCCTCGAACCTGGACCACGGGCTGGAACAACCACGCTGTGTCCCGGTTGGTTTCTGGCTCTAGTTGCCCGTTCACCAAGAATACGGTGACCAGACGCTCGCCTTTGGCGTTCGTGCGGATGGTGCCCTGCAAACGGACATCCGGCTCACGCTCATCGGGGATCAGTGGCGCGAACGGGCCATCCTTGAGCTCAAGGGTGACTTGACCTCCACACGGCACACGGCGCCAGACCTTGACCTTTGCCTCCTCGAGCTCGCCGATCTTGCGGTTCTTGCGTGGCTTCGTGAAGTCGTGCTCATCGTTCGGGACTCGGGTGTAACTTCCCCATCTAGTCTCGACGGTGAGTCGAACGACATCAGGTGCGACGCAGAAAGTCAGGCCGATGCTGGATGGAACGAGTGATTGGTTGTTCGTCGTGTCGATTTCGTCGAGCGCATCGTCTTCGGGTTCGACACGTCCGCTCGCCCTGGGGAACTCAGCTCCGGGCTCATGCAACGGTGCGTCGCGGAGTTCGCCCATCTCCTCGTCCTCGAGCGCGCCAGCGGGCTCCACGTCGATTGGTGGACCGGGGCGGCGAGGAGCGAGCTTGCCGACGAGGTAGCGGTCCCTCACGCTCATGTCGACGACGTACTCGTTCGGCCCCCCAGCGGGCCCCAGCAGGTCATCTCTTACTGCCAGTTCGAGCAGTTCCCGCACGTAGCGTGCGTCTTCGATGATTGGGATGTCCTCGAGTGCAAGGCCTTCCCGCTCCAGAAGTTTGGCGAGATCCTCCTCTCGGAGCCGAGACGCCGGCCCGCGGGGCAGCGTCAAGCCAATGTCAGCAAGAGCGAGAACGGTCCCAAACGGGTGACAACGGTCGATGTAGATAGTCGCCCAGTCCATGTCCGCGCGAACTCTCAGCACACGCCCGACACGCTGAACCGTCCCGCTGCCATCGACCACCACGACCCAATGCCCAGCTTCGATCGCGCTGAACATAACGCGATCGCCAGCGAGCCGAACGGCATACGGTCCGTCGCTGTCGCTCCGCTTGACGAGCCAGGCATCGATGGGTGCTGATGGTGTACTTGGCGTCATGCGTCGGGCCTCATTACAAATGCACGCGCGAGAAGTGCGGGTAGATGCGGTAGAACTTCTCGAACACGTCGAACGGGTCAACACCCATGTCCGACTTCGGCAGCTCAAAGCCAAGACACCCGCGCGCGTCCTCATTCGACTCCATCGTCAGCCTCTCGAGTGTCGACAGGGCGGGAAGGTCCAGCCGATGTGGCTGCTCCGTCGTGGAATAGAACTCCCAACCCTCCGCCAGCTGCGTGATCGTCTTGTCGTCCGCGGCACAGACCACGAGCGTGGCAGTGACCATCGGCTGTCCATCCGAATAGTGCGTCGCCAGCGTCCACACGACCTGACGGTCGGGGTGACTGAGCACCTCCTTGTCGACAGCCAACTTGAGAGCGTGGAGGATGCTCTGGCCATAGGTCTTGCGCGTCATGCCGTCGGCGCTCAGACCGGAGGGGAACAAGGGCCCCAGACGCTCTCGAAATCGAGCCAGCCGCCACTCTTGGATCGTCGGCTTGACGGCTCTGTCTTCAGACGCCTCGTCGTCCGCCTCGACTGATAGCTCGTGGGGGTCAGGCTTCCCGAGCGACGACGGGTTCGCATTCAGAGTGAGTCGGAGCACACTGCCGGTTGGCACCGCTCCAACGGTCAGCGCGAAGCGCTCGATTTGGGTCGAGAGCGAACCTGGATCCGTGTAATCGAACCAGATGATTACCGGACCGTCGAAGTACTCGCCGTCGAGGTAGTCCTCCAGCGTATCGTGCACGCACTCGATTGAGGCGATCGGACGGTTGAAAAGCTGACGTCTGTGCGTTTGCTCCTCAGCCTCGACGCTCGTCATCCGACCGATGCCGAGTCGGGCATGCACGAGCCGAAAGTCCTCCAGGAACGGGCCGCCAAGTCCAATGTAACGGTATTGCTCGAGACCCAAGCTCGGTGAGAGGCGTGTCAACAACGCGAGGAACAGCTCGCGGTCCACAGCCTTGTTCGGCCGAAGCCGGTAGGGAAGCGACGATCCAGAAGCCATCGGTCAACCCTCCTGCTTCTTGGCCTTCGCCAGTATCAACTCGAAACACTTTTCACCGACGGCGCCCGGCTTCTCGTCGTCCGTGTCGAAGAACATCCGCGACACGAGGCGTACCTCCTCGATAGGACGAGAGAACACGATTCTGCGGGAAGAGGGCTTCTTTCCTGGCGGCTCCGGCAGGACCTTCGCCTTCTTCGGATTGAACTCGATCCGATCGCCAGATCGCTTCGTCTCCGCGCGCTTGCCGACGGTCTCAACTGCCTGCTCGAGCGACAGGGGGCGTGAATCCTTCCAATGCTCAGTCTGATCCGCGCGCGGATGGTTCTTCCACTGGTTCGTGTACGTGATCCAGACCCGCATCCCCTCTTTCATCTTCACGAGTGACTCGAGCCAGACATTGGAGGACGTGTCGAGAGCGCGCTTCGTCGTCGTGACGGGCAGCTTCTCGGCATCGGTCGCGCGGAACTCGATGATCCCCGTGATGACGATGAACTGGTCATGGTACATCGGGATGCCATCGCCCCAGCCCGTCAGGCGACTCTTGTCACCGACGATCACTGCCCTGTCGTTGCAGAGGACCGTCCAACCCGCGGTCCTCGACGATCGCTTCTCGTCGAAACCCGACTCCTCGTCATCGCTGGAGGCCGGTCGGCTGGTGTTCAGCCCGACGGTGATCGAGACGAGCACGCCGTCGATCGTCTTCTGGAAGATATAGGGGGCGGGTCCATCCGGACGGTTGGAGACCAATACTTCGACGTGTACCGGCTCGACGCCGACGCCATTGAGCTCCACCGTCAGGCCGCGCTGAAGGAACATCGTAAAGTGCTCCGCGATAGCGGCCCGAACCTCGTTCTCGAAGGCCTCGTTTCGGAAGTGCCTGGAGACCCCTCCGTACAGCTCCCGGACCTGGATCGTCGTGCCGGGCGTGTCGAGCACTTCGTTGCTTTCGTTCGGCTCGTTGATCGGAAGGGGCGCCCACCCTGGGTCATCCAGCCAATCTGAAGATATCGGGACTTCGAACGTGTCGTCGCCGTGTCGCGTCCGCACGAGGGCGTCCCGCCCCATCTTGAAGATGGCCCGCTTCATCCCCACGCCGTACATCCCGATCGTCTCGCTCTCCGAGTCGCGATCGTCGTCGGGTGCGCGACCCATCTTGAACGCGTAGTTCTTGGCGACCTCACGCGGGATGCCGCCGCAGTTGTCCTCGATCGAGAAAAGCTCCTCGGAGAGCTTAATCTTCACCCAGTGCTGCGCGTAGTCGACGTCCCCACCATTCGCGAGTCGGAGCGCGCCATCGAGGCAGTTGTCGACCAGGTCGAGGATCGCGTCAGCGAGGCTGATGTCGCGCGTCAGCATCGACACGAAGAACTTCTTGGTCGGGCTAGCTTCTGCGTGGTCTGTGCTCGGCTTGGTCATGAGCCCGACCCCCCGGATAGCTGGTCTTCGATGTCCATCTGCCCGTCTGAAGCCTTGCGCTTCCGCTTCGTGCGGGTCTTCTTGGCCTTCGCGCCCGACGATACTTCTTCTGCGTGCCGCTCGTGGTTGAGATCACAGAGTCGGCGCAGGAGGTCGATACGCGCGCGCTCGGAGACTGTGAGCCGAACCCGGTCGTTCTCCGGCAAATACGACACCTCGCGAAAATCGAGTTCGAGGTCCAGGTCGCCCCAGCCGAAAGCGTCCAAGACCGCGTTATCCATTTCGCGATGGAGCATCCGGAGGTCGTCGATGCCGCCAGAGGTATCGGCCGGGTCATGGAAGCGGTTGTAGAGATCCGTAAGCCCAATGGACTCGTGCTTGCGAATCTCGTCACGCAGCACGGAGTAGCGTCGCCCTATAGCTTCGAGCTGGTCGGAGACGGTGGGCATCGGCCACGTTTCCAGTGCTGCGCGTGTGGAGTACGTGAGTGTCGCGGCTCCGAGCGTGCCGCACCGCCAGCGACACCAAACGTCATGAAGCGTGCTTTGGAAGACCGATAGCTCGCCATACCCGTCAAAGAAGAAGAGCTTCGCCTTGTGGTTGTACACCGCGCTGGTCGGAACCCGACTGAAACAAAGGTGCTTTGTTACCTGGGCGATCGCTAGCACATGCGAGTGGCTCTCAAAGAACCTCATGAGGCCAGGTCGAAGGTCCCAAAACTTCCAAAAACAGCGTTGGTGGATTTGGCCAGTGAGCCCGTCGCGGTATGGTTTCACGAGTTCTTCAAGACGCTGAAAGGCCGGCTTGTACGTTCGTGCTTTCTCTTCGGGCCAATCGCGGAAGTAAATCACCCATCGGTCCGGCTCCAATGCCTTGAGATTGTTCAGATCCCTCCCGTTGTAGATCGGGCGGATTACTTCGCTGCATCGGGCATCAGCAGAAAGGATCGCGGCACGCTCGTCGCTGGTAAGATAGAACCCACTCCCCATCGTGTCTTGTCCCTGAGAGAATTGGCCCTTCAGCGCCGTAAGCTTGAACGGCTTCTTCAGCTGCAAGTTCTGTTGAAGTCCACCATTGATGGAGGGCGTTTCCTCCCCATCTAGGATCGCACTGCCTGACCACGTACGGGCAACCCAGACGATCGACACCACGACGGCTGCGCGACCCGGCCACGGAACACGAGCCTCGGCTCGATAGATCGTCCCACCGGCTTTGAGGATCTGATCGAGGCAGACGATCCGCGACCCTGTCTCCGAGATGGACTTCGTAGCGAGCAGACCGAAGTGTCCCGATGCGTGCAGGATGGCGAACGCCCGGAGAAAAAAGTACGCGCAAAGGTCCGGAGAGCCGACGACGTCGTTGCGAATGATCTTCAGGAACTCCTGATAGGTCATGCCTAGGCGGCGGCCCAGGATGCGTCCTCCCATGAACGGCGGGTTGCCTACGACGGCGTCGAAACCGCCGCCATCGAACACCTCGGGGAACTCGAGGGGCCAATGGAACGGCGTACGCGCCCGAGCGTTGGGCGAGTCCGTCGTTAGGTCTTCGGCGGCACGACGACGCAAGGTCGCGAGGCATTCACCCCCATCATCAGCGGCCACCTGGTCGGCCTCGCTCGCGAAGACGGCGAGGCGCGACTCCAACGCGCTGTCGGAGGTGGTGGTAAAGACAGCACCGATGAAAGCGTTGGCCAGATCCGTCGCCACCTCAAGCTTGGCCCGGGCGGACGCATCGAGGTTGGCCATCGCTTCGACGTCGCGGATGTCGCGGATGGGCATCGCGCGGAGCTGCTGCCGGATGGCCAGCGCTTTCTTGACCGCGCCATGAACGCTCTTGCCGAAGAGTCGCTCCTGGGTCGGTGCGTCCGGCGTCATCGACAGCTTGGTGAGCTGATCGAGACGATGGATGCCGAGCAGGCTGTCACCCGGCCGCAGGTTGTGGTCGAGGAACCCGAACGGGCGCCCTTTCGACAAGGTGACGAGCCACAGCGAGAGCTTCGCTAGCTCGACCGCAAGGGGGTTGAGGTCGACGCCATAGAGGCAGCGCTCGACGACCAGACGGCGCGCGTGTTCGGCGCGCGCTTCGTCGCCCGTCGGAAGTGGCTCGATGTCTCCCTGTGTCTCGCGCACCCGGCCTTCGATGTCGACGTGGCCACCCGTCGCTTCGGCGAGCGCCCACGACTCGACGAGACGGGCAGCGAGGAAGCGGCACGCCTGAACGAGGAAGGCGCCCGAACCCATCGCGGGATCGCAGATCTTCAGATCGAGCAGGTCTCCAGGTGGCTTCAGTTTCCACTCGCGTCGCGGCGCACCATGTGCGGGACCTTCGTAGACGAGCGGCGTCAGCGTCTCCCCGACGATCTTCTCGGTCAGGCTCTTCGGCGTGTAGTGTGTGCCGGTCTCGCGTCTGTCGGCGCCCAGGACGACGACGAAGGCCCCTTTGGGGTGGACGAGCGGATAGCCCCACGGGTCGGTGCGAAGCAGGTGGGCGTACGGCTCGAGCCGATCGAGCAGCCCGATGTCGCCGCGGCAGGCTGCCAAGAGTCGAGCGCCGAGCTTCCCGTCGATTTCTTTATCCAGACTCTTGCGCAGTGCCGACTTGGAGCGTTTCGTGCGCTCGCGGAGGAGCGCCACGACGGCCTCGTTCCCATCGAGGCGGGCCGACTCCAGCTCGCCGAGGCGGACTTGCGGGTCCTTCGCCGCCTTCGTCCCGTCGAGCTCAAGGGTGACGTCGTCCATCCGCCTGACGGTGCGCTCGAGGAGGCCTTCGTAGACGTGCCCGATCTGTTCGACGTCGAGCGCGCGGTAGGAGAGCGTGCGGCCCTCGAATGTTTGGATCGCGTCGAGCAACAGCAGCACCGTGCGGTCGTCGATCGGCAACGGCTCGGCACGATCGGTACGCCACGAGGTTCCTTTCTTGCGGCCCTCGAGGAACGGGAAGCGATCCGGGTCGAAGAGCGAGCCCCCGAGTGCGGGCAAGAGCATCGTGGGGTGCTCGATCCCGCCGTAGACCGCGCGGAACACGGCCAACAGACGCGACCAGCCCGAACGTCGGCGCTCCAAGATCTCGTCGCTCTCGGTCCGAAGCTGCATCCGCAGGGTCGAGATGGCATAGAAACTGTCGTACCGCGGTTCACCAAGAAGCAGCAGACCACGTTCCTCGGCGGCCAGGAGGAAGACCAGCCGCATCATCACCGTGAGGCCCGCCTCGTAGAGTTCCTTGGGCTCGACGTCGTGAAGCAGCTCGCGGTTGCGATCCTGGTCGGCGCGGTCGAGCGCTTGGACGAGGACCTCCACGGCACGGCGCACCTGTTCGCCCAGCGCGTCAGTGACTTCATCCTGGTGCTTCAGCGAGCGCTCATAGAGCTTGGGCAGCCGTTCTTGCTCGGGGGCGAAGAACCGCCGCGCGCCGAGAAGCGAGCCCAAGGCTCGCAGCGTGTCCGGCTCCTGCGCCCACAGCCGCGCGTACCAACTCGCGAACCCACTTACCTGCCCCACGGGGGCGTGGACGAGCATCCAGCGCTCGCCATTGGTGACCACACCCAAGGGTTGGCCGAGCGCGCGAAGGTGAAGCGCCATTCGGTCTGCTGGCGAACACGTCAACCCCCCGAAGCGCATCGACGCCTCGAGGTCGGCGTCGGGAGGAAAGACGTGGATGGGGCAGAGGACGGCGTCGCCGCGTGTCGGGTCCACGATGGCGAGGTCAGGGTTGATCCGGTGATCGTGCTCGGGATGCTCGCTGATGGCGGCGACTGGGATCCCTTCCGCGCGCCTCAGCATCGACTCGTCGATGTCGAGCGCTGTTTGGAGCACCTCGTCGATCCAGGCGCGATGGAGTGCCTCGACAGCGGCATCGTCACCGTCGACGGCTTCTCGCCATTCCTCGTACGCGCTGCGGAGGCGCTGGGCGCGAGCTGTGTCGAGTTCATCGAGCCCCTGCGGGAACACCTCGCGAAGCACGGGCACGGCAAGGAATGGTCCCGAAACATCAACGAGGTTCAGCCACTCGTGCTTCGCGCTCATCGCTGACCTCCTCGTGCGAGGGATTCGGGGACGAGGAGGATCACGGCGACTGGGAACGTGTGCTCGACCAGATCCGAGTGACGCTGCTCGATGGCCGAGAGCTCGCGCTCGCGTTCCTCGGGGATCCGTTCGAGTCGAGCTCTGAGTGCGAGCCGGTCTCGTCGCAGCTGGGTCCGCTCGTCCTCGCTGAAGAGCTCGAGCTGCTTCGGCTCCGCCTCCTTCTCGAGTTCGGCTCGAAGGTTCTTCTCGAGGTCGTCGAGGATCTGCGCCATGTCGTCGATCTCGCGTTGCTTCCGGAGATCGATGGTGTTGCCCAGCGTGCGTAGTTGGTCTTTCGAGCGGGCCTCGACGGTCTTCAGCACGGCGTCGGTGTGTTTCTCGAATCGCGTCCGGAGAGCGTCGAAGAGCGAGTCGGGAATGTTTGTGGGGGTCGAAGCATCAAGCCACGCACGGACCGTCGTGACCCGCTCTTCGCGGCGAAAGCTCGCGTCTCGGAGGTAGCCGCCCGACCCGGTGAGCTCCTCGTGGATCCGGTGATGGTTACCACCCGTGATGACGAGCCGTGAAACCACTGCGAGGGCGGGTGAGTCCAGGTCGGAGTCCGGAAGCGCTCGGACCGAAACGCGGTACAGCTTCTTCACGTCGTCGCGCGCCCACACCTCGGCGCGCAACACGCGAAGGCTCATCTGGACCAGCGGGTGGTTGAGGTGCACGAGCACGACGTCGTCGCGGCCCTTGGCGACATCGTGATCGAAGGTGATCGGCCGGATGCGCCGGGTGTAGGGATGCTCCAGACCTTCGAGGCAGCGAGACCATGAGCCGGCTAGCGCCGGCATGTGGAACACCTTCGCGTTCGGAACATTGGGAAGCGTCGCTGGCTCGAGGTCGGGCTTGTCCGTCAGGCGTAGCGCCGCCCGAACCGCTCGCTCGACGTGCTCCGGCGTCAGACGCAGCTCGCCACGCGTTGTCACGAGGCGCTCGTGCAGTTTGGCGATCCGTTCTCGAAGCTCGCGTTCCGCCTTCACGAAGCGCCGCGCGCGTTCGATTCGCAGCTCCGCGAACCGGGTGTCGAGTTCTCGCCGGCGGCCCGCGAGTAGTGCCGGCAGCTGTGGTGCGATCACGGGGTTGACGCTGCCCATGTCGGCGCGCATCGCATCGAGTTTGCGAAGCGCGCGCAAGATATCGTCCCCGTGGTCTCCCTCCGAGTCGACAGGATGCCAGATCACCACCTCGTCCCGTTTCTGACCGTGGCGATCGATGCGGCCGTTGCGCTGCTCCATCACGTTCGGGTTGTAAGGGATCTCGATGTGGACGAGCAGGTTGCAGTGATTCTGCAGATCGATGCCCTCGGACGCAGCGTCGGTGGCGAGTAGGATGCGCACCGGCGAGTCGTCTGGGTGCGCTTGGAACGCAGCCTTCACCTCCTCGCGATCCTGCGGATCCATCCCGCCGAACATGAGCGCGAGCCGATCACCGCCGAAGCCATGGCTCGCCAGGATCTCGTGCAGCCAGGTCTGGGTCGTTCGGTACTCCGTGAACAGGATGACACGTGTGTCCGACCATTCACCTCCGGGCTGGAGGTGCTCTTCAAGCCACCGGAGTAGCGCCTCGGCTTTGGAGTCAGGGCGGTGGCTTGCCTTCAGTGCCCAATTGCGCACCTGATCAACGAGCAGCCGTTCGGCGTCAGAGATGGACCGCAGACGTCGGCTCGCGTGGTCGATCGCTTCGTCTTCGGCCGACTCACGCGTGTTGTAGCCGCGCAGGCTGGATGAT